>RFGF01000016.1 GCA_003695915.1 Nitrospirota bacterium
ACCTCGAGGATGCCCGAGGCCATCGCGTCCTGGACGGCGTCGTGGATCTGCTTGGCCGTGACGCGCCCCGAGAGCGGCCCGACCGAGATGGCGATCTTCTCGTCCTCGCTCTCGGCCACGGCGTGGACGAGCCCGCTAGCGCCCTGGATCGCGGCGTCCTTGCGGTAGAGGCGGCAGATGGTCTCGATGTAGTTCTCGAGCTTCGCCGCCTCACCGGCGCCGGCCTCGCGGACGACGTAGCCCTTCCAGTCCTCGACCGAGTAGCGGCCGAGGGTCATCACCTCGAAGGGGCCGCAGACGCGGATGGCGTCCTTGTCTTCAACCGGCCGGTCGACGAGTTCGATGTCTTGCCCCTCTTTGTCGCCAGTGAATGTCCCCATAGTCACACGCGTTATGGTTTCATAGCGAAAGCCGGAGGATACGAGCCCGTCGTGAGTCACGTAGTGCGGAAACACTGCCGAAAGCAGGCGTGTTCTCGCGACGTTGACAGCGACACGAGAGGTGTCGCACGTGACCCAGCGCCGCCCGAGTTTCTCGGCGCAGAAGGCGGTGGTTCCCGAGCCACAGGTCGGGTCGAAAACGAGATCGCCGGGTTCTGTCGTCATGGCGATACAACGGCTGACGACCTTGGGGTTCGTCCAAACGACATAGTCTTTGCTTCCGGCAAAACCGGCCACCCCAGTGTCAAGCCAGAAGTTACTCAGCGGGTAGGCTGAGAAGTCGTCGAGGTATCGGACGTACCGCAGGGTGTTTCCAACGACGATCAGCCGCTTCGCGGCCCGCAGCCGTTCGATCCCCTCCTTGTTTGTCTTCCACGTTGAAGACCCGGTGGGCCAGTATTCCTTCCCGTCGACCACGACCGGCCATTTCTCGTGCGCTCGGCCAGCTCTTGTGCTGCACATGTTGTCTGGGGTGAACAGACGGCTCCCCTGTGGCACGAACTTCTCGCCGTCGCGCTCTTCAGCCGTTAGCCGTCGTCGCGTTCCATCCGGAAGCTCGACCCAATCGTAGTGGCCGGCTCCCTCCCCGCCTTGCTGCTTGTCCAAGTAGAGCTGAAAGTACTTGGCGGTACCCTTGTCCTTGGCATACCACATCAGAAAGTCGCCAGTCGATGGAAGCAGTCCGCTCGACTGGCTTGCCGTCTTCGAAAAAGCGATGGGAGCGACGAAATTTGACGCGCCAAATACTTCGTCCATGAGCTGACGGACCAGGTGGAAGTTTGTGTCACTAATCTGGACGAAGATGCTTCCTCGATCCGCCAGCAGCTCCCGGCACAGGTAGAGCCGCTCCTCGAGGTACGACAGGTACGAGTGGATCCCGAGCGCCCAGGTGTCGCGGAAGGCCTTGATCGTGAGCACGTCGTCGGCCGGGTCCTTGGGGTCGTTCTTGGTCGAGTCCACCCGCTGTTGGAAGTTCGAGTCGTACTTGATGCCGTAGGGCGGGTCGATGTAGATCATCTGCACCTTGCCGCGCAGGCCCTCGTAGTGGAGCAGCGACTCCATCACGTGCAGCGAGTCGCCGCAGATGAGCTTGTTCTTCCAGCCCTCGTCGTGGGTGTAGAACTCCACGCGCCGCTTGCGCTCGCCCTCGCGCAGCTCCTTCTCGAGGTCGGCGAAGAGGTGCCCCTGGCGCGGCGCGCCCGCCTCCTCCTCGGCCGCCCGGCGCGCCCGCTCGATGATCTGCGCGATGCGCGACTCGGAGACGATTTCGTTGCGCTGGAGCGGCAGCACCGGCACCTCGCGCCGGTTGCGCTTGCCTGCCCAGAAGAGCACCGGGTCCGCCGCCGGGTCCATGTCGACGACCACTGGCCGGTCGTCGCCCTCGGGGAGCTTCCCCACCTCGATGGCCTTGCTCCAGCCATTGTCCATGGGGAGCGTGACGACCAGCTCGTCTTCGGGTAGCAAAGGCGTGTGCCCGGTCTCAGGGGTGCGCGGCTCCTTGATCTCGTCGTAGGTATAGCGAGTGACCTTCTTGTTCTTCGCTTTCGATTTTTGTGTCGTGTTTTTTCTGGCCATGTTGTTTCCTCACCTTGTACTCAATCCACTTCTTCGGCATAGCGGCACCGTGGATACTCGGAACAACCGAGAAACGATCCAAAACGGCCTTTGCGTTGACACAGGATTCCTCGGCAGCCGGGCGCGGGACATGGTGAGCCCTGTAGCCCCACGCCAGAGGACGATTTCGTTTTCCGATTTTGGCGTATTTGGCCTTGCCGCTTGCGCCCTTTGTTTCTTCGCGCAGTATTCACCTTGCCGCCACAGTCCGGTTCTTCGCACTCGAACCAGATCCCATACCGCCCAGTTTTCCATATCGTGGCATTCCCACATTCCGGGCAGGGAGGATTTTCCTGATCGGCCAGAGGGCTTTCGAGTTGTTCCTGTTTTTTGGAGGTGGGGGTTGTCAGGAAGCGTCCAAGCTGTTGACAGGCTGCGGGGCTATCGAAACGTAACATGCTTTCCTGCGTATCCCGATGGGAAAGAATGTTCAGTGAGCCATGCCAGAGAATGCGTTCATCGATGATGGCGATTTTTTCGTGCATGTGCTCGCGGAGGTCGACTGTCATGCCCATGGACCGAAGTGCGCTGATGACCTCTTTGGCGTCTCCGCCACCGAAGGTCCCCGGAGGTCGCGTCAGGATACGTACACGCACGCCTCGAGCGAGAGCGGCCCGGAGGACATCCGCCCAGCGCGCAGTGCCTGTTTCCTTGGCAAAGGGAGAAAGTATGATAATCGATTGACGGGCGCGGAGGAGGTCCTGACTGAATGCAGGATAAAAGGATCCTTCATTGAATACGCCGGCCCCCTTTTCGGGCAAATCAAAATGGGGTGCCACTATTTTACGGAGCGCGTCGATCCATTCCCGTTCCCCGAGCGACAACAGCTCTTCAATGTCCAGGGCTTCGCCATGTTTCGCAAAATGCTCGATGAGCCGACGCACACACGCATCTTCCGCTCCCTTACCTCGCAAATAGTCAAAATTCGCGATCACGATGAGGTGATGACGTGCGCGACTGGCCGCCACATTGAGCAGCCGTGCGCCATCCTCTTCGATGCGCCGCGCTTTGAGAAACCGACTCAGCGGCGATCCAAGCGAATCGGTGAGATCCAACAGCATGGCCCGCTTCTCGTTCCCCTGAAAGCGGTGCACCGTGGCGGCAATCCCTATGGCGCGGTCTCCTAAGCGTTCATCGAGCACCGCCTGAATCAGCCTCGCTTGAGCGGCATAGGGGGATACCACGCCGACAGCATCGTTTGGCTCGCCTGCCACAGGCAGAAACCCGATTTCTGCGAGGTGCAGTACGATGTTCCGGATCAGCAGCGCATGGAAAAGGTTGTATCGGGAGAAGGTGCCCATGCGGAACGAAGCCCAGGGATTGAACGAAGAGGTATCGATATAGAACAGCGGTGCTGACCCAAAAGGGAAGGCGAAGTCTTGGCTGTCCACGCTCGGATGGGACTTGAGCGGATGGTCGGCATAGAACAGTGTGTTGATAACGGCGCAGATGGGTTCTCGCATACGATATTGGGTATCGAGGACGACAAGGTAGGGAGGGACTTGCCCTTTGGAGATTTGGCTGGGAATATCGGCTTTTTCGAATACATCGCATCTGAGCCATTCTTCCGCTAACGGTTCTTCCGAGACGACGATCGGCGGGAGTTGGCGAAAATCGCCGGCCACCGTGACAGCTTGCGTGGCGAGTCCTGCCGTATAAAAAACCAGCGGAGGCATGAGCATCGATGCTTCATCGACAACGACGGTGTCGAAAGATCGCAGAGGCGCTTTCCCGAGATAGGTGCGATAGGCTGTGGTGGCCAGGATTCGGCAACGTGCCAGAACCTGCTGCTCGATCTCAGACAATTCTCGCTCGATATCGGATAGCCGCTGTCTGATAAGCGGCAACCGGCGCGCTATTGCTTCCAGCCGGGATCGAATCGCCCTTTCTTGCGGATACCCTTGAATCGCTTTCGTCAACTTCGCCTCTTCACCTTCGAGCGAAAGAATCTTCTCTTCAATGGCCTGGAGATTTTGGAAAAGGGTTTCCGCAGTTTGTTGTGTACGCTGCGCGGCTTGTTCGGCGGAAGCGAGTTCCTGAGCAAGCTTTTTAGGGTTCAGGCCCGCAAAGAATCGCCGTATCCGTCCCATACTTTGGGCTCGCTGAAGATCTGCACGTGTTCGTTCCGCCTGAGCGCGATAGTGCTTGGCGTCAGCCCGACGAGCAAGCATATCGTTCATTGTCTTTTCGCGAATTTTCTTGTGCTGGTCGAGTTTGTCGCGGACAGAGGCGAGCCGTTCGAACGCCTGTAAGGGAGGCCTAAGCTCCTGCTCCTCTTTTTTGAGGGCATCTTGCTCGCGTTCGAGTTCCACTTTCTCTTGCTGAAGGCTTGCACTCAAACGTGCCACGATCTCTTTTACAATGACCTGCGATCCGTAACGTTGGCGCAACTCTTCCTTCACCACGGGCCCATGCCGAAGAACCAGTCCTTTGTCAAAGTCAGGCTCGCGCTCCAATCGTTCAGCGACACGTTCGAGAGCAGTATCCACGGCAATGTTCGTATTTGAAACGAGAAGCACTGAACGTCCGGCGCGATAGTGTGCTTCGACGATGCGAGCCAAGGTGGTGGTTTTCCCGGTCCCCGGCGGTCCCCAGAGAAACGTTGTACTGCTCCCCAGAGAACGATGGAGCGCCCGGATTTGTGCTTCGTTCAGTGCGCCGTCGGTTATCACCGCTCGATGCGGCACGGCGTCTTTGGCGATGGGTGGCGAAAGGCCAATCACACGGTCGGCTGCTTGTCGGCAAAATTGCGCTTCGCCATTTTTGACTTTTTCGAGCCGCTCCTTGAGCCGTTCGAGGAGAAAGGTATCATCAGCGATCAGGCGGGCTGAAGCAATGGTCGGCCCGAGATCTTTGTCGAGTGCGACAGTCAAAACTCCATCACGAAATGAAACGATGATCCCTGTGATGTTTTCTTTGTCAATGACGATGCGAATCGGCGTCTCATCGTGGAGCGTCAGTTCATCTATAACCGGGAATCGATAAAGCCACGCTTCCGCAGCAGGGCCGATATATTCTCCGCGTTGGAGTTCGATTTGGGTCGATCCACCTTGTTTACGGACAGCCGCAATTTCCAGATCGAGCGCGTCGATCATGGAAGCAATGGGATCGCTCATGCTTCCGCTCCTTCTCCTGCCGAACACAGCCCTCGATAATCGCACGTCTTGCACTTGCTCGGTGTCGGCATCGGTGGAAGCGATCCATGTTGCAGTGCGGTGGCTGCCTCTCGCACTTTGGTTTTCACCTCGTCGATGAAGTCGTCATCGACCGCTCTCGGTTTTCGTTTTCGCTCGTCGAGTTCGTAGATTTCGACGTAGTCGGCACGGTTTCCGGTGAGTTCCTCGTACCCAAGCGCATAGATGTGTAGTTGGGTTTCGGTGACATTTTCGGCCTGTGCCCGCTCGCTCGATTTCAAATCCACAATCGTGGTTTCGTTCGTGTCCAGGCGGCGGACGAGGTCAATCCGGCCTTGAACGGTCACACCGTCGCCGAGATTGATCTCCACCTGCTTTTCCGCAAATTCTATTTTGTCGAACAGGTGTTCATTGTCACGGATGTAATCATGTAACACGCGCCTTGCAGCCGCCTCGAGTTTTTCTTTGAGCGCGGGATAGGCATAGGGAATATGCAAGTGTGTATCCACGAGGTGTGGCACTTGGGCTTCGGTGGCTCTTTGGCCACGCATGGCTTCGACATGAACTTCGGCCAACGCGTTGTGAAGGGATCGACCGTATCCGAGCGCTTCGTGGATCGGTGCATTGAAGCCGTACAAGATGCGAAGTTTGAATTGATATGGGCATTCGAAGAAATATTTCAAATCCGAGAACGACAGGGCTACGTTCGTGAGACCCTTTCGCGGTGTCGGAGTGGCACGCTTGCGCGATGTGTAATCCGCACGACGTCGTTTGACGTACTTGGATACAAAGAGATCGTCGACAAATTCTGACTTCTTTTGATACATCCGATTTCCTGAAACCGAAGCCCATGTGAGGTGTAGGAATTTCTGGCTGCGAGTCATGGCCACATAAAAAAGGCGGCGCTCGTCTTCTCGGGTGCCTTCGAAGCGTTGCTGCTCCTTTACGCTCTTTTTTGGCAGCAGATGCCAGACGGACCGCCCTCCCTGGCGTTTGGATGGGAAGCGGTTTTTGAGAAGGGAGGGAAGAAACACGACGGGCCATTGCATGCCCTTGGCTTGATGAACAGTCATGATTTTCACGGCATCCGGATTTGCATACTGGTTATCCTGCCATCCCTCCGGATACGCGCCTTCGGCTTGGTGACGAAGAAAATTGGCGAAGGATTGATATTTTTCTTTCGGCTTCGAATGGTAGTAAATGGTTTCGAAGTCGGAGATAAGTTGGCTGAATTTTCCGAGATTGTAAAAGACGATCTCTCCCCGACCGTGCGGTACGGCTTCTTCGCGAAGCTCCGCCAGTGTCAAAAACGTTTGAAAGACCCGTTGGATCGAATAGAAACTGAATCGTTCGGTCGGATTGTCCAACTGGGATTTGATTGTCTGCATGTGCTCGACCGCATTCTGAACGTTTTCTCGACGCAGTCCGAGACCGGCATCCAACCATGTTTGCCTCAGTGCCTCGGGCGAGATGTCCGCATCATCGGCCATGAAATAAAAGAGTTGGCGGGCGGCTTCGGCTTCGCGGGTGGCGAACAGCTCTTTCATGCCGACCACGATGTAGGGGATGCCGGCCTGGTCGAGTGCTCGGGTAATGGGAGTCGCGCTAGCCTTCACACTTCGAAGTAAGATGGCCATGTCCGACCATGACAAGCCTCGTTCACCGGTGCGATTGTCCGTTGTTGGGTCAGGGATGGCCACACCATAGAGTTCCCGGATGGTCTCGGCGATATAAGCCGCTTCTCGATCTGGATCCTCGAAGGAAAGCGCGACGATGTCCCCTGGTTCGTATGTTTGGTGCCCGGATGGCACCATCTGTTTGGGCAAGCGTGTCGAATTCTGCTCGATGAAAGCTCGGGCTGTTTCGACGATACCGCGGCTGGAGCGGAAATTTTCATCGAGATGAATCTTCTTTACGGATGGGTATCGCGACGCGAAGCTCAGGATCTGTTGTACATCGCTTCCTCGCCACTGATAAATCGTCTGATCGTCGTCGCCGACGACACAGAGTGTGGCGCCGATATCGTGCAGCAGCCAGATGATGGCTTCTTGGATGGGATTCACGTCTTGGTATTCGTCCACGACGACATGGCGAATCCTTTCGGCCAACTGGTTCCGTAGTGCTTCGTTGTTGGTCAATTCCTCGACCGCCGCTTCCATGATCGCCGAGTAATCGAAATAACACGAACGCTCCAGGAGCTTGCGGTAGACCTCGAGGCCGTTCACGATCGAGCATGATTGGAGCACCTGCTCATCGGTGTCGGCCTCACGAAGGATCGTCAGTGCTTCGAGATAATAAGGCGTATCCTGATAGCGCTTGAGCGGTCGCCCCGAGAGGTCTGTGCATTGGGTCAATCCGCTTTCCCGACTATGACGATCGATAAAGAGCGATTGTTGGACTTCATTCAACACCTCAAATTTCAGATACCGCGGGATATGGGTTTTTAACAGCTCGAGGCAAAAGGCGTGAATGGTTCCCACAAACATTTCCGCCATTCCCTGCATGGAGCCCAATTGTGTTTGGCAGCAAGCGATGATTCGATCTTTTAATTCGGCTGCCGCCTTTTCGGTGAACGTGAACGCGACGATATTCGCTGGACGGCAGCCGGCTTTCAGGAGTTCGACAATGCGTTGTGCGATAACCTGTGTTTTGCCAGAACCCGCGCAGGCAATGAGTTGAAGATTGGAATCTTTCGCCTGAATCGCTTGTCGTTGATTGGCTGTGAAATTCATAAAAGGCCTCGTGAGGGTGGGGCGAACCAAATTGAACCTTCATGGCTCCCAGAAGGGGAAATAGCCATTTCAAAGAACCTGCTTCAATTGCGCACAGGCCCAGCGACGAGACCTGCGCAGCTAAAACCTCTATGAGGGCGGGAGGATAAGGCTAAGAATACTGCGCAACATCAATGCTGGCAATACGGTTGGCCGACGAAGGGATTGGCTAAGGTGAGTAGTACAATGCGAAGATAGAAAGGGATTGAATCTTCCTTATTTCAGCGGCGGCTTGACGCTGATGGCACCCGCGAATTCGCCGAGTTTTCCTCCTTTTTTGAGATGACCGGCGATGTCGCGCTCGCCTTTCGGCCACCATGACACGCTTGGGAGAAGCGAGAAAACACATTGACGGCCGGCCTATGTAACGCGCCGCGACCTCCCACCAGACAGAAGCTCATAGTGCTTATCCGGCTCCCGGTACGCGTCGCTGATAACGACGCGATCGACAATATAGGCCATACTACTACCCGTATGACGGATTACCGCGCTACGGCCAAGGGAGCCTGTTTGAGGGTACTGACCCTGAGCACCGAGAAGCCTAAGACATTGCCCTCCTCATCCACTTTTTCCATAACCTGATCAGTTTCCGTTTCTCGGAAATAGCCCGGTCGTTGCTCGAAGATTACTTCGAGATAATCCCCTTCAGCGTCGTACCAAATTTTTACATGCTTTTTGGCCATGACGCTTCACTCATCAATCGCGGGCGAGACCCTTGGTAAATTCTGCTGCAGCAAGATTCTGCTTATTCAAGCCCTTGCCAGCTTGTGCCACCTCTCGTGAATTTTGTGGTTGTCTGAAGGGCGAGCTGCGGGAGGCTCGGCACCATCTCTTTCGAGCACCCGATCCAGGGAACTCGAATGCGATCCTACACGCAACGAACCTGAAAGCCACGGTGTCAGATCTCTGCACCTTGCGCATTCGGCACACGCTGTCGGCTATAGCGAAGGTCCTTGGGGGATATAAGGCCACGTTTTCCCCCGAGGTGCCAGCTCTCATAGGATTGCTCGCCGCCTAGGCCCATCCGCTCACGTCGGGTACCGGAAAAGCATGTGCCGATCCTACGCGAATCGCCATGGAATGGCGGCTGCCTTGTTCTTTGCCCATTCCTCTGCTTCTGAGGAGCGGTGGTTAAACGAAAACATCAATGGGCTCGTGCGACAATATTTTTGGGCCTGTGTGACAATATTTTTCAAGCCCCACCGATTCACCATTATCACGAAACAAGAGGTCGAGCGGGAGATGCACACACTCGATCGTTGTTCTCGCAAGAGCCTGTTGATTCGAATATCCGCTGAAGACTTTGACAGTCACGCCGGGGTTACACCAGCGAGTTGAAATCCAAGATTGAAAAATATGATCGGGGAACCCTTTGATCATGATCCAGAAGCTTGAGTCGGCTCAGTCTATCCTGTAAAAGAGATCAGAGTAGATAAACAGCTAAACTATCATCGGCAGAAAAGCTGCCAAGACCTTTGTATAAAGGAGCGATCACACCATGAACGAGCGGATAATCATTGATCCGGAACTCCAGCATGGTAAGCCCGTCATTCGAGGCACGCGCGTGCCGATCACCCGCATTCTCGGTGGATTAGCAGGCGGAATGACCTTTGAGGAGATTTGTCGCGAATACGATGTCACAGTTGAGGATATTCGAGCCGCAATCAAATATGCCAAAGAACTGATCGAGCAGGAAACACACCATCCACTCCCGATAAGTTGAATCCCCTCCATGCCTTTTCTCATCGATGCCAGACCTCCCTCGCTCAACGAAGCCTTTGTTGGAAAGATTCGGCCACGAAGCCCTAGACGTCCGGGATGTCGGTTTAAGGAGTGCCAAAGATTCAGCCATCGCGCAGTATGCTCAAGTCCACAGAACCTGTCTCTTGACTGGAGATTTCGGTTTCGCTGATATTCGAAATTATCCGCCGGAGAACTATTTTGCATTGTTGTACTCGTTCTGCCGCACGATGCTACTGCATCGTTTATTCTTCATCTGCTGGAGGAAGTCCTCCGCCAGGATGAAATGATTGCTCAATTTCCTCAAAGGTTGGCCATCGTCGAAGCAGGACGCATCCGACTACGACCAGCTTGAGATTGCTGTCGGGAAGAAAAGGATGAAAAGTTAAGACTTGCGCAAATACGTGCCGGCGCTCATTGTATCAGGGTAGGAAACTGATGCTAGGTTGCCAGCGGAAATAAAAGCTTAGAGCGCGCAGATATCGGCCTGGCTGCACAATTATTTCAGCGACAGCTTGACGCTGATAGCGCCGGCGAATTCGCCGAGTTTTCCTCCTTCTTTGAGATGACCGGTGATGTCGCGCTCGCCTTTGGGCCCGCCGTGACAGCCGATGCACTCCTGCCCGTAATACAGGGGCAGCATGATCCGCACCGATCGCCCCTGCTTATCGATCTCGCTCAGGATGGCCGCCTTGTCCCGCGGATAAGAAGGATCGGCGAGTTTTTCCATCATAGCCAGTTCGAACGCATCGGCTTTATTGCGGGGATTGCGCAGAAACCGATCAGGGGCCGTTTGCTTGAGATAGACGCGGGACCAGTTTTGAAAGCGGAAGGAGGTTTCCGTGCCGAACGTCGCCGGGATCAATCCCTTGTATTTGACGCCTTTGATGTTGATGACGGGCTGGTAGGTGGCGACGGTCTTTTTGCTTTCTTCCAGCAGACGGGCCAGCAAGGGTTTGGCCATTTCGGGAATGGGCTGGGTGTCCAGATCGTTGAGATCGATGCCGGTGCGGGCTTTGAATTCGGCAATCACCTGCTGGGCGAACACTTCGGGCGTAAAGCCCTTGTCGCCTTTGGCGGGATCGTTGATGAGCGCCTGGTTTTTCCCGATCGTCACGCGTCCGGCATCCAAGAGCAGGGCCAGAAGACGGCCCGTTTCGATAGCCTCTTGGGGACTGCCTGCCGATGAGGTCAGCACGCCGGAGCTCCCCATGCTGATGACCACAACCAGAACGAACGGCACGAACCTCTTCATCATTCACCATCCTCCTTGCCTCTACATCGCACATCCAATCCACAGACCGTCCGATACCGAGGCGATTGACACGTCACTAGCGTTCATCGATGACGAAGGGCGATGAGATCGCTGCCTGAAAGGAAATCGAGGATACAAAATTTACAGGGTGAGAGCAATTCTCTCGCGACGAATCCGTTCTGGGTGATTTCGTCTCCAGATTCCGATTGTGTCCAGCGACACGTTCAACAAAGACGAGAACGTTTGAAGCAAGAACGAGCGCGTCGCGCTCCACAAAACCAAATTCACTCGACTCGGAGTGAGGTCTCTCTTAGGGGTTGGTCGGTTTGGGCGATAGGTCGGTGGCTCGTGCCGAAGGCGACGAGCGGCAAATTTCCTCGGCATGCCGGAGGGCATCGATCCGCCTGGCATAAATATGGCCCGGTCGGACCTTTCGCAAGACATCGAATCCTTTCAGCACCTCCGCCACCGTCGGATTCATTCCGACAAAGAAGAGATGCTGTTTGTGACTTTGAATCATCGTCAGCATGTCTTCGATCGCCAAAGCGGCTGTCCCGTCGATCGTCGGCACATCGGTCAGATCCAAAATGACGCTGGAAAATTTCTCGATACCCGGCGTTGTTTCCAGCCTCCGCACCATATTTTTAGCCGATCCGAAACTCATCGGACCGTCCACATGGATCATGACAATCCGTCCCACATTCCGCTCGAGGATTTCCCGTTCTTCCCGTGTCAACGGCATTTCGGGACGAGGTTTGGAAATCACTTGAAGGTTGGCCAATTCCAAATCTGCCATCCGTTTGACGAACAGCAAACTGGCCAACACCACTCCCACGCCGACGGCCGTAATCAGATCGACCAACACCGTGACCGCGAGCACAACAAACATAATGAACACATCGGTACGCGGCGCCTGGAGGATGTGCTTGAGGAACCGCCAGTCGATAATATCCACCCCGACTTTGATCAAGATCCCGGCCAGAACGGCTAACGGAATTTTTTCAGCCAGCGGACCCAATCCCAGCAACGTGCCCAACAGGACGACAGCCATCAGCATGCCGGACAACGGTGTTCGGCCTCCTGTTCGAATATTGGCGACTGATCGCATCGTCGCTCCAGCCCCAGGCAAGCCTCCGAACAGCCCCGACACCATGTTCCCGATCCCTTGACCGATCAGCTCCCGATTGGAATCATGTTGTGTTCGGGTCATATTGTCGCAGACAAGCGACGTCAACAGACTGTCGATGCTACCCAACAGGGCCAGCACCACCGCCGATTCCAACATGAGCATCAACGCATCGAACTTGATCACCGGGACGATGGGGGTAGGGAAGCCTTCGGGCACCTCGCCGATCACAGGCACTCCCGGCAAGTAGAATTCTACGAGCACGGTGCCGATGATCAAGGCGAGCAAAGAAGGCGGCATCAGTTTTCCGATCTTGGAAGGGGTCAGATACACGATACCGAGCGTCAAAAGCCCCGCGAAGGCTGCTTCCGGGGAAGGATGCGAAAAAAATTCCGGAAGCGCCGCCAGATTCGCGAGCACGCCTCCTTGGGCAGCATGACCCACTAGCGGTCCGAGTTGCAAAATAATAATGATGCATCCGATGCCGCTCATGAACCCCGAGATCACCGGATACGGCACGAGCATGATGTACTTCCCCATGCCCACCAAGCCGAACACGATTTGGAACAGTCCGCCGATGATCACGACGGTGAAGGCCACCGCCGGCTCGTCGTGGAATTGGGCGAGAATCCCGGCCATGACCACCGTCATGGGGCCTGTCGGTCCCGAACATTGCGCAGGCGTTCCCCCGAACAACGCGGCAAAGAAGCCGACAAAGATCGCGCCGTACAGCCCGGCAATTGCTCCCGCCCCTGAGGCCTCTCCGAACGCCAACGCCAAGGGTAGCGCGACAATGGCGGCCACGATGCCGCCGTAAAAATCACCGCGCAGATTGTTGAAATGCAATCCGTAGATCCAGTTCGTCATCGCCCTATTTTCGAACGAGCGTTGCCTTTGCTCGGCATGAGTCGATAATGCCCAGGCCATCGCCTCGAAAACCGATGACTATGGCCACAAGGCCTCTTCCTCCCCTCACTAGATAGTCTAAATCGATTCACCGGTTTTCTGCGATTTGGTCAACCCTGTGTAATGGAGAAACTGTCCGATTTGGATGCCGATCGTTCCAAACATCTGAAGGAGTTCTTCGTCGGGTTCTTCTGGGTCACGGCTGAAAAATTCCATGACCGCGACGACCTCGCCCTTGACCTTGATAGGGAATCCAAAGCCGGCGTGCAGGCCTTCTTTTTCGGCGATCGGCGCGCGCGGGAAATTGGGGTCTTTCACCACATCGGGAATCCAGAGGGGTTCTCCGCTTTCCCACACGCGGCCGGGCAGTCCGATCCCTTGGGCAAAGGTCGTCTCTTTGGTTAACGCTTCGAACGCCTCCAAGTGCGCGGAAGGCTCGTGCCAGACATCGAGGCACCGGAGCACCGCGCGCTCACGATCCACGATCCAGAGCGCGCCGATGGACCACATCAGGCTTTCACAAATAGCTTGCAAAATTCGAGGGGCCGCCTCGGTCAGCGATTGCGATTGCGCCAACACGAGCGCAACGGCATGATGAGCGGCCAAGCGCCGTTCGGCTTTTTTGCGATCCGTGATATCGAGGCCGAATCCCACGAACGGATAGCCTTCTAACGTGCTCGGACTGACGCAATTCAAAAACCACCACGGCTGCCCATCATGAATCCCGTGGCTTTCGTAAAAGATGGGTTCGCTGGATTCTGCATGTTTCAACCGGGCCTGAATGTCAGGAGGAGGCTCGAGCGGATTGCGCCCCAACACGGTCATCTCCGTAAATCCGATCCGTAGCAAGCCCTTCCCCATACATTCCTGCATATAACCGTTCTCGTCGAGCTTGAAGACCACAGCCGGCATATTGGTGAGAATGCCTGCCAGGATCCCGCTCTGAACCCGCATCGCCGCATCAGCCTGTTTGACCTGGAGAGCCAACAAGGCTGTGGCCCAAATCGCGAACAAGGCCAAGCACCGATTGATCAGGGCCATCCAAACGGCAGCGCCCTTCGGCGATTCGAAAAAGCCGATGACGGTCAGCACGCTGCAGGCAATCGATGCGATGAGCGTGTCGCGTGGTTCCGGAGATCGCAGAGCAATCAGGACCACGGCCACGTAGGGTACCGCCTCGGCAATTCCCAGCGGCACGAAAAAATCGAGCGCGAAGATGGCCGCCGCCACCAATGATGCCATTCCCAGCACCTGACCGCGAGTATGGGAACGTGGTGCCAATGCCTGTGAAGTGAACAAGCGATGCTCCATACTCATTCACGGGGCGCTGCTGTTCGGACATTCATCGGCAGCGTCTCCATTCCATATTCGAAAAACAGTCCTCGATTGATATCTCCGATACTCACCATGCCCACCAGTTTGCCGTGTTCGGCAACAGGAATGCGCCGAAAATTTTTGAGCCCCATATAGGAGGCGGCCTCGAGAATCGGCATCTCCGGAGGAACCGTCAGAGGATGCCGGCTCATAATCTCTTCGACCGGTTTTTTGAGGACATCCGGATAGCTTTCTTCCATTTCCACAAAATCCCGGCTGTGCACATTGTCGTGAATATAATCGCCGTAATTCGGGTAGAGCGGAATCATGACATCGCGCACGGCGACGAGCCCGACAAGGGTCCGATCGTCTTCGACCACAGGGACCGCGCCGCAGTGCCGGCAGATCATCTTGATGACGACGGAGCGCACGAGGTCGGAGGGTTTGGCTGTGACCACTCCGGTGGACATGACATCCTTGACCAGCATAGGACACCTCCTTGGCTATAACACGTTACGACGTGTCTGGACGGACATGCACCCGAGAACGCTGGATACTCTTCAGAGCCATCCAATTCATAGCATGATGTCTGGAGAGCCTGTTACGTATTACATGGCTCGTCCTGACACAAGGGTGTACCGGTGGTTCTTCCCCATCCGGCCAAACCCCTATGGTTTCTCTGATTTAAAATAATCACGTCGCACCACGGTCACCTCCGAGACGAAGACGACGCCGGAATGATGTTCTAATAAGGGCACGACCCCTGCCAAGACCGCCTCGACCTTTTCTTTGGGCACGACTGTGATGATCATCACCATGCTGTGGATGTCGTTGAACATGAGATGTCCTTCGTGCAAGCCATGATGACCTTTGCCGGAGATATTGGGAATGATGGTGTATCCCGAGACTCGCACCCGATCCAAGACACGTTCGACCTCTTTTTGAAACTGACCGCGGACGATTATTTCCAACTTTCGCATGGCCTCACCTATCCTAAACACGTCGCTCGCTTCATCCCACGTCTCGAGGATCACGGCCATAAAGCGGCCAACGTTGAGCGAACTTCCTGCATGTGTTCCACTAAATGCATCACACGAGAATCCATAATATCGAAGAGCGGACTCGGATAGAGTCCGATCACGAACACCGCAATGGCCAAGGGTACCAGGGTCGCCATTTCTCTCCGATTGAGATCCGACAGGCTCATCACCATTTTCGACGTCGTGGGACCAAAGGCGACTCGCTGCAACATCCACAACATGTATCCCGCCGCCAAAACGATACCGCCCATCGCGAGCAGCACCATCAAGTAGCTTTCATACGATGTGCCGACCAGAACCAGAAATTCCCCGATAAAATTGCAGGTTCCAGGGAGACCGAACGAGGCGACGGAAAAAATACTCAGCATCATGACCAATCGTGGCATCGTTTTCTGCAAGCCGCCGTAATCCCGAATCTGCCGGCTATGCGTCCGATCGTACAGTTGGCCAACAGTTAAGAACAGCGCACTTGTCGTAATCCCATGGTTGAACATTTGCAAAATCGCCCCTTGAATGCCCGGGCTATTGAATACAAAGATTCCCAACGTCACAAAGCCCATATGGGAAATCGATGAATAGGCGATCAATTTTTTCAAGTCCGTTTGCGCCAAGGCATTATAGCCCCCATAAATGATCGCAATAATGGACAGCCACAAAATCAGCGGCGCAAAATTCGCCGACGCTTCGGGAAACATCGGCAAGCAAAAACGCAAAAACCCGTAGCCGCCCATTTTCAAGAGCACGCCCGCAAGGATAACGCTCCCAGCCGTGGGCGCTTCGGAATGGGCATCCGGAAGCCACGAATGAAACGGAAACATCGGCAGCTTGATCGCGAAGGCCAAAAAGAACGAAAGAAAGATCCAAAATTGCGCCTCGGCAGCATAGGACTGCTGAGAGAGCAGCATCCAATCGAAAGTCCGTCCACCTTCGAGGTACAGCCCCAAGATCCCCACAAGCAGCAAGAGACTGCCTGCCAAGCTGTACAGGACAAATTTGATCCCTGCAGCAATCCGATTCGGGCCACCCCACACGAGAATCATAAAGTACATCGGGATCATGGTGACTTCCCACAGCATGAAGAACAAAAAGAGATCGAGCGCGGTGAACACCACGATCATCGCCGCCTCAACGAGTAAAATCAGCGAGAGAAACACCTTGATCCGGTGGTGGATGGACCCCCAGGTACTGAGCACACATAGCGGTGTCAGGAGAGTGGTCAAGAGCACCAGTAGCAGACTGATGCCATCGACGCCAACGGCATATTGGATATTGAATGTCGGCATCCAGGCCATGCGCTCGACAAACTGGAAATCCGGATTGCGAGGATCGAATCCTGCCCAAAGACCGAAGCCGAGACCTAGCTCCAGCAGCGTGGCGCCCAAGGCGATACGCTTCGCCCATTCATCGTCGCGCATGACCGCAAGCAGCCCCATCCCTAGCACGGGCACGAGGACCAAACACGTAATGAGATGATTCGAGAACCAATCGGTCATAATCGATTCCTTTGGTACTTCGTTGTCTTTTTACATATATCTTGGTGGCTCCGGCCACCAATCTATGGACCGGTTCGGGGGTGTGAGCCCCAAACAGTCCTCTCGATCCATGAAAAGCGCGTGCGCGATTAAAAAATCAGCCAAAACACAATCGCCAAGACCAAGACCATCCAGAAAATCAATACCAGTAGATGGTGTTGGAGCATGCGTGGTTCGAGCTCCTCTAACGTTTCCCCGGCTTCTTGCGCGCCCATGCCGACTCGTTCGAGACCACGATCCATCCCACGCGTATCCACACGCTGCCACAGCCATTTTCCGAGGCCTTGCGATTTCGTGCCCACTTCCGTGACCGTACGATCAATGCCACCAAGATCGACCACTCGCCAAAGCCAACGCGCAAGCAGAATCGAGGCTTGTCCGAACCGTTTGAGGCTGCGATCGATTCCTTGGATATCGACGACGTGCCAGAGCCATCGGGCTGTCCCTAGGGAAATGGCTCCTATGCCCGTCACCGCCTGATCGATGCCGCCGACATCGACGACTTTCCATAGCCATCTGGCAAATGCCATCGTCGGCTTGACCACTCCCACGTGATACAGGTCATCGACATAGCCACGATTCAAAAAAAAGACATAGGCGACCTGTTTGGCATGGGAGGCCATTGGAAACCGCACCACGCCGACCTGCACGGCATACGCCAGTCCCCATCCAGCGAGCGCGACAAGAAAAGGGACTACCATCCCTAGAGATCCATCCCACAAGCCGCGTTCGAACAACCTCGTCCTTCCTTGCTGAGCAAAGACCGGCGATAGGAACGCTTGAAACCAACTCCATATCCCTATGAGCACACCCAGCGTGATCAAGCCACCCACTCCCAACACCATAAGAACTGCTGGCGCCAACCATGACTGCCCCTCACCATCTTGATGTTCGGAAAACACCAAGGACCATGTGCCGATCAATCTGGCCATCCCGCGAAAGATGTACCAGGAAGTCAAGAACACCGTGGCAAGGCCAATGCCCCAGTATGCCCATTGCGCAGCGGGAGACGAGGCTGTTTCCCAGAGCTGCGCGTACGGACTCGAAAAAATGACGAGCGGCGGGATCATGGCTAACAGCAGCGCCCCAATGGGAATCGTGCCCAAGCGTGCAGGCGCATACGCCCATCGTTCCGCTCCGACACGAGGCCGTGCAGCCAGTTGCGAGACCGTATTGCCCGTCGACAGAAATAAATACGCTTTGAACACCCCATGCATACAGAGATGGTAAATCGCAAGGACATAGGCCCCGAGCCCACACGCAAACATCATATACCCAATCTGGCTCATGGTCGAATAAGCCAACACCCGTTTGATGTCGCTGTGGACCAGCGCCAAACATCCGCCAAGCAAGGCCGTCAGCGCTCCCACGACCGTAACCATTATCATCGCCGCCGAACTTTCCAGAAACAGCGGGCTCAGGCGAGCTACAAGATAGACACCAGCATTAACCACCATGGTGGCGGTCAAGGTGGTGCCTGGGGTAGGCGACTCCATGGCCAGTGGCAACCAGACATGAAAGGGAAATTGTGAAGATTTGCCGACGGCCCCCATGAAGAGCAACACGGCAATGAGCGTAGAGGCTTGCATCGACCATTCCAACCCCGCCCAACCCAAGATATCGATCGTCTGGCCAGCTGCCGTGGACACCTGCGAGAGGAGAGACGGAATGTCCAGAGTGCCGAATGTCGCAAAGGCCAAAATGACACCCAACCCCATCCCAACGCTGGCCACGGCATTGACCAGAAATGTCGTGGTTGCGGCGCGACAAGCGGGAAGCCGTTCTGAATAATGGGAAATCACCAGATACGAACAGAGTCCCAAAATTTCCCAAAAGGCATAGAGCAGAAGCAGATTGGCGCTCATGACCACCATGATCATCGAAAAAGTGTAGAGCGCGATGACGGCGAAAAACCGTCGATACCTGACATCGCCGTGCATATAGCGTGGAGCGTAGAGGTGCACGACGCTACTGATGGTGGTCACCAGCACCAACAAGGCCGCGGTCAGTTGATCGACATAGAGTGAAAGGGCGACATCGAGCTCTCCCACATGGATGAATCGATACCCGGAAAGGGAAAAGGGGCCACGCACGGCGACTTCCCAGGCCGCCAGCAGGGAAAGCGCCCACGCTCCGATCACACAAGGAACGCCAATACGCTGGGCACGAGCATTCATGCCCGCCCCCCCAAAGGCGATCATCAGAAACGCCGATAAGGGCAAGAGCGGTATCAACGCATACAGGTCGGTCATGACGTCATGCTTCCTTCATTCCCGAGGTCCAGCAACGATCTCGATCCTCCCTGTTCGTCTTCCGGCTCGCTCAACCAGGAAACGCATGGTCGAGAATTAACCGAATCATGGGGTCGCTCATCAGGCCAAGGACCAAACTCGCTGCGGCGAGCATTCCCATGGTTGCCCGCATCGATAAAGGACTTTCTGCCAGAACCGCCGGACCTGACGAGACCGAATCGACAAAAATGCGTTCAAAGATTGTGACGAAATACCCCAAGGTCAATAACGTGGCGCCGACGACACCGCCCACCACGATATAATTCCCGGCCTCTAAAGCTCCCAGAATGATGTACCATTTCCCAAAAAATCCTCCGCTCGGGGGAATACCGATCATGGAAATGGCGATGACGATCAGGACACCAATGACCCAGGGCATCTGACCGCGGAGGCGACCCAAATCCGCAAGGGTTCGGATGCCCAAGCTATAAAAAGCCGTGCCCGCAATATAAAAGAGCGCCGCCTGCATCACCGCATCCGTCAGCAAATAAAAAATTCCGCCTGCAAACCCCGTCGGATTGCCGAGACAGACTCCCATCACAATGATGCCGACATGAGAAATGCCGGCATAGGCAAACATACGCTTGAGTTCTTGTTGTGAGAGCGCCAAAAATGCTCCGACAAGGGCCGCAACGGCCCCCAACCAGCTCGAAAGCGTCAAAATCGGAAGCGTCTCGCCGACTTCTTCTCCACCCACCACCCAATACATCACACGGACAACGGCATATAACGCGACCTTCGTGACGAGTGGGGCCAAGAGGGGACTCACCGAATCAGGAGCATCGACATACGCATCTGGCAGCCAGCCGTGTAACGGCACGAGCGCCATCTTGATGCCTAATCCGATCAACATAAAGATGAAGCCTGCCATCACCGCCTTGGAAGCCAGCAGATCCGGAAGGCGATCAGCCAGATCCGTCATATTCAACGTCCCCGTTACCGCATAAAAATAGCCTACGCCTAATAGATACAATGACGCCCCCAGCGTGCCGAGGATCAAATACCGGAAGGCTGAAACGAGGGCGCGTCCTCCCGCCGATCCAACCAGGGCATAACTTGACAGCGCCGACACCTCCAAAAAGACAAAGATGTTGAACAAATCTCCAGCCATCACCATGCCAGATAATCCGGACACGAGCAGGAGCGTGAGAAGATGAAAATGGATGCTGCCCTTGCCTTCCGTGACCAGAGGCCCTGCATACCAGACCCCCATCAAGGCCAAACTTCCCAGCAGGGGGAGCAGCAACCCGCTCAATCCATCAACGATCCACTCGATGCCCAAGGGCGGCATCCACCCAGATAGGGCATACCGAATCGGTCCTTGCGCAATCACATGGCTATAGAGCATGACCGACAATCCCGTCATGGCAGCCAGCGCCAGCATGGTCAGTCCTCGGCACCATTTCGGCCTGACCAGACTGATCAGTGGCATACAGATGGCCATCCCAAAGGGGAGGAGAAACACGAAGACGGGCAAGTGGTGTCTCATTCGCCAAGCTGCTTCAAAATGACTTCCTCATCCAGACTACCGTACTGTCGGTAGATGGCCACTACCAGAGCCAATGACACTCCAAGAGTTGCCACCCCGACCACAATGGCGGTGAGCATCAAAACATGAGGAAGTGGATTCGCATAGAGCGCCGGATCTACAGATTCCCCGTTGAGCAAAATGGGGACCGTCGCTCCGGCTTTTGCGCTGACCGTAATAAAAAAGAAAATGACGCTCGTTTGGACGAGATACATCCCGATGAGCTTTTTTATTAGATTGTGATGGGCGATCATGATATAGAGCCCCCATAAAAACAGGATAATGAAGGCGATAAAGTTCGGCCGCTGCAACCAGATCGTCAGAATGTCAAATAGCGAAGCATTCATGACGAAGCCCCATACCCTCTAGAAGAATCCGCGAGATGCAACACAATGGACAGGGCCGTCACCGCCACATCGATCGCCACGCCGAGCTGGGCCATGAATATCCCGACAAACCGGCGGGATGCGGCATCGAGTCCTGGAATCGGCAGTTCGGTGTAATTCAAAAATTCGCCTCCTGCCAGCAAACACAGCCCACCCACACCGGCAAAGACCAAGAGCCCGACTCCGTCACCTTGAATGACACGAAAAATGATCCGTTGCCAGGCACTGTCCAATCCGAAGACCAACATGCTGAACACCAGACTGGTGCCGACGATAACCCCGCCGACAAATCCACCGCCCGGTCCAAATTGTCCAAAACAGAGGACGTAAATTCCAAAGAGCTGGATCAACGGGATGAGCACACGGCCGATGATCTGCACAATGAGGCTATCGTGTGTGCGAATCATGTCTGGAAGTCCTCAAAAGGCACGCGGTCGCAATGCCCGCCGTAAAAATCACCGCTGTTTCGATCAGCGTATCGAGGGAACGAAAGTCCATGAGCACCGATGTCACCACATTCGGGGTCTTGGTTGCCGGAAGGCTGTGCATTAAATAGTCCGGAGCGAGATGGGTATTCGACGGCGAGAGGGGATCGCCAAATTTGGGCAAGTCCTCGGCAATATAGAGCAACAAGATCCCCAAGAGCGGCAGGCCGACGAAGGCCGGCCATTGCCCTCGCGGCAATTGTCCTTTTTGTTCGAGCGGGACGGTCAAAAACAAGGCCAGCAAAAACAACACCGTCGCCAGACCGGCCCCGACGACGGCTTCCGTAAAGGCGACATCGACCGCGCCCAACCAGGCCCACAGCAAAGCCAGAAAGAAACTGTACGATCCCAGCACCAGCACTGCGCCGATCAAATCCTTAATGAGAATGGCCCCGGCTGCTGTCAAAATGAGCAGCAACACTAATGACAGATTGGCATAGACATTCATGATGGCTCCTTCATCCAAGGTCGAAGCCCGGACCTGTGCGCGGCGCGAATCGTGGCATGTGCGATCACCGGGTTGATGACATACAGCAACAGCAAGACGATGAGGATCCGAAGAGTATGGGCAGACCATCCTTCATACAGCGCCAACCCGGTCAACAGGCAAAATGCGCCCAACGTGTCTGTCAGTCCGACGGCATGGGCCCGAGCGAATACATCGGGCAAACGGATCATTCCGATCGCCGCCACGGACATGAAAAAGAGTCCACTCACCATCAAAACACTGACGACCATCTCCACCATCGGTTAGGCTCCTCGTTTTTGTTCGAGATATTTGGCAATGGCCAAAGACCCGACTAAGTTCAGCAGGGCATAGCCTGTCGAGATATCCACAAACATTTCCACCCGTTCATAAATCGTCCCAATCAGCACCAGCAGAATAATGGCCTTACTCGAAATACCGTTTAAGCCGAGCACGCGATCGAACACCGTTGGTCCTTGAATGACGCGATAGAGATACACCACGATCAACAGGGCCAACGCGATCAACATGCCTATGAAAAACGCGTTCATGGTCGAGGACCGTTTGCTGTCACAATTGGTGGCGAACTAAACAATGGTGCAATCTTTTGCTCGAGACGACCGCTCATCAGATCGTCAGCGGATTCTTCATCTATCGCATGAACCAGGAGTTCGTGTTCATCGGCATGGATCGTGACCGTCCCGGGCGTCAGGGTAACGGAATTGGCCATAAACACAATTGCCCAGGCATTGCGACAGGTTGGGGTGTACCGAACGACCTGTGGATTGATAGGCAACCGCGGATCGAGAACAAGACGGGCCATATGGATACTGCTGGCCACCATGCGCCCAAAAAGCCACGGTATATACACCAACGCCCGAACTAGCGTTCGCCAGGACAGGGGAGCAGCCACCGCCGGCATGGGATTGATCCAAACCACCCCAGCGGCCACCACTGCACCCACCACCATATTCGCGAACGTGTAGGAACCTGACAAAGCGAGCCAGATCACCCACAGCGTTCCTGTTTTTCCGAAAAATGACGCGGCCATGAACGAGCGTTATCCTGATATCGGGTGCGGCTTTGACCCGCTCACCTGTCGAAGGGCACGCCACTCTCCGTTGGGCAAATACTCCCACCAGTCGTGAGTGTCAGGATCATTGGCCAAGAGCAGCAGCCATCCATGATGAAAGAAATGCTGAAGGATCGTATGTTGTTGAATAATGCTCGCAATCGCCTGTGGTGGAGCCTGGATCACGACTAATAACCGCAGGGGTTCATGATAGAGACGCATGCCATCTCGGACCGCCTGAAGGGGCAGACCCTGTTGAAAATCAGCATGCGCTCCAAGCATGACTCCGATACCGCCCACCACGTTATGCAGCACTTTGCTTCCCGCTCCATAGACCCAAGGATCGACCGTGGAAAAGAAATATTGCAGATTGATCCATTCCGCCACGACCAACGGTGCGGTCATGATCGTCTCCAGTACTTTCCCTGCACGATCGTGTGAAGCATCGTAGTTATGCAAAAAGGTCCGCCCTTGTAAATCGAGATGCCGGGTGAGGTCTCGCGATCCGATAATGAAGGCCGCATTTCGCGACAATCCCCATTCCGGGCGGATCTGCGCCCAATCCACGCTTCGTCGGAACGTATGCCGCAATGCCATGAGGCCATCGCGCGGGCGAGGGGCATCCGGTAGGCGCTGACAGCGCTCTTGCGCCAACGCCAGACTGGCTCTGAACAACGCCTCCTCGAGCCTGGCCACGTCAGCCCGATGCGAGAGCGGCACATCCTCGAGATCGAAGAACACGACGCGATCGGTCGTGGTGTTATGTTCGCCAGCGAGAAACCACGTGTCGTCTGGAATCACAATGCCGCGATCACGCAATTGGTGACGCACATCTGGGTTATTGGCCATAGCGGCCAACACGCGCGCATTGGGGCCACCATGATTACCACCGCAGGCTCCACAATCATAAGCCGCCGCATACGGATTATTAGCTGTGGTACTGCCATGTCCACACCACAGTACCAGTCGGGCAAACGTCTGCGTCAGTCCCGTCAACTGCAATGCCCGTTCGACCATAAAGGTCTGTTCGGCCAGGGTAAACCCTTTTGCCGACAAGCGATCGAGCTGTGCTTCCCGATTTTCCATCGTGATGCCGCATTGAAACCAAAGGGCTTCTATCAACTCGGTCCACTCAACAGTTGAAAGATTCAACGAGCGAAGAGTCTCTTCATCGGGAACTGGCAGCTCGACTTGACGACCCCCTTTTCGGGCACGCACGTTCAAGGCCTGCCGATGCAAGAGCGCAAGATGATCGGCCTGAAGACGAGCGTGAAGCGATTGCCAGCGCGACGAACGATCTAGGAACGCTCGAATTCGTTGTTGCTCCATGTGATCCAAGATGCGCTCGGCTTCCTCCTTGGATAATTTATTCACCGGAATCGTCGTGGACACCGAAGGCTGTACCTGATCTTTTATCCAAGTCAACGCCCGGTGAAAGGCGGCCGGGAATAGCGTCCGCCCTACCATGGCCACACTTGACATCCAGCCCATCATGTCAATCAGCACAAAGGACGCGAGTGGGTGCCGGTGCAATTGGTGCCAGAGCTCTTGACCGAACTGCGACCAACGGAGGCCTTGAGCAAACCGCCGAGCAGGCTGCTCTTGGCCGGTTCTCGGCACTTCGTGAACGATATTTTTGGGTTTGATCAGAACCGGACACAGCGCCGCTTCGTCTTCCGTCCCCAATCCCCTATAGCAAAGAGGCACACCAAAAAATCCCGCAAAGCCGATGGTTTCAATGTTGCCTTGCGATTCAAGATGGCGGCGCAGGGGTTCCGAGCGCACATCGATACAAAAGATAGCCTGCGCATCGGGACGAGCGACCGGAGGTCCTATAGAATGCGCATCGGCTCCCTGCTGGTTCAGCGCGTGTTGCGCAGGCGGCATCAATCCATTCAAAAGGGTTCGACGATAGGAGGCCTCGTAGGCTTCCTGCCACAGTAGGCCGTGTCGATCCGTCGGGATGCGATCAAGCCAGCTCAATACGGTCTCAATGTCTTGAGAAGATAAGGCCTGCACGTCCTTGGCCGTCCAGCCCAAAAATTGCGCCAATTGGAAGAGCCGCCACGCTTCATGACTGGCCCGATCGACGTCCCTCCGATGCCGATTGTGACGGGTCCCCACTGCGGCCCCGTGTATTCGACAATAGGCTTCGACAGCCGGCAAGGTCCCGGCGATCCCCCAGTACTCCCTACAGGCTCGTTCCACCAAGGCCGCTTCATACCATAACCGCACGGCTAGATACTCCGCACAATCCACCGGCGCCTGCTGCTGTTGAAGAGAATCGGGATTTTGTTGGCGCCAACGAATGTAGCCTACCCATCCTGGCAACTCGACCAGATGACGCCGGAAATATTCTTCCCATTGCTCTTCGGGAATCTCCATTCGTCGCAAACTCGCCACAATGGCGTCAGCGGGATCATCAGGCCAACGGGCAAGCTCTCGTTTCATTCGGCCCATCCCGTTCAGATTCAACGAATAGTCATGCTGTACCAGCCGTTTCCACGCCCGGTACAAGCCGTGAGCCCGGTGAGGCATTGCCCAATCCGCGAGTCCTTCGTCGAGAAATGTACTGCACCATCGCACCATGACCTCATTGAGCTGATTGACGAGATCCTCGCCTGACAACTCACCGACCCAGTCCGATAATGGCTTGACCAATGACAGGGAGAGCATGGTGGGTGAGGATTTTTCCCGTTGGGTGCGTCGGCGGAAACCAGGCATCCAGGCACGCAAGGCATCAGGCAATAGCGGATCATCGACGCCGAGCGCATCGATCACACTCAACCACAGGTTTTTGAGATACCAGGT
The DNA here is from genome assembly GCA_003695915.1 of Nitrospirota bacterium. GTDB lineage: Bacteria > Nitrospirota > Nitrospiria > Nitrospirales > UBA8639 > J017. The sequence continues at coordinate 25,912 of RFGF01000016.1, forward strand.
CTCCGCATGCTCAGGCTTACTGAGCCATGCAGCAAATTTCTCTAGCTTGGTCTGTGCGCCGCAGCCATAGCTCAGAAGCGCGTCAAGGAGCTGCGCCTCGCCGAGCATCCACCATTCTGCAAACTCCTCAAAAGACCGAGAAGATAGAATCCCCTCGCTCCTGACGCGTTCATAATAGCGACGAAGCTGTGTTCGATAGATTGCCGGCTCGGGAAAGATCTTGAGCAGGGCAGAAGGCATGCCGTTTCCAGCCCTTCGATGGAGCGCCGTCGACAGAAGATGGTGCTGGCTTTGCGGGCGAGCAGACGAAGACTCGTTATGCGACGAAGCGGCTTCATGCACGCGAACTATAGATTCAATGATCCATTGGGGGACGTCGAGCCCGGTAAGTTCTGCCAACCAATCGGCGAGCGGTCGATCGCCTTGCCATAAACCGACAGCACGAAGATGAGCAGAAATCTGTTCACGAATGCGTGCTTTGGTCTCTTCGGGGACATCGGCTCTGAGTGTGTCGAGGCTTTTCCCTTGCTGCATGGTCCATTCATACAAATTGGGATGCAATTCATTGATCCCGAACACGACATGAATCAAGAGAATGTCGAGCGGCGCCAGGTTTGAACTCCCGATGGGTTCAGCCTGGGAGGCCGATGGCCAATGTTTTTGAATGGCAGCACGCACATCTTCCTGGAGTATCCGGCCCTCGCGATAACAAGCTCGATACTCTTCCAAGGAGAGGAGGCCTCGTCCTCCCAATAGGCCCTCTGCTCGGCGAATGGCCATGTCGAACGTCATGGATTCGAATCCGCTGAGCGGATTGCGCGAAATAAACGTCCGAATGGGCCAATTGGGGGCGACAGTCTCTGCAGCATAGGAGACTTGCGCATGGAGGTGTTCACGTTGAGCCGCCGTGAGCCCCACTTCCAGTGCAGCAGGCCTTTGAACCTCAGGGGTGGATGGCATCACCGATTGAGACATCCTCTGCTTCCTCTCCTCTTTATTCTGGGACCGAGCCGATAGCGTGCGGTCGCTTTTTCCTATGTAAAGACAATAAAAAAGCCAACCTGATCTGCCGAGCTACGCTCTCAACAGACCTCGGTTGGCTCTGTACTGTGACCGACCGGCCCGCGTTTCGCTCAACAGTCAGCCACCCTACCGCCGTGATCAGGTCGATACGTGTCGAGAAACTCGTCTCTGAACGTTTCCTCGACCCTGTCCGGTAGTTATACTATGTTTTCGGAGCGTTATTCAATCTGCTTTTGGCCCTAGAGCGCACGATGGGGCTTTCGGGACTTTTCAGGGAAGGGAATCCGACGAATGAGAGCCGTTTAGAGAGCCAAGCAGACCAGAGAGGCTATCCTCAAACCCCAGGATCGCGATGGGAGAGAAAAACTGAACAAGGAGCCCGGCGCATGTCAAAGAAAACCAAGCTTGAGGCGATTACCACGCAAACGACCCAGGCTGAAATGGAAAACGCACTCCGGCAAGCCATGATCAAGTTCGAGTACGACTTTATGGGGCGCGGGCCTACCGAAGTTCGAGCCTTCATCGTCCGGGACATGATCATCGTTCGACTCAAGGGCGTGCTCACCCCCGCAGAACGGCAGCTTGCCAAAACAGAAGAAGGAATCGGGATGGTGAAACAGATGCGACAGAACCTGCTCATGCAGGGCCGCGGTCAATTGATCAAGCAGGTCGAGAACATTACCGGAGCCACGCCCACCGCCTTGTTTACCGACATCGATGTCCGAGCTGGCGAGCGGATGATCGTCCTCACCCTCGACAGAGATGTCAGCAAGTCGCTTTCCCGTCGCCGCATTTCGCTGGCTTCCAATGATTGACGATCGTGGAAGGGCGTTACTTGCCCAGTGACCTCGGTCGTCAGGACAACTGTTTTTCGGCCTCCGTCATCGCGGCGATCGATTGTTCCAAGTGCAGCTCGTCGGGGTTGGTCTCGGCCTGTTCTTGCAGCCGAGCCACAATCTGGGGCTGGTCCAGCACGAACCCCGAACCTTTGCGATCTTGCACGAACGCTGCCCACGGCACGAACTGGGTGACGGGAAACGCCTGGTATGCCGATGGAGAGAGATCGATGTGAAGGCCGGACACGAACAACAGGCGCTTGCCTCGATAGGCGTCCGATGTAATCAGGCTACGGTAGGTTCGATCGAACTCCACTTGCACATTGGCTTGGGCGGCCGTCAGCAACGGCGAAGGCGACGCCACGATCCATGGCATCGCCGGCAAGAGATTGGCTTCCAACCTGTCTTCGGGCACTGCCTGGCCCGCGAGCGATCGCTGAAAATGAAACCACTGAGGCTGGAGATCCGACCCGATCGCCTGATGACCTGTCTCCGGCCACGCGGTATCGCCGAGCGTGGCTCGCAATTCTTGTGAGGCCACATACGATTTCGCCGTGCTCGATGAATAGCGGTAGCGGACTCGGCCTTTCCCATCTCCAGCGATGAGGCGATCGAGATGGAGCACCAATCCTTCGCGCGAATTTTCGAGCAGCGCGTTGTCGATGGTCACCAACAGTTCTCCTTCGTGCCGATGCAATCGGATGTTTTCCTGTGCAAACGCATAATGCTGCTGGTACCAGGCCAACACGTGCTCGATCTTTCCGCATGCTGATGTGGCTTCCATGTGCTCTGTATGCACCCGGCAATACACGCCGTACCGTCCCGTGTGCGGATCGAAGCCCACGTGCGACGCATGTACGATGACGAGATCCTGCCCGTGATGGGCATGGGGACCATGCCGGTCGATCGCCACGATGCCTCCGACCCGCCCATGATTGAAGGGAAACGCACCAAAATGCTTGGTTAGGAGAATGATGGGATAGCCCTGATTTTCATCGGAGCAAAAGGCTCGCGAGGGCAAGATTTTTCCTGGCTCGAATCCCAAGGAACGACAGTAATTGTACAGGCGCGCGGCAAAGCCGCTGTAGGGGAAGGACATTCCCTGAAGCTGGAATCCTTGAAGCTCCTTTCCAATGTCGGTACAGGCGAAATACATGATCCCCTCACACACGCTGATTCATGATGTCGACTCTGCAATCCCCGCGCGTTCCATTAGGCAGACGACTTCAAAACGTCCGGGCGTTGATCATCATATGCACGAAGATGCTGGCGGCATAGCCCAGCGCAATGGCCGGCGTCCAGCGCAGATGACTGAAAAAGGTGTACTTGCCTTTCGCTTGGCCCATTAAGGCCACGCCGGCTGCCGACCCGATCGACAAGAGGCTTCCCCCTACCCCAGCAGTCAACGTAACCAAGAGCCATTGCCCTGTCGACATATCGGGATTCATGGTCAAGACGGCAAACATAATGGGAATATTGTCGACAATGGCCGAGAGAATGCCGACCATCGTATTGGCGAACGTCGGGCCCCATTGCGCATACAGCACCTCCGATACCCGGGCGAGATAACCGAGAAAGCCCAATCCACCCACGCAGAGGACCACACCGTAAAAAAACAACAAGGTATCCCATTCCGCCCTGGCGATTTTGCGAAACACATCGAACGCCAACACGTCGCCGACTTCTTCGCTGTTGATCGCCGAGCGAGCCGCGGTGCGATGCCCTACATGCCTCAGGTAGTAGCCGAAAAACTGAAGATAGGCGAGCCCGGTCATCATGCCGACCATTGGTGGCAGATGAAGAAAGTTATGGAAGCTGACAGCCGTGCAAATGGTGAGGAAAAACAATCCCATGATGCGCTTGGCGCCGACTTTCATCGTCACGACCTCCAAAGAGGGCTTCGGAGCGATCCGCGGCACGGCCGGGTGCATGAACGCGGCCGGGACAATAAAGTTGACTACCGAAGGAATAAAGAGCAAAAAGAAGGTGAAAAAATCGACGATCCCTTTTTGCCAGACCATCAAGGTAGTGATATCTCCGAACGGGCTGAAAGCGCCACCCGCATTGGCGGCTACGACGATGTTGATGCAGGCCAACGCCACAAATTTCGCGTTGTCCGCTCCGACCGCCAAGACTACGGCACACATGAGCAACGCGGTCGTGAGATTATCGGCTACGGGAGAAATACAGAACGCCAACGTGCCCGTGATCCAAAACAGTTGTCGATAGGTAAACCCTTTGCGCACCAGCCAGGCCCGAAGCGCCTCGAACACCCGCCGTTCGTCCATGGCGTTAATGTAGGTCATCGCCACCAACAAAAAGAGCATCAACTCTGCATACTCCAGAATGTTGTGGCGCAGCGCTTCTTCGACGACTTCGGCACGATCGTGGGGATAAGCCAAGGCGATCAGTACCCAGATCAACCCGGCAGCGAGAATGACCGGCTTGGATTTCCGCAAATGCGTGAACTCCTCGGTCATGACCAACGCATACGCCAGGATGAATAGGCCCAGGGCGAAATAGCCCACGGGGGAAGTCGTCAGATCCAAGGAGGATGGTTCGCCGGAAGAGGCTCCTGCGGCCGGAGGGATGAACAGGAAGGCCACAAGCATCACCAGGAGCGACCGGACACCGAAACGGTGCTGTCCCGGCCGCTCACATCGGTCGCTGGTCATGGGTTTTGCACGGCAGGACAGGTCCATGGCAGGCATAGAACATGCTCGCTTCTGGCACACGGTTGCCGTGCTCACGGGAAGCCGGCCTGTGGATGTGTGGAGCACATACGGTCCTCGGATTACGTGGCCTGAGGAGACGGAGACAGGGGCGTGCTGCCCGTTCCGGTTTTGTAGCCGAGGAACTGATCGGCAAGATGATCCACGGCCATGTTGAGGGCCTGGTCGAAATTCTCCACGATGTTTTCCTCGCCGATGTGCTTGATCACGCTGAGTTCGGTCAGAGTGCGTCGAACCGCTGGATTCATGCCTTTGACGATGACTTTCGTTCCGCGTTTTTTCGCCAAATCCACCATATCTTCCAGCGCAAACGCCCCGGACAGATCGACGACCGGCACATTTCTCAGCGAAATAATGAGCACCTTGAAATGAACGAGCCGATCGACCTGGCGATAAATCGTATCCGCCACACCAAAGAACAACGAGCCCTCGGGTTCAAGAACGGCGATTTGATCCCGAAGGTGTGCCGGGACGCGCTCCTTACTCGGCCGTTGCGTTTCCGCCAATCCCACCACTTCCGGTTTCCACATCTCGCTCATGTCCCGGACAAACAAGAAAAAGGCAATGGCCAGGCCCACGCCCACGGCTACGAGCAAATCTTCCCACACTGTCAACAGGAAAACCGTCCAAAAGGTGATCTTCGAGGCGCGCGGTATGCGATGGAGGACCGGAAAGACCCGAAAATCCAAGATGTCATAGCCGACTTTGAAGAGGATGCCGGCCAAAGCGGCCATGGGAATATATGAAGCCAGCGGCGCCAATCCCAAGACCAACGCCAACAGCACGAGGCCATGCACGACCGTAGCCAGAATGGTCTTGGCTCCGCATTGAATATTGGCGACGCTTCGCATCGTGGCCGTGGCCGTGGTCAATCCGCCGATCAACCCGGCAGCCATATTGGCCATGCCCTGTCCCCAGATTTCTTGATCGCTGTTGTGCCGGTCCTCGGTCATCTGATCGATCACCACGCACGTCAGCAACGAATCGTAAATGGCCAAGCCGGCCAAGGCCGCGGCCGGCGCCAGCATTTCATCGAATTGGGACAAAGGAGGAAGATAGATATCCGGAAGTCCGGTCGGCACCTCGGGAATATACTCGATGTCGAAGCCGAAAATATTGGCTACCGCCGTCCCGACAACCAAACCGACCAACGGACCGGGAAGCCAAAGCGCCTTCGTGATATACGGCCAGACGATGATCGTGCCCAGGGTGAGCGAGGAAATCAGCAGGGCATCCCAATGCACGTTCATGGCCGATTCCGGAATAGCGAGCAAGGCTTCGCGAACGGAGGACATCGTGGGGAGCCCGACGAAGGGGTTGAACTCGATGATCATCACGATGGCGCCGATCCCGCACATAAAACCGGATATCACCGAATAGGGCGTGAGATAAATAAACTTCCCCACCCGCATAATGGCCAGGGCCAGCATGATAACACCGCTGAGAAACACGCAGCCGAACGCGAACGAGAGATCGGGCTGCCCGTTCGGGAGCATATGGTCGTGCATGACCATCGCAAGCTGAACGGTCTTGGGACCGGTCGGCCCGCTGACCCCGACGTTCGATCCGCCGAAGATCCCACCGACGATCCCCCCGGCGATGGCTCCCCACATGCCGGTGATGGCTCCCAGCCCCGAGGCGACACCGAAACCCAAGGCCAGCGGCAAGGCGATGAACGCCACGGTAATGCCGGCCATCGTATCCTGAGCGATGTTGGTGCCCATGATACGGATGCGCGGCCAGGGATTGAAGTCTCTCAAATACTGGAAGATCGCCGATGCGCCTGATGATGATTCCTTAGCGATCTCCTTTGCCATTGCATCTCCTCGCAACGGAAAATCTCCACATTGGCATACGCTTCGTTTCCTTCCTTACCATTCTCAAGCAATTTGGATTCCTCGCTCGGCTGGCGCAAAGAAGAAATCCTCGGACGGATCAAGGACGAGATTTTTCCCCGATTTTACGAGGATAAGCGAGCAAGAGAGGAAAATGGCGAGCGTTCACGAACACAAAACCAGTGCGAAACCGCACAGGCTGAACAGTGCGCAATCGCTCGGAAAGCACGATGGCAGGGGAGATTAAACGATGGAATTAGGCTGAAAAGGCATCGAGACCATGTCTGAGATCGTGCGCAGCTCATCGCGATAATCTTCCCAAAGAAAGGCGGGGTGCAACAGCCAGCCTCGAATGCCTTCATAAGGGGAATCACTGGTGGAAGAAATCGGTGTAATAGCGGATAAGATCGCTGATGGAGACGATACCCACGATCTTGCCCTGCTCGGTCACCACCAAATGCCGCACTCCTTTTTCTTTCATCATGGCCTGGGCCTCCCTGACCGGCCGATCGCTTTCGATCGTCAGCAACTGTGATCGCATGATGGACCGGACAGTGGTCGTTTCGGGGTTCAAGCCTTTGGCAATGCCTTCGCGGGCTAATCGTTTGTCCGAGACAATTCCGACATAGCGATCGCCTTCGGTGACGAGCAGAGCACTGACGCCCTCTCGGGCCAATGCCTGACCGACCTCGTGCAGCGTGGCATCCGCTGGAATGGTTTTGAGATCCCGCCGCATGTAGTCGCGAACCCGCGGCTCTGTGGCTTGTGTGCGCTCTCCCATGATTATCCTCCTTCAAAAGTGTTCACGACTGTTCAATGAAAAAACTGTGCCATGGGATTCCCGCACGGTCCTCCTCGATACTCGAGACATCCTTTGGCTTTAATGTCCCTCACCAGGGAGAGCTATTTGATGCGAGGCAACGAGACCCTGTGCAGACAAATAGGCCGTCAGCGGTTCGAGCAGATAATAAACACAGAGATAGCCGAGCCCCGTCATGACGATCGTATAGGGTAAAGCCATCCACACCATCCGTCCGTACGACAACCGAATCAGCGGAGCGATACTGGAGGTGAGCAGAAACAAAAAGGCGGCTTGCCCATTGGGCGTGGCCACACTGGGGATATTGGTGCCGGTATTGATCGCGACTGCCAAGAGATCGAATCGCTCGCGATCGATGATGCCGGCTTGCAGCGCTCGCAGCACTTCATTGATGTACACCGTGGCCACGAACACATTGTCGCTGATCATTGAGAGGACACCGTTCATGAGATAAAACATCCCGATTTGATGGCCACCTTCCAGACTCAAACCGAATCGAATGATGTCTGAGAACAAGGCTTGCTCTTGGATCACGGCCACAATGGCAAAAAAGACTACGAGCAGCGCAGTAAAAGGGAGCGCTTCCTTGAAGGCTTCTCCCAATTGATGCTCTTCGATGATACCGTTCAGGGCGGTCGTGAACACAATGACCGATAAGCCAATGATACCCACTTCTGCGAGATGAAACGCGAGAGCAATAATCAACCAGACCGCCGCCACGGCCTGGACAACCAGGCGCGCATGGTCGCGCGGCGTGCGTTTCTTTGCTTGCTGCCGATCAAATTCGACCAAGACTTCTCGAATCGCTGGAGGGAGGCGATAACCATAATCAAACCATCGCAGCCGCTCCAACAGGAGGCACGTCAGAAGCCCGCCTGCAAAAACAGGGATCGTTACCGGCGACATTCGAAAAAAAAACTCCATAAAATGCCACGAGGCTTTATCCCCGATGAGCAGATTTTGGGGTTCTCCCACCAGCGTACACACCCCTCCAAGCGCCGTCCCCACAGCACCATGCATGAGCAAATTTCGCAAAAATCCCCGAAATTCCTCCAACTGCGCTCGGTGCCCGGGCTGAACATCCTGATCGCTCGTCGGGTCGTGGACGGCCTGCAGCCCTTTGCCCGAGGCCACGCGATGATAAATGCCATAGAAGCCCACTGACACCGCGATCATGACGGCTGTGACCGTCAGGGCATCAAGAAAAGCAGACAAGAACGCCCCCATCAGGCAAAACATAAACGCCAAGAAGATCTTGGATCGTACGCCGAGCAACAGCTTCGTGAAAATGAACAGTAACAATTCTTTCAGAAAATAAATGCCCGCGACCATGAAGATGAGCAACAGAATCACCTGAAAATTGTTCAAGGCCTCATGATAGACCGTTTCCGGACTGGCCATTCCGATGGCCACGGCCTCGATCGCCAACAGCCCGCCAGGTTGGAGCGGATAACTTTTCAATGCCATCGCCAGCGTAAAAATAAATTCCAGAATCAAGATCCATCCCGTGACGAACGGTCCCACCGTGACCAACAGCACGGGATTTCCGATCAAACAGGCCAACACCATGAGTTTGTACCAACCCGGAGCATGGTCCAAAAAATTTTCACTCAACGCATGGGTAAGTCGTGTAGCCATCCATAATCCTTTCTTCGGTTACGAACGTTCTTCGTCGGCATCAGCACGGCCTCGGCGCTCATCGATCTTGCCTTGCCAATAGCCCTTCAATGGCTCCCTCTGTGCTCTCCGAAACAGAAGATGATACAATGGTTGGCGACCTTGAACAATCGACAATCACTGCATTTTCTGGACATGAAGGCCGATGCGAGCGACGATTTTTGTCACCGACGACGATGAGGCGATTCGTTCCTCGATCGCCCGCCGTCTCACCCGCCGCCAACATACGGTTCGTACCTTCGAGTCCGGCGAAGCCTTGCTGGATGCGCTGGATCACGAAACGCCGGACATTATTCTGTTGGACCTCAAAATGCCCGGCCTCAACGGTCTCGAGACGTTGAAGGGGATCCGGCCGAAGGCTCCCCATACGCTGGTGATCCTTCTGACCGCCTATGGCACCGTCGAAGACGCCGTCGAAGCGATGAAGCTAGGAGCGTACGACTTTTTGATCAAAAGCGTGGACCTCGCTGCCGTCGATCCTGTCGTCAATCGAGCGCTGGAGTATCTTAAATTGCAGCGCCGTGTCGCCTTTGAAATGGAGGGGACTGCAGGACGCTATGCTCTTCATAATTTGATTGCGGAAAGCCCCCGGATGCGCACGCTTGTCGCCCAGATCCAGGAACTGGCTCAGAATCCCAAAACGACGGTTCTCCTTGAAGGAGAAACCGGAACCGGCAAGGAATTCATCGCTCGGGTCATTCATCACAACGGCCCGCGGGGGAGCGGACCGTTTGTCGGTGTCAATTGCACGGCAATTCCGCACGAATTGTTCGAAAGCGAATTTTTCGGATATGAACGAGGTGCATTCACCGGCGCCTTTCAAAGAAAGCCTGGATTTTGCGAACAAGCCGAGGGAGGAACGCTGTTTCTGGATGAAATCGGGGATCTCGACCTTCCCATGCAGGCTAAATTGCTTCGTGTCCTGCAAGAACGATCCATCAAGCGGCTGGGAGGCCGAGAGGACATCGAGGTCGATTTCCGTTTAATCGCGGCGACGAATCGCGAGTTGCGGAAAGAAGTGCAACAAGGGCGCTTTCGGGAGGATCTCTTTTTTCGGCTCAATGTGGTCTCGCTTCAGCTTCCTCCGCTCCGCCAACGAACAGAAGACATCATTCCCTTGTGCTTGCGTGCACTCCTCAATCACAGCCGCGAATTCGGAAAAACCATTACCGATATCGATGCCGAGGCCCGCACACTGCTCCAACGATATCCCTATCCCGGCAATATCCGCGAATTGGAAAACATCATCGAACGGGCGGTGATCTTTTGTAAGGGGAACACCGTGATGGCCGGCGATCTGCCCCAAGAAATCCGCGAGGCTCCGATCACCCCGGTCACCACTCTCCGAAAAGACCTGGAGCCGATTATTCGGATCGAGATGGCCTTAGGCCAGCACACTCTCGAAGAGATCGAACACGCGGTGATCGAAGAGGCGCTGCGAATCGCTCACTACAACAAGAGTCAAGCCGCCAAATTGCTGGGAATGACCCGATTTGCGCTGGATCGACGACTGAAAAAAGGGACAGAGATCATCTAAGAATGCCAGCCCTCGCATGTGCGGGACAACGGGCCTCGCCATGCAGAGGTTTCTTCAATGACAGCAGCTCAAGCGGGTTTACTGGAAAGGCTCTGAGGGAAGGCCATGTCCATCGCAGGAGATGAAGGCAGGTAGCTGATGGACGATGTTCTCCAAGATGCAATGCACGTGTTCATGAAAGGCCGGTAGGATCGTCCACTGGAATCTGAATGACCAATCCCCCCATCACATCGTTTAATTTGAAATCCCGTTTTTTGCTTCTGGGATGAGCATTATGGCAGGCTACACAGGCTCGGCTCACCGCTCGATCTGGATAGATCGCTTTGAAATACCGCTGCCCTTGCTGGTTCACGACCTCGGTTTCCACCACTTCTCCATATTTCATGACGTGTTCCAACGCTTGTCGTTCTTGATCCGATTCGGGCGAATTCTCCGGATTGAGAGGCCAGAGACTGATTAACCGATATCGAAACGGCGCTCCCCGGACATGCAGGTTTCGCGAGGCTTCGCGCAGAAACTGCGCTGGAAGCGGAAGCGAACGATCTTCACGCCAATGTTCCGAAGCGGTCACGATCAGCATCGCTTCCATGCGATCGACCACATGCTGCGTGTAGAATGTTCGGTCCGCCTCGATAACCGCGTGCAAATAGTCGGCAACAATTCTGGGAGGGATCCCCGAACGACCACCGCTATGACGGCCGATGTTCCAGCCAAGAAGCCAGGCAAGCGTGACAAGCCCCACCATCATCACGAAAAATTTGGCGTTCATCTCAGTCCCTTCTTTGTGATGCAGGGAAAATGCGCTGCATGTTTCAGCCCTTCGGCTTTACCTGGATCATAGCAACCCCCATCCCCGCATACCAGGGACCAGGACTCTCATGGCATAACGGTTGACGTGCCCGTGCAGTAGCTCGTTTCCATGGCTTTTTCTTCAAAGTGACGAAACCAGCTGGCTCAGGGCACATGAAGAACACTATGCGTGCACAAAGCTAGCGGGCAGTCGATTGTCTAACGTTTGGACGAGCGGAAAGCGCGATAAATTGGAAGAGAGGCGCGAAGTTGAAATTTCAAATAATTTCAAATAGAGGGAAGGAAGCCTTGGCTATCTCAATAAATTCAATTTGGAAAGGCCACCCAGCACCACAAGGCTCATGACGACGATAATAAGAACATGCTCCATGTCATTCATCCTTCATGCTCGATCGAATTGCTCGGAACACAATCTAGATGCGACAAATCGTGATGAAGGAACGAAACAGAGCGGAATTGCTCCTTTATGCCGGTGAGATTTCACGAACTCGTGAAGACTCGTTCATCCCAAGCGAAATGCAAGCATCCAGGCTGCAAACACGAGGAGAACAAAATGTTCCATCTGATGCCATCCTTTGTTAGGGGTTATTGTATCCTGATGATTTCTATTTGCTGTAATAGAAGCAATCCGCATTCCATCATATATGATTCCCACGACAAACATTGAATTATCAGCAACTTAGAAAGTATCGAGCCGCTCGGGACCCGCTGACTGTCGGCTAGATCGAGCGATATCGCACAGCTCGCAATGCGCGAAACTGCTCACAGCGGCATCGTTTCATGACAGACTCCGAATATAGACAGATATAGACAGATCGAAACCATTTCCCGTACTCTCAAAAAGTAGAGGTTCTGCCTCCTATCTGATCTCAGACTTTTGATGGCCGGAATGCGCCAACTCTGTGCTCCTTCAAAGCTCTTTTTGGACTTGCCCATCGAGCGGAAATTGCTGCTCGTTTCGGCCGTTCCGGTTCTCGCCCTTCTGATCTTGAGCTTTCTGACTTACAAAAGCGTCACCATGTTTTCTCATGATGAAGATCGGTTGAACCATGTCTATCATGTGCAAAGCGCTTCCGCTGAATACATGAGACTCGTGGTCGATTTGGAAACCGGGTTCCGCGGGTTTGTGCTGACTCAACAGCTGCAATTTCTCCAGCCCTATCAAGCCGCCAAAGCTCGGGTGTTGTCCGTCGGTCGGTCGCTCAAACAGATGGTGGCCAACAATCAGGACCAATCTCGCTTGATCGATACAACCCAGGAACTGGTTCGCCAATTGATGGCCGATAAAGATTATCTGATTGAGCGGGTGAAATCTGGACATACGGAAGAGGCTCTCGACTACATTATGAGGGAGAAAGGGCGTGCCTTAATGTTGGGCATTCGCGAAAATATGGCTCGGTTTGACAGGCGAGAGGTGGAATTGTTGCGGGAAGCCTTAGCCAGCAGCTCTCAAGATCGTTCGATTCTCTTGAGCATCGTCGTGGGAGGAGGCGCGTTGGCATTGGTCCTTACCATCTTACCGCTGCACCTCATCGCCCGATCCATTACCGGGCCTTTGGCCGCGCTTGCGAAATCCGTGGGGAGTGCATCAGGTGGGACCGTGCCCCAGGTTCCCATACTGGACCAACGAGACGAAATCGGGGATCTCACTCGGGTCATGCATGCGATGAGCGCGCAAATCCAGCAGCACATCGATCAAATCCGCTGTTCTGAAC
>RFGF01000017.1 GCA_003695915.1 Nitrospirota bacterium
ATCGTTCGACACAGGATCGGGACCGTCAGGGACATGTCATCTTCAACAACGTAACTGCTTGAACGTAGCTACCTGGTTGCGCGCAGACAGCTCCTCCGAGGTGCCATGATGCGCCATAATGAATCGGAAGTTCATTCAGAATGAGTCATCCTGAGGGTAAAATCAAGGGCGGTGCATGGACTGATCTTTTCGGTGTCGCAATCGGGAGATGGGGATGTCGGCAAGCTGTGTGATGAAGCTTGGCACAGACCGAGCGATATCCAGGAGATCGCGCGACTATGGCTTTCCACGACATGTCTGAAAAAGTCTTTTCCTTCTTCATTACAAATGAATACAATAGCGCAATCTAGGCGCGCCCTTCTTTTCAATGCCAACATGCCTTGGCAAAGACTTCAAGCCGAAATTTCTGGCTGCAGGGAGTGCATGACCCGATGGCCAGAGCATGTTTCTGATCCCCTAGCCATGGGCGAGATCCCTGATCCCCCACCATCGATTGAGATCCTCTTCGTCGGAGTGGCACCGACCAATCTCCTAGGACGTCATCGCGGGACGCATTTTTATTCTTCTCCCTCCGACCCTCTTCGAAGAGGGCTGTTTCGCCTTTTGCAGGAGCATTTCCATGTGCCTCTTTCGTTGGTTTCGATGGAAGACGACAACAGAACCTTTCATGCCCATGGATATTTCTTTGTGCACGCAGGAAAAGCACGCCCGCTCGGGCTAGACGCCCCTCCTCGCGATGCGCTGTCATACTGTGCCCGGCGGCATGTGTCCTCCGAAATTCCGGCGCTGAAGCCGAAGGCGATCTGCTTTCTCGGGAAAACGCGTTTGAGTTCGATAGCCGAAGCCTTGTTCGATCAACCTATCGCGATGGAACCTGTCTTGGCTTCGTTGGGAGACTGGTCAGGCTGGGTCGCCCTTGCCCCTCAACCAGTGCGGGGCAATGCCTCGCGCACGCTGCAGGTTCTTTCACTACTTCGTTTGCGATGCCGGGAGACTACACTCGAGCGAAACCATGGCTTGGCTCCATAAAGACCTTCCTGATCTGCTGAGATATTGCCTCGAGGAATTTCCTCAGACGGCCCAGAACCGCCATCACAGAGTTCCGGACTTTGCAAGTATCGAAACTGCGGGTGCGTCGCTCCACGACGTTTACCCACTCACATTCGAGCTGCTGCACAGGCTCTTTCAAGCTTGTCGTGACGCCAATTGGTGGTTCGAAGACTATTGGGATCCGCCAGGTCGCCAAGGAGCGCTGGCCGTATCCTTTGCCATTCAGGATTTTGATGACGAGACGGAAAGACAGGGCATCCAGGAGCTTTTGGCGGAATTGAAGCACATCGAGTTGGTCTCTATCGTCCTTCGATTCGCACGTCCGGATCGTTACGGTATCTTAAGCCCTCCGGTTCAACGGGTTCTTCATATCGCATGGGGAAGCAACGCCGTAGAGACCTATCTCAATTACTTAGCAAACCTGCGAGAGATTCAACGGGCTGCCGGGTTCCGCACGGCTGCAGAAGCGGACATGGCACTCTGGGTTCTTCATGCCAAACGCTTTGGCGGGGAGCCATGTCCTCCTCGCCTGAGGGAGTTTTACGACATGAACCCGTTTCTCTTGAGACTGCGGGCCCGCAACTTGCTGACTCCATTGGCCCGTTTGCCAAAATCAGTGTTTGCAAAAGCCTTGTACGAAGTACGAAGCGATATCGCGGCAATCGTCGTATGCCATACGTTCGAAAGTCTGGTACGGAAATTTGCAGAACAGAGAGGTGTGCACGCAAACGAGCTAAGGGAGGTTATCGATGCCTTACGAAGGTTGCTTCCGTCATCGGAATGCAATCGCTGGCATGCTCTCAGGAAAATCCGCAATGAGCTCTTCCATAACAATATCTACCCTACCGACTCTCAAATCAACGAATTCATTCAGGTCATTGAATGGATTGAAGCCGAGAATGAAAGATCCACATCTGTGTGAAATCTGTCAATTCATAGCCTCGGGCTCGATGGGTGCAGCCATCAAGGCTTGCACCAAAGGATTGAACCCAATCTATTGTTCGCACTCAGGCTCCTGGCCAAAACCTGCGGCTAATCTTTTCGCTTTCTGGAAGAAAGGGGTGACCATTGTAAAGCTGTGATAGTTCGAGGCTTGATCTGTATTTCGTTGAGCTTGTTGTGCGCTTCTTTGCAAGCGTTTTATGAACTCTTTTACACTCCTATCGATGTTGTATGAACGAAGAGAGCCAGGGGCTATGAACAATGGAGAGGTCTTCATAAAGAAATTCAACGAACTCGAAAATGTCTTGCGCAAAAGGGCGGGACGCGATCGCCATCGTCTTTTTTCAGAATTGGTCGATTTGGTCGCCAAGTCGGATATCACGGTCAGAAGGCGAAAAGAACTCCTTAAAAGCATCGGGCAACTACGCAATGCCATCGTTCACGATCGCGAGTACCCAATCCGAATTTTGGCGGATCCGAGAATGGAAGTCATCGAAGAATTGGAATCCGTATGTTCGGCGATCGCGCAGCCAGCGACCGTTATCCCAAAATTTCAACGCAGCATCCATGTCTTTGCCGCACAGGACACATTGGGCGACTGCTTGAGATATATGAAAACGAACGATTTTTCACAAGTCGTGGCGATGATCGACGGAAAGTATGTACTCGTGTCATCCGAAGGGATCGTCAAATGGCTGGAGAATGCGCGCGATATCGGCCTGGCCGATCTTGAACGGGCCACGGTGAGAGATGCATGGGAATGCGAGACCAAAAACATCTGCCGATATTTGCCGCGCAATGCCCCGCTCGATGCGGCCTATGACGAATTCGAACAGGCCGTGCATCATGGAATTCCTCGCTTGCAGGCCATATTGATCACCCATACCGGAAAGCCGGAGGAGCATCCGCTCGGAATCATCACGCCATGGGATCTCCTCGGAAACACTCGCTAAAAGCGAACGCCGTTTTGGGGAAGGGCGAAGCGTGAGCAGCGTTCCAGTCCATTTTTGTAAAAACTTTCAATGAAATCATAGGCAGGAGGGGAACAATGCTGTTTCTCATCCAACATGGAGAAGCTATGTCCGAAGCTGAACACCCTGAACGTCCACTTACTCCCCGAGGACGCGCCGAAGTTCAATACGTGGCCGAACTACTGGCACGCTCGAGTATGCCGAGACCGCGTGACATCTGGCACAGCGGAAAACGCCGTGCGGCAGAAACGGCACACATCATGACGCAAGCGCTTGCCCCCGCGGCGAGCGTACAAGCCGTCGAAGGGTTGATGCCGAACGATGACGTTCAGCCGATGGCCCATCGCCTATGCCGCGCTTCCGACGACCTGATGATCGTGGGCCATCTTCCGTTCCTTTCACGGCTGACAAGCCTGCTGGTCGCTGGCCAGGAAGAGCCAGCTCTCGTGCGATTTCGGATGGGCGGGGTCGTGGCCCTCGATCGCGAGAACGAACGATGGGTCATCGTGGCCGTGGTGACCCCTGAGTTAGTGAGATTAGATATGTGAATGGAATAGGGTTGTTTTCGATAGTTGTGTCAAGCTGAGACGCAAAGTCTCGGCTACGCAATGCACTGGCCATAGCTAATCGACAGTCCAGTATCCCCAACGATCTACACAACCATTCTTTTTAATTTTCAGAGGGGGAAAAGCAAGAAATTTTAGTGTGGGCCTAACCGATTTACCCCAAACATCCAAAGGATTTTCCTAACTCAATGCACGCGATGAAGCGGAAAATCGATCGATTGGTCCCCACGTTTGCAACAACGCGCCAATGACGGCGAAGACAACTGGGATTTGAACTCCGACAATCCAAAGTTAATACCGTGAGAATTTGTCATAGAGAGTATCGAATCCGCGAATCGAGACGACCGATCCTGCAGCAATTCGATCGATACGTTTGAACAATTCTTTCAAAAAAAAGGTTCATCTTTTTGGTTGAGCTGGATAATCATGTGCCACAATTCATCAAAACCATGTGAGTGTTATGGCACGTTAACTTCAAGATACGAAACACGCTATTGAATTGATGCCATGAAGCGCAGTGAACGCTTCGTCAGAATAGCATTTGATAGGCACTCATTCAGCATCCGCAGTCTCATACGCCTCTTTCACTATCGCTTCCAATATTTCTCTGTTTGCTTCAATTTCACCGGGCTTGAGACGAATTCTATACCGCCCCCATCTTGCATCATAATCCATCACATCCAACCCAGCGCTTTCCAGGCGTTCTGTTGTTTCAGGCGAGCTTTTCAACTTCGGCTCAAACCGAATGAACCCTTTCTTTGGACGAACAATTATAAAATTTCTGGGCTGCCCATCTTTGGCGAGGCCAATATAGAATTTATTGTACTTCAGCTCCAGCGATTCGTCATACTTTTTGGCGATCTCCAAAAATTCATCTGCCATCGCAACGGTTTTTTTGCTGCCTCGCTTTTCCCAATACGCTCTGTCAGTCACTTCTTGAGTTTCTTCATCCTCATCCACCAAACCAAGCACGAACTGATCAACTACAGTGGTAAAAACAAGACCAACTTGATCGCCGGTCTTCAGAGCGGTCATTTGGATTGCTACCAAAGGAATCACGCCATTAAAGAGACTGATAACATTCAGAAACCTACTAGTAATGTCTTCAGCAACGATTACTGCTGTATGCTCATATTGAGGGTATCGTTTCCTTTCAATATCCCAATATTCAATAGTTCGTATGATATGGCTTTCATCGGTAGCACCTAGCTGCACCTCTACTTCATAGCGTCGACTCGACTCAGCATCTTGAAGCAGCAAATCAAGCCGTCCTGCACGGGGTTGAATTCGTTCTTTATCTTTCAGGATCACATCGCCAAGCCCTAGGATGCTTGGATCCTCAGCAATCCTATCCTGAACCCATCGCTCGTTCAGCTCAGGATGATTCTTTAACGATATTTTTTCGAATTTGGTAAATTTCATAACTTAGGAATTTTGTAAAATTGATATTTTACAATCTGCTGTTCAGCCGCAAGCGAAAATGGAAACCAGGATTAAATTCAAAAGCGGCACGAGCTGGCAACAAAGAATCAAGCCTCCACTTGACTTAACCAATCAAATACTAGACTTTGCAATAACTTCTTTTTCCCTCAATCAATCCTTTCTAAATCCTTTCTGCCAATTCTTTGGATTTCAGGCATGAGAGATGAATGCGCGTTGCAGTCTGACACCGCAAGACTTATCACCTGTCTCGTTACGATATAAAACTAGAGCTCTTGCATGTGCCGTCGATACCTTAAACCTTATAAATAATATGCTTTGCAATCCCATGAGTCCCAGGAAAAGCAAGATCGTGACGGCCGTTGAGCGCATTCGGAAGGCACTGGAGATGCACCCTCCGCTTCCGGTATCCGAATTCAAACAGAATGCCTCGCAAATCAAAATCTTAAGGCAATTGATATTCACCGAGCTGGAGGAGATAGTGATCATTCTATTAATGCTTGAGGAAAGTCGGCAACGGGCAGCTTTCTATAACGAACAAACATTGAATGCTTCAACTGACATTGAGCCAAAATTCAATTTACTAATTACTTCTTTTCACAATGAAATAAAAAAATTAACCCTGCATATTAAATGCCTATACGAATGGTTGTATCACTTGCAAAATCTGATAAGAAGCGACAAAACAATAGAGCAGTTAATATCCCAAGAACAGTGGCCCCGCCTTGATGCCGATTGCGAATTTCGTGGAGCTTTTATCGCTCATAAAAAACAATTTCAACACTATGTGATAGAGCCTCTATGACTTCGATAGAACCTTCGAATGGATAGAGCTAAAGGTAACTACAGTAACCACATTGGGCACACCGAACAATGATTTTGCTAAAGAACTAGACGATCTCTACAGACAATGTGAACCAATCTTAAAAGAAAAGAGGCATGAGGCAGCTGATTTTGATGATAAATGTCGAATACTCAACGCCAATCTTCATCGAATCAAAGATCAAAACCTACGAAAAAGAGTGGTAGCATTCTTTAGGAAATACGGCACTTCCTCCCGACAGGTTGCGCATATAGCCGAGTTTGCTGCGGAACTTGCGGAAAGTCTTCTTCCAAAACTCATTGCGTTAAGGCCAAATTGACTATCGAGAAAGAAATAGGATCAAATTTTTTTCACTCGCTCTCCTTAGCCTTTTGTTTCTTTAATCACGGTCAGCGCCCGCTCACAAAACCCAGGATCAGGAATCTTCTCAAGCCCACAAGGCCGGCCGCACTCGCAATACGCCGCCGGAAGGTACGTTCTTGGCCATCTCGGCCAGCGTTTTTCCCGTGACGGGATGCACATAAGTCGGATCGATTTCGGCTAGTGCCAGGGCCACGTGAGGATACCGCTCGATGTCGGGATCGGGGATGGGGTTCCCATCGAGGTCAAAGACATCGCGATCGAACAACACGATGTCCAGATCGATCGTGCGCGGGGCGTTCGGATCCGACGTGCGGACGCGACCCAGCGCTTCCTCGATAGGCCGCAACACGGTCCACTTGAGCGCATGCGCATCGAGAGGCGTCTCCACGATCAGCGCGGCGTTATAAAACGTCGGAGCATCGGAACTTCCAATGGGAAGCGTCTCGTAGGTCGAAGACACCGCCACGAGGCGGATGTCGGGGTGTTCTGCCAATCGGCGGAGCGCAGCGGGGACGTTCCGTTCTTTTTCTATGTTGGAGCCCAGGACCAAATAGGCCCGATGCGTCACAGTCCGAAGTCCTTGCGCGTGCGCGCGATCTCGATCCCTACGGAGCGCGCGAATCGTAAGGCACCGGGTTTTTCCACGCTCACCCGGATGCGACTCACCGGAAATTCTGCAAGAACCGCGCGCGCAATCTCGGTGGCCAGCGCTTCGACCAAATAATACTGCGTACCTTCGACCAGTTCGATCACCAGTTTGGCCACCGAGCGGTAGTTCACCGTATCCTTCATATCATCGGATTCCCCTGCTCGGCGCACATCGGTGTGGAGGGTGAGGTTGACGATCACATCCTGTCGATCTCGCCGCTCGTCGTCATTCGTTCCGATAATCGTCCGCAGGAGCAGATCGCGAATGTGAATGCAGTCCGCCTCGCCGTTCATGACCCGTCCTCCTGGATTCCTCCGAGATGGGCGCCACCATCGACCAGCAGCGTTGTGCCTGTCACATAGTCCGAGCCTTCGAGCAGGAACATCACCGCAGCGACGACATCCTCGGGCGACCCGCTACACCGCAGGGGCACGCTTTTCGCCACGCGATCCAGATAGGCCTGGTCTTTTCCGGGAGGCGGGAGGATCGCTCCCAGCGCGACCGCGTTGACTGCGATGCGTGGCGCCAGGGCCTGGGCGAGAACCTGCGTGAGCGTCCCCAACGCCGCTTTGGTCAGCGTATAGGCGACATGACCGGTACCCGGCCGTACGGCCCGCCAATCCGTGATGTTCACGATTTTGCCTTTCTCGCCAGGCGGCACGTGTTTGGCGAAGGCTTGGCTCAGAAAAAACGGCGCTTTCAAGTTGATCGCAAAATGCCGATCCCAATTGGCCTCGTCGGTATCGAAGACATTCCCCGATTCGAAAATGGCAGCGTTGTTGACCAGCACCTGGCAGCCGCCGAATCGATCCAGGGCCGTTTCCATCACTCGCGGGGCTTGCGCCGGTTGTTCGAAATCACAGGCTACAGCCACTGCCTGTACGCCTCGTGCGCGCACCTCGGCCAGCACCTCTTCGACCGCTTCGGCCGAGCGGCCGTAGTGAATGACCAGATTCATCCCGCGTTCCGCCAAGGCCAGTGACATGGTTCGCCCGAGCCGGCGCGCCCCGCCGGTCACGATCGCCGTTTTGCCCTGAAGGTTCACGATCTCCTGCCAAACTTCATCGAGTCATGCGCCTTCTGAAATCATCCGTCATCATTCTGCCATCGAAGGCAGAATGCTCTCACCGGAACGCATCATGATGATCATGCTATATAGAAAAGAGCTGGCCGATATTCCAATACGATCGCTCCGCAGTAGTGGTGGATCAGGATTCAACCATAATCGGCGGTCTGTTTAAAACCCCACCGGTACCGCACCGAATCCGCTGAGCCGGAGCCATCCACTGATGATCGTCAGCCCTGCGACCACGATGAGCGTTATACCGTCAGCCCAACGCAACGAGGAACACCGATAGAACGTTCGGGGGGTCCCAGGCCCAAACCCCTTCGATTCCAGCGCCATGGCCAGGAGCATCGTTTGGCGCAACACATGACCAATAACGGGACCACTAGCGGTAGATCGCGGCGACTGCGCTCTGGCACGGAAACGAAGAAAATCCTTATCGCTCGTCGCTCCAGCGGCAGGCCTCACCCTTTTTTAGACCAAGAGCTCGAATTCCTCGGCTTTCCCTGCCTGCTTGTCAAAGGTGACCGTTCGCCTACAGCCCAAATCGCGATTCACACGAGCCAAAAAATAATCCGCAAAATCGGCAGAGCCATTGCGATACATACGAAGCGAGATCCACGCTGCAGACAAATCCTCGACCCAGAATTGGCTGGTCATGAACACTTTTTCTAGAACATCAGCAACTCGCGGCCTCGGATAACGATAAGCGCTCTCGAGCACCCACACCAACTCACAAAGGACAATGAGATTGATCACCCCTGGCGAGGCCTGCGTACATGAGGAGAGGATGAATTGGGTAGCCTTCTTGGACTGTACCGGATGATCCTGAACGAGGTAACGAACGAGCACATTCGTATCGAGGCCGATCACAAACGGGCTCCCCGTTTTCGAATCACCTTCTTCATCTTTTCGATCGTGACAGGCTTCTTGGGCGGCGGCAGGATACCTTTCAACGCTCGGACATCGAGAGCCGCTGGAACCAGGACAACACGTCCATTCTCTTCCAAAATGAACTCCATCCGATCTCCTGGCCGAAGATGCAGATAATCTCGAACGGCCTTGGGGATGGTGGTCTGTCCCTTCTTTGTCAGTGTGGCTGTGGGCATAGGTACAATCTCCTTACGATCAATATTATTCCTTACATTATGGCAATGCACAAGTCAATTCGGGCATGCATCCGGCATCGATACATGTGGAGTCGAACGAAACGATTGTTTCAATGCACACCGGTGCAACCGAACAGTGGAATTGGCAGAAACCGCGCACTCAAAACCCCACTTGCACGGCGCCGAAGCCGTGGAGTCGCAGCCACACGCTCACCCCAGTCAACATGCCTAAGCCAACGAGTACGACGCCGTCTTGCCATCCGAACGACGCGGACCGATACACTGTGCGGGGGGTCCCAGGCCCAAACCCCTTCGATTCCAGCGCCGTGGCCAGGAGCAGCGTTTGGCGGAACACATGCCCGACCAACGGGACGACCAAGGGCGGATAGCGACGGAGGCGGTCCAGCACGGAGCCCGAAGAGAGGTCCAACCCGCGCGAACGCTGGGCTTGCACGATCGTGCTGCCAGCGCCCAGCAGCGTCGGCACCCACCGAAAGGCGAGCGAAAACGCAAACCCCATGGAGGCTGGAATACCCAAACGCTGAAGACCGACAGCGAACGCCTCGACCGTCGTGGTCGATAGCAGCCACAATCCGCTGATGACCATGAGGTTCAGGCGCAGGCCCATTCCAACGCCGAACAGGAGCCCCTCGCGTGTGACGTGCAGCGGACCTAGCATCCACATCGTCGTCGATCCCGTGACGAAAAACGGCCACAAGGCGGAACTATAGAGAAACAACAGGACCAGCAGCACCCAAAGTTTTCGGACATTGGGCAGCGCTCTTGCTGTATGCATACCGAGCAGCACTGCTCCCAGAATGACGAGCAGATAGGCCGGATCGGAAAATACGAGCGCCAGGACGAAGAGCATCGACGTGACCACGATCTTGGTCCGCGCATCCAGCCGATGGACCCACGTGTCGTAATCGAGGTGAAGAGAAAAGCTCATGACTGCATTCTCGTCAGTTCTTCATCGAGCAAAGATCCAACAAGCTCGCCAAGGACTATCGCGATCGCCTTTTCAGGGCGGCCCGCACTTCCTCTTCTGTGAGCAACGTGAGCCCCCACCGCTGGCTGAATCGCACCGGTGCCGGGATCTCGAGCGAGGCCCGATTCAGCACTTCGGGCTGGGCAAATATGGCCCGTGTCGGGCCATCGGCCAGGATGTGTCCGTCGTGCATAATCAGGCATCGCGTCGCATACCGTGTCACGAGCCGCATGGCGTGGGTGATCATGATGATCGTATGCCCTTGTCGGTGCAACCGGTGCATCATCGCCATCATGCGCTGCGTTTCTTCCGCATCCAGGCCCGTCGTCGGTTCATCGACGATCAGGATGCGGGGCTTGGCGGCCAACACCGAGGCGACGGCCACACGCTGTCGTTCTCCCTTGGTCAACGAAAACGGATCGAGGGTACGGCTGGCTTTGGGATCGAGCCCGACCGCCTGCAACGCTTCGCGAACGCGGTGCTCGGTTTCGGCTGATCCGAGTCCGAGATTCGTGGCGCCGAATGCGACTTCCTCCCAGACCGTCTCCGCGAAGATCTGATGATCGGGATTTTGGAAGACATAGCCGATTCGGGAGGCCAGCTCCGACAATGTGGCCGTGCGTGTTTCCACCCCTTCGACCACCACCCGTCCTCGCGTGGGTCGATGCAGCCCGTTCATGAGTTTGGCGAGCGTGCTTTTGCCCGAGCCGTTCTGTCCGAGCAACGCGATGAATTCGCCCTCTGGAATCGCCAGCGAGAGGTCTTGGATCACCGGGGGTCCCTGCTCATACGCGAAGGAAACGGATTCGAACTGCAGAATCGGCGTAGCCTCGCGCAGGCCGGAATAGGATTCAGGTGACGGCGTAGAGCGGGCCTGATCCGACATCGTCTCGGCATCGGGGGGCTCCAAGACCAGATCATAGGCCTCCGCCAGTTCCCAAGCCTCTTCCACCGTGATCGGAAGCTCGGGCACATCCACATCGCGAAAGCATTCCGTGATGGAAAGCGGATGCAGCCCCAAGCGTTCGACCAGCGCCGGTCGGCGAAACAAGACCGACGGCGACCCATCCCATCGGACTTCGCCATCCTGCAAGACGCACACGCGGTCCATGTGAAGAATCTCCTCGGACTCGTGCTCGGCGATCAGCATCGTCACCCCGTCTTTTTTGAGGTCCGCCAAGACTGTCGAAAACTGACGCCGCGTGACGGGATCCAAATCGGTCATGGGTTGATCGAGCACGAGAAGGGCCGGCTTCCGCACCAGCAGCGAGGCGAGTACCAGTCGTTGCCGCTGCCCGCCGGACAGCGATTGCGGGTCTCGACGTGCAAAGGCCGTGAGTCCCACGAGATCCAGCGCCTCACGGATACGGTGCTGCACGTCCTCGAGCGGCAACGGCGGGCGAGCATGCTCCAAGGTATGCAGCAATTCCATTTCGACATTGGTGGAGACGAGTTGCGTATCGAAATCCTGAAACATAAGCCCGACGATGTCGGCATTCATCGAGACCGGATGTTCGTGAATCGCCACGTTTCCGACACGAACGCGTCCGGACATCGTCCCTGGAACGAATTGAGGGATCAGGCCGTTCAACGTCAAGCACAACGTCGATTTGCCCGATCCGGCCCGTCCCATCACGACGACGTGCTCACCCCGGGCAAGCGTCAACGACACCTGATGCAGGGCGGCTGTCCGAGCACCGCGATAGGAAAAGGTCACACGATCCACCACGACCATAGGATGGGTTCGGTCGGAACGCTCGAAAGCCGGATGTTCGCAGTCGGATGGCGGAGAACCCGGCACGATCGCCGTCATGGCCGCTTCCGGATCCACCCGGCAAGACACGCCTTCCGACCTGCCGATTGTCGTAGCCGTCTCCCGAAGGTCCGCGTATCGCAAGCCCCATCGTTCGACACGCGGATACAGGAATCGCAACAGCGGAGGGCCCAGAAGCAGCCCCATCACCATATTGTTGAAAAAAATGGCCGGCGCCAAAATCGTCATCGGGAGCAGGCCCAGCAGTTCGACGCCCCAGGCAATCGTGCCCGCACAAAGGGCTGATGCCGCGAGACACACGATGGCGTATTCCACTCCCTCGCGCCAGGAACGCAGCCGAGGCGGCTGCCCGGCTGAAAGCGGTCCCATGTTGCCCCACAACAGATGGGGCACATAGCCCAAGAGCACATTACCCACAAATCCGAAGGCGCTCGCCGGCCCCAGGGTTCCGAAGCAATCCCCGATGATGTTCCCGATTCCGGCACCCCACGCCGCTGCCGGTCCGAACAACAGGGACGCGACGACTGGAATCGCGTTCGCAGGACGCAATTCGGCAAAACCGGGGATGAGCGGAATCCCGACTTTGAACGGAATCAAAATCGCCGCATAAATCGCCGCAATTTGTGCCGTGAGCACGATCAGACGCGTATCGCGCCAGACGTGCGCCAGGTCTTCGATCCAGCGAAAGGGATTGAGGGGAGATTCGGAGAGAGTCATCTAAAAGGAAGAGCAGGGGTCCATGCGGCTGGCCCGTGTGCAAAGCGAATGCGGCCCTCGACGCGTCCGCTGAGAGGCCCGTTGGCCAGCGCCCGCAGCAACACGTCGCGCATCGGTGTCTGATGATCCAGGCGCTTTGCAGCCTGTGCGAACATCGCATACCCATCGCCGCCTTCAGCCAGAAACGCATCCGTCACGACGGTATACACTGCGTCATCATTCAACGGTCGGCCCTGAACCGTCACGTCCCGCACGCGGTGGCCGTGTGGAGCATGGAGATCATAGACGACCGTGAGTCCGGACACCTGGAGAAACCGACCGGAGGCCCGGGGAAGCTGGCTCACGCTGTTTTCCAGCGCCGCCCGCAACTGGCGCCCGGTCACATGTAGCGTGACCAATGGCGAATCGAAGGGCAGGACAGCTAACACATCGCCCAAGGTAATATCACCCGCAGGAAAACTTCCGCGGATTTGACCGCCGTTGATCAATGCGACATCCGTCCCGAATTCCGTCCGAATGAGATCGGCCAACACGTTACCGAGATTGGTTTCTCGGGTCCGAACTAACAATCGATCGCCATGAAGGTCCTCTTGCACCCGCCCCACCACACGGCTCGCCTCCGCAGCAAAGACTCGGACGTAGTCATCGACCAGGCTGTTGACGGCGAGGTCCTCGGGCACCGCTGCAGAAACCGGAATATTTTTCGCGCGAGCCCGCGCGATCCGGCCGTGGCGAATCAGCAGATCGAGCCGTCCCACCGTTTGCCCTTGGCGGTGCGTCTTGACATACACACGGACCGGATTCTTCGCTTCTTCTCGCGGAACTGCAGCACCCGGCACATAGAGGCCATCGAATCCTTCGGTGTGCCCGCCGACGATGACGTCCACGCCTGTGTCCTGAGCCAGCAGAGCCAAATCTTCCTCGGTATCTTGGTGCGTGATCGCCACAACGAGATCGACATGCTGGCCCGCTTTCAGCCGTTGTGCATATCGCCGCGCCGTTGCGACAGGATCCTCGAGCGTCAGGGTCTTGACGACCTCGCGGTTGAAGGTATCGGGGAAATTGCTGCGCCCCACCAGGCCGATCAGACCGATTGCGACGCCGTCGAGACGAACGACGGCCATGCGTTCGCAGGGCAGGCTGTCCATCGTCACACGCAAGCGCAGGTTAGAACACAAGATGGGAAAGGCAGCGAGCTGTTGCAGTTTCCGCAGATGCGTCAAGCCGTAGTCGAAATCATGATTGCCGGCAGCCATGGCATGATAGCCCATCACGTTCATCGCCTCGATGTCCGGTTTTCCGCGGAACCACGAGGACAGCGCCGTGCCGATAAGGATATCGCCCGAATCGACGAGGAGGACCGGACGCCCCTCGCGTCTGATGTCCGCAACGATCGTGGCTCGACGCGCCATGCCACCGGCCTCTTTTCCATCCCTCACCTGGGGAACCAGCGCCCCATGATGTTCGCTGCTATGCAGAATGGTCAGCTGGATGCTAGCCGGCTGCGATGCGTGAACGATCGCGCCGACGCATAGCCCGGAGAGAACGAGAATTCCCAGAGATCCGGCAATTCGCCGTAACGCCCCTCGCCCATGACGACCTGGGCTACGAAGTCCATTGGGAGTTCGAAGGGGGATCTTCATGGCACGGCAGGATTCACGAGATTCAGCGCTGCCTCCCGCCAGCGATGCAGCTCATGCTCATCCGCATGCTGTTCATCTTGCAAAACCTGCAGGCAGTCGTTGGTGATCTCTCGGCCTTTCTCCATGTTCCCGCATATCGTCAAGGCCTTTTGAAAATAGACGAACGCTTCGTCATGGCGTCCGTATCGAAGCAAACTGACCGCCAAATCCCGATGCCCATTGATATAGTGAGCATCGAGGGCGATCGCCGTTTTTCCATGAAACCAGCACAAATCCAGGCAGGCGCTCGCTCGAAAGGCAGGCAAGGCATACAGCAAACAGAGATTGGCATGGGCTAGCTTGTTGCGAGGGTCCAGATCCACGGCCATTTTTAGACATCGTTCGGCCAGACGTTCCGGATCGCCTTTCCACAACCGTGGTTCTTCGGCCGTGTCGAATGGACCGATATCGGTCAGACCCCAATCGGCCATTTTCAAGTAGACCCACCCCAGATTGTTGTAGAACATCGCGTTTTCGGGGTCCAGGCGGATCGCCGCCAGGTAATACCGGGCTGCCTCACTGAATCGCTGGCGCCGTTCGTCCAGCGCTCCGCTTTCATCGACATGGAGCACCAATGCCCGAGTGGCCAAAATCCACGGGTGATCGGAATCGGCTCTGCTTTGCTTCCAATGCGTGACCGCGTGAGCCATATGCTGTTGAGCTTGAGCCAGCACCTCGGGATCGCGTTCGGCCAAACGATGAATTCGTTGCGCCTCACAATTGGCCAAACCGGTATGCGCAAGGGCCAGAAGACAGGTATCCTCTGCCTTTAAGACCCGGCGGAAGGCCATCGTCGCGAGCCGAATGGACTCCCGGGTTCGTTCGGCCAAACAGAGCGCCCCATAAAAATACCAAGCTTCCCAACACGTACTGTCGGTTTCAGCGGCCTTGCCGAAACAGATCCGAGCCCGTTGAAGCAACGGCGGATCGCCGCTTTGCCGAAACGCCTCCAACAGTTCATAGCCTTCGGCAAGGCAGCGAATGCCTAACCACTTTTTCTGTTTGAAGATGGCTCCATGGCATTCGAGGATCATGAACGCCGCATCGCGCAAGACGACGGAAAAATCGTTCAACGAGCGGACATCGAGCCGATGACTCATGATTCCCGAACGTGGACTAGCCTCGTCTGCCATCGGGGACGCACCCGAGGGAGACATGTTCGAGAGATGGTGGCGTGGATCCGACAACTGCGGTCCCGGCGACCGTCGATAGACGAGAACCTGAACGTGATCGCCGACCGCCGTGATCGACAAATGAATGAGGTTGCTCAGATAGCGCCTGCGATACGGCATGGGAATCATCCGCACGATGCCTTGGATCAGATTCACCAAAAATCCCAGCGGAATATGCACCGTTCCCAGCTTGATGGTCAGATCCTCTTGGACCTCGAGCTCAGAGGGGAGCCCCACATCCACGGAACGCCCTCGCAGCGCCAGATCGATCGTACGGAAGTCGCCGACAAATGGAAGCGTGTGTTCGCTGGGGATCGGGCTCAAGCCCGGCAGAGAGGACATGCTCGAAGAAGGCTGCGAAACTCTTCGTAGCAGATGCTGAACCCGCACGAATTGATCCTGGAGCAGCAAACCGACCGTCCGCGCCCCAATGGTTGCACCGATGCCGCCTGTTATCTCGATCGGCGCCAAGTGAATGCGATGCTCGATGTCGCGAAGTAATCGCTTATACTGAACGACGTGTCGTCCATAGAGCATGAAGGCAAGCAGCGTGCTGCCTCCGAGCACGATCCACTGTTCAGAAGATGAAAGCTCCGACCACCAGGACATCGATAGGTCCACTGGCTTTCTCGCGCGACCAAAGCGGATCACATGGCCGAGTCACACCTGTGCCGGGATTCCATCGGGAAACGCTTCCTGTTCCCAATCCGCCACAAGCGTTGTCCGGTCACCCAAATAGGTCGTCTGCAACCAAAACCGAAGAAACGCCTCCCCATATGCCGATGCTCCTCGACGGCAGACCAGGTAATAGGCCCGATGTGGAAGGAGCGTGCTGTCCGCACGCACCTCGCTCTGCAAGATATACGCTGGAAACGACTCTCGGGGATGCTCCCAGTCGACACAGGCAACCGGCACCAAATCGTAATCTTCTTCCCGATCTCGAAACGCCGCCAATGCCTCGCATGTCAGGCGAATGAGCAGTCCATTCACTATACTCTTTGGATTCCCAACGACATGGACATTCAACGCTGCACTGGCCTTGGCATAAAGGGGCGCCCCGTAGACGCTCTTGGCCTCCGACATGCGATAATCGAAGACCCGTTGAACGCCGGCCGCCACGACCGGCTTCGCCTCATCCAGTACAGACCTCGGTAACGTGCGCCGAGCCGAATGCCGATTGAGTAAACTGCCGTACGCCACAACAGGCACATCCGCCACGGTCCGTTCTGTCATGGCCCGTTCCAAATCATGCCAAGGGTAGCGGTAGACGGGAAGCGTGTGGACGTCGTCCATGACTCGCCCCCATCGTCGAGACAGATCGGACGTGACCGACCAAGGAAGGGCCTTCATCATCGGCCATCGCCAGGCGGGATTGTGCTCGGGAGAATGCTCGCAGCTTGTGGGCCGCCTCGTTCCATTTGACTAGAGCCTCACATCTCCACGCATCGAAATCCGGCATGCATATAGGGATAGTTTCCGCGAAACCAATTGCGGAACGACCGGCGCAACAGCACTGCGGCCGTCTGCGGGCCGCCACCTTTCATCACATAGTGCTCGTGATCGAAAAATCGCGACGAATAGCCCGGATAGGTCGGAAGCGGCGCAAATCCTTCGAACGGATGAAAGATCGTCGATGTCCATTCCCATCCGTTCCCGACCATTTGCGACACGCCAAACGCACTGTCGCCGCGCGGCGTCGCCGTCACCGGCACCGGGTCCCACGCATGACAATCGAAATTTCCGTACCGCGGACTCGGCGGGTCATCGCCCCAGGGATACGGGCGCTCTTCGCCGTTCGGCGTTCCGTACGCCGCACGATGAAATTGCGCTTCGGTCGGCAAGGTCTTTCCCGCCCATCGAGCATAGGCTTCCGCTTCGTCGTGCGTGACATAGACCGGCCAATCGAGGGGCAAGGGAATATCCGCGAACATGGCCCTGAGGTACCATTCTTTTCCGCGACGGCGCCAAAACGGCGGTGGTGCGGCACCGTCCTCGACGAATTTCAAATATTGTCCATTGGTCACTTTGTATCGACTGATGGCAAAGGCCGGCACTTGCACGGCATGCCGCCGGAATTCGTTATCCCATCCAAAGCCTTCGTCGGGATCGCGCCCCAGTGTTGCGCTGCCCTCGGGAATCTCGATCATCCGATGTGCTGGCCGCGGCCCCTGAAGAACGGGAGCATACCATTCCGGCTGACGCTTCTTCTCGTGGACCAATTGATGAAGAAGATAGGCCGTCGTTTCCACGTGCATCAATCGATGTTCGAGCGCCACATGGAGCATCGTCTCGGGGGCACGATCCAGGATTCTATCGAGTTCCGTGCGCACACGAGCATTGTAAGTCCGGACTTCCTCGAGCGACGGCCAATCCGAGGGCCGATCGTCCGATGCCTCTCCAACTTTGGGATCGATACCAGCTTCGAACAATCGATCGAACGTGGGATGAAACGAGTCGTATCCGAGGGTCCACCGGCAAATTTGATTCCAGTCGAACGCTTCGAGATGTCCCACATAAAAGACAAGCCGATGGCGCTCGGGAATCGGACGTTCATACAAAGCATCCGGGGTGATCAGTTCGAACAAGGCATCGCTCTGCTTTCGTGCATAGGTCAGAGCGAGCCCCACATTTCCTCTTTCATTCATACGCTCCTCCTCATGGTCCATCGTAGATCGTCAGACAAGGACACAAAAAAATAAACACCCCAGAGGGTGTCGGCGTACTATACCGTACTCGTCGGGACATCGAAAGAGACGGATACTGTATTGCAATCATTCTATGAAGAGTTCCGAATGTATTCGACGATCCTCATCAAAGACCTCCCACACAAGAAGGCAATGCTATTGACAATTCTTTTCTTTTTTTTAGGCCGATGCACTGTCTTCCCCACTCTTTCCTGGGTTCGCCATTCCCCAACGCGACATCTTCGATCGACCACGATGACTCTCGTTCTCTTTGACGCTTTTCGATCATCCGTCTATGCCTGCGACATTCCGAGTGCCGGTGGGTACGGTCCCCATAATCCTCTTTTCCATAATCCGGCCCCTTCGGGCTTTTACCGACCGAGGAATTATGATACGTATGGTGAGCACGATCAGGAGACGGCTCATCCTAGAAACTGCGGAGCTATCCCTTACACTGCTCATGACCCAGCCTGTCATCGAGGCCTTCAACGTCACGAAACGCTTTCCCGACGGCACTGTCGCCTTGCAGGACGTGACCTGGTCCGTCCTCCAAGGCGAAACCATGGTCTTGATCGGCGAGAGTGGATCGGGGAAAACCACCCTGCTCCGCCTGCTCAATCGCCTGGATGAACCGACGTCTGGCGAAATCCGCATTCACGGACGGCCTGTCCGAGAGCAAGATCCTATCTCCCTCCGGCGATCGCTCGGCTACGTGCAACAGGAAGGCGGGCTCTTGCCGCACTGGACGGTCTCGGACAATGTGACACTTGTCCCGCGCTTGCTCGGATGGCCCGAATCGCAACGCCGTGAACGGGCCGAGGTCTTGCTCGACCTCGTCGGACTCCCCCTGCCCCAATTTGGCCAGCGCTATCCTATTGAACTTTCCGGCGGCCAGCGACAACGGGTGGCCTTCGCACGCGCGCTGGCAGCAGATCCAGCCATCGTCTTGCTCGATGAACCCTTCGGGGCGTTGGATGCGCTCACACGCCTGGCTCTTCAAAAGGAATTTCTCCATTTGCAGCGACACCTCACGAAAACGATGGTGCTGGTGACCCACGATCTTTACGAGGCTTTTCGCCTCGGCACCCGTGTCGCCGTCATGAAAGATGGGCGCATCTTGCAAATTGGCACACCTTCTGAATTGAAACGCCATCCGACCCATGATTATGTCCGGCAACTGATCGAACACGTGTTCGTTTCTGTTTAACCCATGCGATACCTCGCGCTTGGCCTTGCGTTTCTGTTCATGTTCCATCCCGAGCTGCAATTCCTGACCGGCGGAACCTGGGACATGAACCAGCCTGCCCTCGCCTCATCGCCGTCTTCCTCTTCGGCATCAACCGGTTCCATCACGGTCGGGTCAAAAAATTTCATGGAAAGCCGTTTGCTGGCCGAGATGTTCGCCCAACTCATCGAGTCGCGCACGGGTCTCACCGTTCATCGTCAACTCGGCTTGGCCGGCACCCAAGTCTGCTTCGAGGCCTTGAAAAACGGGGCGATCGATCTCTATCCGGAATACACCGGAACAGGGCTCGTGACCATATTAGGCGAGTCGCCTAGCCGCTCACGGCGTGAAGCATTGCATCGCGTCCGGATGGAATTTCTTCGCCGGTGGAACCTCTGGTGGCTGGCCCCGCTGGGATTCGAAAACTCGTATGCGTTAGCTGTTCCACGGCCGATCGCCGAGCGATTCCACCTTCGCACGATTTCGGATCTCGCCAAGGTTTCCACGAAGTTGCGTGCCGGATTCGGCTACGAATTCATCGAGCGCGCCGATGGCCTCCCTGGGTTGCAAGCCGTATACGGACTCACGTTTCAGGAAGTCCTTGCTATGCAACAGACACTCAAATACGAGGCGGCCGCTGCTGGCACCGTCGATGTTCTCGATGTATACACGACCGACGGGCGATTGGCCGTGTATGATTTGAGCGTTTTGGAGGACGACCGCCATTTTTTTCCACCCTACGATGCGGCGGCCTTGGTTCGCGGCGACACGCTGGACCGCCATCCCCGCCTCGCTTCCACACTCGCGCTCCTAGTCGATGCCTTGGATGCCGAACTCATGCGGCAATTCAACCTGCGCCTGCAAGAGCACAAGGTACCGGTAGCCGAAGTCGCCCATGACGCTCTTGTTCGCTTGGAATTGCTGGATTCCAGTCAGCCGCTTCCACCGACGTCAACAGCGCCCGAGCGGCATCTCGGACGCTATGTGTGGGAGCAACGATGGACCTTGTTGGCCAGGACGGGCGAACACCTCGCTTTGTCCGGCATCGCCCTCGGCTTGGGAATCGCCTTGGCCGTTCCGTTGGGGTTCCTTTTGGAACGCCAACGGCGATGGGCCGAACCGACCATTCGGGTGATCGGCATGTCGCAGACGATCCCCTCCATTGCCTTGCTGGCCTTCATGATTCCCTTCTTCGGCGTCGGTGTGCTCCCGGCGATCGTCGCCCTGTGGATCTATTCGCTGTTTCCGATTATCCGAAACACGTATTCCGGTTTGCGGGATGCGGCGCCAGCGACCGTCGAAGCTGCACGAGCCTTAGGCATGACCGAATGGCAAATCCTCGCGTGGGTGCGCCTCCCGCTCGCCACTCCTGTGATCATGGCAGGGATTCGCACGGCAGCGGTCTTGACCGTGGGGACGGCGACCTTGTCGGCATTCATTGGCGCAGGCGGCTTAGGGGTCCCTATTGTCGCCGGCCTCCAACTCGCCGATAGCACCATCATTCTCTCCGGCGCGCTTCCTGCCGCCATGCTGGCCTTAGCCGTGGATGGCGCCTTAGCCCTTATCGAATACCTCGTCCGGCCGAAAGGCCTGGAGCTGCGGCGTTGACGGCACAGATTCGATCAGACAATAACAGAAAAGGCCCACATGCAGCGAACGGTTATGCTAGCGATAGTCAGATGATGTATTCGATAAGCGGACTTTACATTCTTGCCCCGCCTGCCTCATGAACACGCCAGCGCATATCATCGTCAATTTACTTCTCCTCGGAAAACAGGATGCACCCAGGGATCACATCGCGATCACTACCGGCGCGGTGCTGCCCGATATCCCGATTATCGTGATGTATGCTGTCGAAAAGCTGATCCGGCATACTCCTGAGACCGTAATCTGGACGGAACGCTATCATCAGCCCGGTTGGCAAAATTTTATCGACACGTTCAACTCCCTTCCCTTCTTGACCGTCGGCTTCCTCTTCGCCTGGTGGGCAAAGCTCAGGGCAGCCATGCTCCTATTCGGCAGCATGATTCTGCATGTGTTCGAAGATCTGCCCCTCCATCACGACGATGCCCACCGCCATGTGTTCCCGTTGTCCGACTGGCGGTTTCGCAGCCCTGTTTCGTATTGGGATCCATCGCATTATGGAAACTTCGTGTCCCAATTGGAAATCATCATCGCAGTCGTCGGTATTACCATACTGCTTCGCCGCTATCGATCGTGGATGAGCCGGACTTTGGTGGGAAGCATCGGGCTGATCTATGCCCTGTATTTTGTGTATGTCCTGATCATGTGGATGTAAATCGCGCATCCTTCAGGAGAAGGCGTGCGGCGGAATGACGATGACTTCCCCTCATACGCTCACTCGTCTTTGTGCTTGACAGGTTTGTGTTTTGTGCCTACGTTTGATGCAAATTTATCTATCTTCCCTGCATGAAATGGTTTCAATCGCAGTCAGCGGATGAGCCGTCCAGTGACACAGAATTCATCATTGTCCATCTTTCAACCTAGACTTTGAGCCAGCTCTCGTATTTGACCAACCGAGCCGCCACAGGAGCCCATCATGCAAATTGATTTTCATCACGCTGTCACCTATGTCATCGCGCGTCTGGCCGGGCTGTCCCATCCCAAAGCCAACGTTGTGGCCTATTGTGCGCAATATGTCGACGACGCCACAAACGGCGGCACCGTCAAATTCGACAACGGCGCGATGTACCATCGCATCAGCTCCGCTCATAAGATGTTGGACTATCGAAACTCCAAGGCACTGAAAAATCGGCATGTGTGGCTGCCGTTTCATTTCCTGCCCGGGAATGACGGACTGCCGGCAGGCAAAGCCCCTCGCGGCGGATTTCACAAACGGTTGGTCTGTCGTCCCAACAGTTCGGTCGCCCAAGACATGGTCCGCGCGTGTCTCGAGGACAAGAAGAAACCTTACGGCCTCTATCGATTGGGGGTGACCATGCATGTCTTTGCCGATACCTGGGCTCACCAAGGATTTGCCGGCATCAATCACAAGCTCAATGAAGCGCACGATATCGAAAGCGAGGACAAACAGTTCGATGCGAGGTTCTATGAAAAGATCGCCAATTTTTTTATCAGCGAAGCCTTTCCCTTGGGGCATGGAGCCGTGTTGAGCTATCCCGATCGCCCATATTTGAAATGGAGCTACACCAATGGACTCGGCGAGCGAATCGAGCGCGATAACCCGAAGGATTTTTTAGAAGCCGCCAATGAAATGTGTAAGACGATGCGACGCTGGCAATTAGGGGATCCCGACGCGCAGGTCGACGGATTGCCCCGTGAAGACGAGAAAAAAATCGACGCCTTGCTGAGAACTACGAAATTGGAAAGCGGCGACGAGCGGCATGCCGTGTGGCTAAAGAAAATCGCTGAGGGGCATTTCAGCTTTGGCCCGACGAAGCTCACCTATATTCCCAAGGGAAAAGGATCATGGAAACATCAAGCCCTCGGCACACGAGAATGGGTCGATGATCCGGACGATGAGCCCTTCCACTATACCCCCTCGTTCCTCACCAGTCATTGGAAGATGTTTCACGATGCCCTCCAGGCCCATCGATTCGATATCTTGCACGACATTCTCCCCAAGTACGGGATCTGTGCCGCGTAAATGCGGACCGATCCGTCGGATAGAGCTCTGTTCACCGCATCCAACAGCGAACGAACGCCTTTACCGCGGAAGGGGGCTGCCGAACGATCCTGTGTCAAGCACCTTGCTGTAACGATACGGCTTCCTTGCGCTCGCTGTTGATCTCAAGAGACATCGGCTCCTGATTCTGCTGATCGGCCTGCCGGATCACCTCGCTCACGAGACGATACCAATGTTCGGCGCTCCGCATCGCCTGCTCGTACAGTACCCCGCCTTCTTTGACGTCCATATCCAAAAACGTGATCCGAGATATCGGACACTCGACATCGTTGACGACGATCCGTAACTCGATGTGTTGAGCAGGAGTTCTGGCATCGGACATGGAGGACGAACGTCCTTCCGAGGACACCATGGACTGCGCGTGCTGTGCGAGCGCCGGAGGTCGTGTCCTCGCGCTCGATGTCAGCACTTCCCCGTTCTTGACGAGAAAACACGCAAGCACATCGGCCGACGATACGCTACGCGGCGACGAGGTTCCCGACGTCAACAATCCGATCCGCTTGGTTCCCTCGTGAATGGCGATCGCGCTGCCGCTCGTGTGATCGATATAGAGTTGAGTCGGCACAAAGTCGAAGGCCAGCTGACTTTGACGATCGCTTGCCCTTGAAGAAGAGCCGCGCGACGACCAGAAAGTGGACACCACGAGAGATAAAGCCACAAAACATAGAAGAAAGATCGATAAAAATATGACGGCCACTTCCATACGTCGTATACCTTCCAGTCTTTGATGATCCCCCCACCCATGTCCATTGTGCTTTCGGATCGAAGCGCATTCCACACGGGGAACAGTCGTACGTGCGTGTCTGCGATCTATCCCCATACCCTCGCACACTTTGCCCTTATGAGGAGACTGAGGATGAACGAATGCAATCCGACCGCAGCGAGAGAAGTCGGTTCTCAGGCTGATCCAACCGAGACCGTCAAACTGAAAACAGCCCGCGTTGTCATCATGAGCGCACAGAGACGCGCAAAGGCTCGTGAAACGGTGGAATGCGTTGGTCGCTTCGAGGCCTGCTTTTCATTCGGACGAATACCGGATTGGCTTAATGAGCACTTCGTCGTAGAGGAAGATACCAACGACGATCGCCCGCCAGACACACGCATGTCGCGATTCGTTCACGTACAGGTTCGTTGCGGAAGACAGGGCCTTTTGATAAGCTGAGATTCCCTCCGCCGATGCGAATCACTCACGGCCAGAACAAGAAAGGAAGATGAGCATGTCGCGGTTGAACAAAGCGTTACTCAGCGTGTCCAATAAAACGGACATCGTCAAAATGGCTCAAGGATTATTGGAATTGGGGGCGGAAATACTCTCGACCGGCGGCACGGCCGCAGCGTTACGGGAGGCCGGTCTTCCCGTCACGGAGGTATCTGCGTATACCGGATCGCCCGAGATTTTAGACGGACGTGTCAAAACGCTGCATCCCAAAATTCACGGCGGGCTCTTGGGACGACGCGACCTGCCTGCCCATGTCCAACAAATGACAGAGCACGGGATCGCTCCGATCGATGTCGTCGTCGTCAATCTCTATCCCTTCGAAGCCACCATTCAACAACCCGGCTGCACGTTCGACGAGGCCGTCGAACAGATCGACATCGGCGGCCCCTCCATGCTGCGATCGGCGGCGAAGAATCATCAACACGTCGTGGTCGTGGTCGATCCGGCCGATTACGATCGCGTACTCGATGCGCTCAAAAGCGGCTCCGTGTCGCTTGAATTGCGGCGCGAGCTAGCCAAAAAGGTCTTTCAGCACACCGCCCGGTACGACAGTCTCATTGCCGCCTATTTCGAGCGTCAACTTGCGCCGTCGGATCGAATCGTCTTTCCTTCCTTACTGGCTCTGCACTTGGAAAAAGTCGAGGATTTGCGCTACGGCGAAAATCCGCATCAACAGGGTGCCTTTTATCGCGATCCGACGGTCCGGGAACCCTCGGTCGCCCGCGCCCGTCAACTCCATGGCAAGGCCATGTCGTTCAATAATTATTTGGATGCCAGCGCGGCCCTGGAATTGGTCAAAGAATTCGACGACACTGCCGTCGTGATCGTCAAACATAACAATCCATGCGGCGTCGCCTTCGGGGAGCGGCCTGTGGAAGCGTACGTCCGGGCACGGGAAACGGATCCGATCTCTGCTTTCGGAGGCATCATCGCCTGTAATCGTGACGTAGATCTCGACATGGCCAAAGAGGTGACCGCAACGTTCGTCGAGATGCTCATTGCTCCGAGTTTCACGGAGGAGGCACTGGGCGAGCTGCGGAGAAAAAAAGACCTTCGTCTTTTGGTCGTGGGTCCGCTGGACTTGGAATCCCGCGATACGATAGACATGAAAAAGGTCGTGGGCGGCATGCTGGTCCAAGAGCGAGATCTCGGCGCACTCCGCGACTTGGGGACGTTGAAGATTCCCACGGTACGCCAGCCGACCAACGAAGAATTCGAAGCGTGTGACTTCGCATGGAAAGTCTGCAAACACGTAAAATCCAACGCGATCGTTTTCGCCCGCGCCAATCAGACCGTCGGCATCGGGGCTGGACAAATGAGCCGTGTGGATTCAGTGAAATTGGCGCATATGAAAGCCATCCTCCCGACCCAGGGTGCAGTGATGGCTTCGGATGCCTTTTTTCCTTTTCGCGATGGCATCGATGCCGCAGCGAAGGCCGGCATCACGGCGGTCATTCAGCCGGGCGGTTCCATTCGCGATGAAGAAGTGATCAAAGCCGCCGACGAGCATCATATGGCCATGATTTTGACGGGCATGCGGCATTTCCGGCATTGAGCCCGGCATTCTCTCGATGCCACAATTCGACGATCGAGGCGTTCACGTCAAAACAGTATTCTACTTTATTTCGGGTCAACAGCCATGAACATTTTGATTATCGGCAGCGGCGGGCGGGAACATGCCCTGGCCTGGAAGTGCGCGCAGTCTCCGCGTGTCTCCAAGCTGTACTGCGCACCGGGCAATGCTGGCATCATGCAAATTGCGGACTGCGTGCCGCTGGCCGTCGACGATCTCGCCGGTCTCAAATCCTTTGCCAAGGACCAAGGTATCGACCTGACCATCGTGGGCCCTGAGTTGCCGCTTTCGCTGGGCATCGCCGACGAGTTTCGGCGCGACAAACTGAAAATTTTCGGACCGACGCGGCAGGCCGCGCGCATCGAGACCAGCAAAGCCTTCGCCAAAGATCTCATGGCCCGTTGCCGGATTCCCACCGCAGCCAGTCAGACCTTCGAGCACGTAGACGCCGCCCTCCGCTATCTCGACACCTGTTCGGTCCCCTTGGTGATCAAGGCCGATGGCTTGGCCCAAGGAAAAGGCGTCATCGTCGCCTCGACCCGCCAGGAGGCGGAAGATGCGGTGCGGGCTATGCTCGATCGGCGACAATTCGGCGAAGCCGGAGCGCGTATCGTCATCGAGGATTTCCTTCAAGGCGAAGAGTTGACCATGATGGCGTTCGCCGACGGGCGCACCGTGGTGCCCATGATCGGAGCCCAGGATCACAAACGCATCGGGGAACACGATACGGGACCCAACACCGGCGGGATGGGCGCCTATGCCCCGGCCCCATTGGCCACCGATGCCTTGCGCGAGCACGTTCTGCACGACATTCTCTATCCGGCTGTGGAGGGGCTGTCTCGCATGGGAAGTCCCTATTACGGGGTGCTCTATGCCGGTCTGATGGTCGACAACGGGCGAAGCGCCGTGCTGGAATTCAATGCTCGCTTTGGCGACCCCGAAACCCAGGTGGTCCTTCCTCTGCTCAAAACGGATCTCGTGGACATCCTCGAAGCTGTCGTGGAGCATCGGCTGGATCAAATCCAGATCGAATGGCATCCTCTCACCGCCGTCTGTGTGGTGCTCGCCTCGGAAGGGTATCCGGGATCCTACCGAACAGGAATACCGATCACCGGACTGGACAGGATCGATACCGATCACGTCATCGTCTTCCATGCCGGCACCCGCGACGACAACGGGACGGTCGTCACAGCGGGCGGACGAGTTTTGGGTGTCACTGGGATCGGCCCGGACTTACACACCGCACGGGCACGGGCCTACGACGCGGCAGAGATGATCGCTTTCGACGGACGATACTTTCGCCGGGATATTGCCGCGCGAGCCATTCCCACCTCGGTCTAATCTCTCCATACGGTCCACGACGAGCAGCACCATGGCACGCCTCCTTTCCGTTACCGATCCACTCTCCCCGTCCCTGTTGACCGAAGTCGCAGCCTGTCTCGATGAAGGCGGTGTCATCGCCGTAGGGACTGAAAGCTTCTATGCGTTGGCCGCGAAATTCGATCGTGAATCGGCGATCGAACGAGTGGCTGCCATGAAAGGGGAGCGCGCCGGCAAGCCGTTGTTGGTCCTGATCGGCGATCGGTCACACCTTCGTCTTCTCACGCCTCCCCCGCCACCTTTTGCAGAAGCATTGATGATTCGCTTTTGGCCGGGACCGCTGACAGTGGTATTGCCCGCCCTGCCCCTTCTTTCCACAATCCTCACTGCCGGAACTGGAACGATCGGTATTCGCCAGCCCGGCGAACCGAAACTCCTCACGTTGCTTCACGATATCGGTCCCGTCACGGGCACCAGTGCCAACCGTACAGGAGCCCCGCCGCTTCAGACAGCCCAGGAAGTCGAACGCGAATTCGGGCACGAGATCGAGATGATCCTCGATACCGGTCCGGCACCGGGAGGACTTCCTTCGACCGTCCTCAGTCTGGTGGGACCTATCCGGATTCTTCGTCAAGGGGCTGTCGACCGCGAGGCTCTTCGGGTGGCTCTGGCAGAGACAGGCTTCCCGCTCGACGAGACCATCGACGAGGTACGATCATAAAGCGAACGTTTGATGGTTCTTACTGAATGCCCTCAAGGATTGCACGTGCTTCGCCATTGACCATATGATTGTGCTGTCGATCGAGAGCACCAACATGCAGCGTGAGAGACGCCTACTGAAAGACCAACGACGATGATCGATTTACGCAGCGATACCGTCACGCAGCCTTCTCCTGCCATGCGGGAGGCCATGGCCTCCGCACCGGTCGGCGACGATGTCTATGGCGAAGATCCGACGGTCAACCGGCTAGAAGCCATGGCTGCGCAATTACTAGGAAAAGAGGCTGCCCTCTTCGTGCCCTCCGGGGTAATGGGCAATCAGCTCTGCATCCGCCTGCACACACGGCCAGGCGATGAAGTGATCGTCGAAAGCACGGCCCATGTCATTCGCTACGAAGGGGGATCGGCTTCCTCGCTTTCCGGCGTGCAATTATGCTGTGTACTGGGAACGCGCGGCATCCTGTCCCCGGAAGCCGTCAAGGCGGCGATTCGGCCACGGGACATTCATCAGCCGCCGACCACGCTCCTTTGCTTGGAACAAACCCATAATTGCGGGGGCGGGACCATCTATCCCCTTCCCACGATTCAGGCTTTGACGGAAGTGGCACGTGAACATGGCATGGCCACGCACTTGGATGGAGCGAGACTGTTCAACGCCGTGGTTGCCACCGGCATCAGCGCCGCCGACTATGCCCGTCATTTCGATACAGTGTCGTTTTGTTTATCGAAAGGACTCGGCGCGCCGGTCGGCTCGGTCATTGTCTCCGATCGGGAACGCATCGCCAAGCTCCGGCGCTTGAGGAAAATGTTCGGTGGCGGCATGCGGCAAGTAGGCATCATGGCGGCAGCGGGCATTTACGCCTTGGAACACAACATCGACCGGCTCCGGGAGGATCACGAGCATGCCAAGCGCCTGGCGCATCTGCTCGCCGACGTTCCCACCGTTCGTATCGATCCGGATGCCGTCCATACGAACATCCTGCTCTTTCACCTCACGAACACGTCTCGCTCGACAAACGAGTGGATTGCGGCCTGCCGCAACGCCG
Organism: Nitrospirota bacterium; assembly: GCA_003695915.1. Taxonomy (GTDB): domain Bacteria; phylum Nitrospirota; class Nitrospiria; order Nitrospirales; family UBA8639; genus J017. The sequence continues at coordinate 28,767 of RFGF01000017.1, forward strand.
GAGTGCTCCTGAACGCCGTGGGCGATTACACGTTTCGTGCCGTCACCCATCTAGACATCACTGCCGACATGATCGAGAAAGCCGGCCAGATTCTCAAGCAGGTGTTCACTTCAGGCCCATCCAATCCCAGCCAGGCCTGACAGGGGTCTCCGAGACAGACGCTTCCGCTTTCTCGATCGACATCGTGCGGCGCGCCTTTGGCTTTCGCCGAACCCCTGACAAGAAGGAAACGCGGTCAGTTCGATGTGAACCCACATCGCTGGATCGCGCATCCTGGATTTTGTTCGAGCACATCGTCCGTTCTCCTCGCGCATTGCGTGTCTTATCGAAATGGACTAGGCTAACGGCTAGCGAGCGGTGATCGCTATCGAGATCGTTATCCATGGCGTGAATACCTCGAGCCTGTCAGTCGTCGTCATCGGGCCTGCCTATTTGGACAAAGGAGCTTGAACCTGTCGCCTGGCACAGAAAGGAAAAGCCATGATCATGATCATCACGCACGATAACCAGCGCCGAGAACAGCTTCAGAGTTATTTCGAACGCAAAGGCTACAAGGTGCTCGTGCCGCCTCACCGACAGGATGCCCTTGCGTTGATGAAAGAGGCTTCCCCTATCGTGGTGATTCTCGACCTCTATGTCTCTGAGCCGAGCGGGCTGGAATTGTTACGACAATTTCGGCACGAAGGCTATCGAGGCAAGGTCGTCGCACTAGCCGGCCCCTCCAGCCACCAGCAACTGCGAACTGCTTATAACTTGGGTATCGACCAGATTGTCGGTCTCGAGCAAGCCATCGACGGCAAACTGGACTCCGAACAGGTCGAAAGCGCCATTCGCACAGCCATCCGCCCTCTCATTGCTACTCGAGCCGAGGAATTATGGATTCAGCAGGGAAGGCCTGCCGGTCAGGATATGGCCTTCTGGCTTCAGGCGGAACAGGAATGGCTGCAGAAGCTTCGCGGAAACTGAACTGAACGGCTCGAGATCAAATAAGCATCAACAAAAGGAAAAGCGTCTCTCTTGCACAGCCCTATTTCGTGCTCGAGCTTTCTTCGTCTGCGACATGATCGGAGCATGGAATGGGGTCAGCGATGAGGGGCCGGCTCGTGCCTCACCACAATGACCGTGATCTCACTTCACAGCCTTTCCTTCCATCACACATTTCAGCCAACTCATGAAATGACAGGCATCGATGGCGATGAACCATTGTAAGCTTCAGTATCGGATTCACCAGTCTTTACCCCCTGATCGAGTTCCAATCCCGATCGACCTGACGCCCAAATCAGGTTCGGTTTTGACTTAACCCCATTTAGTATGTTGCCAGGACACTGATCGCCAGATCGGGTATGCCCACTCGCTCATGTCTTTATCGAAAATGAGTCGTGTCGCGGAGCATCCCATGAAAAATCTCCGACGGGCCCGTACCGAGAACGAGGAGAAACCTTCCCGGCTTAGGACCTATCTACCGGATACAAAGCAAGAAAGCGCGCCTCGAAGGGATCGACGCGGATCAATGGACCGCGATCGAGCAAGTCTCGACCGGAATACCGTTCTTCGCGATCGTCCCATCTGTCACGCACCACGTAGGTCTTCGCGCGATCGATGACATGCGACAAGGTTTCATGCAACGCAAGCCACGCATGAGCCGTTGCGGCTCCTAGATTCACGACAACCATGGTGACGTCATTGGATGCCAGCCAGGCATAGGCGATGAGATCGTGAGCAGATTCGTCAGGAGCCGGATGAACGGGTACGAGCGTCCAGCATCCCACGTGAAAGATGGAAGTGTCGGTGATCCGCAGCAGCCGCTCGTACATCTGCATGATCTCGGGATCCGGCTGTTCATCGGGCGCTCGCCCCAATTGAACAGGAAGTCGAATGCGCCGACCTTCGAATTGTCCGTGATGATAGAGCCGCATCCCCGGCAGCGCGGCCACCAGTGAAGCGACGGCTGGCAAACGATCAGGGCCGAAGACTGCGGCACTTCTCGGTTCATCGTGATTCTCCATAAACCGGACGAGCTTGGCTTGATACGCCGCCTCGGCCATCAAATGTTGTCGGATATCCACAGCATGTCCGAATCGCAGTCGATCATACAATGGTTTATCGTACGTGAAATGAAATCCCAGCGATTGCAGTTCCTGCTCTCGGTTCCAGTAGACTTCGGCGATCCAGATCAAGGACGGATAGCGCGCAATCGCCTCCGCCCAAAATTCCTGCGATGGCTGGTTCGGCAAGCCGTGCGACCCCCATGTTCGGGCGAAGATCTCGTTGAGCACCAGCATCGCCATATCGCACCGCAGCCCATCTGCATACTCCGCGAGCGTCTGCAGTTCCCGCAGCACTGCCGCGCGAGTTTCGGGATGAAAATAGTTGAGCTGCGCGGTATCCGTCCAAGCGGGGAAATAGGGATCCTTGCCATGAGCAAGGTAGAAGGTCGTGCCGTCGACCGTGATCGGGAAATAACTGAAAGGCGATCGCGCGTACTGAGCGGCGGTGCCCTGGATGTACCAGTCCGGATGCGCCGTGACCCATTCGTGATCCAGGGCGGTATGATTGGGCACGAAATCCAAGATCAGCCGAAGGCCCCGTTCATGCAGCATGGCCCGCGTGCTCGCCAGCTCGTCCCAGCTTCCCAGCGCCGGATCGGGACGATAGGCATGCACGGCGTAGGGCGATCCCACCACATCGCTCGGTCGCCAGTCGGGGAGTGCCTGGGAGTAAGCGGATCGAAGCGCGGGATCGTGGAGGGCAATCTCGCGGCCTCGCGGGCTCCGTTCCCAGATTCCCATGAGCCAGATGCCATCGAAGCCTTGGTCTGCGAGCTTGTCGCATTCTCGTCGAGGGATGGTCCCCAAACGAATGCGTCGCCCTTCCCGTCGAGAAAGCTCTTCAAGCCAGACCCACGTATTGATTTCATACAGATGCGGATGGGGACGAAGGCAAGGGTCGACGCCGGGCATTACCGCTGCCAAAGAATGAATTGGGTTTCCAAGGGAATGGACACCTGCGGATGAGAGGGCAGAATGCGCGGCGTGTAGCGGTCCGGCGATTCGGTTTCGGGAAGCTCGACACGGTAAACATTGGTCTTGAATAGACCGGGGAGGGTGCGCACCTGTTTCATCGGGCGCCGGACTGGCTCTTCTCCGTCGAGACCGTCGGCATACAGTTCGACGGTGATCATCGACGGATCGATCTCGCCGTGATACACATCCACTTCGAGAGCCCACCCCTGCTCCAGACGCTCCACCTTGAGCTGGCCAAACCGCAATTCCTGCCAGTGCTCCCGCAGAAATTCATGCCAATGATGCAAGGCCTTGGCCAGAGATCCCTCTTGCGCCGTCCGTTTGCGGAACGCGGCGGCGCACGGGAGATAGGCCTGCTCAACATATTGGCGGACCATCCGATTGCTGCTATAGCGTGGGGTCAGCGTCGCCATGCTGGCACGCATCCGTGCCACCCATTGTCGCGGAATGCCGTTCGCATCCCGATCGTAAAACTCCGGAATAATGGACCGTTCCAGATGGTCATACAATTCTTCGGCATCCCATGGATCGTATTCGGGATGCGGCTCCAATGTCCGCCTGCCGAACGCCCATCCTACATCTGGTGTATAGGCTTCATCCCACCAGCCGTCGAGCGTCGAACAATTCAGACCGCCGTTGACCAGCACTTTCATGCCGCTCGTGCCCGACGCTTCCAAAGGCCGTCGGGGGGTATTGAGCCAGACGTCCACGCCCGAAAGCATTTGTTGAGCGAGGTTCATCTCGTAATCTTCCAAAAACACGACCCGATCGCGAAGATCCTCGCGCGCCGCAAATCGCGCCAACGTTTGCACGAGACGCTTGCCTTCTTCATCGTGAGGATGGGCTTTTCCGGCCATCAGCAATTGCACCGGACGCTGACGATCCATCAGCATGCGAATGAGACGATCGGGATAGGCGAGCAGCAAGGTGGGACGCTTGTAGGCGGTGAACCGCCGGGCGAATCCCAAGGTCAAGGCATTGGGATCCAGAGCATGCTGTGCGCTCCGAATCAGATCCGCAGACGCACCATGTTCTTGCAGTTGCCTGACCAATCGCCGCCGCACGAAGTGGATCAAGGCCAGGCGTTGGTCGATGCGAAGCTTCCAGAGTTCTTCGTCCGGAACCTGCGCGATCAGATCGCAAAGCTGTTCGACCTGACCGCTCCATCGTTTCTTCCCGCAATGGCAAGTCCAAAGGGCATCGGCCTCCGCAGAATCCCAGGTGGGCACATGCACGCCATTGGTGATATGGCTGACCGGGATCTCCGACTTCGGCCACCGTGGATAAAGCGGCAGAAAAATGTGGCGGCTCACCTGACCGTGTAGACGACTCACGGCGTTCACCCACCCGCTGCCTCGCATGGCCAAATAGGCCATATTGAACGGCTCGTCAGGATCGCGCGGATTCCGACGCCCGAGCCCCAAGAGATGGTCAAGAGAAATATCCAGATGCTCAGCCAGCACCTGCGCAAAAGGGCGCAACAAGGATGCATCATATCGGTCAAAGGCAGCATCGACGGGAGTATGAGTCGTAAAGAGATTTCCCGCTCTCGTCGCCCACATCGCTTCGGGGAAGGACACCTTGGCCTTGGCCATAAAGCTCGCTGCCCGTGCCAACAAGGCGAATGCCGCATGTCCTTCATTGATGTGACAGACCTCGAGGCGATATCCCGAGGCTTCGAGTGCTCGCCATCCACCGATGCCCAACACCAGTTCCTGCATCAACCGTTGCTCCTTGCTGTGAGGATACAGATTGGCCGTGATACTGCGGTCATGCGGGGAATTGAGGGGATCGTTGGTATCGAGCAAATAGAGCGCGACTTTTCCTACCCGTGCTTGCCATACCCGAACCAATACGGTTCGCCCCGGGAACTCGAGCTTCACGCGCAACCAGCCGCCTTGGGGATCGCGAGCCGGCAGAAGCGGCAGGGTAATCGGATCGTTATAGGGAAAAGCTTCCACCTGCCAGCCCTCCGCGTTGAGACGCTGTCGAAAATAGCCTTGTTGATAGAGTAGCCCAACCCCGATGAGCGGGACTCCCAGATCGCTGGCCGCCTTGAGATGATCGCCCGCCAAAATGCCCAAGCCCCCCGAGTAGATCGGCAATGCTTCGCGCAACCCGAATTCCATGCTGAAATACGCGATGTCGTGAAGCGCATCCTCCTTCACGGTTTGCCCGAACCATCCGGGGTCCTCGAGATACGCCTGTCGGTCCCTCAGCCAGGTCTGCAACTCGGTTTTCACGGTTTCGTCGCTCGCAGCCTCTTCCAGGCGGGCTTGCGCAACGCTTTGCAGGATGAAATAGGGGTTGCCCGTTCGTTCCCAGGCTTCTGGGTCGAGTCGCTGCCACAATCGGTCGCTAGTGTGACTCCACGTCCAGCGCAGATCGAGCGCCAATTCGTATAAACCTTCCAGACCAGGGGGCAGCGGACGCTGAAAAAAATACGAAGACGTTATCGAATAATTGTAGGTGTTCATAAGATTCGCGCTTGCTGGAAAGCCGAACTGTGACAAACCCATGGTCGCCATTGAGCGACGAGACTGGACCTTAAACAAACAACGCGATAGAAGGCAAGACGACGGCGCATTTGGCGATTCCTCTTATTCGATAACGCGTTTTCGGAGGCGAGAGGAATCTTTTCAGACAACGGCCGTCCAGGGTTTCGGGTGTCGACAACGACATCCTTTTCGCTTCCCCGGAGACCAATCCTCAAGACCCCGTGGACCCGGGATCGAGCCCGTCGAGACCGATCACGATGCCGCATACTGTGGGCAGAGCACCCGCTACTTGCAACCCGTACCAGATCGGCATCGACGTGGCATAAGAGCTCGCATATATGTTGGCAATTGAAATCGAGCCTGTTGGCATTGCGACAAATGCACTTCTTGTTCTTTTGCCTTCGCAAATCTGCTGAACAATACTATCCCACCGGCCACCGTATTTTCCCCACTCGATCTCGATCCATCACACAACACCGCCGGAATCGCATACGATGGTATCAAGGGTACAGGCAGCCAAGGAGCTTATGTGGTTCCTGAACCGTCTGCCATTACATTGTTCGAGACAGGCCTGACAGACTTCTTGCGGCATGGCTTTGGCGAGCAAGACAACAATCCTAAATGCGACGTCACAGAGGATCGATCCAGGATAGAGCACTAACCAGGCGCTCTTTCTTCCAATCCAATCGCTAGCGAGAAGGTCACGCTCGAGCGGGTTCATCCTTCTGCGCTTGTTTGGATTTTTTCGCTCATTTTCGGACTCTTATGGATAAGTCTCACACAGTTGTCGTTCGTGGACCCATTGGCTCAAAGAAGCGAGTCGTAGCGACCTCCCACCTGGCTCGAGACAAAGGCAGCATTCTCGCGACGATCATCCAACCCAGGCATTTCTGCATGAGAAAATCGTGCGGGTCCGGTCATGGCTCCGAAAAGCCATAATCACGGTTCAGGAGAGGCCTCACTCGTTGAGATAGTGCACCGCTAAACCAGCTCGCAGATTTCCCAGATCTGTTGTGACCTGCGCAACGAAGAGAAGCCTGTATTGGGCAGACTGAGATCACATCGCCATACACTGCTTCTTGCATGCGATTTTTGATCTCGAAGATAGAGCACGGCGAGTGATCAAGGTGTCTGATATTCGATGGGCAATCCGAATTTCCGGGCGAGTTCCAGCTCTTTTCGTGCGTCGCGTTGCCGTCCTTGTTTCTGGTAAGCCACTGATAAAAAGTAGTGCAACTCCGGATTGTCTGCTAGAGCTTGCACCCCGTTTTCGAGAAGCGGAAGACCTTCACTGATGTCGCCTCGGTTCACCAAAACCCATCCAAGATTCGCCATGACTAAAGGATCCTGCGGCCGAGAGGCATACAGAGATCGCATCAGTCGCTCCGCTTCCCGAAGATTTTTGTGCAATTTCACATAAGTCAGCGCCAAATTGTTCATGGCTGCAGCAAAATCCGGTTGCCGCTGGAGTGCCGCCTCATAGGCCTTCGCAGCTTGCTCCCACTCATGTTCATGTTCGTGGATCAGGCCGAGATGATAATACAGTTCTGGATGGTCGGGGGCGGCCTGAATCCCCTTTTCCAGCAGAGTTTTTGCGGTCTTCATGTGGTGGGAAGCGGCTGCGAGATTGGCCAGATGAATCCATGCTTGCGCCAACCTCGGATCGAGCTCTATGGCAGTCGTCAAAGCTTGTTTGGCGCCCTTTGGTTGTTTCAAGCCTAATTTCAAAAGCCCCAGCAACAAATGCCCTTCGGCAAAGTCGGGATATTTTTGGGTCAGGGTTTCGAGTGTGGTTTTTGCCTGCTGAACCTGACCCTCGCTGGCCTGAATTTTTGCCAAAAGAGTATAGGCATCCGGAAAGGCACCCTGTTTCACAAGGCCTTGCAGGATCTCCAAGGCTTGCGATGTTTCGCGGTTGTCCAACAAGGTAAGGGCAAGCTCAAAACGAGCAATAGGATCAGCGTCTGGCAAATCGGCGGCCCGTTGGAAGGCTGTTTTCGCGCCTTGAAAATCTCCGAGTTCCCGTCGCACTCGGCCGAGCTCGATCCAGACTTCGGGAAACGTCGGATACTTTGATGCTAGTGTGGCGAGAAGGCGTTGCGCATCTTCAGTCTTTCCTTTTGCGCGGAGGAGAAGAGCCTGGACTAAAGGGTAACCAGGGAGAGATTGGCAATGTGCATCACAAAACATGAGACGTTGTTGAGCCAGGTCAATGTTCCCAACAGCGATGTACCACTGGATCAATTGAAGCAGGGCTTGGGCGCCTTGCTCTCCCCTAGTGGGAACGACCTGCTCGAGATGGCGAATGCCCTCCTCGAGTTTTCCGCGCAGGGCAGCAATTCTTGCGAGATAGATATGCGAAGTCACATCCTTAGGAGCCACACGGAGGTATCGCTGAAATTGGGGCTCCGCCTCGGCATACCGGCCTTGGTGAAACAGGACTTTTCCATACACCACATGAATTGCCCTAGGGGTTCCCGAAAGTTTGAGGGCCTGACGCAAAGCCTGTTCCGCGCCGGACAGATCACCGGCATTGGCACGCATGATCCCATCGAGCTCATGTGCGGCTACGAGCATAGGGTTCTTACGCAAAATGGCATCCAACATTTCCCGTGCCGCCTGTTGATCGCCACGGGCCAAGGCGCTGAGCACCGGCGTGAGAATATGCTGGCTGCGAGGAGGTGAAGGAGCAATATCCTGGTAGGATCCAAAAGACCGTAAGGTGACACCCTGGACCGTCAAACTCGATCCTAGGACAAGCAAGAGCCCCATAAGAAGCGATAACATGATTTTCACGGTCTCCTCCAAGCAGATGAGAAAGGGTGAATGTGCCTACTGGAGCATGGCACAGGATGTATATTCGGAACCTAGATTCACGGCAACCTCGTTTTGGGATCGTCGTCTTGTCGACTCGAACGTAAGTCAGAAAATAACGTGCACAAATGATTGGTAGTCAAACCAACCACTTCGACGATGATGAACTGCTCTTCAGCATGGGTGCGTTCACTGTAACTTTTTCTAATTGTTCTCACTTCGGCGAATCACCGGTCGGGCTTAATCATCGAGGTCGAAAGTCGGGATCGACAATTCAAAAATTCGGACAATGCTCGACTAGGGAAAGCAATGACAACAGCTTCGGCGCAAGTTGAAAAGCCGCCTTCCCGAATAGAAAGGCGGCTTTTGTGGATTTTTTTGCCGACGACAGATACGGCCGACAGGCCGGAGAGGTCGGTCAGTGGCGTTTCCTCTGAAACCGGGATGCCGCAACGAGACCGACCACCCCTGTCCCGATCAGCAAGGCCGTGCCGGGGATCGGCAAAGAACCACCTGGAGGCGGTGCCGCTTGGCTGAGGTTAATGGTCAAGAGACCGATATCGGTCAGCTGGCCATCGGAGACCTGCACTTGCGCCACATATTGACCGACAGGCGATCCGGTTGTATCCCAGGAAAACAACTGCGTCGAGGGGTCGAACGTCGGGGCCAGGTTGTTCGGGCCGAGGAGGCCGACGAAACTCCAGGTCAAGGGGTCATTGTTGGGATCCGTCGCCGTAAAGGTATGCGTGACGGTGTCTCCGACCAATGCGTTGATCGTAAAGTCATTGACGATTGGAGCTCGATTCGACGCGGTATTCACAGCGTCGAACAACCAGTCGAACTCAACGAAGCTGCCGTCGCTGTTGTGAATATTACCACTGAAGGCGTAGTCGGCACCGGGTTGCCCAGCAGAATTGTCAAGGTACCCGCTGGTGCTGGAGCCCGGAATGAACAACGCCCCGGTATTGGGATCGATGGTGAATCCCGGAGGCTGCGAGACGATACCGTTGTTGAGTGCTTGATCGTATGTCAGCGTCCCACCATTTCCCGATACGGCACCCAGATTGCCGGCGTAATTCACCCCCCGGACGACTTCCGGTTGGATGGCGCTAAAGTTAAACAAGATGGGGGAGTTCGCGTTCGTCCCATCCCAGATGATCCGGGAATTCATGGTCCAACTGGATGCAAAGGCGTTTCGGATGCCATGTACCCGGCAGCAGGAGCCCCAAGAAATGTTATAGGTGCCTGCTGCGGTGAGCTGTCTGGTGTGCACCTGCACGCGTTTGGCGAAACGCGCATCGGATTGATCGACCGTATTGCTGATTTGCGTCATGCTGCTTCCATTCACCCGTGGGGAAGCGTTGCTCACGGCATCCTTTCTCCAAAAACTCGTGGTGGTCACGGTTAACAGACCACTGGAATCGATGCTTGGGACCATAGCCGCGCCCCGAAAATGGGACGCCTCCGCGGCTAAGGGAACTGCTAGACAGAGCCCGACGAGGGCCACTGCCCATGTGAATCTCGACCTGCGTGTGTTCATCGTATACCCTCCCTAAAAAAATTTTTATAAATGAAAATCGCTGTCGTCTTTTGCTCTAACAATTGCCATGCCACAACCAAACCATCGAGCCACAACTCCCGACTCTGTGCATCTAACCCTTTGAAATCTCGATAACATTTGAGCAAGGCCATCGAACGGAATATACGTATTTATACGTTTCATCCATGTACGGAGTACGTAAAGGCGATCGACATCCTCGAACGAGCAGGGATTGCAGCAACATCGAAAAACATCGACGATCAAATTCCCAACGATCAAGAACTATTCTCAACGGCGCAGCCAAATACATTGCCTTTCGCCTGTCGATCATTTTTACGCTCATTCGCCTATGCGGTTAGCTGTTACTAGCGATCTCCAAGAGAACGATTCTTTTGGCATTTCCGAATGCGGTCCGACATTCGTTCAAGCAACAGCCTCAACCAATACTTCAGCACATCGGTGTTCGTTGACAGCGAGAGAACGCGGTTTTTAGAATTTTGTTCAGTCCCGCACCGCAGGCGAGACGCTTCTCGGCGAGCTCGATTGATTCCCCTTCTCTCCTGACACTATCAATCGACGAGGAGATGATATGGACACGGTTCCTTTTCCACACATTGTTCGAATCCTGGAAGTGACGGATCGTCTGGGCCTGTCCCGGGAATGGGTGGAAATCCCCTTATCGACCGCAAGTCCGGGAAGCGTCAAAAAGCTGCCGAATGGAAAAGTGGAGATCGTGGTGGATGCCGAGGTGCCGTTCGACGAATGGCTCGCGGCGTTGGAGGGAAAGATTCAGGCGCTGATGAACGAGGAGCCTCCTTCACCATCTTGAGAGGATCGGGGCGGAATGCACCACAGGCAGCGGCGACTGCCTGTGCATGCGCTCAAATAGCCCGTGCGAGACGAGCGTTTCGGCGAGAAACTATGGCAGTGCGTGACCGAGAGTGGCCGGGATATACGATCTGGTATTGTTGCCCGGCATGCGGAAGGCTCTGGACATTTCAAGGCACTGATGTGGTCGCCCTGGACCCTCAGTATGCCTTGGGACCTGCTCGCGCCAGCGAAGGCGTCCGAGCCCGAACCTGTGCGGTATGCGAGGGAACGGCGGATGCCCCGGCGGCTGAAATTTAAGCTGATTAACCCCGAAACTTTGTCGTGTCGACAAAGAGCACTGGCAAGAAACGATTCGGCTGGGTGCTTGAGTGTTACGCCAACGAGACAGATTGGCCTTTGACGTCGGTCTCGCCTTCGCGCACGACCGTCCGCTCGACCGCCCATTCCAGAGGGGTGACGCGAAAGAGATGGCCTTTGAGCGTATAAAATTCGCCTTCGGAGATTTCTACCCGATCCCCTTCGGTCAATTTCATGTCCAACACCACCCGACCTGTTTCGTTATTCGTCAATCGCACGCTCGTCGCCGTTTTCTCCAATCGATACATCCCTCGCTCGTTGATGACCAACGAACTAGCTTCCAGCTTACCATGCAGGCGTCCATGCTCGTCGAACAACGCGAAATTCACGCGCAACGGTCCTCCTGGCCTGGGAACGATAATTTCGATTTGCGGTAATCCCTCGATTTGAATGAGGCCATCGGCGTTTCGATACCAGTGAGGTCCCACTTTAATATCCATGAAGCACTCCTTGATTGAACACGTCTATTTTGTCTCGACTATCTTTGTCTCGAGTATCTTGCGTTTCGATACGGAATTACGACCGGTTCCGCTCTCGAAGGCGCTGTTGCATTCCGCCTTGACTCCACAAAAACACGCCAGGTCCGTGCTCGGACTGAACAGCGCACCTCACCGTTTTTTTATGCGATTGAGGATCAATGCGATACATCCTCCCAACAGTCCCCCTCCCACAATCGGTGGGGCGAGCTCGACCAATTTGACTTCCCAAAACGGTTCCTGAGTCAGGAGCAAATCGCGGATTCCGCCCTGGATCATGATCACGGCCATTGCCATCAGCGAGCCGATCATGAACCACCATCGAAAAATTTTAAACGATTCCATATGCGCCTCGGAACCCGGCTTTGTTCGAGACCGATCCAATCGCAGAATGACTCTCTTGATGCTTCTTGGCGATGCCCTCCCATCCCAGCTTCGTCTTCGCCATGCTCAAGCAGATACAGGGCGATCGAGTGCCCGATATTGAATCGCTTCCGCCACGTGCATCGTCGCAATCCGCTCTGCTTCATCCAAATCAGCGATCGTGCGTGCGACGCGCAGGATACGACCGAAGGCCCGAGCAGAAAAGCCGAGTTTTGAAACCGCTTGTTCGAGGAGGGCCCGTCCCGCACCATCGAGCCGGCAATAAGATGCGATCTGCCTGGGTTTGAGTTGGGCGTTATTAAAAATACCTTCCGTAGCATACCGGTGGATTTGCCGTTGCCGTGCCATCGTCACGCGTGTTCGGATCGCTGTCGACGACTCGGCGGGTTCCCCGCGAGAGAGTTCCCCAACCGGCACAGCCGGTACTTCTAGCTGCAGGTCCAGACGATCCATCAACGGCCCGGAGAGCCGTCCACGATACCGGCGAATCTGATGGGGCGTGCACAGGCATTCGTGTGCGGGATCGCCGAGATACCCGCAGGGACAGGGATTCATCGCCGCCACCAGCATAAATCGAGCCGGATACGTGATCGAAGCATTGACCCGCGTGACCGTTACCGTCCCGTTCTCCAAAGGTTGACGCAGCCCATCCAGCACGGCCCGCCGAAATTCCAACACTTCATCGAGGAACAGTACGCCATGGTGTGCGAGAGAGACTTCTCCAGGCCGAGGCATCGTTCCTCCACCGATCAGTCCGGCCTCGGAAATCGTATGATGCGGCGCACGGAACGGACGGGCGACCAATAGCGGTTGGCCGTGAGGAAGCAAACCGGCCACACTGTGGACTTGGCTGGCTTCGATCCGCTCTTGGCGATTCATGGGCGGGAGAATGCCTGCCAATCGCTGAGCCAGCATGGTTTTTCCGGATCCGGGTGGCCCTACCAATAGGACATGGTGGCCACCAGCGGCCGCCACCTCGAGCGCCCGCTTGGCCTGGGCCTGTCCCTTCACATCGGCGAAATCGTCTTCCACTGATGGACACCCGATGCCGATCGCAGAAGCGTCGACGGAGGTAGGGGACATCTGTACAGCCCCGTTCAAAAACTCGATGACTTGCGGCAAAGTTTTCACGCCGTATACCGTAGCGCCCTCGACGACGGCCGCTTCTTCGGCGTTGTCAACCGGGAGCACGAGCGGATGCACGCCTCGACACCGAATCCCCAACGACAAGGCACCGGGAACCGGTTTCACCCGTCCATCCAATGACAACTCCCCCACTAGGACATACGGGGCCACCGCCTCCTGGCTCACGAGGCCTTCGGCCACCAGCATGGCTACGGCAATGGCTAAATCGAGCCCCGATCCTTCTTTTTTGACATCTGCGGGGGCCAAATTCACCGTGATCTTCTTCGCCGGAAATCGAAATCCTGTGTTTTTGAGCGCCGCGCGTACTCGATCTCGACTTTCGCGGACTGTGGTATCGGGCAGGCCGACGATTGAAAACTGCGGGAGTCCGCTTCCGATATCGACTTCCACATCGATGAGATGCGCATCTAAACCCACGAGGGTCGCGCTCAACACCTTTGCCAGCACACGATTACACCTCCTCTCGCCTCGCTCATTCCGTATAATCAGCGGGATTATAGGAAGCCGATTTCCCTTTTTGCAATTGAACGCCCGTCCAGCTTCTCCAAAAACCCATAAAGTGCGCGTGCCCTTGACTCTATGGAAATCTGCCATCTAAAGTTGACTAGTTTTCGGAGATTTTTCAATTTTTCAACAGAAGGAGGGTTATGAACTCGGTCAAACGGCAACGTTGGATCACCTTGATCACCGGAGTTGCAGCACTGATGCTCAGTGTGACGATGTTCGAAGCCAGCGCATGGAGCAGCAAACCCAAAGCCACCGCCTTTACCCTCAAAGGCGAAGTGGTTGCCGTGAATACTGCCGATCACCCTCCGATCGTGATGCTGCGCGTCATCACACCGAAGGGCGAAGAAATGTTGGTTGGAGCCATCGTGCAAGAATCCACACAGATCTTGAAAAAAGGCAAAAAAGCCCGTGTCGAGGATTTAGCCGTCGGCGAACCGCTCGTCTTGACGTACCAAAAATCAGAAATTGGGGCGCTAGCCAAATCGCTGGTCGTGCCCTAATTTTCAACGCTCTTGACATCACCAAATCTATTCCATTTATCAGTGGAACAATTGAACACAATTGAGGAGAAAGGAATGCCATCTTTTACGCACACTGCCAGGATGATGCTCGGAAACATCGTTGTCTTCATCGCGCTCGTCGCGCTCTCGGGCTGTGGTTCTCGATTGGAGACCACCATTATCAGCGAAGACATTCCCCCAAAACCTCCTGTGACCGAGGCGGCTCAACCAAAAGCCCCTGAGCCTGCTCTCAAGGAAGAGCCTGTCATCGAGGAAACCATGGCGTTGAGAACGGAAAAACAGCCCGGAGTGCCTTCCCTTGAGAGTCCTGTTATCCCTCCGACCCCTCCTGTTCTTCGCGAAGCGCCGCCTGGAATATCCCCTTCCGAAGAACGTCCTCAAGCCAGCGCGGCACTTGCACCTGAGGAAGCCGCACCACCGGTCGTCAGCGAACAGGTCGAAGAAGCGCCTCCGGCTCAACCGACTCGACCACCGGAAGCAGTCCCCCCCGCCGTCATCGAGCCCATCTCTCCGACCGCTCCCTTCTTGCAACCGGAAGCCGTCGCACCACCGGCCGTGGCCAAAGCCGCACCACCACATGAGCTTCCGGTGCAGCCTTCGGAAGAGGCGCTAGCCCCTTCACCATCCGCGCCTCCACCTCCAGTGACGGCAGAAGAGCACGCTCCGCCACCGAGTGCAGCGCCTGAACCTGTTATCGCTGAAGAAGAAATTGCCGAAATGCCCATCCGGGACGTCTTCTTCGACTACGATCAGTTTGTCATTCGAAGCGATGCCGTACCAGTTCTCACTCAAAACGCGACGCTTCTGCTCAACCATTATTCCGACCGTTCGATCGTCATCGAAGGCCACTGTGACGAACGAGGAACGCAAGCTTACAATCTGGTCCTCGGCAAGCGTCGGGCGCAAGCTGTCAAAGAATATCTCCAAGACTTGGGAGTCCCGGCCGAGAGAATGGAAATCGTGAGCTATGGAAAAGAACGGCCCTTTTGCACCGAGCACAGCTTACAATGCTGGCAACAGAATCGACGTGCCCATTTTGTTTTGAAATGAGAGGTCAGCCAAAGACGAGTTTTCATTGTCGATGAGGCACGCCGAACGGGAAACGAAAGGACACGATGAAGCGATCGGGTTTAGAGCTTTCGGAACGCTGTCCATTTCCATGGCCGTCCATCCCCTGCGAACGAGAACAACCGCAGCATGGAGCCTCTTGAACCGAGCTTCGGATGAGGTGGAAGGTGAAAGATTGAGGAGACGGCCGTGATTCTTTTCGTACGGCCTTTTCGACAGGAAAAGGTCGCCAGGGCGTCCTCTTCACGATTGCTCAACAGACCTCGACCGATCGAGCCGTAGCTGAGAGAGAAGAGACAAGATGGCCGCCACACGCGAAACATTCCAACAAAAGACATGACGCAGGCGGCCACCTCCTACCCATGTTTTGGCGATCTCCTAACTTCTTTTTGAAAACCGGCTGGTGGATCGGAGTGCTTCTTTGGGGGTCGCCTGCGCTGGCAGAGGGTCTCAGCGCAACGCCCGAGGAAGTCATGCGCTTGTGGCTCCAAACCTATCCCGACCATCTCGAAGTGGCAGTGACGTTGACGACACCTCGGATGCGCCAATTCCTTACCCCGAGCCAATGGATCGCCGTCGAAGAACGACGACGGAAGCGTACAGCCGTTCGCCACATCCATCGCATCATCGTCGCCGAACGATCCAGCGGGGACCGTTCAGTTTTTACAGTCCTTGCTCACATCTCGACTGAACAGGGTGAGGACCAACGATGGGAATACTACACGGTCCGGTCTTTTTGTACGACATGGCTCATCGATCGTCTGCACATCGCGCACGACGATTCGACTCCCAACCCGTAATGGCGATTCGTTGCTGATACTCGTCGCGTTCATCGCACATATGGCATTACCGATGTTCTCCCGAAAAACCGAAATTCATCGCGCATACTTATTCTCTTCGTTCGTTTTTGATGCGAATGATCTTGAAATGAACGGATTTTGTATTATTTGTTAATTTGAAATCCCGCTACCGAACATCGCGCGGCCAATGCATGCGCCCTGGTTACCTGAACGCATGGGAGGGAAAAAGATTCGGCCGAATGCCGGAGCGAGAAAGGAGAACCGATTTCCATGAAGCATCACGTCATCTTCGAGAATTGCGAGGACAACGCGGTTATTCGCCGCACCTACGAGAAATGCCTGGCCCGCCTCGAAACGCAACTCAAACGTCTCCCTGACGAGTCGCTCTTTCTTCACGGAACCATTGAGCGTCATCACTCCAAACCCCGCTATCGAGCCTCGTTGGTTCTCAACGTTCCTGGTCGCGCCCTGGCAGCCAAGGAAGAAGGGAAGGATGGGGAGCAGGTCGTACGCGAAGCCTTTGGCGAATTGGAGCGCCAAGTCAAAAAATACAAAGAATTCGTTCGCGCCGAGCCTATATGGAAACGCCAAGAGCGGCGCGCCGAAATGCGGAAAAAATTGAAAGAAGAACTCGCTCCGCTGGCAGAGCAAGAACGGCAATTGGCATGGGATGTGATCCTGCCGAACCTCGACGCCCTGTATAATTTTGTGCGACGCGAGATCGCGTATTATTGGGGAACGGGAGACATCGCAACGCCTAGGGAAATCCAACTCAAGGACATCCTCGACCGGATCATTGCGCGAGCAGCCCGTGAATTTTCGAAAAAACCGAGCATCGAGGTTCGCACTTGGCTTCTTCAGTTAGCCCGCGAAGAAATTCATAAAGAAGTCAATCGGCTGAAACGTGAACGCGAACTGCTGGTTCCCATTGAAGAAGATGTCCCGGAAGTGCCAGAAGATGAAGAATTGAAAACACTTGGTGATTGGATTTACGAATTCTACCAGCCGGACGAAGATCTCCGATTGGAGGACCTCGTCCCTGATCCCAAAGCCGTCACCCCGGAAGAAGTTGCCGAAAATCGCGATGTCCAACGATTCGTCAACCAAACGTTGGCCAAATTACCCAAAACCTGGCGCGATGCGTTCGTGCTGTATTATGTGGAAGAATTGTCCATTCCCGAGGTCGCTCATCTCTTAGGGCAAAGCGAAAAAGAAGTGGAGGAATCGATCGACCATGCGCGGGAATTCTTGCGCCAGACATTGGAACAGGCTCTGGCCACCAAGGAAGCCCGCGCGTCGCAACAGGGTGAACAGGCTTCGAGCCTGGAACCGGCTCATGCCGGTCCCTCGTAAGCCTCGTCGTTGCATTCGCCTCATCGATAAAACCGGGAAAAGGAGCGAGAACGTATGACTACGAAAAAACCAGCGACCAAAGCTATGACGTGCCGACAGGTCCTGGCCTTTTTGAAAAAGCCCGAGCGATGGCACCAAGTGACCCTACCCAAAGAAGCGCAGGCGCATGTCAAAACGTGTCGATCGTGCGCTCAGCGATACACCAGTCTTCGGGCCACGCTTACGGTTTTCGGCACCCGTTCGAATGTGCGGACGCCTGAGGCGGTCCGTCGATATGCCGAAAAACGAGTCGCCCATCATACGCGCAAGCAGCAGAGCTCGACCTAACTCCTGAAACATGAAATGACCGAACATCGCATTCACTGCATTCTCGCGGTAGACTGGAGACGAGGCGGATTGCTGGTGCCTTGATTTCGCCTCATGGCTTTCTTATGCTTTGCGTTGCGCTAAGCGTGAGCCGCGGCTGACCTGGTCACCCGAGCCATCATCCGAGCTTGACAGGGCGATATCTGGCACATAACTGATTGGGTGATCGACCCGGGTCATCAGAAACCGTCATCCGAACCCCTTCGTTTCCGACATACTCATGGCCTTTTGTCGGCACTTGACCGCCTCTCGTCTTCGGCACATCCTTTCGTGCCTGTTCTTGACCTGGACCATTTTCATGCCAGCCATGCTCGGAGCTCATGCCGTCTTGATCGAATCGCAGCCTCCGCACGGAGCAGCCTTGCGCCACCCACCGGCCACCATCACACTCCGGTTCAATGCGGCGCTCGAGCGCGTCATCACTCAAGTGTATCTGATGGACCGAAAACAGCATGAGATGCCTCTCGAACTCCTCGATGATCCCCATGCCAACCAAGTGATAGCCAGACTTCCCAAGCTCGAACCGGGAGTGTACACGATTCGTTACAAAGTCTTGGCTCGTGACGGGCACGTGACGGAAGGCACTATCCGCTTCACCGTCCTCCGTCTGTAATAACGCTCCGTTGTCATGACCGATCTGCTCGAATTTGTCGGCGGCCTGTTGGACGGACTCGGTCTGGTCGCGCTCGCGATCATGATCGGAGGTATCGGCTATACCCTGACAATTTTGCGCATCAGGTGCGGAGGACTTCCGTATCAGAATCGGCTCGGCGCGCTTGCTTTATCGTTCACATTTTACGGCGCATTGGCCTTGGGAGGGGTCAGGTTCCTGCAACTGCTTCTCAAACCATTGGCCTTGGCTGATGCGACAAGCTTTTGGGCCTTGGAACGGTTCATCCGGACCCATGTGTTCCAGTTGAACGCTGTCAGCCTCGGCTTGATCTGTCTTCTGGCCGTTCAACTCGAACGAGCACGTCGTTCGCCGGCTCGTCGAGGAATCTGGTTGGGCATTCTGCTCACGTTGGCAGCTTTTCTCGTGAACGAAGCCGGTCTCAGTCATGCTTCGAGCCGCTTGGCTGACGGGACGGTTCTCATGGTCGGGACAATAGTGCACGTGCTGGGCGCGACCATTTGGGCCGGAGGCATTGTCCATCTCTTGCTGTCTTGGCACGCCTTGAAAAAGCATGAGGACGCAGCGACGTCAGTATGGCCCCAATTGGTCGCCCGTTTCTCTCCATTGGGGATCGTCAGCATGATGCTGGTGGTATCGGGTGGCAGCTACCTCGCATGGCAGTACGTCGGCGCATGGCATGGATTGCTGGGGACAGGCTACGGCAATATGCTGTTGGTCAAAATCGGCCTGTTCATTGGTATCATGGGGCTCGCAGCGCTCAATTTATTTGCTGGTCGCCGATGGGTTCGGACTGGTTCGACCTCATCCATGACCACGGCAGTGCCGATCTACATTCAAGTTGAAATTGTGCTGGCTATCGCCATGTTATTTTCTGCCTCCACCCTCACATCCTTTCCGCCCGCCGTCGATGTCTTGGAAGCCGCGGCGACACCGCAGGAAGTCTGGACGATGTTTTCCCCAAAACTGCCCCATCTAGCGGGGCCGGAACAGGTCATGATCGAAGCGCCGGAGCTCACCGACCTGCGCACGGGCACAGTCGGCCGCAAGCCGGACATGAGCTGGGATCGCTTTAATCATAATGCGTCAGGGGTCATCGTGCTCATCCTCGCCGGTCTGGCCCTGCTCGACTGGTCGGGGCGCGTGACATGGGCACGCCATTGGCCGATGCTTTTTGTGGCGTTTTCGCTGCTGATCATTGTGTTTGCCAACCCTGACCATTGGCCATTAGGACCGGCAAGTTTTTGGGAAAGTTTTCAGAGTACAGAAGTCGTCCAACATTGGCTGGCAGGTGGCGTGGTCTTCGGCCTTGGCTGGTTTGAATGGTGGGCGCGTCGATGCCAAGCGGCTTCCTCACATGTCCGTTTTGTCTTCCCCATCCTTTGCATCGCAGGGGGGATTATTCTACTCACGCATTCGCATAGCATCAACGAATTGAAAACCGAATTTCTGGTGCAAAGTACGCATGTCGCGATGGGATGGCTCGGTGTCCTGGCTGGCTGTGGCCGATGGATGGAATTGCAACTCCCCCCGCCACAGGCGCGCATGGCCGGCTTGTTTTCCATCATCGCCATCATGCTCGTGGGGTGGATCTTGCTTTTTTACATCAATCCCGAACTTCCAGAACCCGTTGGCTCTGCCTCGATCGAGGGCTGATGACTTTCCTTGCCAAACGCGTTATCGTGAGGCGTTCAGGTCATTGCTTTACCAGGATTGAGAGACAAAGCGTTCGTTATGACACGGTTTTATCATTCTCTCACTCTCTCACCAAGGAGGTCCCCCATGGCTATTTACGTCAGTCTCGTCAACTTCACCCCAGAAGGGTTGAAAACCATGAAAACCCAGGGAGAGACACGTTCCGACATTGTGAAAAAGAACATTGAATCGTTGGGAGGGAAGTTACTGCATGCCTATTATTGCTTGGGACCATACGATGTCGTAGCTATTTTGGAATTCCCCGACAATCGCTCAGCCATGAAGGCCGCCGTCCTCAATGCATCGCTCGGCCATATTCGGATTCAAACCATGCCTGCTGTCTCCCGCGATGAATGGAAATCGATACTCAAGGAAACCTGGGGAAAGAAAAAACGATAACCCTGGCGATTCCTCTTCAAGGCGCGGCCGCTGGGCCGCGCCCTTCCAACAAGCCATTTGCGTCTCACCCGTGGCCTCGCCATCCGACCGCTGCATATGCTGTCATTGGATCCATATCATGGTTCTTCATGAACAGGCCGAAAACACACTTTGGAGAACAGACATCTGGTTTTTAAAAAATAGGTATGTCGTAAACGGCATAGCCGATCCTAATTCCCACACGAGGCAATCCATACAAGCCTGAATGCCTGGCAGACGCTAGCGGTTCCGCTCGACAGCCGATACAATGCCCTGGATGAGAAGAAGCCAATCATCGCATATCGAAAGGAGCGCATGGAAACATATAAATGTGGAGTGAAAGATGATCGAATTTTTGTCAGGACTTGTAAAGTAGTTCAATATTTATTACAGCTTTGAAAGTTGATACATGATGCTTAAGCTTTTGTTATTATTAATCCTTTTTTAATAGCTCAATGCTGAACGAAAATTTATTAAAATATTTTACAAATAGTTTACGATAAAGTTTTTCAAAAATTAAGCAAGGATTGATAACAATTTCAATAAAAACAAATGCTTGCAAAAATAAGATTCTATCCTCGAGCAAGATCGTTTTTGGCCTAAAGGCTGCTTCTCTAAGTTATGCGAGGATCGATCAACTTCATTCGGAGGATTCCCCATGCAGTGGAAACCGTTATCGAAAATGTGTGCAGCCGCAACGCTGTTCTTGGGCCTCATGTTTTTCGGGATCGCGCATGCCGATCCGATTGGACCGGATTGCGATACTTGCCAAGGGTCTATTTATACCCTGTCTTATTCCGGAAGTCCGATTTCTTCGAGTCCAACAGAAGAGATTTTTCGCATCACACTGGACATCGATACCTCGGGCTACACCGGTGGTGGAACCCGTATTGATGCCGTGGCTATCAAGGTCAGTCCTTCCGTCATTTCATCATCCCTCTTCGATGCACCAGGTGGCGTGGGCGATTGGGATATTGTTCTTGGCGGTCTCAATGCTGGAGGCTGTTCGGGGAATGGAGGAGGCTTTTCCTGTGCCGACTATGTTGCCACCGGTCTTGGAGCTGCCGTCGGCGGCACTCTGTCCTGGACATTCGATCAGACAATCGCTATTGGCAAATTAAAACCTAATGATGCATCGATTAAGGTTCGCTACGTGAAAAAAGATGAAATAAGCGGAAGCGCCGTCAAAGTCGGCGATCTCGTCTCCGAAAGCATTACCCTACAAGCAGCAACCCCCATTCCCGAGCCAAGCACTGTATTTCTCCTGGGGACTGGTCTCCTGGGTATCGGCCTTGCGCGTTTGGTGAAAACCAGGCGCTCAACCTAACGCCTGCACGAGACAGAAAGGTCGATAACAAAGCCCCTGCAAGTAGGGGGCTTTTTATTTTTTCCACTTTCATATGCCTCCCCGTAGTTGACCTCTACGCCATAGGTGGATACGCTAGGCCATCGAGCAAGAGCACCGTCCTGCTCTGAGCGGCACAAGCCAATGCTGTGCAGCCAGAGGCTTCATCGAACATGTGACTTTTCCGATCTTCTGGCATTCGTGCCCGTGTCTCGAACTCGCTGATGTTATGAAACGTTGGGTGATCGTTGCAGCGATACTAGTAATCGGCGCGTGGCTCCTCGGCATGTGGCTGCTCCCCGGTGCGTTCAGCGCCAAGCGCAAGCCTACGGAGTTGGAAATCGCTATGGCCCGTTTCCTTCGCCACTGGGCCACTCCTGTCGACTATCGCCATGCTGTCAACCCGATTCCTCTTAGCCCTGAAGTGTTGAGAGAGGCCCGCCATCATTTTGCCGATCACTGCGCTATCTGCCATGCCAACGATGGAAGCGGAAAGACTGCTATGGGCCCCAATTTTTACCCGCCTGTTCCGGACCTGCGACAAGACGCCATTCAATCCATGTCCGACGGAGAACTCTTTTACGTCATCCATTTTGGTATCGCGTTTACCGGTATGCCGGCCTGGGGCTCTTCGTCACCGGAAAAAGATTTGGAGAGTTGGAAACTGGTGCATTTTATTCGGCATCTTCCTCAGATCACCCAAGAAGAACTCGACGATATGAAGCGATACAATCCTATAAGCCGGCAGGAACTGGAAGAACAACTGGCGATCGAACGATTTCTCGCCGGCGAAGATATTCAATTACCCACAGAACACGGACATTCACATTAAGCAAAGGAGACGAGTGTATGATGCACGCGATTGCAAAACTCCTCCTGATCGCGGTTTTCCTTGGTATTCCATCGTTCGCTTTCGCGCATGGGAAAAGCGAGCATGTCCTGGGGACCGTCACAGCAATCGCCGATGAGCGGATCGTAGTAAAAACCGTCAAAGGTTCGACCGTAACCCTCGGCATCCGCCCTTCCACGACGTTTACGGCCAAAGGATCGACGAGTCCCGATCGACCTCAAGTGGGCGACCGATTGGTGGCTGACGTCACGAAAACGGGCGTGAAGAAAGGAGAGGATTGGGTCGCCGTAGCCATCACCTTTG
This sequence comes from Nitrospirota bacterium, assembly GCA_003695915.1. GTDB lineage: Bacteria > Nitrospirota > Nitrospiria > Nitrospirales > UBA8639 > J017. The sequence goes on from RFGF01000017.1 coordinate 51,692, forward strand.
GCACTCCTCAGCATCGGTCCTCTCATGGACATTAATAGGTAGTTTTTGTCTTGGGCAGGCCTCAACGATTTCGGGAAACCGCAATTGAAGACCGATAGGCATGAGGGATCCCGAAATCCCTGTCCAAGTACATTTTCCTAAATAACAGAAGAGGGGCAGAACGTCATTCTGGATCATTTTTACTGACAAATCGATCGAGCCCGTGCCCGATAGCATTGATCATCCTTCAAGAAACAAAGGACATGACTGTCACAAAGGATCTGTTAATAGCGTGGTCCTCTTGATCAGCGTGCCCTGAGTTTTCTTTAGGATTTGGGCAAGATTCGGCTTATGCCCTGGCATGTAAGATAGATCCTCACGTCAAAGACCTTGGAATTGATAGAAGACATGATGACGGAAGTATCAGGCAACGACTTGCTTTCAGCGAGAAAATGATTACAGTAAAGGCAATTTCACCGTGCAAACATCAATTTGATTTCAGAGGTTGCCGACCATGAACATCTTATGTGCCGTGGATCACATAACGGACGCCAAAATTGCAGCGAAGATGTTGAGCGTATGCTCTATTCCCCAAGACTCGAGGGTCTACATCCTACATGTCCTTGATGAAGAACTGATTGTTGAATCGGAGCGACAAGATGGCAAGCAGATCGAACGAAAGCAACGCCCAGAACTGCGCACCAGACCAATCGTTTTCCCCGCGCACATTCCGAGCCGCGCTGAACTGGAAGCCCAAGCCAAATCATTGCTCGAAGATGCCGCGGAACACTTGCGCACGAAGATACCATACCCTGTCGAACCTGTTTTTCGAACAGGAGTGCCTGGTGCAGAAATTTTACAGGCCATCGATGAGTTGAACATCCATCTCGTCATGGTGGGAGCGCATAAACATACACAACAGGAGATATTCATGCTGAGTAGCGTGAGCGATTGGATTCTCACCGAAGCCCCGTGTCCCGTCGGAGTGCTTCGTCCCCCTGCACAGGGCCACGATAATTCGACACTCAAGGAGCTTCTGATTGCCGTGGATGGATCAGCCGATGCCTGGGCCGCCATGGAGTTCATCAAGCAACTTGGGCTGCCATCTCATATCCATCTCACCATCTTTCATGTGATCAAACAACATCTTCCAGATGGTCCTCTGCGTTTTTCAACGCGAGAGATTTCGCGAGAAGACTTTATCAATACGATTGAACAAACGTTTGGTCCAAGAGGGAAAGAGGCCATCACCTTGCTCGAGAAGGCGGCAGCGACGGTTCAAGAAGGGGAAGGCCACATTGATTTGGAATTGGCCTTTGGGCAGGAAGCCGAAGAGATCATTCAACGAGCTAAAACCATCCAGGCCGATCTTCTTATCGTCGGATCACGTGGACTGACCGGATTGCGGCGCGCTGGGCTGATGGGCAGCGTATCCAATCGAGTCGCCCGGCATGCGCCATGTTCGGTCTTGGTCGTCCGCTAGCCCTGCTTTCGATGGCATTTTGTCATGCCTTTTGTTTGCACAAGCCCATGTCTTTTGCATTGCCCGGTTGAGCAAGGCTGGGTGGCCATCGATCCTGGCCTTTCTTGAATGCACTCTCTGAACCGTCACTCCATGACGAGAAAATTCGGATGGTCTGTCGCATTGTTATAAGGTCCATCCAGCGCTTTCCTATCGCGCGAGGGAACTCGTTCCGCGCTGCATATGATACGACGGTCCACTGTATCACATATTGACACGCCTCTCGCACCAAGATATTTTCAAGACCCTTCGCTGACACACAAGGCCGATACGACTCGTCGATGACCTCGCATCCGATCCCCTCGCCGCCAACACAATCCAGCGTCACGCTCAATCGCTTGCTCTGTTTCTGGTGGATACTTTTCATCATCCTTCAGCAAGGACAACGATGGATACTGTTACCAGAAGCCTGGTCGCAAGAACCTCCATCGTCTTCGACCCTGCTGACGGCCCTTCTCACAGGGCTCCAAGCCGACATCATTGTCGCCACAGTGGCAACCGGACTGATGATCCTGCTGGGATCGCTTTTGGCTGCACTGGCCGGGATTCCCGCGCCTCATCAGTCCTCTGCCGCGCGGGATCTCCGCAGACAGGCCGCCTATAAGCGAGCGGGCTTGCTCATCGGGTCCGTCTTGATGAGCGTGCTGACCATCGATATGGGGTATTACTACTATGCTCATACCCATGTGGATTTCGTATTTTTCGAATACCTAGAAGATTTGCTCTATCCTCGAACAGAAACCGCAGCAGCCTCGGAAGCCCTCACGATAAGTCAAGCCTTAAAACAAACCCAAGCCGAAATCATGCAAGTCGACAAATGGGCAACCCTCGTGATCGCGTTTTTCAGCATCGAATTGCTGCTGGCTTGGGGCTGGTGGCGATGCTACCGGCGGATCATTGCTCCTCGGCTGGCATCGTACACCATCCAATCTCCTCGCGCCGCTCGATTCATATTGATCGGCTGTCTTGCCCTCGGGTTGTCGGGATTCAATTGGTTCGGTCCTTGGAGCGTGCAACGTGCCAATATCAGTAGTTCTGTCTACTATACCTTGGCTCAAAATCCTATCTGGTATGCTGGTGAGGTTTGGACCGGAACGGTGTTCTTCGAGCTCACGGGGGGCACCGCGTCACTCGAGACCTTGATGCCTTTCCAGGACGCGCTCGAACGGAGCCGAACGCTGATCGATGCGCGGGCAACGTTTCCCTTTTCGGAATACCCGCTTGTGAGAGAAACATCTGACCATGTCGGCATTCGCTTTCCTCAGCCAGTCAATATTCTTTTAATTTTCCTCGAGGGCCTCGATCGTCGTTATCTGGGCCGTGTCATCGACGTCAACGACCCTCAGGCTTTCAAAACGCCGTTTATTTACTCGACGATCCAATATCCTCCCCGAGAATCGACGACCACCTCCTCGTCATTCATCCGTGTCACGCCGTTCTTGGATCGGCTTCGCCATGACAGTTTCTTCTTCGAGCACTTTTTTTCCAACGGGGATCAAACGGCCCGAGCCCTCTTCGCCACCCTGTGTTCCTATTTCCCTCGACGCGGCGCAGCGGTGATGAAAACCCGTTACACGCAAGAATTTTTGTGCTTGCCTGAAGTGTTGCGCGAGGCCGGATATTGGACGGAAATGATCGTGGGACAAAACCGGGATCGGAATTACGACCACATTGGATTGTTTCTCGCCAATCAAGGGTTGCATCGACTCTTGGACGAAAATGATTTTCCACCCACCGCAGAACGGATTGGCTTGGGCATCAGTGACGAAGCGCTCTTTGAATTTGTCACCGATCGCATCCGTCACCTTCGAACTCAACCGCGCCCTTATTTTTTGACCACTCTCACGGTCGGCACGCATCATCCGTACTCCTATCCCATCACCCACCCTGACGTACAGATATTACAGACTCACGAAGATCAATACGTACCAGCCCTGCGCGTGCTCGATCTTGCCCTGGAACGGTTTTTCGAGACGATGCGGCGAGAAGGCCTGTTGGATCGTACCATTGTCTTCATCCTTGGAGATCACGGACGACACGAAGGGATCGGCGGCAGTGATGCTGCAGCCCGCGGCAGTCATTTTCTCGTTCCTCTTTACATCTGGATCGATCCGTCTCTAGCCGAGGCTCTGCCCACACGCACCAAGCACATTACTACCCTTGCGAGTCAGGTCGATCTCGCTCCCACTATTCTGAGCATGACCAACCTCATGCCGAGATATACCCCATTTCTCGGCCAAGATCTCAGTTGCACGTTAGTCGGGGACTGTTGGTCAGGCCGCGTAACTTTCCTCAGCGGCGCCCACGACGATGCCATCGGACTCGTCGATCAGACCGCTATGTGGTTGTATATATTTCGGCGTCATGCCTTCTTCCGAACGAGCGTGAACGGCCATCATCCGGAACGGGATATCACGGTTTCGCTCGATGATCTCGAAACCTTTTTCCCCAAGGAACAACTGCAACAAAAGTACCGGGATATGCTAGCTTTGTACGTCAGTACAAATTTCATTCTCGAGGAACGGCGCGTGTGGCCGCAACAGCCGTCCCCTATGCCGGTGTCACGCACTCCTCAGCCGATCGTGAGTGCTCCTTAACATAGTTCCATTGCGAAGAGACGTTTTTTGCTTTTATGAGAGGAAATTGAAGCTATGAGGCAACGATGCGTTATGCGATGGAGAGGGATGATGCCTGGATTGGTTTTGGTCATGGGAATGTTGACGGTCTGGCCATCAGCTGGATTTGGTCATACCGCACGGACCTATTATCAAGAAGCGCTGTCCGCATTGCAGGCCGGAGAGACCGAACGGGCCAAAGCACTCTTGGAGAAAAGCCTCGCAGAATTTTCCAACTTTGCCGACGCTCATCATCTTCTAGGTGTCCTCGCGTTCCATACCTCTGCCGAGGACCCTCAAGCCATCTCAGCCCTCGAGCATGCTGTCACGCTGAATCCCAATTTTGCTCTGGCGGCCTATCATTTAGGACTTGTGCTGCTTCATCGCCATCAATGGAACGCGGCAGAAAGAGCGTTGACCCAGGCATTAGCCATGTATCCGCGATACTGGGAAGCGCAACTCACGCTGGCCAAACTCCACGATCAATCAGGAAAAGTGGAACAGGCGATCCGCGAATACCAAGCCGTGTTAACCCTTCAACCAACTCAACGCGAAGCCCTTTACAATCTCGCCTATCGATATGAAGAATCTGGGAATATAGATGAAGCGCTATCCTTGCTCCAACGCCTTACCACACACCATCCTCAACACGCGAGTGGATGGTATCTGATCGGCCGCCTTGCCGAACAGAAAAACAGCATGACAGAGGCTCTCGAAGCCTATCGACAGGCGGTTGCCGCCGACCCTCGTCATCGCGACGCCCAGTATCACTTGGCATTTCTGTATCAACAAGCTGGAAAGATCGATCAGGCGATCGAACACTTTCAAGCCGTCACGCAGTTGGATCCACAGAATGCCGAAGCCTATCTCAACCTCGGCGTCCTGTATGTCACCAACGGTCAGCTCTCAGAGGCCGAGCGAGCCTATTTGACTGCACTCGATCTCAATCCCGATTTGCTGGAAACCTATTACAATCTTGGCATCTTCTACGAATTTCACAAACAGGATCTCGACAAGGCGATTACGTATTATCGCCATTACGTGGAGCTGGGCGGCCAAGACAGCCGGATTCGCAGACTGATCGAGAAATTTAGCGAATAAGCCGGCGTGCCCGTGCCAAGCCAGCACAGCAGCTTCCCCTGCGTTCCCGACCATTTATTCAGGAGCAAAGGCTTGCGCTTCTCCTATCTCTTTTCACGAGACTTGTTGGATGATAGGCTATCGACAGAAGGGGATTATAATGAAAGCGCGCAATTATGTGATTGGGGTAGGTGTTGTATTGTCAATGTCGGGCTGTGCATCCATTTCTCCCTCCGTCATTCCTGAAAATCTCGCCGATCGAATCAATCCGAATCTGACCTTTGAGCAGATCAAAAATAATCCCACGGCGCATCATGGCGCCGTGCTCGAACTTGGCGGTGAAGTGCTGTCGGCTAAACGATTTTCGGATCATACACGCTTGATGGTCTTGCAATTGCCGCTGAAAGACAATCACGAACCAGTAACCGATCGGACACAATCACGCGGTCGGTTTCTCGCGATCTATAAGAAATTCCTCGATCCAGCAACAGTGCCGCCAGGAACACGCATCACCATGGTAGGAGAATTAACCGGCGTTCGAGAAGAGCCGTTGGATGAGATGCCGTATGCCTATCCGACGTTTTCGGTTCTCTTTCTCAAGATCTGGCCTCCCGCCGCGCCTTCGCCATATTGGTATCCTTATAGCCCCTACTTCTTCTATTGGGGCCCATATTGGGGACGCTATTGGGGCCCTTATCCCTATTGGTATTGGTGGTGACGGCATTTCAAGGGAAGGCCAATCAGAGTTAGGACAAAACTGAGGAGAACGACGGAGACAAGTTTACAGGCCAAATAGGTGAAATGGAAGCCCTACTAGATGAGTAGGAGAAGGGGCTTGCATACGAGCAAACGTCGCTAATAAACCCATGCCATCGCCATCACCATTGAGAAGCAAAGTGATCGAGGTGCCGTTGGCTCGCCACTCCGCCACGATTGTCAAATGTCCTCGCAGAACTGCTGTGTCCCATAATTCAGGCGCATCTCGATACAAGGAATCAAGCCAGAGATATTCTTCGTTGGTCGGCTCCCCATAAGACTGCATTATCCAGCGTTTAATTGTGTGATACTCCTGCAAGACAGGAGGCATCGCTTCTTCTGAAAGAGGGATCTCAAACAAATAGGTCATCTCTCGAAGGCGGTCATGTATTAATTCATACGTAAGAAGTGCTGGATGCCCTTCGATAGAAGTTGTATACCCCAAACGGCGTTCTCCTTGATCGAGTACTGGGGCTTGAACTTCCCACACGAATGGCGCCGATTCCTGTGCCTTGACCTCAGCAGTGCTCATTTCCCATATCTCCTTTTCAGGGAGCACGGGTGAATCAGATGTTGGTATATCTGTCTGTTGTCCTACCGATGATTGACGAGTTTTTTTCGGCCAAACCAAATTGCCATTGGCATCACGATGGCTCACAAGCAGCAAAGGAGGTTCTCCGACAAACGCCAGTCCTTGTTGAAACGCCACGAAAGGGAAAATGAGCCCACACGCCAGATAGAGAGACCATGGATGGATCAGTCGCCTATTTCTCATGCTGGAACATCCTCGCAAATGCTCGCTGATACGGTGGTAGCGATAGTTGCCTCCTTCGAATTCCATCGGTCGCCCCGCACAAATCTTGATGAGGCATTGCACACATCCTTGATTGGTTTTCTGCACCGTTCCTGCTGCAATCTGGCATAATTCTCTCCATTGTCATGGTTATCTTTGCTCGAAAACGAGATACCCACATTGTTTGACTGGATTTCGATCTTTCCCCGCTTTGATCGATCGCTTATGTTGGGATCGTCGCATTGAGATCGAGCTTCTCTTTTTTCTCTCCTTCCTTTTACTCCAAGCATAGGAGGAATCCAGACTTTCCGAGCTTAGCTCTCTTCCTCACCATGCTTGCATCGCATTCCATCAATCTTTTCATGAATGAATGGAGATGTACGGGACGGGGCATTGTTGCGGCAGATATTCCCTGAACAACATGCTGACTTAGCCCCACTTCATCCATCGAGGATGCACAGATGCTTCTGCAAATGACGACTGCGCTGTTCAGAACGTCCATTTATCATCGAGAGCAAGAGCGGAAACGCGATTCAAGGAGAAAAAGGCAGGGGTGGGATATCGTGTTAAGCGCCCACGGCAGCTGGAGGGATCTCATCATGCTTGCCCATCGCGCGCAGCAATCTCTGCGGCGAAGACGACTTCTGAAGACTTGTCGGCCATTGAACTGACGAACTCACGTGAAGAACAGACAACAAATGGTCCCATCCCAGCACCCGTTGCATGGATGGATGGGAAAGATGTCGGTTCCAGGGCTGGTCCATTATAAACGTGCGAATACCAGAGTTCACATAGCCATAAAGATGAACAGGATGATCGTCCACCGCCATGATGATATTCTCAGGGATGCCGGTTTTTTCTTCCGCATGATACAACTCATCAAATGGAATGCCGTGCTTTTCAAGCCAGGCGAGCGTCTGTGGCCGAGATGTGGGACGGCGCGCCGTGATCATGACAATGCGATAGCGCTCATGCAAAACAGCTAACGCCATTTTGGCGCCAGGCAATACCGGCAAATGGGGAATTGAATATTCATGGAACCGTACAAAAAGTTCTTCCACGACCTCGCGATCCAACCCACCATGATCCAATCCTCCAGCACTTCCATAAAGGCCTCGTGGCCAAGGCTTGCCTGAAATTTCTTGATACAGTCGCTGGACCTCGGGTTCCGCTTTCGCAACCACATTATCAATGTCCACAGCAAATCCAGGCTTTGGTGCTTCAATCATCTTTGATATTTCCCATCATGATGGAGAGTAACCTGTATCCGTCATATCACACTCGTTCGAACATCATTGATTCACCATTCTCCTGTCAAGGTAACCGTTTTAAGGAGAGAGAGGCAAACGTATTGCCCGAAGAATCCGTGATCGCGCAGAGCCATGTGCATAGCCGGAGGACTTACGGCGCCAATGTCGCAGCGAGTTGCGTGTGCAAAGCAGACGAGGAAAAGGGATGATCCGTCAAGGCAAAGTACGCGTCGGCAATGGAATGCATGGGTGAGATTTGCATTAAAAACGGCGTACGCCAATCCCCATCTGCTACATCTTGCTCCTCGGGAATCAGAACGCGACGAAAATGCCGTCGATGAGCGGCAGCGATTTTTAACGGCACCCCTCCAACGACCCCGATCGTTCCGTTCGGCATCACCGTTCCCGTGATGACCGTATCCCGGCGAATGGCTTCATTTTTGGCTAATGCGATCACTGCCAATGCAGCCATGGCGGAAAGGCTTTCTCCATACAAGGTCACGCCTTCATACGGGAGAGTAAAGCGTACCGACCACGATCGAGGATCGAGCCCGGCGCGTTCAGCCACGAGTCTCACGGCGGTCGTCACCGCGTGTTGGGCACGACGAGAAAATTGCCCAGGGAACACATCAAATCGGATGTTCAATCCGTGACGATCATCGCGACGAATAAAGCTGACATACACGTCCGCCACAACACCAATTTGTTCTCGGCGGTCATTCAACGTCGTACCCAGTACAGGAATTACCACATGACGCGAAAAGACATGTGGACGTTCTACGGTATTCATAGCATCCGCTTCCGGGAAAACGGCAATCAGACCGAATAGTAGGAAGAATATCGATATCATCCCTTGCGCACGTCGTCTGTCCATCCATCGATCGATTCGGTTCACGTCGAACACAGCAGATCCTCGCTCATTTGCACGCCGTTTGACCTTGGTACGATCTCACACCGTCATACCTGCGCTGCCGCTTTCCTCTCGGCCGATTGAACACATGACTTGAGCAACGGAGATGCCACAACTAATACCGGTGTTCCCTTGGTTGCCTTTCGCACTGGCTATGTTTGACGAATGACGAACGGAGCCCCGATAGAGAAGCTGCTCTCGGCTTATGTCAATTTGTCAAAAACATGACGAGTGATTGTATGAGCAGTTGACACGGCAGACGTCCCTGGTTGTCACGATCATCCTTCCCTTGTCGCGAAGCATGACAAACTCCATTGGAGTTGCACGAGCCCAACATCTGAAATAGCTGATAACGATAGGACACACGCGAGGTGAACCATCTTCGCGCACACTGACCCCTTCTATTGTTTGGCCAGGAAACACATAAGCTTCGATGGAGGCAAGGGCACATTGGATGTCAACCAGCAGCAGTCAGGGGAGAGAAAAAACACAAGCCTGCAGACGTACAGACGACGTTCAATCGCTGCGAAAGTGACTACTAACGCAGACGATGGTGTTCTCTTCACTCAGAGATGATATTCGACAACCAGTGCCCTAAACGCTCGTTCTGCCGTTCGCATTCAAACGCACCTAACTCCTCGACTTATCGCTTTCCGATTTTCAAGCTCGCTCCTCTAATATCCGACAAGTTTGAGTACCGTCTCCCGTGCAAGGGCATTAGCTCTTGGGTTTTGAAACAAACGGCAGCATGAGCGTCAAACGCATTCCCGTTTCCTCGTTAAAAGTTGGCATGTATGTTTGCGGTGTCGACCGTCCATGGATAGAAACGCCGTTTTTAGTCCATCGATTTTTGATCAAAGACGATTCCCAAATTGCTAAGCTCAAACACTGCGGCATCCGGGAAGTCGATATTGATCCGCAGCGCGGACTGGACTCGCTCAATGAGCCGCCATTGCCCTTCTTCCCCCAAAACACAGCATCACATGATGTCGCATCACCCTCTCCCAATCCATTTGCCCTTATTGATGATCCCGCCCATTGTAAAACGGTGATCGCTCGCTTGCCCCCTTCGCTCACCGGCAAATCGTTTGCCGAGGAATTCTCTTCCATGCAGACCCTGCGGGAACGAATGCTGGAAGAGGTCTCCGATCTTTTACACAGCATTCGTACCTCAGGACTCGTCTCTGGCAATCATGTCAAAAACATTGTCCGTACGATCATGTCGGAAACACTCGGACACGAAGAGGCATGCCTGGCCGTGATCCGTACGCGCCACTTTTCACCAGATCTTTACGATCATTCACTGACCGTCGGTACGCTCGCGGTTTTGCTGGGCCGCTTGATGGAGTACGACGACTCGCAATTGCGTCTCGTGGCGATGGCTGCGCTGCTCCACGATATTGGCCTTCTCAAACTACCCAAACACCTTCTCCGTGGACCAGAACGGCGTTCTTCCGACGATCGCATCTTATTTCAATCTCATCCTACGCTCAGCGTAGAGTTGCTCCAGGCGAGTTCGGGTATTCCCGAGGAAGTTCTTCAATTGGTCGCTGATCATCATGCCGCCAGCGCAACCCGCTTTTCCGAGGACACCGTTATGCTTGGACACATGAGCCGCCTCATCCGAGTCGTCGATGAATACGATGAATTGCTTTCCGGACAAGAGCGCGAGTGCCCGCTTTCCGTCAAAGATGCGCTTCGGGAACTGTATCTTCAAAGCCAGCGCAATCAGCTAGACCAGACTATCGTCACACAGCTTATCAATCAGGTGGGGATTTATCCGATTTATAGCCTTGTAGAACTGAACACTGGCGAACGCGGCATCGTGACAGCTCACAGTCCAGACAATCTGCTCACTCCGATTCTCTTGTTGATCCAGGATGCCAATCGACACCCTCTCTCGGAGCCCGTCCCCTTTCGATTATCCTCTGACGGCAATTCGTCTCAACGAGAGATCGTCTCGGTTCTCGATCCTGAACGCGAGAGCATTCGTGTCGATCGCCTTTTGGCCGATTGGGTCTCGCTGTAGCGCGTACCGTTGAGTGACCCCGTATCCACTGCACCATCACAGGCCCTCTTGCAAGTTCCGGAACAGCACGAACACGTCTCCAGGAGTCCGAGGCAATTCCAGAGGAGAGCCGAAGATCCGAGTCAGCAGTCTCGACGGACCGAACGAAGAAGTCGCTGACACATTCCCACAATATCATCTTTTCTTCTCTGCAATTCCCCACCGACGATATACACGCAGTCATCGCCTCCGAGCTCTCGTATTTCCGATATTCGTGCTACTTGGAGTCGACCCGCTACCGTGGGACATATGGGCCGAAAAGACCCCCACGACCGGGTACAGGCTTCCGTCGTTTTGATCCATTCCATCCGATCGATCCCATACGGTCCGCCAAAAAGAGGATAGACGCTAATATCGGCTCCCAGCGCACGAGGCAGTTCACCAAAGAGCACAGATGGGGCGATGCCCTGTGCCGGCGAATGGATAAAACTTCCGAGAAACGCCGGATGGCTCATCACGGGCAAAGCAATCCGGGCATCGTGCGCCATCTGTCTCAACGCATCGAAGCCCATCAGTCCAGGACACATCAACAATCCAGATGCGCCAGCGTCCTTGGCAAAGCGGCATCGCTTGGACAGCATTTCACAGGGACCCGTGACATTGACGAAGTAGAGACATCTTCTTCCCGTCTCCCGATTGACTCGATTGACCGCTTCCGCACAACGAGCCACGCGTTCTTCGAACCGACACCATGGCTGATCAGCCAACGCTTGATCGTCCTTGATCATATCCAATCCGCCTGCGGCAAATTGAGCAGCCAATCGTGCCAATTCTTGGGACGAGAGACCCAATGGCTTGAGTACCCCGCACACGAGTGGTCGATTATAGCACTCAACGAGGTGGCGTATTTCCCGCAAGCCAAACCGTGCTCCCGGAAGCGTCCCCGACAAAGACGAAGGAAATTCCAGGTGAACCACTCTGACCAATGGGTTCAAACTGCACATCCCAAAGATGACATTCAATAATTGACAAATATCGTGCTTCACCAACTTTGTTGCAAAACTGATGACGGCTTCATATGCCTGGCTTTCAGGGCATGGTGCGATATGTTCGATACGCCCAACGATCTGTTGAGCAATCAATTCCTCAGGCACGAGATCGGCTGACAGCTCCACGGTCTGATCCAGACATAAGGCCTGAGCTATACGCTCAACATCGATCCATTCTTGCGAAATCCGATAGTGAACGAAAAATCGTTCGTCTGACATATCGCGCACGCCATCACTCATGTCAGACAGGCTCCTTTAGATGCCTCCCCCATCAGGTTTGATTGCCTGAGAAACAACCATCAACCGAGCACAAATATCTTCAACAGGGACTCACCCGCTTCGCCCGCTCCTTCGTCGTATCCTCACCCATTGCTCAAGCGTTTGAGATCAGCAGCCGATAAACAGAACAAGCCAAACAAGTGAGCAGACTGCAAGAACACAAGCTCATTTGTTCCAGAGCGGATTCAGAATCGAAGAAACCGGAGGGCGTCGTCATGCAAGAGAACCGTCGCACACGCTTTCAGGGCAGTAGGATTCACAAAGGGTTTCTCGGCACCATAATTGCGTTTTTCGTCATTCTTCTTCAGCTCGGTGAAGGCGGACAAGCCCGAATTCCCGAAAAAGGTGCCGCGTTTGTCACTTACAGCGGAGAATCCGCTCCAGCGACACTCACAATACCGCTTGCCATGACTCCGCTTCCGATTCAAGAATCGTTCGTCGCTTCACTTCCTCCCCCTTCTCGTCCCATACCGCATCCTCTCAAAACCCAAGACCTTACGGATCATCGCCTCAAAGCCAAACAACGATTGGGACTCGCATTGTTTCTCTTGGGTATGCTGGCCGAGAATAAGAAATAATCTCACTCACCCATCTCACACATCGACTTGTCTGACTACGCATCCAACAGCGACCCTGCCAACGGACAGGTGCAAGGTCAAGATCTTTCCCGTTGCTGATGAGCTCCGAAGCATGGCTGCTGCTGCGTGAGGCAGTGAATGGTGCCGAGCCCCCAAACTAAATCGACGGCATGGATACCTACCACCACTCGATCAGGAAAGATGTCAGCGAGAATCCCCAAAGCGTTCCGATCGTGAGGATCGTTAAACGTCGGGACCAGCACCGTCGTGTTGCCGATATAAAAATTGGCATAACTCGCCGGCAGCCGTTGACCATCGAAATATAACGGCGCAGGCATCGGAAGAGGTATCACTTCGATCTTCTCCCCCGCTTCATCCCTTGCATCGGCAAGACGCTCGGCATTTTCCGCCAGCGCATGATAATTCTCATCTCGAGGATTTTCCTCTCGACAGAGAACGACCTTTCGAGCCCCCACAAAACGGCAGACGTCGTCGACATGACCATGGGTGTCGTCGCCGCAAATTCCGCGGCCCAGCCAAATGACGTTCGTCGCCCCCAAGTACGATCGGAAAATGCGTTCCAGATCCCTTTTTGTCAATTCTGGATTCCGTGCCTGAACACGGGTGTCCAACAAGCATTCCTCGGTCGTGATCAACGTTCCGCGACCGTTCACATCGATGCTTCCCCCTTCCAAGACCACATGGCGTCCCTCGAACATGGCTGTAATGACCGGCAGATTCAATCGAGCGGCGACTCGTCGGGGTACGGCGTCGTCTTTTTGCCAATCGGGATATCGCGCCCATCCGTTGAACCGAAAATCCACAATAGCCACTGTTCCAGATTGCTCGACGCATTCGAGAAACATCGGACCGTAGTCACGCGTCCAGCTTCGGTTGGTCGGGATTCGAAAACATTCATAGCGCGCACGATCGACGCCCACGCGCTCCAGCACTCGCCTCGCCCGCTTTTCATGCAACGCCGAATTCACCAATATGCGCACTTGTTCACCGTCAACGAGCTTTCGAACGATTTCTCCGTACACCCAGTGAATAGCAGCCATTTTCCCGGGCCAATCTTCGGCTCGATGTGGCCACGCCAACCACGTCGCGGCATGGGGTTCCCACTCTGCCGGGAACCGCCATGATCCAATCGAACCATGTTCAGAGGGGAGGAGACGAGATTGTGAAAGGGATGGCAAACTCGAAGGTTGAGGCTTCCGAATCGATCGACGAGAGGGGACGTGACGCATGTGGTCAAGCCTAGTTGATCGAGTACGACGGGGAATCGATCCTTGGACTCACCGATGGATCCGTCATCTCATTCAGTGTGAGCTTCGATGATCCAACCAGCGGCGCGTGAGTCCATCGTAGGCATCGATACGGCGATCGCGCATAAACGGCCAATGCCGGCGCACGATTTCGATACGACGAAGATCGAGATCAACGAGCAATGTTTCTGTTTTTTCATCCGAACATTGGCCCAACATCTGGCCAAACGGATCGCAGACAAAAGAGCTTCCCCAAAACTCGAGACTCGAGCTTTGATCGTCGTCCAACGTTTCCACGCCCACTCGATTGACCGCCGCGACAAACACCCCGTTAGCAATCGCATGCGCGCGTTGAACCGTCATCCACGCCTCTCGCTGCCTCGCTCTTTCCTGGCTTTTCTCGGAGGGATGCCAGCCGATCGCCGTCGGGTACACAAGAATGTCGGCTCCTTGCAGGGCCGTCAAACGCGCGGCCTCGGGAAACCACTGATCCCAACAGATCAACGGTCCGACCATCGCCTGTTGTGTCTCGACAGCCTGAAAACCTAAATCGCCTGGGGTAAAATAAAACTTCTCGTAATATCCAGGATCGTCAGGAATATGCATCTTGCGGTATACGCCGGCAATTGCTCCTGATTCATTCAAGACCGCTACAGTATTGTGATACAGACCAGGTGCCCGACGTTCAAAAATCGGCACGACGATTGCGACACGATAGCGTTTCGCGATTTCTCCGAACACGTTCGTCGAGGGACCAGGAAGAGACTCCGCTAAGTCAAACCATGCAGGATTTTCAGATTGACAAAAATAGCGAGAACGGAACAACTCCGGAAGGCAAATGAGATGCGCTCCCTGACGAGCGGCAGTCTCTACCATCGACACCGCGTGATCCATATTATGCTGTGGGTCACGCTGACACGCCATTTGGATCAACCCGACAATCATCGTCGCGCTCCTTATCGTTTCCCATGTTCCATGTCGCGTACCGTGGGTCCCATCGATCTCTGTCTGCAACGAACTCTGGGGCGGATATCGTTCACATGGGGGCAACCGGAAGCATCATACCATGAAACCCCAGGAGCGACCATCCATTTTCCTCGAGTTTTTGTACAGGAGCGATCGTGAAATGCTCACGCTGTCCCTCGCTCTTTTCGCGCTCGTTGCCTGGATCCTCATGGCTCATTTGGTCTTCCAAGCACAGCGCCATCTCTTGTTTCTCAAGGATCTCGATCCTCTGGCTCCTTCGGCCTGCCCGCCCCTTTCGATCATCGTTCCTGCCCGCAACGAAGAACGCCATGTGGAAGAGGCAATACGATCGCTGTTGAACCAAGATTATCCGGCCATCGAGTGTATCGTCGTCGATGATCGTTCGACCGATCAAACGGGAGCGATCCTGGAGCGCCTCACCCAGCAGGACTCGCGCCTTCGGCTTCTCACCATCTCATCGTTACCACAGGGATGGTTGGGGAAAAACTATGCTCTGCATCGCGGAGCGCAAATCGCCAACGGAGCATATCTCTTGTTTACCGATGCCGATGTCGTCATGCATCCCCTCACCCTGCGGAAAGCTCTGCAGCACATGATTATGCAAGATTTAGATTATGTCACCATTGCGCCACAAATCACGATGCGCCGAGCTGCGCTGCAAGTCGTCGCTGCGATTTTTGGATTTGTACTGTTGATCCTCTTCCAGCCATGGAAAATGCGGAACCCCAAGAGTCCTTGCCACATCGGCATCGGAGCCTTTACCCTCGTACGAACGGAAGCCTATCGCGTTCTCGGCGGTCACAAACCGATCGCCATGCGCCCAGACGATGATTTGAAGCTTAGCAAGCTCTTCAAACGTCGCGGATACCGGCAAGACCTGTTGCTGGGACAGGGCATGATCTTCGTGGAATGGTATGCATCTTTGCGAGAATTGATCGAAGGTTTACTGAAAAACACATTCGCCGGCGTGGACTATCGCATCTCGCTCGTCGTGCTCGGTACGCTGGCATCCTTTGCTGTCCATCTCTGGCCTTGGGTCGGACTCGCCGTGACCACAGGCCTGGCCCAATTCCTCTACGGTCTTGTCCTGTTGCTCATGCTGACGGTGGTTTCCGGTATCCTGGCGTCACAAGGGATCAACCCCCTCTGGGCTATAGGCTTTCCCGCTGCCATTCTGCTTTTACTGTATATCCAATGGAAAGCGATGCTGATTGCGCTGTGGTCGGGCGGGATCACCTGGCGCGGCACACATTATCCCTTGAAGGCGCTCAAAGCCAACAAAGTCTAATGGTCCGCATTTTCCGGTCGAGGAAGCCTTGTGCGTTTTCCACCCTCCAGCACGAGCCTGGTCAACAGCCGGTCCGTACGGCCTGAAGGACGATGCCACTCGCTCCGGTTTCGACCACCAGCCGACATACCATCGTCGTTCCCGCCACCTGGGTGCCAGAAGGCCGGCGTGTGATTCGTTGGAGAAACACGAGTCGACGTCCACCATCCGGGAGCGGCTGTTCTTCGACCGGCGCTCCGAACTGCTGAACTAATTGATCACGATCGAGGCCGATCAGTTCAGGAACCGCATGATTGGACCACCAAGCACATCCACCGAGCACGGCTAGCCACACCAATAATAGGCTTCCACCCCGCCACACAGCCGATGCCAACCCATGCAGATTGCGATGCATAATGGCCGTCTCCGCTTTTACTTCGTGGCCTCCACCACCGGTACCTGCGGGTCGAGTTGCAGGCGAGTTCGCAGTCCCGAGGAAACCCAGACACGGCCTTGGGTATCGACAATCACACCTTCTACTTCAGGTAAAGCTTCGATCAAGGCCATGCCCTTTTCCGGACCGAGCACGAAAATCCCCGTATCCAGCCCATCGGCCATGATTCCTTCCCGCGCCACAATGGTCACGCTTCGGGCCAGTCGGGCCGGTTCAAGCGTTCGAGGATCGAGAATGTGATGGTACCGAATGCCGTTCTGCATGAAATACCGCTGGTAATCCCCTGCCGTCGAGACCGCTTCGTTTTCGAGTTCCAGACGCCCCAGAATGACCCCGTGTTCGCGGCGAGGATGTTGGATCCCGAACACGAACCGGTGGCCGTCGGGCATCCGTCCGAATGTTTTGATATCCCCCGACAAAGCCACCACCCCGGCCAGTGCCCCGTGTCGCTGCATGACATCGGCGGCTAAATCGGCCGCATAGCCTTTCCCGATGCCGCCGATATCGAGTGCCATGCCGGCTCGCGTCAAAAAGACACGGCGCGCTTGTCGGTCGATTCGTAACGCCGCCAAATCGACCAACGGGCGGATCTTGGCCAGTTCCTCGCGTGACGGAAGGCGTCCTTGGTCACTGATATTCCAGGCCCGTACGGCAGGGCCGACCGCGATGTTGAAGGCTCCCTCCGTCAATGCGGCAATGTGGATCGACCGATCGATCAGATCCAACGTTTCCGGACTGACGGGTATAGCTTGGCGTCCAGCCGCTGCATTGACCTGTGACACTTCGCTCGTGGGAATCCAGGTGCTCCATAACTTCTCCAGCCGCCGTATTTCCTCGAGACCGGCTGCTGCGGCACGATGCGCCCGTTCTCGATCAGGAGCGACGGAGGTCACCGAGACGACCGTGCCCATCAGCAACTGGCTTCGCTTGACGATGACAGGCTGCGGATGACATGCAGCCAGCATCGTGGCCATCGTCATCACCATGATGACTATCATGTGATCAATCGACTGGCGCGGCATCGCTCTTCTCCGAGACTGATCAGGCAAGCGAGACGCTCGTGCGGGACACTGTCCATGGCTTGAGACACCGACCGGGCGCATCGCAATCCAGCCCGCCATTCACGATGCGGCGAACTGCGGAGGCTCGTACTCGGAGACCGTTTCACGTCGGGTGATGACGGAGAAAATACTTATACCGGGGATACGGGTAAATCTCCCACAGTCTGGTTGTCGGCGCGATCACGGCTTCGGATTCGGGAAAAGCCGTGTGGACGGGACCGTCGAACGCAGGGTAACGAGCCATGAATTCGGCCGTGGCCGCGATCGGTTCGGAGACAATCGACAACTCCATCGTCCGATCATAGCGGGGTGGGGCCAATGTCAGAGTCCAGGCCCCCACATACGTGATGCCTGTCGGCTCGACCTCGAACGGCTGATGCACTTGCGCCATGCCCCGGAACGCGCCTTCGGTGATCTGCACACGCGTCAACACGTACTCGCCGGGAGGAATTGCCAACGCGAAGAAGGCCTGCGCCGCATCGACCTCCACATGAAATCGCCGATCGAGCGTCGGGCTGTAGAGTTCAAAAAATCTGACCACCGGTGGATAGATCCTCGCAATGGATCCCCGTTGCACCACATGAATTCGACCGAACATGGTCGGCACGTCTTCCGATGGGGCATGAACGGAACGGACCTCGGCGAACGGTTGCGGAGAAGCACAGGCGGCAAGCAGCAACCAGCCGACGAGTGCAGCGCACCACGGATAACTTGGAATCGTGGATGTCATCATGACACCATTATACCGGACCCGGCCACCGTTGCCCATCGATTTTTGAGCAGACGCGCATTGCCTGGATGGCAAGGATAGCCTACGTGTTCGCATTGGTCGATTGACAGTCGCCCTAGAATTTGTTATTAAGAATCGTTTTCATTTTCATACAAAACAGAAATTAAATTCAATATCATTCTTTATGATCCGGACCCCAAAAGGAAGACGCACGCAGACCAGCAACATCACCAAGCGAGAATTTGTAGCCAACGAAGCTCGATGCCATTGCGGGCAGCTCATGGCAAAACTCACCGAGGCCGGGGTGGAATTGAAATGCAAACGCTGCAAGCGGCTTGTCCTCTTGCCGTTCGCATCCCTGCAATCGGGTATGGCCTCCATTCTGACCGGGCCCTGTCCCTCCGGCTCATAAACACGGTGGCCAGACTTCTTCTGACCGAAAAAGAGCTGTTTCCGCAGAGGACCTCGGAGTCCCCAACCATTCGAGGATAGTACGTCAATAGATCGATTCCTGAGGACCGTTGCGTCCCTACCTTGGAAGGAGGAAACCTTTCATGAAGCATCGGTTCACACGAAGAGCTCTGATGTGTGTGCTCGCACTGACCTTGGCCGCACCGTTCTTCCCCGGTTCACACAGTTGGGCCAACGACGATCTCACCCCTGCTCAGAAAGAAGCGGTCAGAAAAGCGGTCGAAGAGTATCTCAGGCAACAGCAGGGGCAAGCACCGCCCGCCGTGGGCGCGCCGCCCACCGCGGCACCGGTCACCGGAGGCAAGCGATTGGAAGAACTCGCCACGCCCCGGGCTGCCGGACAAAAATACGGCTCCACCATGCAAGGATCCGGCGGTCTAATCTTTGCCCGTCCGTTCGTCGCTGCTCCCAAGGCCATCGTCGGTGGTTACACGGACATCGAGTATTTCAATCGGGCCAACGATGGCAAGTCGAGCTTTTTCGACCAACATCGACTCGTCCCTTTCATTTACGGCGACGTGAGCGATCATGTGAAGTTCGCTGCAGAAATCGAATTCGAGCATTTCTCACGCGGGAAGCTCGAAGGCGGCAGCAGTGGAGCTGAACTCGGGGTCGAATTCATGGCCATCGACTATCTGGTTGCGGACCCATTCAACTTGCGAGCCGGCATCATTCTGCTCCCCTTGGGCAAATTCAATCTGTTGCACGACGCCCCGCTTCGGGATTTGACGGATCGGCCCATCGTGGTTCAACGGATCATCCCCACCACGCTCAGTCAGGCCGGCATCGGCTTCTATGGAACGTTCTATCCCACCCGACTCTCCAAACTCGACTATGAATTCTATATCACGAACGGATTCACGGGATTCAAAAGCGGCGATTCGGAGTCACCCATTTCCGGAAAAGATGGACTCAAAGACGCTCGCAAAGGCGGCGTCAACGACAACAATGACGGCAAATCCTTTGTCGGCCGCGTCGCGTTCAGCCCCCTCCTGGGCATCGAGCTGGGTGCCTCAGCCTTTTATGGTTCATACGATCCGCAAAGCCGACGGGCACTCGCCATTTGGGCGCTCGACGGCACATTCCAACGCGGTCCCTTCGAACTCATCGGCGAAGGCGCGTGGGCCTATGCCAAAGACAACCATCTGAGCCTGATGGGCACACCGGTCTTCGACGGTGACGGTGCGTTCGCCAAGGCCCGTCGCATGAACGGATATTACATTCAGCTCAACTATCATTTCTTGCCGGCATTTCTGACTCGCCTGGCGCCCAGTCACTTCCGGCCGGAGATCTCCACCTTCACAGCCGTCGTTCGCTGGGAAGAAACCGACTTGAACAACGAAGTGGATGGCAATTTCACCAGTGCTCGTGAGTTTCAGCGCGTGACGTTTGGCCTCAATTATCGGCCGACCGAAGATACCGTCTTCAAGTTCGATTTCCAATACAGCCCGCAGGATATCGGCAATGAGAGAGGTAATGATAACGTTCCCGTTCAGAACACAGCCTTTATCGCCTCTTGGGCCACCTACTTTTAAGTTCAATGCGCTTGTTGGCAGACGGGAGGGCCAATGGCCCTCCCGTCCATGCTCGCCTCCAGCTATTTTCATAAACGAGTCACGCTCTGCCTCGGCCGTTCCATGAGATGCCGATCGCTGTTATCGAGGCATTGATCTTAGGAGACCAAAAGCCTCTTAATTCATTTCATGATGATTCGAACCTGTCCTCCAAGATTTCCGTCATCACAAAGCTGGCCGATCCCACAGCATGCCCCGCAACGCATAGGGGAACATAAAATAACGAATAACCATAAAGAGGCAGGCCATTGCACCCCGCGCCTTCATAACTTGACTTGAGGTCGCCTTCCTGTGCTCTTAAATCCTACTGACGCACAGACTTGCACAACCCATTCTAGGATCTGCCGAAAATGAACGAAGCCAGCTTCATTGACGCCCCTCAGAGCGCATGCTAGAATGCGATTCCTCTTATTACTGAAAATCATTATCAGAATCTTTGAACTTGAATGCAGTTTTCATTCGTTGATCCATTTGTCCTCCATAGCAGGCCCTACACGATCGGCGTCAGAGCGGCATGGGGGCTCGTGCTGTGTCTATCGATGGTCGGCTGTGCGGCTTGGCTCGATTTCGACCCCTCTCGAACCTTGCTGGTAGCATGCCCACCGGACACCATTTGGGAACAAGCGCTGACCGTTTTCGACGGCTATCCTTTGGCTTCCGTTGACCGAGATGCAGGTGTGATTGAAACCGATTGGCGCGAAGAGCCAGCCCAAGGCCAGCCCTACGGTTTGTTCGGGCGGGAAGGCTTGGGCGACAAGGAACGCTCGCGGCTCACGTTTCGACTGGAACCGTCATCCCCGCACGCCTTTCGGATCGAGCTGGCCGAGCAACGCCAGCATTGGGGATTTCGCGGCGGGGCTCGGATCTATGACTGGTATCCCGTACCGCCTTCTCCCGATGTCACGGAGAGACTTGTGTCAACCCTCAAACGCAAATTGAAGGAGAAGGGATGCGTCTTCGACGTAGCCTCTTCATAACGCTCGTGCTCCTGCTCGCGGTGGTTGTTTGCCACGCCCATGCGGAACGAATTTGGGATGACGAGCTCAATCGTTATCTCACGCCCGAAGAGATGGGCCAGGAAGATGTGTATCTAACTCCCGAGCAAGCGGCGAAACTCATGTTTCCCGACTCCGAAACGATCCGGCGGGACATCATTCAGCTCACTCCTGCGCAGAAGGCTACGATCGAACAGCGCATCGGCTGGCGGTTTCCCGAAACGACCTTTGACGTCTATATCGGAGAGACCAAAGGCCGCATCGACGGATGGGCCGTCATTCAAAATACCATCGGCAAGCACAAGCCCATGACCTATATGGTCGGGATCGACCCGGACGGCGAGGTCATCGGCGTGGAGGTGCTGGTTTACCGGGAATCGCGGGGCAGCGAGGTCCGAACCAAACGGTTCAACTATCAATACGAGGGGAAGACGGTCTATGACCCGATTCGGATCAACCGCGATATCATCAATATTTCCGGCGCCACCATGTCGGTCCGCTCGATGAGTGCCGGCGTCAAACGGGCGCTGGTCATCGTTGACGAGATCTATTTGAAACCCATGGGGCGGGGAAGTACGCTCAACGCCGCCAAGCGAGAGGAAAAAGGGCTGCTCGAAACCCTGTTGGGCTTCTAAGCGCCCATCCATATGGCATGCGGAATTTCAATACCAGGTTTCGGCTGCGCGATACGGATCGCCAGATCAGACTTGTCTATACATGGTTCCTTCTTCTCATGCTCGTGGGGTTCATGTTTACTTTTTTCTGGGCACATAGCATGACGGAATTGACACCTCGTGGGATTGCCGAACACTACCGCGGTTCGGATGCCACGTTCGGTGAACCCATGTCCTTTGGCCAACTCGCGGAAACCACGCATTTCCATCTCTTCACGATGCCGGTAGTCTTTCTCATTATGGTCCATGTCTTGTATCTCACGATGGCATCACCACTCATCAAGAGCATGACCACGTGGGCTGCCTTCCTCGGTGTGTGCTTGGACTTGGCCTCTCCGTGGTTGATCACCTACGTCTCGCCGGTGTTTGTGTTGACCATGCTGACCGGAGACGTGTTGATGATACTGAGCTTTGTCATCATGTTCATCATTCCCATGTATGAAATGTGGATTGTGAAACAGCCCTTTATCATGCGTGGTGAAGCCAAGTAATCTGCGTTCGTTGTCCCACGCGGGACACCCAGGCCCGCGACTTCACGTCCAGAGCCCAGGATGCCGAGACCGGCACTCTGGGCTCTTGTGTTTGAAAGATCTGTTCCCCCTCTTGCGCCTCACAGACCCGGTCACATAATCGCAGGACCGGTCTTCGACGATCGTGGCGGCCCACCTCCCGCCCGACCCGGGGAGCCTCGTTCCTCCTGGAGGCTCCCCTCCCCATCGCAACGATGCTAGAGGCGTCACAACGGACGATCGGAGATTGCTCGGAATACGCGGAGGCGCGTCCAGCGCAGTCTCCCAACGAAGCCATGCAGGACACATCGCGCAAGAATGGCCTCGCTGCTACAGACTGTGGCAACGAGCACTTCTCCTCTCTCCGAAGGGCTTCCGCTGACCCAAAAGTCCGGCTTCTTCCCGAGGCTTACGCGATTGATGATCGTGGGATAAGCTGATCGGTGCGAGCCTGCTGCTCGGCGTGATAGGAACTCCGAACGAGCGGACCCGATTCCACATGCCTGAAACCGAGGGCCAGTCCCTCATCCTTCAACTGCTGGAATTCGTTTGGATGATAGAATCGTGCCACGGGCGCATGATCTCGCGTGGGAGCAAGGTATTGTCCGATGGTGAGGATGTCGCACCCCACGTCGCGGAGATCGATCATGACTTGACGAAGCTCATCCGGAGATTCCCCCAACCCGACAATCACGCCGGATTTGGTCAATGCTCCGAGCGCTTTAGCCCGTGTAAGCACGGTCAACGATCGAAGATACTTGCCCTGCGGTCGCATCAAGGGAAACAACCGCGGGACGGTTTCGATATTATGATTGAGAATATCCGGCCGCTCCTGCATGACCGTCGCAAGTGCCGATTCGTTCCCTTGAAAGTCAGGAATAAGGACTTCAATCGTACAAGTCGGCGTAACGGAGCGAATAGCACGAATGGTTGCGGCAAAGATCGAAGCGCCACCGTCCGGCAGTTCGTCTCGATTCACAGACGTGATCACGGCATGACGGAGCCCCAGGGCTTGCACCGCTTTCGCCACACGAAGCGGCTCATCCCGATCAAGTCCCTGTGGACGCCCCGTGGTCACGGCACAATAATGACAGCGACGCGTACAGATATCGCCCAGGATCATGAACGTGGCCGTCCGCTGATTCCAGCATTCCCATACATTGGGGCATCTGGCTTCCTCGCACACCGTATGCAACCCCAGGTCATCCATGATCTGCCGGATCTCCCGGTAGTCCGGTCCTTGCCGAACCCGTACTTTGAACCATGGAGGAAGACGCCTGCGGGCCTCTGCATGAGTTTGTGCTTCAGCAGTTTGTCTCAATTCCTCGATGGGGATAAAGGTCATGTCGTCGCTCCGTCGCCTCCCGCTGAAACATCGCTTGGAACCGGTGACGCCGAAGACTGGGAGGCCAGCGAGAGGATGGCTTCTTTGAGCTCTGGGATCCCCTCACCCTTCACCGCCACCGTCGCCAAGACAGGCTGTATCCAGCGCCGCAAGGTGGCGATCGTCGCCTGGGCCTCAGGATGATCGGCTTTATTGACCACCACGAGATGAGCCACTTCGAATAACCCGGCTTTCATGGCTTGAATTTCATCACCCAATCCTGGTGCCACGATGACGACCACGACATCTGCCAGTGTAGTAATTTCACCGACTTCTTGTCCGACTCCGACCGTTTCGACCAATATGAGATCATAGCCGGCTGCGCTCAACACGGTGATCGCATGACACGTCGATCGAGCGAGCCCCCCAGCGTGGCCGCGAGTCGCCATGCTCCGTATATAAACTCCTTCATCCAAGGCATGACGTTGCATGCGAACCCGATCGCCAAGCAAAGCCCCGCCGGTCAGGGGGCTGCTAATATCGACCGCCAGCACCCCGACTCGCTTTCCATCCACACGGAAGGCATCGATCAGTCGATCGACGACGGTGCTTTTTCCGACACCGGGATATCCGGTAATCCCCACGACGACCCCGTGATTCGTTTCGCCTTTGAAATGCTGAGCGAGTGTTGATACCGCCTCGGGGTCGGATTCCATGAAAGAAATGGCTCGCGAAATCGCCCGGAGTTCACCGGCTCGAATGCGAGCGACGAGCGCCGCCATGCGTTCCGAGCTAGCCTTGCTCGATGGGCTCGAACCAAACATCGGTCACCGTGTAGGTTGGCTCTTTGGCGAATCGGGGACGAACAGGCATCCCGATGCGAACCTGTTCGGGATCGACCCCTTTCAATCGAGAGAGAAACAATGTATTCACTCCCTCGAATTCGACCAAGATCAAGACATAGGGTGTTTCTTTCAGAAAGCGTTCGCTTCCGTAATAGCAGACGGTAAACGTATGAATCCGGGCTGTGGTCGGGAGTCGCTCCCAGGTCGTGGCATGGCCGCACTCCATACAATGCCTTCGCGGCGTGGCATAGAAGTATCGGCATTGCGTGCATCGCGAGCCGAGCAACTCCCCCTTGCTCAATCCTAGAAAAAACGGGGTGTCTTGGGCATAACTGTGCCGATACTCGATTTCATAGCGATCACGAAGAATCAAGGGATCCATACTCAAAATCTCGACCCGATGCTGTGCGAGAGGATCAGAGCCTTCTGGTGATTCATTCATCGTTAAGCCATGAGTTACGTCACGGCTTCAAGAATCGTCACGGTAATATACGTTCCAGTCCCGGCATGACTGTGAATCAGCCCTCGTCGAGGCCGCGAAACCTGCAACATTCCGTTCCCCAAATGTTTTTCGATTGCCCCCTGCAACTGCCACAACGCGAAGACTGCCTGCATGAGCCCGGTCGCGCCGACGGGATGGCCACAGGCCAACAGTCCACCCGACGGATTGACCGGCAATCGACCTTGCTGTGGGAGCGACAACCCGTAATCGATCCCCGGCATGAAGGGAATGCCGGATTCCACGAACGATCCCCCTTCGCCGTATTTGCACAGGCCGAGGTCCTCGTAAGTCTGTATTTCCGATGACGTATACGCATCGTGCAACTCGATAAAACTTAATTCTTCCCGAGGATCCTGAATTCCCGCCATGTGATACGCCAGTTTGGCGGCCATACGCCCGCCACGGAACGAATGCACACCCGGATAGCGCAGCGTAGCGTAATCGCTCTCTTGCTCATGCGGCAAGAGGAGCACTTTTCCATGTGGGCGATCCGCCATGCGCATCGTATCCGACCCCGACCCCACGCCCGTGATGTGTACAGGCCGATCACAAACGCGCGAGGCGATGCGCTCTGAGGCGAGAATACAGACGGCCGCGCCATCCGACATCGTGCAGATATCTTCCATGGTCAGCGGCGTGGCCACCATGGGAGCCTGACGGACCTGCTCGATGGTCAGTCGTTTCGCCTTTTGCGCATAGGGATTGTAAAGCGCATTGATGTGGTTCTTGACCGAGACCATCGCCATCTGCTCGACCGTGGTCCCGAATTCATACATATGGCGCTGGACCATCATGGCATAATAGCCGGTGTAAAAGCCCCCGATGGGAAAATCGAAGTTGGTATCGGAAGCCAGCGCGATGAATTCGTTTCCCTTCCACGTGCTCACTCGCGACATGGTTTCGAACCCAAAGGCCACACAACACTCCATACGGCCGGAGGCGATGGCTTCCCAGGCCGATTGCAAACACAGACCGCCTGTCGCTCCGCCGCCCTCGATCCGTTTCGACGGTTTGGGACAGAGGCCCAGATAATCCTGCACCATGCTGGCGGCTTTCAATTGGCGTGTAAAGTGATCAGAAAAATACGAGCCGACCGCGCCGTCGATCATGTCAGGGGTCAAGGCCGGGATATCGCGCAGGGCATAGTCATAGGCCTCTTTGACCATCAAGCGAAAATCTTTCTCCGGATGCGCTTTGGCAAACTTGGTCACCCCTCCGCTGATCAGATAGACAGGTCTCATTCTCGACGCAGTCCTTTGACGAAC
Organism: Nitrospirota bacterium; assembly: GCA_003695915.1. Classification (GTDB taxonomy): domain Bacteria; phylum Nitrospirota; class Nitrospiria; order Nitrospirales; family UBA8639; genus J017. The sequence goes on from RFGF01000017.1 coordinate 78,437, forward strand.
TCGACGATGGTTTGCAGCGGCGTGCCGGGCGGAAAGACGGCACGAACGCCGGCAGACAGAAGCTTGGGCACATCCTCGTCAGGAATGATGCCGCCAGCGAACACGACAATATCCTCGGCTCCGCGTTCTCTCAATAAATCCACAATACGCGGCAACAAATAATTGTGAGCGCCGGAATGAATCCCCAGCCCGATGGCCTGCACATCTTCCTGGATCGCTGTATTGACGACTTGCTCGGGTGTTTGATGGAGTCCAGTGTAAATGACCTCCACTCCAGCATCGCGGATGGCATGGGCCACAAGTTTCACACCCCGATCATGCCCATCCAACCCCACTTTTCCGATCAACACGCGGAGCGGAGTCTGTCTCGTCGTGGCAGTCATACTTCCACCGAAGCCAATCTATACTTCCCGGCTTCATCCTTCCGCACATACCCCATCTGCACCTGAGGATCGTGTTCGAATATCAAGAGCCATCGCTCGTCGACCGCTTGCTCCAAGAGCGCCCGTTTGGTTTCCAACGTCTGTAATGGCAAGACGTCATAGCCCATGATGTACGGGAGCGGAAGATGGGCCACGGTAGGAATGAGGTCGCCGAGGAACAACGCAACCTGTCCTTCGGATTCTACTTTCACGCTTTGATGATGAGGCGTATGCCCTGGAGTTACCACCACGGAGATGCCAGGAAGCAATTCGGTCGTCCCATCCACCAATTCCCATTTCCGATGCTCGTTCAACGGGAGAATATTGTCCGGTCGGTAACTCGCTCGGGTCCGCTCGTTGGGATGCGTGGCGTCTTCGAATTCCCCACGCTGAACATAATAGATCGCTCGGGGAAACGTCGGCACGAGATGCCCATCGGCATCCCGAGACGTAGCCCCGCCGGCATGATCAAAATGCAGATGGGTGAGGATCACCAGATCGATATCCGTGGCGTGCATACCAATGTGCGCTAACGAATCCAGAAGCGTGACGGAGTGGTCGATGGCGTAGATGCGCTGGAATTTGGCATCCCCTTTCATCCCGATGCCGGTATCGATCAGGATCCACTTATCATGGGCGTGCACGAGCAAACACGTCAGGCTCAGCAGAATACGGTGACACTCATCGGCAGGGCAGCATTGCTCCCAAATCACACGGGGCACGATGCCGAACATGGCCCCGCCATCCAGCCGAAACCGGCCGTCGGAAACAGGGAAAATCTCAAAGGTCCCGAGCTTCATTACTGCGTATCCATGAGATCTTTCCGATCGCTCACCTGTTCTTCAACGCATTTCTTGTCGGTAATTACAGGACGACCGGTTCCTGATAGGTCCCAAAGACTTCCTTCAAGGCGGTACAGATTTCCCCCAACGTCGCATGAGCCTTCACCGCTTGGATGATCCCGGGCATCATGTTCTCGTTGGATGCGGCACACTGCTGCAATGCATGGAGCGTCTGTGCCACCCGGGCTGGATGACGGCGAGCCCGAAACACGGCGAGGCGTTGTACTTGATTCCGCTCCACCTCTTCGCCGATGCGCAAAATGGGAATGGGCTGAGGCGCAGGGTCCCTATACGCATTGACGCCCACCAGAATTCGTTCCTGTCGCTCGATTTCTTGTTGATAGCGTTCTGCGGCATCCAAGATTTCCCGTTGCGGGTATCCCCGTTCGATGGCCTTCAACATCCCTCCCATGGCATCGAGCTTTCGGAAATACTCCTGAGCCGCCTCTTCCATCTGATCGGTCAACCGTTCGAGGAAATACGCCCCGCCCAAAGGGTCGACCGTATTGGCGACTTCGCTTTCGTGAGCAATGATTTGCTGTGTCCGCAATGCCAGCGTCACGGCTTCCTGCGTCGGTAAGGCCAACGTTTCGTCCATCGAATTGGTGTGCAAGGATTGCGTCCCACCCAACACCGCCGCCAAGGCCTGAATGGTGGTCCGCACCACGTTGTTCATCGGTTGCTGCGCGGTCAGTGAACACCCCGCAGTCTGGGCATGGAACCGAAGCTGAAGTGATCGCGGATTCTTCGGTCGATATCGCGCGGCCATCTCTCGGGCCCAAAGCCGGCGGGCCGCTCGGAATTTGGCGATCTCTTCAAAGAAATCGTTGTGGGCATTGAAGAAAAACGAAAGCTGGGGAGCAAAGGCATCCACATCCAGACCCGCCTTCACGGCTTCGTCCACATAGGTGAGGCCGTCATACAAGGTAAACGCCAATTCCTGGACCGCCGTAGAACCCGCTTCCCGAATGTGATAGCCGCTGATGCTGATCGGATGCCATTTCGGCACGTACTGCACGCAATAGGCGATCACATCGGTGATCAGCCGCAGATGCGGCTCGGGCGGAAACAACCATTCCTTTTGCGCGATGTATTCCTTCAAAATATCGTTTTGGATCGTCCCTCCGAGCTCCGAGAACGGGATCCCACGCCGTTCAGCCACAGCGAGATACATGGCAAAAAGCACGGCAGCCGGACCATTGATGGTCATAGACGTCGTGACCCGATCCAAAGGGATGCCGTCGAACAATCGTTCCATGTCTTCCAGGGTAGAGATAGCCACCCCACAATAGCCGACTTCACCGCGAGCTCGCGGATCGTCCGAATCGAGCCCCATCAACGTCGGCATATCGAAGGCCACGCTGAGGCCCGTCTGACCCTGTTCCAAGAGATAGCGAAAGCGCGCGTTCGTATCTTCGGCCGTTCCGAACCCTGCAAATTGGCGCATAGTCCAAAGACGCCCGCGATACATCGTCGGATAAATACCCCGTGTATAAGGGAAAGAACCAGGTTCGCCGAGATCGCGCACGAAATCCCAGCGCTCCAGATGCGCCGGGGTATAGACCCGATCGATGGGTAATCCCGAGAGCGAGCGAAAAGACGGTTTCCGCTCCCGCATCGCTGTATGCTCCGAGCGACGCATCGCTAGTTGAACAGCGTCATCGGATGAGCGCATGTCGTGTGTCATGACGTTTCATAAGAATAAAAGCCGCGACCGCTTTTCCGACCCAGCCATCCGGCTTCGACATATTTGCGGAGCAATGGACATGGTCGAAATTTTGGATCACCCAAATCGTGATGGAGTACGTCCAAAATCGCGAGAACCGTGTCCAGACCGATCCGATCCGCCAAGGCCAGCGGTCCCATTGGTTGATTCGTCCCATCCCGCATCGCCGTATCGATCGCCTCGATCGATGCAAGATTCTCGTACACCGCAAAGATCGCTTCATTGATCATGGGCATGAGCATGCGATTCACCAGAAATCCCGGCGAATCCTTGCATTCGACCGGGATTTTTTCTAATCGTTCGGCCAGCGCACGGAGCAGTGCGACGGTTTCCGAGCCGGTTCGCAGGCCGCGAACGAGTTCCACCAGACGCATGACCGGCACGGGATTCATGAAGTGCATCCCGGCAACCAGTGCATCTCGCCCCGAAGCACTTCCCAGCTTCGTAATTGAAATAGACGAGGTATTGCTAGCCAAAATCACATTGGGCTTGCAGAGCCGCCCCAATTCACGAAAGATGCCCATTTTGATATCGACGTGTTCAGGAGCGGCTTCGATCACGAGTTGCGCATCGGTCATCGCCCCGAATGAGTGGGTCGTTTGAATTCGCCCAAAGGCCTCCTCCATTTGTTGACGGCTCAGCAGACCGTCTTGCACTTGTCGATCGAAGCCTTTCCGAATACGCGCGCGGGCTGTCTCCAATGCCCTGGGGTCGGTGTCGTACAACGCCACCTCGAACCCGGCTTTCGCGGCGACCAGAGCTATTCCCGAGCCCATTTGGCCTCCGCCGACGATACCGATCCGTTCGAGTTCGTGGATCTGCAGAGGTGCTGACTGACTGGTCACTGCCTCGTCCCTCCCCTACCTGAGTTCCAGCCCTGAACGATTTGCCTCGTCACAACGGAGATGCCGGACACCGATCCCGCATGCTGTTAGGTCAGCCGTTCAATGACCACGGCCAACGCTTCCCCGCCACCGATACACAAGCTGGCCAGCCCCACACGCCCGCCACGCGCATCGAGAGCGTACAACAACGTCGTCAAGAGTCGAGCTCCCGTCGCCCCGATCGGATGACCTAGCGCCACCGCCCCTCCATTCACATTGACTTTTTGCGGATCCAATCCCAGTTCTCGTTGAATGGCCAAAGCCACGGAACTGAAGGCTTCGTTGATTTCGAACAGATCGATATCGTGAAGGGACAGACCCGTCCGCTTCAAGACTGCGCGAATCGCGTCGATCGGCGCGGTCGTAAACCATTCAGGAGCCAAAGCCGCACCGGCATAGCCGACGATCCTCGCCAGAGGGACGATCCCGCGTCGACGGGCTTCTGCTTCATCCATCAGGATCAATGCCGCAGCACCGTCATTGCATGAAGGGGAATTGCCTACCGTTAAGACGCCGTTGCTCTGGAACACCGGCGGCAAATGCGGCAACTTTTCCAAATTGACTCGATTGGGCTCTTCGTCCTCCGTGACGATCAAGGGATCGCCTTTTTTTTGAGGAACGTCGACGGGGACGATTTCTCGCTTAAACGCACCGGACGCGATGGCCGCCCGCGCTCGACGATAACTTTCCAACGCATATGCGTCCAGTTCCTCCCGAGTGAGCTGGAACTTGGCCGCACACAGTTCGCCTCCGGTACCCATATGAAAATCGTTGTACACATCCCATAGCCCATCCTTTATCAGACTATCGACCAACTCGCCATGGCCAAGGCGGTAGCCCTGTCGGGCTTTCAGCAACAAGTACGGCGCGCCCGTCATGCTTTCCATTCCTCCAGCCACCAGAATCCGAGCTTCCCCCAGCCTGATGGCCTGCGTGGCCATGATTACGGTCATGAGGCTCGATCCACAGACTTTATTGACCGTCACGGCCCCCACTTGATGTGGGAGGCCCGCGCCGATCGCCGCTTGACGCGCAGGCGCTTGTCCTAAGCCCGCCGTCAGCACACAGCCCATATACACGTGATCCACCGCCTCACCGGGAAGTTGGATCCGACGCAGCGCTTCCGCAATGGCGAAGCTTCCCAAGCGAGTCGCGGGAAGGGGACTGAAAACCCCGTTGAAACTCCCCATCGGCGTCCGCACGGCACTTACGATAACGGCTTGGTGTTCAGCGCTCATAGATGATGCTCCCATCGCTCGTGTTCGAGACAATCCTTGACCTTGTGCATGAAGCGATCGGCTGTCGCGCCGTCGATGACCCGATGATCGAACGACAGACTGAGGATGCCTATGGGACGAATCGCGATGGCATCGTCGAGCACCACCGCTCGCTTGCACACCGCACCCACGCCCAAAATGGCAATCTGAGGTTGGTGAATAATCGGTGTGCTGAACACGCTTCCCATCCCGCCATGATTGGTAATCGAAAACGTGCCTCCCTGCACTTCATCCGGCTTCAATTGCTTGGTTCTGGCGCGATGGGCCAGATCCGCGATCATTTTGGCCAACGTCAGCAGCCCGTACCGATCGGCACGAGCAATCACCGGCACCAGCAATCCATCCTCGACGGCCACAGCGATCCCGATGTTGATCGCCCCTTTACAAAGAATGCCTTCATCGGTCCAGGATGAATTGAGGATCGGATAGGCACGCAATCCTTGGACCACCGCATGCACCACGAACGGCAGGTATGTCAGATTGTGTTGGGTTCGACACGTATCCACAGCTCGAAAATCGACCTCGAAAAACGTCGTGGCATGCGCGGCTGTGCGACGGCTTTCGACCATGCGCTGGGCGATGGTCCGACGCATGGAGGTGAGCGGAATCAGTCTGTCGGCTGGTGTCTCCTGGGCCGCACGATCTCCAATCTCTCCGGATGGGGAACCAGATGCGATGCCCCGTTGCCGTTCGAGATAAGCCAAGACATCTGTTTTCGTGATTCGTCCACCGGCTCCCGTTCCTCGGATTTGGTACAGATCGACGCCATACTCTTTCGCCAATCGACGCACGGCGGGAGAGAAATGTTCTCCTTCCTTGACGGATGTTCCGGCCAGACCTTCTTGCCGGCGCTCGGTGTCTGATTGCGATCGAGTCTCGACAGGCTGCCCTCCGATTTCCAATCGCCCGAGCACGGTGCCGACAGCAACGGTTTCGCCTTCCCGAACCAAGATCTCGCTCAACGCTCCCGACGCCGGAGCAGGGATCTCCAAGGCCACTTTGTCGGTTTCGACTTCCAAGATCGGTTGGTCTTTTTCGACGTGCCCGTTTTGTGGGACCAGCCATTTGATGACGGTGCCTTCGGCCACGGTCTCTCCAAGCTGGGGCATGATAATGTCGATGGCCACAATCCTCTCCTCGATCACGATGCCAGCCCGCAGGCTCTCTCTGTGTGCTCGTCAATACGCAGCCAATCCTCGGGCTGCCTCGAGCACATCGTCGACCTTTGGAATAAAAAACGCTTCCAAAGGCGGACTGTACGGCACCGGCGTATCGGGCGCCGCCACACGGATGATCGGTCCATCCAATGCGTCAAAAGCCTGTTCGGCGATTCGAGCAGCAATTTCGGCGCCTACCCCGCCCGTTTTGGTATCCTCGTGCAATACCATCACCTTACTGGTTTTTCGTACGGATTCCAGGATGGTATCGGTATCCATGGGCACCAGTGTCCGAAGGTCGACGACCTCCATCGCTATTCCTTCGCGTTCCAAGATTTCCGCGGCTTCCAGCGCGACATGAACCATTGCGCCGTAGGTGATGAGCGAGAGATCCTGCCCCTCGCGCACCACTTTTGCCTGACCGATTGGGACGACGAACTCCTCCTCCGGAAGCACTTCTTTGATTCGGCGATAGAGAAACTTGTGTTCCAAATAAATCACCGGATTGTTGTCCCGAATGGCAGCCTTGAGCAACCCTTTGGCATCGTAAGCCGTCGCTGGTGCCACGATCTTCAATCCCGGAGTATGAAAGAACCAGGCCTCGGGGCATGCCGAATGGAAGGGACCGCCATGAATCCCTCCGCCATACGGAGCACGAATGACGATCGGCACCGCTGCGCCCCATCGATAGTGATTCTTCGCCGCCACTTCGGTAAGTTGATCGAAGGCACAGGAAATAAAGTCGGCGAATTGCATTTCAGCTACGGGCCGCATGCCCATCATTCCCGCACCGATGGCTGCGCCAACGATAGCCGATTCCGACAACGGCGTATCCAAGACCCGCCATTCGCCATATTTGTCCTGAAACCCTTCGGTGATTCGAAAGGCCCCGCCATACACCCCGATATCTTCACCGAGAAGGAACACCCGTGGGTCTTGACGCATCTCTTCATCCAACGCTTGGGAAATGGCTTCGAGATACGTGATCTCCTGAGCTCCTGTCGCCGTGGTCATGCGAGCCCCTCCCTCTCTGAATCGGCATAGACGCCATCAAGTGCTTCCGGGCCTTCCGGCAACGGACTGCGTTCAGCGAATTCCAGAGCCGTGTCGATTTCCTTGATCACCCGTTGTTGAACGGCCTGAAAATCCGAGTCCGTTGCATAGCCCCATTCGCGCAAGATACGCTCGGCCTTGAGGATGGGATCTTTCTTTTTCCATTCCTCGAGCAACGCTCGAGGGACATATTTGGCAGAATCGTGCTCCGAATGACCATGCATCCGCATGGTCTTGCATTCGATAAATGTGGGTCCTTCACCGCGTCTGGCCCGCTCGATGGCCCGCTGTGCAGCCAGATAGACAGCGCCGACATCGTTGCCGTCCACAATCTCGCTCGGCATGGCATAGGCCTTTGCCCGCTCGGCGACATCACGGATAGCCATTTGCAAATGCAGTGGGGTCGAGTACGCGTATTGATTGTTGTTGCAGAAAAAGACGACCGGAAGTTTGCGAACGGACGCGAAATTCAAGGCTTCATGGAAATCGCCCCGACTGGTTCCTCCATCGCCCGTATTCGTCACCACCACCCGGGTTTCCCCTCGTAGTTTGAACGCTAACGCCGCACCGGCCGCAACGGGAAGATTGTCGGCAAGATGACTCACGAAGGCGATGATGCCGCGGCGGAGATCACCGAGATGCACATTGCCATCTTTGCCTTTGGTCGGCCCGGTTCTCTTGCCCAAATATTGAGCCAACACTTCGCCCGGCGTGATGCCCCGAACCAAATAGGCCCCCATGTCCCGATGATACGGTGCGATCACGTCATCGGCGTGCAATGCATACGCATACCCGACCGAGATCGCCTCCATTCCATGGCTGGTGTAAGCGCCACCGGCAATGCGGCCTTGGCGGTAGAGCACCGTCACACGGTCTTCCAGGGCACGGGTCAGCCGGAGATAGTAATACATTTGCAGGTAGTCCGCTTTGGCGATCTTCATACGGTCCTCCTTCGTCCCATGCAGAGAAGCCTTAGCTCCTGAGCCATTTTCAACCGCTCCTACACCCTGCTGATCGCGTTCAATGATAGGTGTGTTCATGAGTTCCCTCTCGATAGTCGTCAACAAATCGACGGTTGCGATAGGCCGCCAACCGATCCGCCAGGCGTGTTTTGAGCGCCAGCCGTTTCGGTTTGCCTGTCGTGGTGTAAGGGACATCACCGCCGAATACGATTACCTTCGGACATTTGGCAAAGGGAAGAGAGCGTCGATAGAATCGGAGCAACTCCTCTTGTGACGGCGGAGTCCTGTGCTCATGCAGCACGATATAGGCGGCGATTTCTTCTCCGTAAAAGCGGTGATCGAAGGGTATGGCCATCGCGAAGCGAACTGCAGGATGCTGCCGCAGCACTTCGTCGATCTCCAGCGGGGAAATGTTGACACCACCACGAATGATCAACTCTTTCAGCCGACCGGTGATGAAAAAATACGGTCGGCCTCGCTCATCGTTGATGAACCAGCCGGCATCGCCGGACCGAAACCACCCGCCTCGAAATGCGGCCGCGTTCGCATCCGGTCGCTTGAGATACCCGGAACACACCGTTTGCCCTCGAATGCCGATCTCCCCCGGCGTGCATGGGGGCGCAGGCTGCCCCTGCTCATCTAAAATCGCCATGTCGTTACAGGGCAGCGGGGTGCCGATGGAAGGGAATTCGTAGTCCGTCAACCAACGGCGATGTTCCTCGTCGGATAACTCCACTGGGAGAAAGCAGGAATAACACGTCGTTTCGGAGAGGCCGTATCCATGCCGAATTCGGCAACGAAATCGGTCTTCGAACGTTCTGGCCGTCTCTTTCAAGAGTGGTCCTGCTCCACAAATCAGCCCGGCAAACCGCTCGGGCAACGCAGGTCGGCTCGCGGGGCTGCGCTCTAGGAGAAATTCGAGGATCGTCGGCACAACACTCACGCAGTGCACCGCCTCTGCTTGGATGCGAGGCCAAAACGTCGTGACATGAAACTTCCGGTTCAAGACAATGCGTCCCCCGTAATACAAAGGCGTCACCAATGTCACCACGATCCCGTTGACATGATGGAGAGGCAATACACACATCAAGCCATCGGTTGGTTGGAATCCATGCCATTCCGCAATGGCCCGCGCATCTGTCAGCAAGTTGTTGATCGTGAGGAGAACACCCTTAGGCGCGCCAGTCGTCCCAGAGGTGTAGACGATCAAGGCCTCATCCGAATCCTGACCGTCCTCGACTGCCAGCGTCACGGATCTCCTCGCTGGCCCTACCAGATCGAGCAGGCGATGCGGATCTCTCGGCAGCCCAACGACCCGAGGCCGGCGAGGAAGATCCCCGCACAAGGCTCGCACAGCCTCGACATCCTCTTGCCAACAGACGACATAATCGGCTTCCGAATGCTCGAGAATGTATCGCTTCTGCGCATCAGACTCTTCGATATTGAGGGGAACGACAACTGCCCCGAGGATCCATGCGGCACAATACACCATCACCGTGTGATCATGGTTGAAGAGCAGTGTCGCGATTCGGTTACTGCGTCGAACGCCGATCTGGTCACGAAGCACGGTCAGCAGACGATCGGTGTGCAAGGCGAACTGCTCATACGTATAGGTGCGATGAATGCCCGCGGCTTCATCGTAGAAGGAGAGAAAAGGCCGACCGGCCCAGTGCGGATTGTGCATCCGCGCATCGTAGAGTTGTCCGAATGTCGAATAGGGCAGCGGATAGGGCGCACGGCTCCATTTCCGGGCTTGAAAGATAGCGTTCTCAGAACCAATGGCCGTCCTCATCGATTCCCTCAAAGGGTTTCACAGCCAGCTCAGGGCCGCTGTGCCTGGATCGTGGTCATGTGCACAGGCTCTTGCACGGTCAGCATCCCTTCCATGATCGGATGCAGTCGACATCGATAGGGATAGCGGCCGGGTGGCAAAAAATACACGGAAAATCGCCCACCCGGCGCCAATGTTCCCGAATCAAAGGCGCATTGGCCACTTCCATCCATGCACCCGAGATGGGTGACCGTGTGAGGAGAGGCTGTTTGATTGATCCATTCGATCGGTTGACCGGTCACGACTGTGGCCTGGACGGGATAATAATACGGGGCTCCGCTGATCAACCGAATCGCATGGACAGACAGCGACGAACCCGCGGCATTCTGAATCAGGAGTATGAATGCAGTCCCGATAAACCATGCCCATCGAAGCCTTCGTATCCTCATCGCTCTTCCTCCGTCTCTCATCACCGAATTCGCACGAGTTCTGCTTCGCAGCCTTCACGTTGCCATCATCGGTGCTTGAGGCCCAACCCCCTTCGAGATCTCCGCGCCCCGCCGACACGCACAGCGGTCATGCGCATCCTGCTCGAGCGATTGGCAGAAGGACGTTCACCAGCGATTCTCGATCTACAATGAACACTCGATCGTTGCGATCGAGGCTCATCATGGCGTGACCGCTTGTTTTTGGCAACGTCCTGCTCACGATCCCTACTCCGAGTGATAATGTTTTGTTATCATCTTAAACCTTTCATCATCACGCTGCAATGGAAACTTTTCTTCGACGGGTCCTCCTCTCGCCTAATTCGCAGAAATATTTAAAAACTATTTGTATTTATCATTCCCTCTTGCTCGGAGACCCTCCATGAGCATTATGTCGTCGAGAAACCGGCATCTCTTCTATCGCGATATTCAGAAACACTCTTGCCATGGAGAGGCCTATCGGGGCGAAAGGGCATGTCATGGATTTTGTGATGACGGACAAGACGACAAGGGCTCCATACCGTGAAGCTCATACCATCGCGTTCTTCCTTCTGCACGATGGTCCTCAAGCCGCGTGGCGATGCCCCGGTCATATCTCGAAGCCGCTGATTCGGCTCGTTCCCCGGGACGCACGTCACGGCACTGATCGTGCTCGGCTGAACTCGGCCGGTCCTATAGGCTCTCGATCAGCGATCCGTGAAGCGCGGAGGGCGCTTTTCGATGAACGCCAGGAGCCCCTCTTTTGCATCGCGCGTTTGCAAGAGCGTGGCAAAGAGGGAGGCCTCTTGCTCCAAGTCTTCCTCGGCGGGAGGACTGCACGGGATGCGAAGCGCCTGCATGGCGCCTCGAAGGGCGGAGCGACTTTTTCGTACGATCGACTCAGCGAGAACATGGGCGCGGGGCAGTAGTTCCGATCGGAGTTGAACGTCGCTCACCAATCCAGCAGCCATGGCTTCATCGGCCGAAAGCCGTGATCCTGTCAGAATCATCTCCATGGCTCTCGCCGACCCCACAAGCCTGGGAAGCCGTTGGGTGCCGCCGAACCCGGGGATTATCCCCAAGTCGAGTTCCGGCAACCCGAAAAACGCATCATGCCCTGCGATCCGAATATGACAAGCCATGGCCAATTCCAGCCCGCCTCCGACACAGGCTCCAGAAATCGCGGCGACGACGGGCTTATCGAGCGCCTCGATCCGATTGAACAATCCCTGTCCTCGCCTGGCAAAGGTGCGGCCTTGTTCGATCGTCGAAATTTGCGCGAGTTCGCGGATATCCGCCCCAGCGCAAAAATGACGACCCTGAGCCGTCAGGATGACGGCTTTGCTGGAATCATCGGTTTCGAGAAATCGGACTAGACGATCGAGTTCTTCCAGCACCGCGACGCTCAACGTATTGGCGGGTGGAGCGTTCAGCTTGATCGTCACGATCTGATCCTTGCATTCAACGAGCCACCATTGCAGTTTCATGTACGGCTCCTGTCCTGTTCTCAACGATCTTCTTCGTCCATGCTCGCTCGTATTGTACGTCGCATGCGAGTATAATTTGAACAAGGGCGATGGGGACACTTTGACACGCAAACGACAACCGTCCCGCGCGACCCGATGGCCACGAGAAGGACATCGGAAAGCGGATCGTCACATGCCCCGCCCTTTTGGGCCACAGATTGCAGGGTGCTCAAGGTAGAAAAGAGAAAAACTCTTCGATCGGGAGTGTATGATCGTGAATACGTCCGGTTCACACATGTCAGCGGATCGCCCCGCAAATTCCCCACCGATTCCTGAATTGGCTCATCCCACCTATCAATTGGCCGTCGCCCAATTCGACCGAGCTGCCGACGCTCTTAACCTGGACCGGAATCTTCGCCAGCGATTCAGAGTGCCGCAACGAGCCCTCACCGTCGGAATTCCCATTCGCATGGACGATGGTTCGGTGAAAGTCTTCATGGGCTACCGTGTGCAGCACGACCTGGCTCGTGGGCCCACCAAAGGCGGCATTCGCTATCATCCCGATGTCAATCTCGGAAACGTCACCGCACTGGCGATGTGGATGACGTGGAAATGCGCGTTGACCGGCTTGCCCTTCGGCGGGGCCAAAGGCGGAGTCCGGGTCGATCCCTCGCAATTGTCTCACTCGGAACTGGAACGATTGACTCGCCGATACGTCGCGGAAATCTTCCCATTGTTGGGTCCCGACAAGGACATCCCGGCACCGGACATCGGAACCAATGCCCAGATCATGGCCTGGGTGATGGACACATACAGCCAGCAAATGGGTTATGCAGTTCCGGGCGTCGTCACGGGCAAACCGCTTGCGATCGGCGGGAGCCTCGGACGGGCCGACGCGACGGGACGAGGCATTGCCGATTTAACCCTCGAAGCGCTGCACATGTGGGAGATCCGAAACGATCACGCGACTGTCGCCATTCAGGGATTCGGCAATGTCGGCTCCGCCGCCGCCAAATTCTTGTACGATGCGGGATTGCGTATCGTCGCCATCAGCGATCTCACCGGCGGACTTTACAATCCCAAAGGCCTTCCAATTCCCGAGATCATCCATCGGTATTATGACCAGCATGAACCGCTTCAAGCATTGAAAGTCGGAGAGTGGATCACGAACGACGAACTGTTGGTAACGGATGCCACCGTCCTGATTCCCGCCGCGGTTTCCGAACAGATCACCGAAAAAAATGCCGGCCAACTCAAATGCCGGCTGGTGATCGAGGCCGCAAATGGACCGACAACGCTGGAAGCGGACGCCATCCTCGAAGAAAAAGGCGTCCTCGTCATTCCCGACATTTTGGCCAATTCCGGCGGCGTGATCGTTTCCTACTTCGAATGGGTGCAAGATGTGCAACGATTCTTTTGGAACGAAACCGACGTCCAACACCGCCTACGGGAAATCATTACTCGGGCGTTTCAACGGACCTTGGCCTTCGCTCGGCAGCGGAACACCTCCATGCGTATGGCTGCGCTGATGATGGGGATCGAACAAGTCGCCGAGGCTCACAGATTGCGAGGATTGTATCCATAAACCGGGTCATTCAAACCGGGCCATTCGACAGAAAGGAAACGACGATGTTGGCGGAACGTTTGGCCGATTATGCCGCACGGCTCACCTTCCGAAGGCTGCCCGAGGCGGTGATCCACGAGGTCAAACGAAGGCTCCTAGATAGTGTGGCGTGCGCGTTCGGTGCCTGGTCCGCTCAACCATCTCGGATCGCCCGAGCGTTGGCTTCGTCGGTCCCACTTCGTCACGGCGCCACGATTTGGGGCACACGCACTCGAACGACACCGGATCTGGCCGCCTTCGCCAACGGCACTCTCGTCCGGTATCTGGACTATAACGATACCTATCTTTCCAAAGAGCCGGCGCATCCATCCGACAATATTCCGGCATGTCTCGCAGTTGCAGAATTCCTCCGGGCCTCCGGACCACGGTTCATCGAAGCGGTAGTGTTGGCTTACGAAATCCAATGCCGGTTATGCGATGCTGCCGCTTTGCGACCGCGAGGCTGGGATCATGTCACCTATGGCGCATTTTCGACGGTCCTGAGCACGGCCAAGCTGTTACGGCTTTCCCGAGCCAAGACGATCCATGCCGTCAATTTGGCAGGCATCACGGCTGCCGCGCTTCGACAGACTCGCGTTGGCGAAGTTTCGTTGTGGAAAGCCTGTGCCTTTGCCAATGCAGCCAGAAACGGAATTTTCGCCGCGCTGATTGCTCGGCAAGGCATGAGCGGTCCTGCGGCCATGTTCGAAGGCGAAAAAGGCTTCATGCAGATCGTTTCGGGTCCGTTTGATCTCCCAGCATTCGGAGGCGAGCCCGGCATTCCCTTTCGGATTTTGGATACATTTATTAAAGCCTATCCCGTGGAATATCATGCACAATCGGCAGTCGAAGCCGCTCTCGACATTCGCCGGCAGGTCCTCGCTGCCAGAGGGCGATTCGATTCGACCGCTGTTCAGTCCATCGTGGTCGGGAGTTTCGATGTGGCCATCGAGATCATCGGACGCGATCCCGAAAAATGGCACCCGCAGACCCGTGAAACGGCGGATCACAGCCTCCCGTTTTGTGTCGCCACGGCGCTCGCATACGGAACCGTGACTCCTCGTTCGTTTTCGCCCACTCGGCTCAAAGACCGGTCGCTCCGTGACTTGATCCAAAAAGTGCGCGTCGTCGAAGTGCCAGATTTCTCCGATCGCTACCCGCGAAGCATGCCCACGCGCTTGCAAGTCACATTGGCGGACGGCGGCGTTTTCGAGACCCAAGTCGATGTGGCTCTCGGACATTCGATGCGCCCGATGTCGGACCAGGACGTGGAAGCGAAATTATATGCGCTCACCGAAGGCCGGCTCAAAGATTCGGAAGTGGCGCGGATACTGCGAACCGTCTGGAAGGTGGACCAGTTGGATGACGTGTCGAAGCTCGTGGCGGCCATGCCGGTTGTCAACGAGAGGAGCGCGCAATGACCGCTTCAGGCTTGTCGTCTCTTACAGCATTTCGTAACCGTGTGCGAACCACAACCCTGGCCGTTCCTGGCGTGTTCAATGCTTTCTCTGCTCGGTTGGTGGAACGGGCAGGGTTTGAAGCGGCGTATATCTCGGGCGCAGGGATTTCCGCAGCCCGTGCCCTTCCCGATATCGGTCTGCTCACCATGACGGAAATGGCAATGGAAACGAAGCAAATCGCTCAAGCCGTCGACATTCCTGTGTTCGTCGATGCGGACACCGGATATGGCGAGATCCATCAGGTGTATCGAGCCGTTCGGGAATTTGCCTTGGTCGGAGCAGCCGGCATTCAATTGGAAGATCAAGCGACGACCAAACGGTGCGGCCATTTGCCGGGCAAGGTCCTCATCGAGAAAGCGGCGATGTGCCGGAAAATTGCCGCTGCCGTCGAAGCGAAGCGAGACCGCGATTTCTTGGTGATTGCCAGAACCGACGCACGAGCGAACGAAGGCCTGGCCGGGGCCATCGACCGTGCCAAAGCCTATCGAGCAGCTGGGGCCGACGCCGTTTTTCCCGAAGCGTTGGAGTCAGCAGAAGAATTCGCTCAGTTCGCTGCAGCGCTTCGCGATCCGACCCTCATCCTCATCGCGAACATGACGGAATGGGGCAAGACACCGTATCTCAGCGTCAAAGACTTTGCCCAACTCGGCTATCACCTGGTCCTGTTTCCCATGACCCTCTTTCGCATGGCGGCTCGGGTCATGGAAGAGGCCCTCCAAGAGCTCGTCAGCCAAGGGACTCAGCGCAATCTTCTGGAGCGGATGCAGGCTCGGCAGACACTCTATGAAATCTTACGATATCAGGCGTATGATGAATTCGAGAAACGGTTGCACGAAAGGCAGGTGTCCCATGAACATGAGCGTCGCGAGTAAACCCGGATTGGAAGGTATCATGGCCGGAGAGACGGCCATCTGTGACATCGACGAGATCCATGGCCGGTTACGGTATCGTGGCTATGCCATCGAAGACCTCGTCGTTCACGCATCGTTTGAAGAAGTGGCCTATCTCCTGTTGCACGGGGAATTGCCGTCGGCCATGGCACTGCAAAGCTGGAAGGGGGAACTCGAACACGCCGCGGGATTGCCGGTTCCGGTACGCCGGTATCTGGAAACCGTTCCGTCGTCGGCTCACCTCATGGATATTTTGCGCACGAGTGTCTCGTTTTTAGGGATGACCGATCCGGAGGCGAACGATTCTTCGCACGCCGCCAATGTCAGAAAAGCCGTCAAACTTCTGGCAAGAATTCCGGCCATTTTGGGTCGGACCTTGCACCCGCATGATCCGGCCTTTGCCGTCGGATTTCGCGGATCGCTCGCTGCCGATCTCTTGCATATTCTGACAGGAAGTCATGATCTGGAAGATGCCAGAGAACTCGACATCTCATTGATGCTGTACGCCGAACATGAATTCAACGCATCGACATTTGCAGCGCGGGTAACGGCCTCCACTTTAGCCGATCTCTATGGCGCTGTCACGGCCGCCATTGCGGCCTTGAAAGGCCCCTTGCATGGCGGAGCCAACGAAGCCGTGGCGAACATGTTCCAAGCCATCGGTCGACCTGAGAACGCCCCAGAATGGGTATTGTCACGCTTGGCCCACAAACAACGGATCATGGGGTTCGGCCATCGCGTCCTGAAGCACGAAGACCCCCGTACGCTCATCGCCAAAAACCGGGCTCAAGCTTTGAGCGCCCAGAAGCAGAATTTCCGATGGTACGAGATGGCCGAATCGATCGAGCAGATTATGCGCAAAGAAACAGGGATGTTTCCCAATCTGGATTTCTATACCGCCGTCGTCTATCTCTTGCTCCGCATCCCCGTGGAAACGTTTACGCCGATTTTCGTCGCCAGTCGGGTCGCCGGGTGGTGCGCCCATATCATCGAACAGCAGGATCGCAACCGACTCATTCGCCCCCGAGCCGCGTATGTCGGCCCACCACCTCGACCCTATGTCCCGCTGGAATTTCGAACGCCGTAAGCCGTGAGGCTATATCTGCGATCTGACATATCATGGCAGCCGAGGTTGCCCAACCCAGTCCAAAAGCTGTTCCGCGCTCATGCCCGTGACCATCCAGGACATTCTTGCAGCCCAGCATATCCTTGCCGGAAAAGTCGATCAGACTCCGTGCGCCCTATCGCGTCGGTTATCGGAATTGACTGGTGCCCATGTCACCTTGAAGTTCGAGAATCTCCAATACACGGGTTCGTTTAAAGAACGCGGGGCGCTGGTCAAACTCTTGTCGCTGACACCTGAGGAACGTGCACGAGGGGTGATTGCCGTTTCGGCAGGCAACCACGCGCAAGCCGTGGCGTATCACGCCAGAGCACTGGGAATTCCGGCAACCATCGTCATGCCCCGGTTCACTCCCAATATCAAAGTCGAACAGACGCGCGAATACGGAGCCGAGGTCCATGTCGAGGGTCGCGATTTGGATGAAGCCAGCGCCTTTGCCCAGAAATTTGTCGCAGAGCGTGGATGGCATCTGATTCATCCTTACGACGACGAACGGATCATCGCCGGACAAGGAACCGTCACGCTGGAAATGCTCGATGCCTGCCCGGACTTAGATGCGTTGATCGTTCCCGTCGGCGGAGGCGGACTCATTGCAGGGTGCGCTATCGCCGCTAAGGCTCGGCGCCCACCGCTCAAGATTATCGGGGTACAGACCGCTCGCTTCCCGTTCATGCTGCAAGCGCTGCGCGGCATGCCGCCAACTGGAGAAGGAGAACTGACCATTGCCGAAGGCATTGCGGTCAAAACACCAGGGCGGCTCACGGTTCCCATTGTCCGAGAGTTGGTCGACGACATCCTGCTGGTGGAGGAATCCGATCTCGAAATCGCCGTCTTGACGCTCCTGCGCGAGGAAAAAACCGTGGTGGAGGGAGCGGGCGCGTCAGGGCTCGCCGCGATGATGAAATATCGAGCACGATTCTTGAACCAACATGTGGGGCTGATTTTGACTGGAGGGAATATCGACTTCTTGATCTTATCTTCCATCATTCAGCGCGGGCTTGTTCGAGAAGGTCGGCTGGTTCGTCTTCAAGTTGCCTTGCGCGACGTGCCAGGCTCGCTGGCGGCTGTCGCGCATTGTATCAGCCAAACGGATGCCAACATTATCGAAGTCCATCATCAACGTGCGTTTTCGCATCTACCCGTGCAATCCGCAGAAGTCGAGTTCGTGCTTCTTACCCGAGGCACCACGCATATTACCCAACTCCTAGATACGCTCTCGGCCGAAGGTTACAAACCTCGTCGAATTCAAGAAGAGCCACCGCCACTATGAGCGGAAGCTCTACGGATGACAAGGCCCTTCATGCACCCATCGCTTGGGAGGTCGCCTCTCGGACGTCTTCATTGGCATAACGCCCAGTCCTCGAGCTTTTCCCTCTCTGGTACCGTTTGAACGATGGATGATTCTTATTTGATCTTCTTCTTTGGGACTTCCGTACCACCGGAAAAAATTTACGAAGCTTGTGATCGGCGGTATCGCGTTCGACCTGATCGGACACCTGACATTGGTCCTTCCATACCTGGAATATAACCAAGAAGAGGCACGGGTCGATCGGATGTACAGAAACAGGGGTCGAGCACCAGATCGCCAAGGATCACGTCGCGGCCATCGAACAGAGTCTCAGGACGCTTGAACAACTGTTAACAAAAGTCGATCAAGAGGCGTGCTACTATCCCGATCATCTCCGAACCGTGCTTCAAGAACTCCGTGCGACACTCGCAGCCCGTCGGAATCGAAGCGCCTCGGCCTGCTCGTACGACAGAGAAGAGACCGTGCGCACTCCGTTGAATGCCATCGCTCAGTCTCAACGAGCACCGCCCGAAACCCTTCCTGCCGCACGCGCCATGAAATTATCATTCTTGTCAACGAGCTCCACCTTTGAAGAAGCCATTCATTGGTATATCGAACCACGGTTTACCGACCTCGTACATCAAATCGGCCAAGGCCACGAACCGTTATTGGCAGCATGGACCACCAATCCCGGAAGCCGCACCCGCTGGACATCGATTCGTTTGCCGAATAAGCCATCAAAACCATTCACGCTCATCTTCAAAAGGTCGATCCTGCATTTTGGCGAAATTACGACTAGGGAAAAATTTCCTGTCGCTCGGGATTTGCTCGTGGTGATTCACGATGCCTTGGATCCGCTTCACCTGAAACTTTCCCAATTACAGAAGCACCACGCCGCTCGCCTCGTGCAACAATGCCAAGATATGGAAAGCTGCTCATCCTGTTGAATGAGCTCCAACAGCGTGAACACCAACTCGCCGAAAAAACTTCGGGCCGCTGAATCACCGTTCGCTCTTATCCCTTTAGGTGTTCACACGTTCGTGTTCCCCTCATCCTGAACGGCATCGCGATCGGGAGTACCTGGCTGTTTCTTCACGGTCTCCAGCTTTGGGACGCACTACGAAAAGAATTCCAGCGTGGCTACTAGGATCGCAGCGACGAACATTTTCGCCGGATCACCCATTCATGGAATTTGCCGCCTTATTCGACATCGCTGATTCTGTTCGCCCTCCTGACTGCGATGGCATCGATCATAGGAATGGCGCTATGGGCAGGGATGCTGACCGTGATTACTCCCGACTGCGTCCTCGGAAATGGCTTCAGCCTGTGGTCGTGCAAACGGTTGGCGGTGGGATACGGTGCAGGAATTTTAGCAACAAGTGGGCTGCTGGGTAGCGCGCTCAGAGCCGCGTGAGTCGCATTCCTGTCGCAAAGAATCAACCCATCGGATTTGTGACGATCCTCATCGCCCTCTCAACAGCCACGCACATGCCCAATCTATCACATGGCAGACTGTCGACGGGTCGATGAACAATGAGTGTCGAGAACGTCCGATAAAGAGCGCGACGCTCATAACGGGTGACGATCGTCCTTCCGTCGCTCAGAGGCAGCAGACCGACAGAGCAGAACCCTTGCCAGCGAATCCGTTTCATCCTTGGCGGAGTCCCGGATGCTCTTGAACCTCTGCACGTATTTTTTCACCGATGGGCATGCCCTTCGCGCGAAGAACGAGGAAACGATCGGGAACCTGATATTCCGCCACCCATTCTCCATCGCGGGCATACTCCGGAAGCGGCACAATGACGCGATGCCTCGGGAACCGGAGTACAAGCGCGTGATCTTGCGTGGCATAAAACACTTGAGCCGGACACGCGGCACTATACCGCGTCTCGGTATGCGACAGGGTGCCCCCGGCAGACGTGAACGCCACAGCCAACCAGCAGGAAAGGAGCATCTGGGCAAGCATCATAACCACTCCTCAATGCGATCATGGTAAGGTTGCTCTTTCGAGGGATAATCGGCTATTCGACTAGTGAATGCTTTCGCATCAACGAAACGACAACAGATCTAGGTTGTCTTTGCGATGCACCATTTCACCATCCCTCTTGGTTGTTTGTTCTTGATATCGGTCGAAATGCTTTTTTTCTACAGGATCACTGCCCATCACGTCCAGAGGAATCCTGACATCGAGAAGAGAACCGAGACTGGGTCGCTTGCGGTTCGCGATATCATCGATCCCCATCCTGTCGAATGCGAAAAACATGCAGGCACGGATGCCCGTTGTCTTGCACACAACACGTTGAGTACGTATAGTGCTCTTTCGCAATGCCGTTCTGCGTCGCGGAACAGGTGCCGCAGATCGTTCTCATCCTCGGTCCTTTGCTTTCCTGAATGCGCACGGAACTTACCCAATCTGTGAGCAGAAACGGATAGCAGAAGGCGGAGAATCGTTTCTGAATCGATCACGATGCCAGCTTCACCCGACCGTTCCAATGCGTCCCTACAGGAATCTCGCAGCTGGAGAGGCGCTGCATGACCACATCCTCGCTCACCCAATACTTCATGCCCCGCATTCAGATTGATGTCCATACCGACGCGGCGGACCTCGACGCTATGCGATCGGAACTTCGGGCGGGATTGCTTTCTACCCCTCGAACGATTCCTACGAAATACTTATACGATGACGAAGGCTCGGCTTTATTCGAGCGCATCAGCGAACTGCCTGAATATTACCAAACCCGAACCGAGCGTGAGCTGTTGGCAAAATACGCCGAGCACATCATCGCGTGCACTGACGCTCAAGAATTGGTGGAATTGGGATCGGGTGCTGCGACGAAAACCCGCATCTTGTTGAATGTCATGCATCGTGCGGATCGCCTTCGGATGTATGTGCCTTTCGACGTGAGCGAAGGGATCGTGCGCCGCGTGGCTCAAGAACTCGTCTTGGAATATCCGACCCTGCAGATTCACGGCATCGTCGGCGACTTTCTGGCCCATCTCGAGCACATTCCAAACGGAGGGCGTCGGTTGGTAGTCTTCTTGGGAGGGACCATCGGAAATTTCTCCCCAACCAATGCTGTCAAATTTTTGTCGTCGATCTACCGAGCAATGGAGCCGGGCGATTACTTTCTGCTGGGTGTGCAATTAGAGGCCGATGTCGCTCGGCTAGAAGCCGCTTACAACGACACAGCCGGAGTGACAGCGCGATTCAACAAAAATATTTTGTCGGTCTTGCGAGCACGGATAGGCGCCGATTTCGATCCCGATACCTTCGACCACAGTGCAGTTTACAACCGGAATGCCCATCGCATCGAGATGCGCCTCCGCGCCCGTTATCCCCTTACGGTCTACATAAGGGATTTGGATTTGACCCTGAACCTGCAAGCGGGAGAGGAACTGCTCACGGAAATCAGCACCAAATATGATCGACCGCGAGCCGAAACCCTGCTTGCGGCGGCTGGTTTTCTCACACAGCATTGGTATACAGATCCACACGCGCTTATCGGACTCGCTTTGGCTCAAAAACCGATATGAACCTCGTGGTGCCTTCCACCCGTTTGTTCCACCCGCTCGGTGATATCATCGCACCGCGTCGCGCAGCCAGTTGACACGGTTCTTTCATGATCTACCTCAACTATGCCGCGCTCTGTCCAACCAGGCCGGAGGCGATCGAAGCCGTCGATGCCGCGATGCAGGAATTCAACCGCTTGCTCTATTCACCGCCGGGACTTCAATGGTACGCGCACACCATTGCCGCCAGCCGACAAGCGATCGCCCATTTTCTCCGTTTCTCTGAACCATCGGGCATTGCGTTTGTTCCGAACGCCTCGTTGGCCGCTCACCTCCTTCTGTCGCTCACCGCGTGGGAACCGGGCGATGTTGTCCTTTCCACCACCCACGAAAATCCTTCCATTGTGCGCGAATTGAATGCGGTGGTTCGTGACGGCGTGCAGATCGTCCTTCTGGATCCTGTTTCACCCGATGACATGATCGAACAATTCGACCGAGTCCTGGCGACTCGACCAGTCAAGGCTGTCCTGCTCAGCCACGTCTCTCACGTCGATGGCCGAATCTTCCCCATCGCCGAAATCGGAGCAATAGCCGCTCATCGACAAGCCTTCTTGTTCATCGACGGGGCTCAAGCGGCCGGCCAGATCCCCGTCGATCTGGAAGACCAGATCTTCGACGCGTATTTTTTCCCTGGTCACAAATGGTGCCGAGGGCCGTTAGGAACCGGGGCATTGGCGATCCATCCCCGGATGTGGGCACGTCATCCTGCCTTGCTGGCCCATGTCCGACGAACTTTCCCTGCTGCTCGGTTCGAGATCGGCACGCATCATATCGGATTGATCGCTGGACTGGCGGCAGCCTGCAAGGTTTCTCGACCGCACGAACAGGACAATGCCGAATCGTTCGCGCGTCGCCAGGCCATTGCAACCACGCTGGCTGCCACTCCGGCCTTTCAACCATCCTCTTGGAGTGGCCCTCATGTCCCTGGAATCGTGACGTGCCGATATCAAAAATCGGCCGACCAAGAGCCGTTATCCCGATTCCTCTATTCACGGCAGGCAATCGTCGTCAAAGAATTTGAGGAATATCCGCTGCCGCTTTGCCCAGCCATTCGGGTCTCATGGCTGCCCGAGACTTCACCGGGCGATTGCCATCGTCTGATCGAAGGGGTGAGGGACTACCTCGCTCATTCTCCTTCAAGAGGGGAAAACCACGAGGAAAAAAGATGACGTAGAGGAAAGGTATCCGACCGTCGCGACGAGGTTCGTTCGCCGCACGCCCTTCACCTCTCAAAGGCCAGACGCAGGGTCAACACGGCGATAATCTACAGATTAGGATTAGGAGGAAATGGTTTGCAGGTATCCGCGAAGAATATCGGAGCGCGCAATGATCCCAACCAGCTTGCCGGAAGCATCCACGACGGGGGCGCGAATGAGATGATTGTTTTGCAACACATCGATTGCCGTCAAAATATTCGTATCCTGGGTTAGAGAAATCGGGTGCGACGTCATCACATCACCGGCAGGGACCTCGTTCAAATGTTGGCCCTTTCGAACCGCTTTGAGGAGATCGAACTCCGAAACGATGCCGATGAGGCGATTCATCCGATCGACGATGGGCACTGACCCAAACCCTTCCATCATGAGATTTGCCAAGACCCCGGCTTTTTGATCTTTGAATCCGAACTGAACATCCTTTTCCATGAGTTGCCCGACCGTGAGTCGCCCGAATTTGCTTTCCCGAAGAGCAGCGAGCGCTTGCTGATCGACCATGAGTGCGCCTCCTTGGCAATATTATGAATGGGATCGAAACGGACACCGATGACCCGCTTTCCTCCGTTCACAGTCTTGCGCGTTCAAAACATATCATGATTCTCATAATGACGCTAGCCAAAGGTCTCTTTGTCCTTAGACACATCCAGCGTCAGCTCACCACCTTTCGGCAGGAGCCCCGCTTGTTCCAATCGGATTTCCAAGATGCGGTCGGCACTCCAATGTCGCAAGTTTAATGTCGTCGCTGGATCCGGCGGCAATGCCGCCCGGGGCACCAGTCCCACGATCTCGCTTTCCAAAATCGCCACTCCATGCCGCCTCGCCTCCTGCCGCACGGCCCCATAGGCATCGAGAAGGGAGGTTACCCGGAAATTCGTGAGATTCATCGAGACTTGCACCACACCTCGAGTCCCCAATGCTACGCCGATAGCTTTCAATGCCGGCAGCCCCCCACCGGATTCCCGTATGGTTTTGGCGATCGTCTGAGCTACGCGCAGATCGTTCGTGTTCAAGACAACGTTATACGCGATCAAAATCGGACGGGCCCCGATCACCATCACGCCGGCCGAAGGGTGAGGGATAGCCGGTCCATAATCAGGTTGCCAATGGAGATCATGTCGCATCCGATGAGCCAACCCTTCGAGCCCTCCGCGACGAATATTTTCTAACCGTCGGCGCTCGGGCACGCGACAGGCGGCTTCGTACAAAAAAACAGGAACCGCGAGTTGATGTCCTACCCACGCTGCCAGGTTTGTCGCTAGACGAACACAATCCATCAGGGTCAGACCAGACAGCGGAACGAACGGGACTACATCCACCACGCCGACGCGAGGGTGTGCGCCGCGATGCGTCCTAATATCGAGTACTGCGACGGCCACGCGCACGAACTCGGCGATCGCTCGTGATACGCCATTCGGCTCTCCAGCCAATGTGAACACCGATCGGTGATGATCGACATCCGCATGTCGATCGAGCAGCGCGACGCCTTTCACCGCCTCGACCGCGGAGGCGAGTCGCTCGATTATCGATTGGTTGCGTCCCTCGCTCACATTAGGAACGCATTCGACGATTACAGGACCAGTCGTCATAGCAAGATGTAGCGAAGCAAGCCCTTGAACGCGCTGGTTCTCGAGAACGGCTGAACAGCAGGTTTCTTTCTTGACACCTGAAAAAACGCCTCATTATAGTCAACGCCTCGTAGATGTTTCAGGAAAGGATTGTCTTGTCGGGCTCTTCCCCTGATACGGTATAATGTGGTGTATTCGATTATTTGAATCACTTCTCACCAGAGACCAGGCAGGTGGCATATGAACAGCACGACCGTCGAACCGTCCGCGGCGCTAGCAGAATTGCGAGAGACCAAAACCGATAAAGTGACCATTGTCGTCTTGAGCGGCGATATGGATCGCGTTATGGCCGCATTCATTATTGCAACCGGTGCAGCGGCCATGGGCATGGAAGTGACCATGTTTTTTACCTTTTGGGGACTCAATGCAATTCGCAAACGCGGCGTCTCCAGCAAAGCGAAAGATTGGATCTTGCGTCTGTTCGGGATCTTGAACCAAGGCGGCGCCGATGCACTCCCGCTTTCGCGCTTTCATTTTGGGGGGCTCGGAACCAGCATGATGAAACGCGTCATGAAACGTCATCATATGCCGGATGTTCCCGAACTCATCCAAACCGCTCAAGATCTCGGCGTCAAGATGATCGCATGCACCACAACCATGGGATTGATGGGCATCACGAAAGATACGCTGATCGATGGTGTGGATCAATTAGCGGGAGTTTCTACGTATCTCGCTGAGGCTCGTCGAGGTGCAGTCAATTTGTTTATCTAGTTGAGGGCTCACGCTCTGGCGTCGGAAGGTGCACGAGCCAGCCGTTTTTCCGCAAGCTACGCTCGCTTGTGGCCTCAACATCATGAGAGAAGAGAGGAACTGACGTATGGGACACGCAGATGTGACGCTCGATACATTGGGATATTTGTGCCCGATGCCGATCATCCTCACATCAAAAAAGATCAAGGAATTGGCACCCGGGCAGGTTCTCGAAGTGCTCTCTGATGACGAGGGCATCAAAAAGGATATGCCGGCCTGGTGTCAGACCACGGGGCACGAAATGGTGGGACTGGAAGAGGAAGCTGTGGATTCCAAAAAAGTGTACAAAGCCTACGTCAAGAAAACGGGATAATTCCCGTAATTCCGCATTGAGCTGCCCGGCTTCGGCACGGAGAACATCGATCCGTTCTTCTCCGATTCTTCGTCCCGCGACCGCAAGCGGATTTGTCTGCTGAAGCCGAGCTTTTCCTTCTTCCCAATTCGATCATGTCCCTCGGCCACAAACTGCATCTTCTTGGCCGATCGCTTTTTGTCGACAGACAAGCACCATTATTCTCCCGCTCAAGTAAGCGGAACCAGCCTTGCGAGGCATGCGAGCCCTAAGAACACCGGTCGTCAATATGCTCCTATTCGACCCGGACGCGCTCTTGCGTCGACATCGTTATTATTTCTGGCAAGCAGCCACGATGCCGATGCAATTGGCCGATCCTTATTTCTCTCTCAACCAAAGGCGTTTTCCTTTTGCCTCCGACGTCGATCGAAAAGCTTGCAGGGATTGGAAATTTCCGTCAATTCCGGCTTTTTCAGTAGGGAATCCATCTGTTATAGTGATATGCTTTGACCATCACCGGGAGACGGTGAGAGAACGATTCTTTTTCTCAGGTGAGAGACATGATTCCATTTTCTTCCTTGACTATCGATGACCAGACGATAAACGCGGTCGAAACGGCACCGTTGCCCATTACCGACTTTCAAGCCCTGTCCGAGCAAGAATTGTATGATCGGACAGCGGCAGCCAAAACTCGACTCAGCAACCAAGTGCTGATCCTCGGCCATAATTATCAACGCGACGAAGTCATCGCACATGCCGATTTGCGGGGCGATTCCTTGCTCCTTGCCAAACAGGCGGCTGCGCGATCCGAATATCCCTATGTCGTGTTTTGCGGAGTTCACTTTATGGCAGAGACGGCCGACATCCTGAGCCGTTCGAACCAGACCGTCATACTCCCAGATCTGGCCGCTGGCTGTTCCATGGCGGATATGGCCGCAATCGAACAAGTCGACGATTGTTGGGAAACATTGGCGAAGATCCTGCCTGTTGAAGACGTCGTGACCCCTGTCGTTTATGTCAACTCCGCAGCCGTCCTTAAAGCATTCTGCGGAGAACACGGAGGCATTACCTGCACTTCCTCGAATGCCCGGGCTATCATGGAATGGGCCTGGTCCCGACGCGAAAAAATTCTCTTTTTCCCCGACGAACATCTGGGGCGGAATACAGCCAACGCCATGGGGCTCCCTCGTGACGCCATGATCGTCTGGGATCCTTTTCTGCCCAACGGTGGAAACAGCGAAAAAGCCATTCGACGAGCCCGCTTGATCCTGTGGAAAGGGCATTGCAGCGTGCATCAAATGTTCCAGCCCGAACATGTCGCGTACTTCCGGAAACGGTATCCTGAGATACAAATCATCGTGCATCCGGAATGTCACGAAGACGTCGTCAAATTGGCGGATCTCGTCGGCTCCACCGAATTTATTATTCGGACGGTCAGCCAAGCACCGCCAGGTACCATTTGGGGAGTCGGCACCGAACTCAATCTCGTCAATCGACTGAAACGCGAGCAGCACGACAAACAGGTGTTTTTCCTGTCTCCAATGGTCTGTCGGTGTGCGACCATGTACCGGATCGATGCTGCGCACTTGTGCTGGACGATGGAAAACCTCGTCCACGGACATATCGTGAATCAGATCCGTGTCCCCGACGACGAGAAGACAATGGCCAAGCTCGCGCTCGAGCGAATGATGGCTCTCAGCTGACGACGTGGGCTGCCATGACTCTTCTCCTGCGTGATCGGACAGGGTTGGCCGGCTGCTCTCTCCACGCGATCGTCTATTCGGAATACACCCGTGACAAAGTCGTTTGACGCCCCGTAGACCCATCGCTAGAATGCCGGTCAATCCGTATTGACCTCAGGCACGTTGAGCCCCGTCATGGATTACAAATCGACCCTCAACTTACCGACGACCTCGTTTCCGATGAAAGCCAATCTGCCCCAGCGAGAGCCGGAATGGCTCGCGACGTGGGCACGAGAACGACTGTACGACCGCATTCAGGAACTCGGCGCCGGTCGTCCCCTGTTTATCTTGCACGACGGCCCTCCGTACGCAAATGGCCGTATTCATATCGGTCATGCCCTCAACAAAATCTTGAAAGATTTCATTGTGAAGTCCAAAACAATGTCTGGCTATCGGGTCCCTTTCATTCCAGGATGGGATTGTCACGGTCTCCCCATCGAACACCAGGTGACGAAAGAATTGGGACCCAAGAAGTCACAGCTTTCCATCATCGAACTCCGCCGCCTGTGTCGAGCCTACGCCGACCGGTTCTACCGCATCCAGCGAGAAGAATTTCAACGTTTGGGCGTATTGGGGGACTGGGAGCATCCCTATCTCACAATGAACCCCGACTACGAAAGCACGATCCTTCGGGAATTTGCCACATTTGTCGAAAAAGGCATGGTCTACAAAGGTCTCAAGCCTGTCCTATGGTGCACCGTGGACCAAACGGCCTTGGCCGAAGCCGAAGTAGAATACGAAACCCATAGATCGACCTCTATTTACGTCAAATTTCCTTTTGAATTGTCACCATCCCAACTTGCTAGTCCAAATGGATTGGATATTCCAGAATTGGCCACGGCTTCTCAGGTATCGATGGTCATTTGGACCACCACGCCTTGGACCCTCCCGGCGAACCAGGCCCTGGCCATTCATCCTGACATCACCTATGCCTTTGTTCGGGTGGGCGACGAAATCCTGGTCATCGCCGAAAAGCAGGTCGAATCCGTCGTCCAACAATGCCGTTTACCCTCGCCGCGCATCCTCGCCACGAGACAAGGCCGAGACAGCTTCGAAGGGTTGCGTTGCCGACGTCCCCTGTCCGACGGACTGTCTCCGATTCTCTTGGCGGACTTTGTCACACTCGATCAAGGAACCGGATGCGTCCATATCGCACCCGGCCACGGCATGGAAGACTATCTCCTGGTGCTCCGATACAACGCACAGGTTCCGCAGGTCCTTTCCGAACCGCTTTCCATTCTCGTGCCTGTCGATGACACGGGACGCTTCACTCACGATGTCCAAGAGTTCGCTGGGCAGCACGTGCTGCAGGCGAATCCCCAGATCGTGGCCAAATTGCAGGATCTCGGTTTGTTGGTCGGCACACAGGAAATCGAGCATGCGTATCCGCATTGTTGGCGGTGCAAACAGCCCGTCATCTTTCGCGCAACCCAACAATGGTTCGTCTCCATGGAGAAAGGCAACCTGCGCGAACGGGCGTTGAAAGAGATCGATCAGGTTCGATGGTATCCGCCGCGCGGGCGCGACCGGATTTACGGCATGATTCTCAACCGACCGGACTGGTGCCTGTCTCGCCAGCGAACATGGGGCACTCCGATTCCCGGCTTCACCTGTACCCGATGTCAGGCCACACTCATGGATCCTGCCCTCATCCGACAATTGGCCGACCTCGTCGGCCAACAGGGAAGCGATGTGTGGTTTGAACGCTCCCCCGAAGAGTTACTGCCTGCTTACGTGACCTGCCCATCGTGCGGCAACCGAACGTTTCACAAGGAACGCGATATCGTCGATGTCTGGTTCGAGTCGGGCGTGAGCCACGCCGCCGTTCTCAAACCACGAGGACCGGGATGGTGGCCAGCCGATTTGTACCTCGAAGGATCGGATCAACATCGGGGGTGGTTCCACAGCGCCCTGTTGACCGCCGTGACGACGGATGATCGCGCGCCGTACAAAGCCGTCTTGACGCATGGGTTTGTGGTAGACGGCGAAGGCAAGAAAATGTCGAAATCAGCAGGCAACGTCGTGACCCCACAAGAAGTGATTCAACAATCGGGCGCAGAAATTCTCCGATTGTGGGTGGCGTCCCAGGACTATCATGAAGACTTGCGTATTTCTTCTACAATCATCAAACAGCTCAGCGAAGCGTATCGGAAAATTCGAAATACCTGCCGATTCCTTCTCAGCAACTTGTACGATTTTGAATTTGAGACCCATGCCGTCCCCTATGATCACCTGTCGGAATTGGATCGCTGGGCCCTGACACGCCTCGCCCATCTTATTGCCAAAGTCCGTCAGGGCTACGACGCGTATGAGTTTCGCCAGGCGTTCCACGAGCTGGAGTATTTTTGTACAGTGGATATGAGTGCCACGTATTTGGATATGCTGAAAGATCGACTGTACACCTTTCCCAAACATGCTCCCCTTCGTCGCGGCTCGCAAACCGTACTGTTTGAAATCATCGTGGTCTTGGCCAAATTGATGGCGCCGATCCTCGCCTTCACCGCCGATGAAATTTGGCGAACGCTGCCCGATCGTGTCCGTGAAAGCGAAGGCGCGTTCAGCATCCACCTCGTCCGCTTTCCTACGGTGAATCCCCGCTGGATCAATCCTCCGCTCGAACAAAATTGGAAACGCCTGCTGGCGGTTCGCACGCAGGTACAGAGTGCGCTGGAGCAACAGCGGCGCAACAAACTCATCGGCTCGTCTCTCGAAGCTAAGGTTATTCTCCATGCCTCGGATGAGATGGTCAGGTTTCTGCAAAAATATCATTCCGAACTTCCAACTGTCTTCATTGTTTCCCAAGTCGAGCTCCGCTCCGGAATAGACACTCATGCCGAGAACCTGGTCACCGATGCAACGCTCGGCATTCAGGTAGAAGTCCGAAAAGCGGATGGACAGAAGTGCGAACGGTGCTGGAATTATCGCCTCACCGTCGGTTCGAACCCCGACCATCCCACGCTGTGCGATCGCTGCCTCGAGGCTATCGGATGACCTTCATCCCTCGACGTTACGCGATGCTGGCGGCGTACACGGTATTTCTCGTTATGGTGGATCAGCTCACCAAAGCCTCCATCGCCCGGACCATGCGCTTGCACGAATCGATTCCCGTCATCCCTGGCTTCTTCAATCTCACCTATATTCGAAATCCGGGAGCGGCATTTGGTCTTCTCGCCTCCAGCAGTAGCGGTTTTCGGATGGTGTTTTTTTTGTTGACGTCCCTGTTCGCCATCGGGCTACTCATGACGATCTTTTTCCGACTGAGGCCAACCGATTGGTGGGGACAGATCACCGTCGCCACCATCCTGGGCGGCGCCATCGGGAACCTCATCGATCGAATCCGGTACGGCGAAGTCATCGACTTTTTGGATTTCTACATCGACGGCTATCATTGGCCGGCCTTCAACATCGCCGACACAGCCATTAGCTTAGGCGTGTGTTCGCTTTTCATCCTGTTTGCTTGTGATAAACGAAAATCTCATTGCGCGATCCCAGAACATCGATCGGAACTCTAACGCCGTTATTTGTTCTCGCCTGAATTGGTGAATCGATGGTCAGACCTGTCTGGAACGCCTTGCACAGATCTCCGACTCGGCGTTGGTTGCCACATCCCGCATGATCGCCCTCAGCATCGTGCAACTCAGCAAAACCTACGGCCATTACCGTGTGTTAGACCAACTGTCACTTGACATTCCTTCTCGGCATTGTTTTGCCCTGTTCGGCCCCAACGGTGCAGGAAAAACCACGTTAATGCGAATTCTCGCCACCTTGACCCGCCCATCAAGCGGTCAATTTCGTATTTGGGGGTATGACGGCGTCACCGAAAAGGCTCGCGTTCGTCAACTCGTCATGTATCTGGCTCATGGAACACATTTGTACGATGACTTGAATGCCATCGAAAACCTACGGTTTTGCCTTGCGCTCCGCGGCATCATCCCTTCCGATTCCCAGATCAAACGCGCATTGGACAGGGTGCAGATCGGGCCGTTTGGACACATGCAGACTCGATACTTTTCGGCCGGGATGAAAAAACGGTTGGGGTTGGCCAAGGCCATCCTCGCACGTCCCAAGGTCTTGTTGTTAGATGAACCCTACACGTCATTGGATGAACGCGGCATCGCCATTATGAATGCGTTTATTCAGGAAACGATCCAACGAGAGGGAGCCGTACTGATGACGACACACGACCGAGAACATACGCGGCAAGTGGCCAATCACATGGGAATCTTGCATTCCGGCGTGCTTCGCACTTTCCCCCCACACGAGCTTTCAACCTATGTCGTTTATTAAGGCAATTCGCTGGATGGTCTGGAAAGACCTGATCACGGAAATGCGCAGTCGGGAAACGCTTGTGTCCATGCTGTTTTTTGCCTTGATCGTGATCCTCGTCTTCAGTTTCAGTTTTTCCATGGATCACCAGGCTGCACGCGAATTACTCGCTGGCATTATTTGGGTGGCTTTCGCGTTCACGGGCATCATCGGACTGGGGAAATCGTTTTTGGCGGAATTGCACAACGACTGCCTTGAATATCTGCAAATGAGTCCTGCTCCCAAGGGGGCGATTTACCTCGGAAAAATGACCGCCAATTTCCTGTTCATGTTGTTGGCCGAAGTCGTGCTGTTCCCGTTGTTCATCATCTTCTTCAATCTCGATGTCGTTGAAGAAATTTGGATTCTTCTGGTAGTATTTTTGCTAGCAACAGAAGGTCTCGCGGCCGTCGGGACTTTGTTCTCCGCGTTGACGGTGCAAATTCGGGCTCGAGAAGTGATGCTCCCGGTCTTGCTCCTCCCGATGGTGATTCCTGTGATGATCGCCGCCGTGGAATCGACCAGAGGCGCATTGAATGGCGAGCCGTTCGCGCTGTACAGTCAATGGTTTCATCTTCTCGGCGTATTCGACCTCATTTTTACCGTCGTTTCGTATTGGTTATTCGAACTCATTCTGGACACCTGATCTCGTTGCCCACATCTTCCTAATTTATCCACTCATTTCAGCGGGGGTCGCACCCTCGATATCGGGAAACGAATGAGGGGCTATGATTCACCGCATTATCAAACAGATCCAACGCTATAAAGGATGGGTTGGTGCGGGGGCCGCGGTGTGCTTGCTGACCGGCACCTACCTTGGTCTTATCGCTTCTCCTCCTGACTACTATCAAGGCGAGGTCGTCCGGATCATGTATGTGCATGTTCCGTTAGCGCACACCGCCCTACTGGCCTATACCGTGGTCTTTGCTGGAAGCATCTGGTATCTCTGGAAGCGGGATCGGCTGATCGATAACATGTGTCATGCGGCAGCCGGGCTCGGATTTCTGTTTACAGGGTTGGCGTTGATCACCGGATCGATCTGGGCCAAACCGACATGGAATACGTGGTGGACATGGGATCCTCGACTCGTATCTTTTGCGATCCTGTTCTTGATTCTGGCAGGATATCTCATGTTGCGCACATTCTTGACTGAAGATCCTGATCGTGAAAGCCGCTACGCAGCGGTGCTGGCCATCGTCGGCTTTATCGACCTGCCCATTATTCATTTTTCCGTGGAATGGTGGAGGACCTTGCATCAACCCTTATCCATCTCTACTCGTGGAGTGAGTATCTCTGGGGAATTGCTCTTGCCTCTCACGATCATGAGTATCGGGTTTCACTTGCTCTTTGCGTATATGCTCATGGTCCGAACACAACTGTTGTATCTCGACGAGCTACTGCAAGCCAAAAAGGGGCGTCTGCTCACACAGATGCATCTTTCTCGCTCTCAAACAAGTCCATGACTGGGTTGTATATCCGTTGGGGCATATTCGTCTTACTGGCGATCATCCTCAGTATGCTCGTCGTTCGCCATTACGAAGCGCAGCTCGCGACCGTGAGTCCCTCGGACCTTATTCTGTCACCCTCTACTGGCTCATTCCGCGTCCAAGGTATGGTGAAAAGCGGCACACTGAAAGGGGACGTCGAGCAAGGAGCCGTGCAGTTCGAGTTAGTCGATGATGCAGCGGCTATCCGCGTGCAGTACCATGGTCCTCCACCGGAAAATCTCCGAGAACTCAAAACCGTGGTCATGATCGGCACCTGGGATGCTACAGCGCGTGTTTTTCGCGCCCACGAGATTGCGCTAGTATCAAATTACGGTTTCGTGGCGAGCGCCTATTTGTTGACGTTCATTCCCATTGGCGTTTTCCTCTTCTCCATGAGTAGGAAAGTGGTGGTTTTGATGCAGGCAATCAAAGACTCCAAACTGTATGAACCAGAGGGCTGATCTCATGGGAACGACATATAAAAAAACCGGCATCGTCGTCAGTATCCTTCTTGTAGCCGGGGCGCTTGGATATTTGGCGTTGGGGAACTTTGGCGATAATCTCGTCTATTTCGTCACGCCTTCCGAAGTTCGGGCTTTCACCCCGGATCATTCGCGAAAAAAAGTGCGGGTCGGCGGTATGGTCGTCAAGGGAAGCGTGCATACGCACTCGGAACCCGTGGGGTTGACCTTTGAGCTGACCGATGGCGCCGCGACGATTCCTGTCGTGTTTCGTGGGATCCCTCCGGATCTCTTTAAAGAAGGGCAGGGCGCCGTTGTGGAAGGCTATTGGAAAGATGGCAAAACCTTTTATGCCACGATGATTATGGCCAAACATTCCGAGGATTACATGCCCATTGAGTTGAAGCGAGCCGGTGTCCAGCTCCCCAAAAAAGATTTTATGAGAACGTTGTCACCTTGACGATCCAGGAATAGGGTCCCGTTTGATGATTGTGGAACTCGGCCATTTCGCCGTCGTCATCGCGTTGGTGCTTTCCCTCGTGGGAATCGCATCAGCAGTGATAACGCTTCGCACCAGAAATGTCGATTGGGCTCGGGTCGGACGATCGGCTATCACACTGATCTTTGTCCTCCTCGCCATCGGCATGGGAGCATTGGTCACAGCCTTCATCACGCGGGACTTTTCGGTCGCGTATGTGGCGAACCATTCCAATTCCAAGTTGCCATTTTTCTACACGGTCGCCGCGGTTTGGGGCGGACACGAAGGCTCGTTGTTATTGTGGGTGTTTATTTTATCCGCATTCAGCACCTTGGCCGTCTGGCTTCATTGGCGAACCCAGCCGATGATCATGCCGTATTTGATCGGGGTTGAATCGGGGGTCATGTTCGGGTTCCTCGCGCTGATTATTTTTCTTTCCAACCCGTTTACTCGAATCTTTCCCGTCCCGCCGGACGGCAAAGACCTCAATCCCCTCTTACAAGATCCTGCCATGGTCCTGCATCCTCCCATGCTGTACATGGGCTATGTCGGCTTCTCAATCCCTTTTTCGTTTGCCATGGCCGCTCTCTTTTCTGGACGATTGGGCGAGGAATGGATCAAGGTCACCCAACGGTGGACCATTTTTGCCTGGCTGTGCCTGACCACCGGCATTCTTCTCGGTGGCTATTGGGCCTACTATGAACTCGGTTGGGGCGGCTACTGGGGATGGGATCCGGTGGAAAATGCGTCGTTCATGCCGTGGTTGGTGGGCACGGCCTATCTCCACTCGGTCCTGGTGCAGGAAAAGCGCAAGATGTTCAAAGTCTGGAACTTGTTCCTCATCATCGTCACGTTTTCTCTTTCATTGATCGGTACCTTCTTGGTTCGCAGCGGGGTGTTGACGTCCGTGCACACCTTCGCTACGGACCCCGAACGCGGATTGTATATCTTGATGTTCGTGGCGACGGTCATCGGCATTGCCTTCGGCACGTTGATGATGCGTTCCAATACCCTCAAAAGCCAAATCGTCATGGATTCACTGGTCTCCCGGGAATCCGTCTTTCTGTTCAATAATTTATTTTTTTTGGTCGCGACCGCCACGGTGTTTCTCGGGACGCTCTATCCATTGATCATCGAAACGCTCCAGGGCGCCAAAGTGACCGTCGGCCCTCCCTATTACAACACCGTCTTCATGCCCATCGCCATCGGCCTGTTGTTCTTGATGGGCATCGGTCCGTATATTCCATGGCGAAAAGCGTCGACGGCCGCCCTCAAAAAGCACTTTCAGGTTCCCACTATCGCGGCCATGGTGGGAACTCTGCTTCTACTCGTCACGGGCATTCGCAGTGCCTATGCCCTAGCCGGCGCTTTCGTCGTCATCTTCGCAGCGACCGCGATAGTCCTGGACTTCGGTTCGATTGCGCGTCTCTATGCTCACCGCTATCACGTGAATGTCGTCAAGGGGTTTGTGTCAGCGTTTGCCCACAATCAGCGGCGTTACTCTAGCCTGGTCACCCATTTGGGTGTCTTGGTGCTGGTCGTGGGGATCATCGCTTCTACCATTTATCAATCCGAGAAAGTCGTTTCGCTTCGAGTCGGAGACGAATTCATGATTGCCGGCTACCACCTCAAGCTCGTGAAGATCCACGAGGTAGAAGGACGAAACTGGATAGCCAAAGAAGGCGTCTTCGAGCTTTATCGCGATGGCGAGTTCCTTACCACGCTCCGGCCTCAAAAGCGCATCTACACGGAATCGCAGACCCCGACGACCGAATCGGCCATTTACGCCATCAACCTGGGACACGTGTTTTTGACCATGCCCGACGTGTCTCCTGATGGCGAGGCCGTGGCACGAGCGGTGATCAATCCGCTCATTTTATTGGTGTGGAGCGGCGGCGGCATGATGGGACTCGGCGTCCTGCTGAACCTCTTTCGCCCAAGGAAAAAAGACGCATGAGCCGTGGAACGCAGATAACGTTGATCGTCATACTCGTGGGATTGTTTGCCCTCTTTTATCAAGGCCTCTGGGGCGATCCTCGACACATCCCCACCGTGCTGATTGGAACTAAAGCTCCGACCTTTATCGGTCCCGATGTCGAAACCGGTCGCCCGATTTCCTTGGATCAGTTTCGTGGTAAAGTCGTGGTATTAAATTTTTGGGCATCGTGGTGTTATGAATGCCGAGTCGAGCATGAACATATCTTGCGATTACACCGAGAATTTCAGCATGACCCCAATTTCGTCATGTTAGGCGTGAACTATCAAGACGAACTGTCCGATGCGCAACGATATTTACAACGCTTCGGTTCATCATTTCCACACGTTCGCGATGTGAAGGGCACGATTGCGATCGATTACGGCGTCTACGGGGTTCCGGAAACCTTCGTCATCGACCAGCACGGGATCATTCGTTACAAGCACGTGGGACCCATTGTCGGCCCAACGTATGACGACCTGAAGCAGCACATGCTTATGCCTCTTTTAACGGGAACCGAACCATCAACGTTATGAAATGGATATCCATCTTCTGCTGCCTGTCGCTGCTGATGGGGCCTTGTCCATCCTCTTGGGCTGGCGTGGTCGATGAAAGCGAGCTCGATATTCAAACCAGAGAAATCGCCAAGACCCTTCGGTGCACCGTCTGCCAAACGGAAAACATTTGGGAATCAGGGGCGCCTTTGGCCCAACAAATGCGCAACGTGATCCGAGAGCGGTTAGCCCAAGGCCAAACGCCGGAAGAGATCCGGGCCTATTTTCTCAGTCGGTACGGCGACTACATTCTCATGCAGCCGCCCAAACGAGGAATCAATTGGCTGATTTGGCTGGGCCCGTTCTTGCTCCTCTTCTTCGGAAGCCTCCTCCTATTGCGAGAAGTCATTCGTTGGACACGCGCGACCCCACCAGCCCCGCCTCCCCCTACCCTCGATGAACGTGCCCGGCAGCGTCTTGACCGGGAATTGCATTCCGAGTCCTGAGATCATACGATGCTGCTGTTGATTGCGCTCGCGGTTCTGTTAGGAACGGTCATCGTTATCCTCACCTCGCCGTTTTGGCGCAAAGATCCGGATCCGATTCCCCTCGACGAGCACGATGCTGTGAGCCAAGAAATCGCTGATCTCTCCGTCGAACGTGAGGTATTGGTGCAATCACTTCAGGAATTGGATGTCGAATTGGCTCAAGGCCGCTTGGAACGCGATGATTATGAACGGCTCAAAGCTACAGATGAACACCGTTTGTTACAAGTCCTCGATCGCTTGGATGCCCTCGCGGCTCAACAAGAGGACAAGCCGCCCGTGTCCCAAACAACTCCTGCATCCCCCCGTCGCGTATGGATTCCTCTTTTAGCTTGCACGGTGCTCGTCATGGCGGCATCGCTCGGCATTTACACCTTTGTCCATTGGCAGGCACTTCAGCGAATGGCTGCGAACTCGTCACCGGTTTCCGGTGCTCCCAATCCGCTGGAGATGGTCGCGAGACTAGAAGAGCGACTTCGAAACAATCCCGACGATCTCGAAGGTCAAATCATGGCAGGACGTTCCTATATGGCTTTGGAGCGTTATGAAGACGCACGACGTGCCTGGGAAAAAGTGCTGGAACTCGACCCAACCAATCACGAAGCACACTATCACCTGGGCGTCATTCTGATGGAAACCCGCAAGATCGATGACCCAGCCATTTTTCAACAAGCGCTACAGCATTTTGACACCATTATCGTCGACTTGCCGAATCAGCCCGGAATCAATTGGTATCGGGGGGTCGCCCTCTGGTATCTCAAACGGTACCGAGAAGCCGATGAGGCTTGGACGACAGCTTTCAAGAATTTGGAACCGGGAAGCCGAGACGCTCAATTCGTCAAAGACGCACTCACCAAGCTCCGAGCTGGGCAACAGCCATTTTAACTCGGGATTGTCCTCCTCGCTCGAACCATTTCATCTTGACTACCGTTCCCTTTTCTGAACTCTAAGCTCGCAGAAAGCACAAACGGGACAATCGGTCGTCATGGCTGAGTCAACGAACTCCTCGGATAGACCAGGAGTCAAAGCGCAGCAAGATAGGCGGCGAGAAACAACACTATGAGGCCTGTCGCAATGATGGCGCCTTGCAGCACGTCGAGCATCGGCCGATTGAATGATCGAGGTGGCTTTTTGAGAGAACCGACGGGAGACGTTTCACGGTAAGGATCGAGCACAAAATCGTGAATGAGCAGAAGACCAACCAAGATGGCGAAGGCAAAGAGCTTGATCATCAGGATCACACCCCAGTCGGTTTCAATGCGCTCGGATGCTCCGGCATTTAAGAGATTAAAGGATCCGGTCAGAACCAGCGTAACCACGCAGACCCACGAAAGCGTGCGAAACCGGCGTCCCATCTGCTGCATCAGTGCATGACTACGGGACTCTGGGCCGGCGGCCTTCAAGACAGGCCGTACGACGACCCGCATAGCGATCAGCCCGCCGATAAGAATCATCGCCGCCGAGAGATGGAGCCACAAAACCAGCGTTGGAGACATCAAGGCCGAGCACCGCGTGTTTTCTCGGGCACGGACTATAAAAGACTTTCAGGGAATCAGTCAAAAAGCTTCAGCGGGCCAATGAGCTCGAAAACACACCGTGATCGCTGCATGCTCATGTTCGTTCGCGCTTGCAAGAAAGAAGGGGCATAAGACTGGAGGGCTCGAAGAGCGCGGATCTCTGATCTGAAAGGTAGAGCTATGGGCGGTCGACATCGGACACCTAATGGACAGAAGCGCTTAGCGTGTCCATCGCCTCGAATCTCCTCGTCGTTGCAAAAGATCGTACCACGGAGCCGTCCATCCTCGGCGACGTGAACCCGTAATCGGACATGGTCCCGAACCGACTTTCATGTTTATGACAGCAGACGACCGCTCTCCGGCTTCATCTCTACCGTTCCATTCAATAAGACCCCGGTTTCCATCGACAATTGCGGCGTCTTGAGCGAGCCATCCATGACCGCCGAGGCCAAAAGCTGAACGCATTCCTTGGCGACGATATCGCCCGTGATTGTCCCCTTGCTAATCACAGACCCGGCGCTGACTT
The DNA here is from genome assembly GCA_003695915.1 of Nitrospirota bacterium. Lineage (GTDB taxonomy): Bacteria > Nitrospirota > Nitrospiria > Nitrospirales > UBA8639 > J017. The sequence goes on from RFGF01000017.1 coordinate 117,806, forward strand.
TGGCGGTCACCACGGCTTGTTGTCCTACGAGCAATACCCCATCGGTGTGAATCTCCCCCTCCAAGCGTCCGTCAATCTGAACGCTGCCTTTGTAACTTATGGTTCCTTTGAACACCACACCCGGACCAATAAAGGCCACAACATCGCCTCGATGACCGTTCGAGGAGCCATTCGCTTGAGGCGGGGCGGTCATTCCCGTCGTCGTCCCGTGCATCGATTCGCGGTTTTCAAGATCCGTAGTCATTGTTCACTCCTTGGTAATTGATGGACCATGCGTTCCGTCTCGCTTTTCCTGATTGTGATCCAGGCAGTCTCTGAAAAATACCGCCTGTTTTATGTCTGTCATCGGCTCTTGGTGCATCTTACTTAAGTCTCGTACACGACAATGACGATCGCCGCGACACAGCACCGAGAGTCCAGGCTTGCACATCCCATACTCGGCATCCGGATCGACAAGCGACATTCCCAGAATGTCATGGCCACCAACTTGGGTGCGCAATCGGCCCACGTTGATAGCGTGCTGTCCATCGCGTTCCCGAAATCTTGGTGCCGTTGATCCACAATGACCAATTGGTATCCAGTCGAGCTCCCTCATCCATGGTGAGCGTCGGCGTGGATACTGTCCCCTTTAATACGGCCGATCCCAAGAGATGGACGGATTTTCGGGCATGCACAGTGCCGACGATCTGTCCATGGCTGATCACCGAAGCTGCGTCGATTTGGGCCTCGACCAACGCCTTCGGCCCGACGATCAGCATTCCCGTCGTTCGCACTTCTCCCTCCACGTGCCCATCGATTTTCATGACGCCTGTTCCGACAATCCTCGCTTTACAGGTCACCCCGGTCCCGATGATCATCTCGGGTCTCACGCTCACGATTTCATCCGGCAGGGGTCGACGATGTTCCTGAGGCCGCACGATGATTTTGGCGATTTTTTGTGGTGCAAACTCCTTTTGCCCAAATTTGTTTCTCGCTTGCATTGAGCCTGTCACAGATTTGTTCATTGCTCCTCCAGTTGCCGCTCATCATGGCACATCACGCTTGTCGGCTCGATGCAAGAAAATCCTAACGACCGCGTTGAACGGCGCTCTTGTCCCGGAAACACGTGGTCCGAACGAGGGGCGGCAATACCGACGAGCGAAGCCTCCTGATGTTTCTTCTCGAGAATTTTGATACAGTGAGGACGGCCATGACCGACATTTCGCATATCCCCGATTCTGACCCGCCTGGGAAACCATACAGCGCTCGACTTGTTCGATGGCTCGCCTCGTTAGGCCTAGCCAGTCTCCTGGTTATCGGCATGCTCGCCCTTGCTCTGACCTACTGGTTCCCCTCGGAGCTGGTGCGTACCGCGCTCGAAGAGCAACTGTCTGCCGGGCTCGACGGCCACGTCACCATCGCTGCGTTGTCCTTCAATGCGCTCACTGGTCTCGAGCTGAACCACATCACGTTTCGCCGACGTGATCGGCAGCTCCTGTCGCTTCAACGCCTGAACTTAGACTACAGTGTGCTAGGGCTCCTTCGCGGCACCTTATTGATTAACGAGGTATTGATTGACCAGGCAACCGTCAATCTGAATCTCTTGGAATTCGCTCCACCGGCTCCTGCTCCGCCTCGTTCGACCACACCGACCTCGGAATCGCCTGCCTTGCCGGTATTGCCCATGGCCGTCGATCTTCAAGCTTTTGTCATCAACGACACCGACATTCGTCTCAGAGTCTCGCCGACCTTGGCCCTTGTCTTGACGGATGTCGATCTTGATCTTTCAGGTGCAATCGGGATCGAACGCGCCCAACTGACGGGTCTGCTGAATATCGCCCATGCCGAGATCGACATCGATCGTCGCCACCTCGAACTTCCTGTGCAGTTGGCGTTTTCGCTCGTAGCTGATCTTCCTGGCCAAGTCGTGGAGATTGAACGACTCACGATCGAATCGCTGCCAGCGCTTCGCGCTTCCCTTTCCGGCCGCATTGAGGACATGCTAACCACCCCCCATATCGATCTTTCGTTGAATGAGATGGAGATCGATGTTCAACCGCTGCTGACCATGGCCGAGAGTTTTCTGCCTGCTGAGATGGACACCGCGCTTGGCGGTCATCTCCTGCTCGTCATGGATATCGACGGTGTTCAGACTGATTCGGGTTTCCAAGGCGTCGTCGATCTGGAAGTCAGAACCACCGACTTTCGCGCAACCCTCCCGGCTGTTCAAGCCGAGATTCAGACGACGGACTTGGCCGTTCGGTTGGACAAGATCAATATTCGCAATAACGTCCTGCAATTCGGTAACGTCGCGGTCACGACATCGGATACGAACCTCCGGTACCAGGACATTATTGTCGCCGATGCCCGGGTATCGGCGACCAGTGAATATTTCACCGCAGGCCCTTTCTCTGGCGCAGTGAAGACGTCCGGCGTGATGACCACCCCGGCTCGTCATCCATTGCCTTCGCTGACCTTGCCGTTCAGCATCCACTTGAATGCAAGCGGTAACCACAAGACGCAAGAATTCTCCATCAAAACGCTCGCCGTCGAGCTAGGAAATCTCCTCTCCCTCGAAAGCCAAGGAGCAATCCATCCAGCACCGTCCGCACAGGATGGCCTTCAGATTTCCCTTACGACCCGTATGGAGCCGCAATTGGCGGCCATCTTCGCTCAACTTCCTTCTTTCATCCCGGACGGAGTGATGATCCAAAAAACCGAGGACGCGCCCGATATCATCGCTATCGATCTCTCGGGAATCGTCGATCCGACCTATCGGCCAAAAGTGGCGACGATCACGGTGGGAGTCAAACTCGCCAATATCACGGGAGCAATGGATGACCTACCGGCCGGTGGAACCCTCGACCGCTTGAACGTTCTCGTTGCAGCCGACTATCGCGGACAAGATGGTCATTTCACCGGCACAGTCGGCAGTCGGTTAACCGTCTCTAATGTGTATGAGGGCTATCGCCTCACCGTCGGGCAAACTGCGCTTGCGCTCAAATCGCAATTCGACGGCGCCGTGAATGAGGCGTTCACGCCGACGGCGCTACGAACGCATGATCACCTGACCATCGAGTTCCGCGATCTCGTCTATGACGAACCATCACTCAAAGCCCAACTTGCCCGTATGACTGTGCGATCCGAAACGGTTCAAGATCTGTTCGACCGCGAGTATCGAATCAAAACGCTTCACATTCGCAGTGATCCGCTGATCGATCTCGCAGCCCAAGGCTTTTATCGCATGACCGACCAACGCTTCGATGTGGGGATAACGGTGTCCAAATTGGACCTCCGAGAGGTGTTCCGCCATATGTCGGGTGGTGCGGTCGAACCAATCCTCGTCTCGAAGCCTCAAGGAACGATCTACGCGACACTGTCCGCCTCGGGCCATGTGCCGGAATCCTGGGATGTTGTCCAAGGTGTGCTTCCCCTTCGCCTCGAATCCCTTTTGACCCTTCGACACATATCCGGCGCTATCGCCGACCATTCCGTGAATGATCTGCATGGCTCCGTTGCCCTTACGTTTCAGCCAGGCACACATCCAACTGCAACAGTAGCGACCGATCTTCAAGCAGCCACCATCCGGCTCGCCAACATCGCGCCGGCGGACATGTCCAAGGTTTTCGCCAAAATCAAAATGCTGGTTCACGACTTCGACGAACTCCACATCGACACGGCCCAACTCGGCATCACAGGGGCCAGCGTTGCCGCTCAAGGCACGGTGAGCGGGATAAAGGCCTTTCTCGCTGGCGCGACGTCGATGGCGACGTCTCTCGAACAGCTCTTCGCTCGCCTATCCACCAGGGTCTCATTCGATCTTGCCTCCGCACAGACTCTCCTCGCCGGGTTGGGGATGGAAGGCACAGGCACGGCGCAGATCGATCTTGCTGTTCTCAAAAAGGGACGTGGCCCCCTGGACGTCAAACTCGATGTCGGAGCCCAAGACCTGGATATTCGTTACCACGATATCGCTATTGCCGACCTCGATGGCACGCTTTCCCTCCATAAGCACTTCACCTGGAAAGGCCAATCTGCACGGACGCCGAATCGCCGGGTGATCCCGTCAGATCTGTTGTCGCAACTTCATGCACTAGGGGGACAGGGCAAACGTTTGACGATCCGCCACATCGACCTCGGTCGGCTGACGCTTTCGAATCTGTCCACCACCATTCTCTTTGACCAGACGGATTTCAAAATTCAGAACCTAACCATGAATCTGCTCGGCGGAGGCTTCGGTGGAACGATTTTGATGACGATGGGCCCATCACCGGCGGTTTCCGCCCATTTAGAAGCGGTACACCTCGATCTCAACGAACTCCTGATCGATCGCCAGCAAATTCCTGGCGATAGCCGGATCGACGCAACCGTGCGCCTTGCCCTGACGTTCGACGAAGAGACAGGGACCATCGACCTTCACCGCTCGATCGTGGACGTGTATCTTACCCATATCGGCCGTGAGGCACTGGATCGGTTCTTGGTCGTTCTTGACCCAAAAGGCAGCAATCCCGCCCTGGTGGCTGCGCGAGCCCAAGTTCGGCTCGCCAATCCATCCCAGGTTACGCTTCGATTGTCCCGGGGGTTGCTCGATCTCAAGATCGTCTTCGGCGAAGGGCTGTTATCTTCCTTCACCATGAACCGGATTCCGGCAGGGAGCCTCGCTGAGATGCTGAATATTGCTCACGTTCCGCAATGGGATCGCATCGTGGCTATCGCGACACTGATCGGGGCATCGACGTATGACGTGGATGCTCAAGGACATCTCCGTTTCGAATAGCTTCGTCGGAGCATGTTCCTGACTGCCTAAAAATTTTTCACCAAAACCGGTACAATGCAAAAATCGAGTTGTGAAAAGAGCTCGTGAAAACGCACGCTGTATGCACTATCTCCTTCGACACAGGGCAGGCGCATCATGAACAATCTCCTCCGCTCGGCGATTCCGATCGTCGTCTCCATAGCATGTCTCTTTGCTCTTTGGGGGTGTAGCGGTCCACTGGTGGGCATCACTGTTGTGGACGAGCGAACAGCGCTCGAAAACCAAGTGTTAGGTACCTACCAAGAACTGCAACAGGAAGTGCTCTTGGTCGCATCGGTCCGTTACATCGATCCTAAAGGCAAACTCAAACCCACGCCGCCCCTGCCGCCTGGGAAGAAGCATGTCATCCGCGCACTCCAACGGTCCGCGTTCAACAAAGACGACGTCGATCGGTTCAAAGCGTTGGGAGTCATCGGAGAAAACAATATCGGCGGCATCACCCTTCTCGCTCCTGAACGAATCGATGCGGCGCAACGAGCGTTCGTCGAAAACTTGGTCAAAGAAGAAAACGAAGATCGCATCGTGATCATGCGTCGCGTCATCGAAACCAACGAAGATCTCTCGGAGCAGGATTGGCCACGAGTACAGAAAATGTTTGCAGCCCTGAATCGGGATAAAGCGCGACCGGGCGAGATGATTCAATTGGCAGATGGCAGCTGGGTGAAAAAAGAATGAACCGGATGACGCTTTTTCCCCGAACAGGCGCTTCCGATTTGCAGCCACGATGAACCGCTTTCAACGCATCACGCTGTCTCTCTTGTGGAGCATCTGGGCGCTAGCCGTATGGAGCCACGCCGCCCCTTTGGATGCGGAACATGTCACCTCCCATCCGGCATTAGAGTATTTTCCGGCTCCGTCCGGAGACGGACGATTCTTGGCCTTCGTGTCCGAGCGAACCGGCAACGCTGATATCTGGCTCAAATCCTTGGCTAGGGGAGCGATCGCCTTGCCTCGGCGACTCACTGATCATCCGGCCATCGACCGAGATCCCGCTCTGAGTGATGATGGACGCCGGCTTTTGTACGTCTCTCACAAAACCGACCCGCGCGGCGATGTCTATATGCTGGATGTGATCACCGGTTCCGAAACCCGACTCACGGATCGGACCAGCGGAGAGGCTTTTCCTCAATGGGACCCCGACGGCAATGCCTTTTTCTATCTCAAACAGCCTAATCTGAGCGATGAATCTCGATTGTATCACCGCTCGTTGGGCCGCGAGGGCGCTCAACGCGAACGAGAAATCCTCACGGGCGTGACCAGCTTTTCGGTTTCTTCGGATGGTTGGATCGTCTATTCCAATGGCCGCGGCCTGCGAGCCGTTCACCGTCAGCACCCAGACACCATCGTCACACTGACCGACGGCCCCTTTCTCGATCTCTGGCCTCGACTGGCACACGTTTCCTCGCCCCCGAATGGGCGCCGAATCATCGCGTTCGCCCGTTATGAGCGTGACACCAACCGAGACGGCACGATCGATACCGATGACGAATCCTCGATCTGGCTCGGGCAGTGGACTCCACCGACCTCGGCTCTGGATTCGCTGTATCGATTGACCCCGACGCACAATTTCCACCTCTATCCAGCCCAATCCGGCGGATTTGTATATTTCACCGATCTGAAGCAGGCGGACATCCTTCGCCTTCACCTCGATCAATTCTTACAAGACTATACGTCGTTTGAAACGGCATATGAACGTGCCCTGTTGCATATGGATCAGCAACGTCCCGAGCTCGGCATGCTGATGCTGACCAATATTTCCCGCAATCTGACAGCACAACTCGGGCCCGATCGCCGAGCGGCATTCGACTTCGAGTACATCGAGCACATGATCCAGGCGAAAGATTACCCGGCTGCTGAAGCGGCGTTGACCCCCTATCTGAACCAACCGGGACCACTTGGCGCACGGGCCCGCATCTACCAAATCGTATTGGATCTCCGCCAACGCGCAGACACGCTGAGCGCGCGGGAGCTCGCACGCACCGTTGCCCGTGGAGTGGCCGAACTGCTCGCTATCGGAGAACAATATCGAACGAACGACGTGATCTACGGCCAGGCTCTGATCGAAGCAGGACGTCTGCATTTTTTGACCAACGATTTCTTGTCCGCGTTGGACTATTTGGTCAAGGTCAATGCGCTCTCCCATCGAGACATCCGTGCACGCGCGCTATTCATCCGGGCGCTCGCCTATCAACAGCTCGGAGACGAAACCAATCTCCTGCAGGTTTTCATCGATGTCATCCGGATGTTCGGCGAAGACAGTTCGTGGGGCAAACGAGCCATCGCACAGGCCATCGCTGTTTCCGAACGCGGCACCGACATCCATGAACATCTTGCTCGCCTGTGGGCACTCGTCGAACGCTATCCGGATCTCCCGTACCTCTCTACGGCGACCCAACTCCGGATCGCCGCGCTCTACAACCAACAAGGCGAACAAGCCAAGGCGTTGCGCGTGCTGGATCAGCTTCTTGCCAAGCGGCCCCCATTTCTTCCCTTGCTCGAGCGTGCCTATCGCCGAAAGGCCCAGATCCTTTCGGCCGCCGAGCGGTATCGCGAGGCCGCCGAGGCCTATGCCGCGCTCGCGAAACTCACCGGCCAAGAGCCAAGCGAGTATCAGGACGTCCAACGTCTGATGATTCTGCAACTGGTCAAAAAGGCTTTGAAGGATCGCCGAATCGGCGAGGTCCGCATAGCGGCCAAAGGCCTGAGGCGCATTATCGACGAGTATCCGCACTCGGTCGAAGGACATCGCGGATACATCGAAACGAAAGTCATGCTCGACGAACTCGACGAGGTTCTTGCTCTGTACGACCGCTTACTGACCCGAGACCCTGACAATGCCGTGTATCTCTACGGCAAGGCGTTGGCCCTTTCGTATGTCCAACCGCCCAATCTCCCAACCGTGATCGATCTCATCGAGCAAGCCATCGAACGTAATCCGGAGATTCCGTATTTTCACCAAACTTTAGGATGGGCCTATGAACAACAAGAACGGCTCCATGGAGCCATCGGCTTTTTGGAGAAAGCGGAAGCCGAATACCAAATTGCCCTACGACTCAACGACGGATTTCTCTTTCCCGATGTCGAATCCCATCTCCTGTTGAATTTAGGCAACGTGTATCTGGGGCTCAAGAATTATCATGAAGCGTATCGACATTATCGACAGCGAGAAACCGTGCACCAGCCGACCGGCCGATCGCCGACCGAACTTCTGTACCGCAAGCATTACGGGGAGGCCTGCTTCAAAACCGGACGGAGCGAGGAGGCCATCGCGCAATTTCGGTTGGCCCTCCGTCAAGTCCCTGACGACCAACCCGCGCTGAAAGCCGAACTTTGGGAACGGATCGGCCTCGCGCAACAAGATCTCGGGGCTTTCGCAGATGCCGTTCAATCATTTTCGCACGCATTGGCGCTGAACCTGGAAATCGGAAACCGCAAAAACCTCGCGTTGCTCCAACGCAACATCGGGGTGAATTTGTATCATCTCAGCACCTCGACGGATCGACAAGATCGCACAGCGTTGAAGAAGGCCCTCCGCACGTACTTCGCCGCGCTCAAGAATCTCGAACAGTTCGGCGAACGAGCACGGGCGCAGACCGCAGGATTGTTCACGCTCGAGTTGGCACTTGGGGAAGGGGGATCAGAAGCCGCCAGCGGGTTTGACCTCCAGGGCGAAAAAAAGTTGATGTTCAGCTATATCGCGCGAACGTACGAACAGCTCCAGGAACCGGCAGCGGCTCGTGAGTTTTACCTCAAGAAATTAGCGCTCCTCGGAGCCCGTCCCGATGAGGACACCGACGTGGCTCGCCTTGCAGAAAAGGCCGTGGTCTTGAATCGCTTGGGAGTGCTGGCCTATGCCATGCGAGAATCGGAAACGGCGATCGATTATACGCGCCAATCGTTGGGTTATACACAATCGCTCGAACTTTCCTTCGGCACCGCCGTGAACCTCTACAATCTCTCGCGCCTTCTCGCCGAACAGCTCATCGCCGGCATCATGCCGGACCTGGATTTTGTGACGAGACTCGTGACCGGCCTCGATGAACAGCTGGCTACGACTGCCCGCCCCACCCCATCCTTATTATTCTATACGCTCGCGAATATAGCCTTCCTCTTGCATCATTATCCCGAAGTGTCATCTGCCGCCACTGCGCAAGAAACGGTCCAACGTTGGCATACGTGGTATCGCCTCAAGCGGCGAGCCTGGTCCTATTATGCAACGGCCAAAGAGCTGCTGGCCGATCACCGAGTTTCCCTCAATGGTCATACCGAACCGATGCGCTTCTTGTTGACGCTCAACATGCTGGAATTGGCTCGCGAGTCGGGAAAACACAACCTCGTACGTCGCCTCCAACACGAACTCGCATCGGAGATCCAGCGACAGTCGACGCCGTATGATTGGTTGTGGTTCCTGGCGCAAGCCGAACACGCCGACGAATGGCAGCAACAAGAGTCATGGTTGAGGCAGGCGATTGACGCGCTCATGGCTCATCCTCCACAGGCCTTTCCCAAATCCGAGTTGAAACCGACCCTCGCGGCCATCGATCAGCTTTCCCGATTGTCCGTCGATGCCTTGGTACGCGATCGACGGTACGCCGACGCGTTTATCGTGTCCCAACAACTTCTCATGCGAAAACTCGCGACGGAGCTTTATCTCGCACTCGGCGAGGACCTCTTCTTGGCTGGATTAGGAGAGTATGAGGCTGAACTCCGTCCTTTGCTTGCTCAACTCCGGGCGGCCATGGCCAAAACCGATCACGCTCAAGTGGAAGAATCGGCTGCTCAGATCGAAGAGATCCTCTACGCCCTCTACGAGGAACATCCTCGGGCTGTATCCTACTTCTGGCAATATCCACTCACTGCCGATATCTTGTCGTCAGTGCTCAATCCACAGCATCCCTGTTTGGCGATCGTTCAAGGCCGCGAGCGTCGTCATGGATTCATCCATGACGGCACCCAGGTGCAATATGTCCCATGGCCGGTACGAGACGCAGACGAGACCGACTCTGCGCTCAGCGAGGCATTCGCAGCCGCGACCGCTTGGTATGTGTCGGGGATCGATTCAACGGACATCACCAACTTGCCGTCCTTCATCCAAGACAAACCCGTCACTCGTGTCGCGAGCGCCTACGATTTCATGAACGGGTATCACGAGCGTTCTTTGTTTGCGAATACGATCACGATCTCCGGCAGTCCTCTCGACCTTTCCCTTCCGTCGCAACAGCACGCGGTTACCGTACGGATCCTTCAGCCGGACCTCGGATCGCTGCATGAGGCCCTTGCCACTACGGACATTTTCGTCGCCACGAAACCGGTCGATCCTCTGGCCTTTGAACTTCGTCGAGACCTGAATGTCCGGGATATGATTCGCGTGACAGAGTTGGCGGGGACACCCCATCACACAGCCCTCGTCAGACTTTCTCCTTCTTTCCGCTCCCAAGAGCCCACGGTCCTCGCTGTCGCCCTGATCAGAGCCGGGTTCCCGCATGTGATCCTCGACCACGGCTCGCACGACGAGCGTCTCACCGCGGCTTTTTTGAGCCAATATGTCGCCGCGCTTTCGGATCTGCCGGCTGATGCCGCCGTCGCCAAAGCCGAAGCGGCCCTCTTCGGAATCGAACACCGAACTACCTCTTCTTTTCACCTCTATGGCTATGCCGGCATGACCAAAGCGGAGCGACGAGCGTTTGCCAGCGGACGATACAACGAAGAGGTATCGGCTGCGGTGACGCATTATCGACAAGAAGCGTGGTCGAAGGCCTTACATCATATAGAGCATGCGTTAGCGGTCATCGATGAAGCCGGACACATGCATGAGTTCACAGAGTTGACGAAACTGGCGGTCGATGCAGCCTTCAAGCTCGGTGATTACGCAAGAGCCGTCACCCATCAACAGCGATTGCTGGGATTTCTTGAGCAGGCAGGCGACCCTGACGGAGTCGCGGAGGCACAGTATCGACTGGGAATCCTGTATTCTCGCTTGGAACACTTTGACCGCGCGCTGAACTATCTTCAAGCCGCCATCGAGTACTGGACCCAATCCGACGAATTGGACCGCCTGGCCGAGGGGATCGCTACCATGGGCATCGTGCGGGAAAATATGGGAGCCTACACCGATGCCTTGGCGGATTTTCTCCGTTCGTTTGAACTGTATCAGGAAATGGGCGAAATCGAGGATGTCGCAGCTCAATACCGTCGCATTGGCAGAATTTATTATCTGCGGCTCAATCGATACGAACGAGCCAGGCAACATCTCACCGCCGCACTCGACATCTATCGTGACTTGGGCGATCGTCGGGGAGAAGCAGAAACGATATTGGACATCGGATTAACCTTTGAAAAAACCGGACTGTTCGACGAAGCAGATCGGTGGTATCGACAGGGACAAACGATCGCCGAAGAACTCCACGACCCGTTCTTGCTTGCCACAGCATTTCTGTATCAGGCCAACACGGCGTGGTTTCGTGGGAACTATCAAAAGGCGTTCGAACTGCTCTCGGTCGCTCGCACATTCGCCGAAGACGCGAAGGATCTTCAATTGACCATCATGATCACGAACACGCGCGGTTTGTTGTATTGGACCTTGAACGACACCGACAAAGCCTTGCACCACTTGAAAGAGGCCGTGACGTTGGCCGAACAGGCCGACATCAAAACTGAACTGGCTTCTTCCTTGAACAATCTCGGCCTAGTCTATCGCCAACGCGGTGAATATGCGACCGCCCTCACATACTTCGAACAAGCGCGACACATCGACGAGGCGCTGAAGAGTCGATGGGGGCTGGGATACGATCACCGAAACATCGGAATGGCGCTTTTCAAGCTCAACAAACTGCAAGAGGCCGAACAACACTTTCTCGATGCCGAACGCATCAGTGCAGAAATCAAGAATGTGACCAATTGGGTCAAGGCGCTCCTGGAATTGGGCAATGTCAACCGAGCGCTCGAGCGATTCGACAGCGCACTGACCTACTATGAGCGGGCCTATGCATTGGCGCAACGCTACGGTATCCGAGAAGTGGAATGGCGCGCCGCACAGGGAAAGGCGCGCCTGCTCCGCTCCACCCAACCAGACGAGGCGTTCCGCTGGTATGCGACGGCCGTAGACGTGGTGGAGTCGATGCGCGCCACGCTGAAAATCGAAGAACTGCGAAACAGCTTCCAATCGAATAAACTCGATCTCTATCGAGAGACGATCAGCTTGCTCGTAGACATGGGCCGCACCGATGACGCCTTCAATTACTTGGAGCGTTCGCGCTCGCGCAGCTTCATCGATCTCCTCGGGAATCAAAAGCTGACGCTGAAAAGCGAGACGGACCAGCGCACGCTCGAGACGATCGCTTCGCTCTCGCAGCAATTGACCGCGCTCAAGCGCGAGCTCGCCTCTTATGACGAGGCCCCACCCCCGGATGTACTGGGGCGCTATAAATCGATCAAGGCGCAATACGACGAAGCAATTATCGAGCTCAAACAACAGAATCCTGCACTCAGCACTTTCGTCACGGTCGACCCCTTGACCCTGCCTGCCATTCAGCAACTCCTCGACCCCACCGTCGGCCTCCTCTCGTATATGCTGACGGAGGATCGCGTGTTCATTTGGTTGATTCGAACCGACGCGACACGCTTCTACCAAGTCCCGGTCGGCGAGGCTGTCGTCACGACACTGGTTCGACGATTCCGCCAATCGGTGCAGCACCTGGAACCAGTGGATGAAGAACTTCGACAGCTCGAACGCTGGCTTATTCAACCCGTAAATCCGGATCTGGCTGGACTCGCTTATCTTGGCATTATTCCCGATGGACCACTGCATTTCTTGGCCTTTTCAGCGTTGCATAATGGCCAAGCGTATTTGATCGAGCGGTATCCCTTGTTTTATACGCCTTCAGCTTCCGTACTCAAATTTACGTTTGCCAAACGGAGAGACAACGCGTCCGTCAAGGTACTCGCCATTGGCAATCCTGATTTGGGTAACTTCAATTACGACCTGCCGCTCGCGGAACTGGAGGCCAAAAGCATTCGGTGGAATTATCCCGACATGGATATTTTGACCGGGCCCAAGGCGACGAAAGAATGGTTTGTGCAAAACATTTCTCGCTATGGCATCATTCACGTGGCGGCTCATGGAGAATTCGACGAAATCAATCCCTTGTTTTCCTCGTTGTGGTTGGCGTCGGAACAACCCGATAATCGGCGCTTGACGGTAACGGAGATTTTTGGATTGGAGATCAATGCCGATCTGGTAACGCTCAGTGCCTGCCAAACCGGCTTGGGCAAACTGGAAGCCGGTGAACTCATCGGGCTCAACCGTGCGTTTATGTACGCCGGCACACATGCGCTCATCTCCGCTCTCTGGCGTGTCGATGATTTGTCCACCTCGGTCCTGATGAAGCATTTTTATCGACACTATGGTAAGCTGGACAAAGCCAAAAGCTTGCGGCAGGCTCAATTGATCGTCAAGCAATCGTTTCCACACCCTTCTTATTGGGCTGGTTTTAATCTTGTCGGAGATTATCGCTGACTATATTCAGATGCTCACCACGACGAAAGGACAACGATGATGACCATGACCAAGTTCTTCGCATGCCTAGGGGTGCTCCTATTGATCGGAGTGGGGCAGGCCCATGCGGCAATCCTGTACGCCAAGAAGGATCGCGTCAAAATCACCGCTGACAAATCGCCCACGTCCCGAACCATCGCCATGCTCTCTTTGGGCGATCCCGTCGAAGTGATTCAACAAAGCGGACGACGTTATCGCGTAAAACTTCCCGATGGAAAAACCGGCTGGGTCTTTAAGTTCAAATTGTCCGAGAACAAACCGACGCGTCGGTCAGGCGGCAGTGGCCTTGCTGGCTTGACGGGGCAAGGCACCGTTGTGGCTCAGGAAGCTCGCGCCGGCGGGAGCATCCGCGGACTCAAAGAAAGCACCAAGCAATATGCCGAGCGTAAACGCATCGATCCGGCACATCGCCAAGCTGTAGAAAATATGGAACAATTTTCCCTTTCGCCCGACGAACTGCTCGCATTTCAACGCGAAGGCGGCATCGGCGAATATGCAGGAGGAGGCCAATGAGAAAACGACGGCTGATCGGTGCAGGAATTGCGAGTATGGGCCTGTTGATGTGCCTCTCAACGCCGAGTTCAGGTTTTTTAGAAGACCTGTTCGCTCCGCGTCCGCCAAAAGACTCATCCACGGAAACGAGGCCCTCCCCTAAACAGAAACAGGATCAACCTGACCTCATGGAAGGCCTAGGCGGATTGTTCGGAGCCGAAAAAAAGGATATCGATCTGCTGAAAAAAGGATTGGGTGTTATCCAAGCCTTGCAGCCCATCGGTGAGGAAGAAGAACTTGCGTTGGGCCAAGCCGTGGCTGTCGAAGCATTCAGTCGATTTGGTGGCGAGTATCATAATGCCTCGCTGACCCGTTATGTCAATCTCGTGGGACAGACCATCGCCGAAGTATCCGATCGCCCGAATCTAGCTTACCATTTTGCCATACTGAACAGCGAGGAACAAAACGCCTTTGCCGCTCCTGGCGGGTACATTTTCGTGACCATCGGCCTGTTGAAAACTTTGAAGAACGAAGCGGAATTGGCCGGGGTATTGGCTCATGAAATCGCGCACGTTACCCAAAAACACATGTTGGAAACGATTCGTCGAAGTGCTTTGCTTTCGAATGTCTCCGAATTGACCCTGACCGTCCTGAACAAAGATCCGCAAATGTTTTCGAATCTGATCGACGAGATCGCCGATAAATTGTTCACCAAAGGCTTGGATAAAGAAAAGGAATTCGAGGCGGATGAATATGGAGTCGAGTTCGCATATCGAGCAGGATACAACCCGCGCGGCCTTCGCGACTATCTCGTCACCTTACAAAGCCAAGAGGGCCGTGCACGTTCTCGATTTTTCTCGACTCATCCAAATACGAGCGAGCGCATCGCCAAGCTGGATGGGCTATTGCGCAATTACCCCGATGGGGATGCCTTACCGCTCCTAGCCGAGCGTTTCGCCCGCTATCTGCGATCCGTGTAGCAGAACGCCGTTTCCCAGCATCTGGAAACGATCATGGAATCCCTGATGGATTCTCGATTGCCTGAATCTCAGCACAGGTTGAGTACGCGGAGAACACGAGCCCTCATCGCGAACACTTTCATGAATCCCAGCACTCGAACATCGATGTGCCTATATCGTTGCATGCCGCAAGCTGCTCAGCGTGTCTCGGCGCACTGGTATTTCGTTGCAGTCATCTGGGTTCTGCTGTGTCCCATAAGCGGTTTTACAGGAGAGCAAGCCGGCGTCGATGCGTCAGACGATCGACCTGCCGTAGCATCTATCCCCGCGTCCAACCTCGATGTGGATCGCGCGACCGCGAGGGTCTCCGTCAGTCAGGAGACTCCTTCTGCAATTCAAACCTTTCTGCGTGCGTGCCAGACCGATCTTCCCGAATTCATTCCCATCAACGATCCCGCAGCCATTCAAGAACTCCAAGCCTTGTGCAAGAACGCCGAGCGCTGGATGCATCGGCACGTGCCTCCACCGGTTCATCACCTCGCCCCTACGAGCTACGCAATCCATGTCCCTCTCAAAACGCCGTATCGCAATATTCAAGCTGTTCTCTGGCGAGCCAAGAATTTGGACGAAGCCTTAACGTTCGTCCGTATGCTTCAGAGCGGCGCGTTGCACAGCGTGACTGTATTCGCCACCGTTCCGGGAAACGAAGAGCGTTCACGCCCATGCCGCGAATGCCCTGTCAAGGAGTTGGTCTTTCGACTCACCCACATCAAAGACGGCCTGAAGTCCCTACGGCCGCCCAATGGTCGGGAGTGATGATGTCTTCATTGAGAATCAAGCCGCGAGATAAGCGTCTCACCGAGCGACCCGCGGCCAAGGGGATCATTCGCCTTCCGGCTCGGCGCTCCCGTGTTGATGGGTGACCCGATCTTCTTCGAACAGTTCCGCCATTTCTTGCTCGATGAGTTCGCTGTCGTCGGGCACAACTTGAAGTTCCTTGCGAGAAGCTTTGGGTGGGGAGGGGATAGGCGAACGGTCAGCGTCGGGAGAAGATCGAGGTCGATCGGAGTGTTGTTCAGTCATAGTCGTTCTCGCAACCAGCACCCGACCTCCAGGACATTCATTCGAAGGCTTCCAATGATGAGCGTTCAGGAAATTGATGCCGGCAGTGAGTACACGTCACGAAATAAATCGACTCTCGAACGGACATATTGATCCGAAAATCCAAGGTCACTCCATACCGTTCGCATTTGGGGCAGGCAATGGCTTTCAAGCGGTAGGGAACATCGGGCTGCGTGTTCACATAAAATTCCATGTTCGTGTGAACCGGAAACGTGTAATAGCAATCGCGGCAAATGGCTTTCCATTCACCGTCTTGCGTGGCCGTGCGAGAATCGATCCCGAACCGGTTCGATCGACAAATGGCGCAATTCACTTGACTCATACGTTGTTCGACTTCTGTTATGCTCAACATCGACATTGGAATTCATTTCCTCGACATCCAGAACCTTCTTCCCGCAAGTCATGCACCTCATCAGTATAAGGAGGATGCGTGTTTTACGCAAGCGATCGGATCGAGTACCATAGATGCGAGCGGAGCCGCATCAGTTCTATATTGCAGGCACGCATCGAATCGTTTCCCGTCGAATATCAGGAACACCGACCGTTTTTGCCGATAGGCTTCCAATGCATGTAATTTGTGAATCCCTTATGATCGGTAATCAGTATGAAGCGCAAGCTCCACCTCCCTTTATTTCAGGAGTGCTCTGGGCCGCGTTGGCTCCAACGATTGTACCCCCTCCTGTCGACGTGTTCGCCCGCATTCCGCTTCGAGAGTTTACCGAGCCAGATCCTCAGGATATTCATGCCGGGGTCGCATGGCTCGAACGGCATCTGCCTACTCACCATATTTTGGTCGGTTGTCGGGAAGGCAAAGGACGATCGGCATCTGTGGTGATTGCCTATCTGTGTTGCGTGCGACACATGTCCTACGAAGATGCTGTCCGCTTCGTTCAGCACCGGCGGCCGGGGGCAACGCCTCTGCCATGCCTCAAATCCTGCATTGACACCGTCAAACGGCTTCGACAGAACCGGGCAAGTTTGGCGACAGGCTTGTCTCGCGATCGAACAGACTAATGAACGGTTCCTGTTTTTTCGAACCCCATGCCCGTTTGGTCGAACCCCGCTCAGATATGCGATCGCGATCCTGGGCAAAGGACGTCAGACAACCGACTTGACGACCATCGCTGCTTCCTTCTCGAATCCGCATCATGCCCGAATTACCCGAAGCTGAAGTTATCTGTCGACAACTTCGCGCAAACCTTCTTGGCAGCACCATTACGTGCATTCACCTCGATCGTGAAGACATCATCCGCAGCGGGCTTGTCAACCGTTCTTGGTATCAGGGAGCGACCATCCTAGCGATTCATCGGATCGGCAAATGTCTCTTGTGGACTTGCGCCAAACCTCCGGAACATCGCTACATCCTTGTGGAACTCGGCATGACCGGATCGGTGCTGTTCAATCCGGCGGCCCATGGTCTCTCTACACATGTCCACGCAAAGATTATGTTGGAAGGCTGTCGGCAATCATGCGTGTATTATTGGAACCCCCGGCGTTTCGGCGGGATCCATCTCTTGACTCCGACAGAATGGGAAACCTGGAAGCCACGCCGTGACGGCGTCGATCCTCTTACCATCACCCGCCACGAATTTCACCAACTGATCCAGGCATCTCGCGGCCGAATCAAGAACTTGCTCATGAATCAACGGAAGGTGGCGGGTCTGGGGAATATCTATACCAACGAACTGTTGTTTCGAGCCGGAATCCACCCCCATGCCCGCAGCTGCCAACTCTCACCTGCGAAGGTCGACCGCCTGTTTACCGCGATGCAGACCATCCTCCGCAAAGCCATCGCATGCCACGGCTCTACCATTCGCGATTTTCGGAGACCTGACGGCTCGTCCGGTCGATATCAACGTTACCATACGGTCTATCAAAAGGCCGGTGCACCATGTCCGCATGGTTGCGGGTCGACGATTCGTCGCGTCATCACCGATCGAAGCTCGTTTTACTGCCCCGTATGTCAGCCCCTGGAGTAAAACAGCGGGACGTGCGCTCTGCGGGCTGAGCCTCCTGCTCCTCTCATGTTGTCACGCCGGAGTCGGTCTGCTAATATTTTTTTACGCAATCGCAGACGACGTTTCGGTTGAGAACGGAGGGATCTCGTTACTCGCTCGTGCGTAAAGTCAAACTTCAAGAAGGGGTCGATTTAGCCAATCTTTTCGGCCCGCACGATTTGCATCTGAGAATGATCGAAGGCGAGCTTCGGGTGCGGATGCGAGCTCGAGGCGATGAAATTACGCTCGATGGTCAACCGGATGCCGTGCTGCGAGCCGAACGGATTTTACATGAACTTGCTGAGTGGACCCGGGGCTATTACGAGCTCAAGCCCGATGACATCACTCGTGCCCTCCGAGCCACCGAACAGAGTCCTGAAACGACTATTCCAAAGGCTTCGACTGTAGGACCCGCCTTTGTGACCAAACGCGGAGGCGTCGTCCCGAAAACGCCTTCTCAAGAAGCGTACATCGATGCAATCCAACGCTACGACCTCGTCATCGCGATCGGACCGGCCGGAACGGGAAAAACTTACCTAGCGATGGCGATGGCCTTGGCCGCGCTGCTCAAAAGAGAAGTAAGCCGGATCGTCCTGGCCAGGCCCGCGGTCGAAGCCGGCGAGCGATTGGGCTTCCTGCCAGGCGATATGTTCGCAAAAGTTCATCCGTATCTCCGGCCGCTGTATGATGCGCTCTACAGCATGATGGATGTCGAACGAGCCAATCGGTTGCTTGAACGGGGAGAACTTGAAATCGCGCCGTTGGCCTTCATGCGCGGTCGCACGCTGAATGATGCGTTTGTGATTCTGGACGAAGCCCAAAATGCCACGGCGGAACAGATGAAAATGTTTTTGACCAGATTGGGGCTGAACACTAAAACAGTCGTGACAGGCGATGTCACCCAAGTCGACTTACCGTCGACACAGATTTCGGGACTGGTGCAAATTGCGGAGATTTTGCAGGGCATCGAAGAGATCAAATTTGTCTATTTCACGAAACGCGACGTCGTCCGCCATCGACTCGTACAATCGATTATCGATGCTTATGATCGGCACGAGCAGAAATCCCGACGAGAACAGCCACGAATCCCATCAGCTTCGACCAATCCGGCTCCTGGGTCGCCCACAGCTCACCAAGAGGTCGGCTCGTCCGCTTCTCGCGCACATACCGGATAAATGCATGTATGCCGGTTCACATTCGTTGTCAACTGCGTCGAACGACGATATCCGTTCCTCGGGTCACTATCCTGACGCAACGCGTGCTGGAAATCCTGAACCACGCATCCGACGAGTTGGGCGTGGTGATTGTGGGAGCGGCTCGTATTCGTCATCTCAATAAGCGGTATCGGCACAAGGATGTCCCGACCGATGTGCTTGCGTTCTCGCTGCGAGAAGCTCCCGGGCCTGCGACCTCGCTTCTCGGCGATGTCGTGATCGCGCTTCCCGTCGCGATACGTCAGGCTGCTCGATATGGACACACGGCCGATGAAGAGTTCGTTCGTCTGCTCGTGCATGGCATCCTCCACTTATTGGGATACGATCATGAACGCAGCCCTCAGGAGGCCCATCGCATGCAGCAACTCGAGCATTCCATCTTCACGGCACTCATGCCAATTCCCAGGATCATCGATCGTGCAGCTTGGACATTTAAAAAAACCCCATCGTCATTCATCGGCTCTCGCTTCCGACCTTCATTTCGTGGAATCCGGGCTCATCGTGACGGTCATGAGTAGGGTCTTCGCATGAATTGGTTGCAACGCCTTCAAGCCGGTCTCGAAAAAACCCGCAAAGGGATGACAGACTCTCTGAAGCGCTTGCTGAGTCAAGGACCGGACCCGCAGACGCTGGAAGACCTAGAAGTTGCGTTACTGCGGGCCGATGTCGGCGTTCGAGTGGTCGATCGTTTGCTCGAGCGACTCAAAACGGAACGTGGCCAGGCGGACCCCGGCTCCACCTTGCGCGAGATGCTCTTGAGCGTACTGAGGCCGGTCGAATCTGACCCGATCGAGATTCTCGTTCAGAAAGGTCCGCGACCGTTCGTGCTGCTCGCGGTCGGCGTCAATGGCGTCGGAAAGACCACTACGTTGGCGAAACTCGGGAGTCGATTTCGCCAGCACGGAATGACCCCCTTGCTGGTTGCGGCGGACACGTTTCGGGCTGCGGCCATTGAACAACTTGCAGCTTGGGGAACCCGTGTGGGTATCGAGGTCGTTCACCATCAGCAGGGCGCTGATCCTGCCGCGGTCGTATTCGACGGCCTGGCAGCAGCCAAAGCCCGCGGCGTCGATGTGGTGCTCATCGATACCGCCGGGCGCCTCCATACCAAAATGAATCTGATGGATGAGCTGCGCAAAATGAAGCGGGTCATTGCACGAGAACTGCCTAGGGCTCCTCATGAAATTCTTCTTATCGTCGACGGGACCCTCGGACAAAATACCTTGGTGCAAGCCAGACAATTCCACGAAGCGCTAGGCGTCACAGGCCTCGCCGTGACGAAACTGGATGGAACCGCTCGATGCGGAGTGCTTCTTGCCATTGCCGACGAGCTTCGCCTTCCCATTCGGTTAATCGGCGTCGGAGAAACGGAGGAGGACTTGCAAGATTTCGACGCCGAGGCATTTGTGGATGCGCTTCTCGGTTTTTCTCGGCAATGACGTCCCTCGGTCCCGTGCTGATCGTCCGTACCCTCTTGAAATTCCCCTCTCTCAAACCTGCAATCGGCGCTCCGTCGCTCATTGTGCTGTTCGGAGCGATGTTCCTCTTAGCACTCGCCGCCAATGTTTCAGTGCTTCTGGCCGCTCCGCTTTCTATCTCCCCGCCAGAGAGTTGGACGATTCGCCATCACCAGTTGACTGTCACGGTGACGCCCGCCACCCATCGACTTGCGGCGGAAGATCTCGTCCATTTCGAACGTGTGGGTAACGAAAGCGCGGCACTCCGCGTGATGCTCAATTCGCACCTCACCGTCACCGCCATTCGATTTGGAACACAAGCTCTCCCCTTTTCCGTGCAACCGGTCCTTTCTGTTCACGATTCGGCGCACAAATCGGACGCTATGACGACGGTGACCAAGTCCGGTTCCGATCCACATCAAATCGTGGTTCATCTTCCGGATCCGCTGCGCTTGCAAAAATCCCTCACCCTTATCTTTGCCTATCATGGCACGATCTACGATCCTCCCAGACCTCCGTCCGGTCTCCGCTATGTTCGTTCTGCGCACACCACCGGCCATATCGGCCCTGAAGGCGTCTATCTCTCCGGGGACACGGTGTGGTACCCCGATATAACAGGCTCCCTGGCCACGTATTCGATCGAGGTAACCGTCCCTTTCGGCTGGAATGTAGTCACGCAGGGAACGCGCCTGCGAGAAGAAGCGCGCGAAGCCGTCAGGTCCCAATGGATCACGCGGCTTCCCAGCGAGGCTCTCACCCTCTCGGGCAATCGCTTCGTCCGCCAGGCCCGCCAATGGCACGACATGGAAATTTCCACCTATTTGTTACCGGAGAATCGCCACCTCGCCAACCTCTATCTCGATGCCGCTATTCAGTATCTGACATTCTACATCGACCTGCTCGGACCTTATCCCTTTACGAAATTCGCCGTCGTGGAGAATTTCTTTCCTAGTGGAATCGGCGTACCCTCGTTCACGCTTCTTGGCAGCGGCGTCATTCGACGTGGGTACATCCAGCCGTATGCGCTGGGTCATGAAATTGTCCACTCTTGGATCGGAAACGCGGTGTTCAACGACTTGTCCCGAGGGAATTGGGTGGAAGGATTGACTACCTACTTGGCGAATTATTATTACGACGAGCGTCATGCGGCTTCCGATCAGGCGAGAAAACATCGTCGCCGCATGATGATCGAGTACAGTCTCTATGCCCCTCCTTCGGAAGATTATCCGTTGACCCAATTCCGACACAAAGAACACCCGCGCGATAATGCCATCGGGTATCACAAAGCCGCCATGGTGTTTCACATGTTGCGGCGCGAACTCGGAGAGGCCCCGTTCTTTGCCAGCTTACGGCGCTTGGTTAAGGAAAGGATCGGGACCTACGCCAGTTGGGAGACCTTACAGCACATCTTCGAACAAACAGCACAGCGCCCACTCGGATGGTTTTTCGAGCAATGGATTACCCGTCCCGGCGCCCCCCAACTCCGCATCGAACGCGTCTACCTTGATCACACGAGCCAGGAAGGCACATTTCTCCGTTTCGTCGTCGCTCAGACCTCACCGACATACCGCCTGCAGATCCCTTTTCGCGTGACGCTTGAGAGCGGAGACACTCTCCATCTATCGACGGAGCTTTTCTCGACATCGGCCTACCAGGTCGGCCTTCCATTACCTGCCAGCCCGATTCGCCTTGTGCTCGATCCGGACTTCGACGTGTTGCATCGGATAGAGCGAGAACACATGCCGCCGATGCTCAACCTCTGGGTCACCGATTCCCACAAAGCCATCGTGCTCCCCAAACACTGGCCACGGGCTGAGCAAGAAGCGCTAGAGCCGTTGCTGCAACGTCTCCGCCAGCATTCGCCGGATCTCCCGCAACGCACGCGCCTCGAGCTGACACGAAACGAATCGCTTCTGGTTCTGGGAAATCCCCGATACCATGACAGGGAACGGCTATTTTTGAGCGGATGCCGCAATCGTCTAACAATAACCCCCGAGGAGATCCAGATAGACGGACGGCATTTCGCAAGTTCCGAAACCGCGATCTTGGTCTCGTGCCCGCATCCTCGTCAGCCGGGGCATGTGATTTCATGGTTTTATGGCGTGAGCCCCGCGGCTGCAGCGAAAGTCGCGCGCTTGCTATTTTTCTATGGATGGGAAAGTTATTTCGTGTTTCAGAACGGGCGAGTTGTGGCCCGTGACTGGTTCGATCCACCTTCTTCCGTGACAGAGGTACAGTGGAATGCTCCATCAGCTCATTCACCAATCCTTTCGCCGACCCCGCGCGAATAAGATGCGGGCGATCGCATTTTGCTCGGCTGTCGTGTTCAGTTGTTTGTGGCTCGTTGCCCCTGAGGCCTTGACGGCTGACAAACCAGTTGAGCGACATTTGGCGAACATCCGTCAACTCACTGTTGGTGGAAAAAACGCGGAGGCCTATTTTTCGTTCGACGGAACTAAGTTGATCTTTCAATCCGCCTTCGATCCGTTAACGCACACATCCCGTTCGTGTTATCAGATCTTTACGATGAACATCGACGGCTCCAATGTCCGACGAGCGAGCACAGGCCTAGGAACCACGACCTGCGGGGTCTTTTTTCCTGGAGGGCGTCGTCTCCTATTTTCGTCTACACACCTCCATAGTCCTTATTGTCCCCCTGCCCCGCCCCACAGCCATCGATATCGCTGGCCTCTCGACGAGTACGATATTTTTTCTGCACGGATCGACGGCCAGGATCTCCAACGGCTAACGAGCATTCCGGAGTACGATGCCGAAGCCACCGTCGCCCCTCATGGGAAAACGATCGTCTTCACTTCGATGAGAAACGGGGATCTCGATCTCTATACCATGGGGCTCGATGGACGGAACGTCACCCAATTAACACGGGAAGTCGGTTACGACGGAGGGGCGTTCTTTTCCCCCGATTCGAAGCGGATCGTCTACCGCGCGTATCATCCTCGCACACCGGAAGCCATTCAAGCCTATCGCGCACTCTTAGCCGACCGATTCGTCGAACCATCCCATTTGGAAATTTTCGTGATGAACGCGGATGGCAGCGACAAACGCCAAATCACCGATAATGGCGCGGCGAATTTCGCTCCTTTTTTCACCCCGACGGGCACCGTATCATCTTTTCATCGAACCTCGGGACCGTCGCGTCTCGTCAAGGAGAGCGACCAGCGTTTCATCTCTATCTGATCGACGACGATGGCGCCCACCTCGAGCAAATCACCTTTGTCGGACACTTCAATAGCTTTCCCATGTTTGCACCGGACGGAACCAAACTGGTCTGGACATCGTATCGCCATGCGCGTAAGCCGGGTGAATTCAATATTTTCATAGCAGATTGGGTTCCCTGAATTCTTCCACTCCTTAGGATTCGGTTATCCTGATCGTCCATAGAAAAGCCAGCATGAGAACCGTGTTTCGATCCCTTCCCGCCAATTGTTCTCGCCCTCATCTCCGCTTTGGCGTTCCCTACGCCACATGGGCAACCGGAGCTTGTGCAATAGGGGCTTATCTCGCGATCCTCGGCACGTTACTGGCCCACGATTTTCAGATCGTGCTGTTCCTCCGCTCGATTCAACACCCTGTCGTCGAACACATAGGCCGCATTGGCAACGATCTGGGGCACGGCGTCACATTGGTCCTGTTGAGCCTTCTTTTGCTCGCCGGCGGATTCATGACCGCTCATCAGCCGACAATTCGCGCCGGTCTCCATGGATTAGTTGCTCATGGGTTGGCAGGCGCTCTTGCTCAGATCATCAAGCATCTCGTCGGTCGACCACGCCCGCGATATGCGCATCAAGATGTGGAGCAATGGGGGCCTTCGTTCGACGGCGGATTCGACGCGTTTCCTTCCGGTCATTCCACCGCATCCTTTGCGGTCGCCACCGTTCTCGCCTGGTATTTTCCACGAGGGAAATGGATATGGTATGGAAGCGCCAGTTTCGTGGCCTGGAGTCGGGTCGTGAAAGGCTCGCACTTTCCTTCCGATGTGTTCACTGGTGCCTTGATCGGCTACCTCGTCGGATGCCTCGTGACCCAAGGGATTCGTCGGTGGAAAACGGTGCTTCCTGATTCCATGATGCGAGCGATTCCCTTGTTCCTATTCGGATGGATGTTGGTCTGGGTCACATTTCAGGTTCCCAGTCAAGGTCCCATGGCGACATTTCTCATGGGTCTAGGGGGCATGGCAATATTGGGCAGTCTCTGGTGGAACGCACGCCTGTGTTTTGCAGGAACTTTTGGATTTCGGCCGGTCAAACCGTCCACCATCGGTCCGAATCTGCTCGCCGGATTCGGACTGGCTTGCTCGACAGCTTCCTTCCTTGTCGTTGTCATCGCCGTGATGGCTCTTTCCAGTTATGCGCTATGGCATGATCGCCGCGATACTAGAAGCCCGACACTCCAGACAGCTCCTCCTCCGCCTCAGCTTTCTCGCGAACGGAATCCGACCATGGTGCCGCCTTCTCATGCGTCACGCTGCCCTATCGTCATTCCCTATGGAGTGAGGTGTATATCGATCATCAGCATGTACCTGCTCCTTTACCAATTGCGAGGGCTCGTCCCGCTGTTTTGAGGCCTAAGCAGCGGTAACTGAAGCTCTGAGGGCGCATAGATCGGCATCCATCCATTTCCGGATGACTAGCCTGTTACAGGGAAATGATCATTGTACGAAAGAGCGGCTGGAAAGGAGAACGAATCCATGTCGCTCGAGCACTACCGGATAGGAGGCGAACGGTTCCGGAAGACGGCCTCGAAGATGGCGTTGAAGAACAAGCATTTTTGTGACCGGCGAATGTCGATACGGTTCCAGTCGTTCGTGTTCCCCAGGGCTCACATAGACAATTCTTCGCTTGGCATAGAAGGCTAACGAAGGGCGTCGACGCCCAAATTGAATCAACGCGTCCGTAGGCTTCAAATTATACCCGGCAATCATCGCCAATTCTTGCGGAGGCGCAATGAAATAGCGGTCAAACACCGGTATCCCGAATACGAACACCGAGCAGGCAATCCAGAGGATGAGACTTCCAGCAATCCAAAAGACGAGCGGACGTCGAGCGTCAGAATCGGCGAGATGCTTGGCAGCCATGGTCCCAGCCACGATTCCCCCACCTGTCACAACAGGCCAGAAGCCCACATCTAGAGACAAGGCGGCCGGAAATTCTTTCGCCATGACCTCGTCGAACGCTTCGAAGATCGCAGGGACCGCCGCGAATCCC
This sequence comes from Nitrospirota bacterium, assembly GCA_003695915.1. Classification (GTDB taxonomy): domain Bacteria; phylum Nitrospirota; class Nitrospiria; order Nitrospirales; family UBA8639; genus J017. The sequence goes on from RFGF01000017.1 coordinate 143,621, forward strand.
AATCCGAGAAGGTAGCCGAGTCCAGCGAAAAGCCACATGGCCACTCGCAAGCCGGGAGAGGCCGAATCTTTCACACAGCGGGACCAATAGAGAGCTACGAGAATAGAAGCAGCTGGGAATAACGGATAAATGTAATGTGGCAGCCGTGTCGCCGAGAGCGTGAAAAAGGCGAAAATGGCCATCGCCCATAGGGCAGCGAACAGCGCAAGATGCTGCGCAGCTGAACACTGTTCTGGGTGTGTGCGGAAAATACTCCAATTCTTACAAGCTTCCCGCAAGGCCATCGGTAACATAGCGCTCCAGGGGAAGAACCCCAACAACACGACGGGGAAATAAAATACGAGCGTCCCGCCATGACCTTCCATCGGGCTCGCGAAGCGCCCAGCGGTGTTTGCCCGAGCCGCTTCGAGATAGTCCGCTCCATGCATGGCGAACATGGCAAGATACCAAGGAGCCGAGAGCGCCATGACCGCTAGCAGTCCCCGGAGAGGAAAACCGATTTTCCAGAAGCGTTTCCACTGTCGGGTGACGGATAAATAGGGCACAATCCCGAGCAGCGGGATCAAAATGCCCACAGGCCCTTTGGTCAACATCGCGAGCGCCATCCCAAGATAACATCCCCAAAAATACCACCTGGAGCGCCCTTCTTCATGCAAGCCGAGCCAAAAACAATAGCCAGCCAAGGTAGTAAACAACACCAATTCTGGATCCGTCAGCACCATGCGGTTCATGGCAATGAATTCGATGTTCAGGAGCAACATGAGTGCCCCGAACATCGCCAAGGAGGTTCCGAAGAGACGAAACAGGAATAGATACTGAAGCCCGATCAATGCCAATCCGGACAGCGCCGACGGCAGGCGCGCTGCGAATTCATTGACACCGAACAGGGCATAGGCTCCGCTAATCAACCAGTAGGTAAAGGCAGGCTTGGCATAGCGTGGCTCGTAATTCAATGTCGGAGAAAGCCAATTCCCGGTTTCGAGCATCTCCCGAGCGGCTTCGGCATTGCTCCCTTCATCCCGATCCGTGAGCCCGAGATCGCCCAAGCCATAGAACAACAAGAACCCGGCTACGATCATGATGCCGAGAAACGGAGAATGCAGAAAAGACGTAGAAGAAAGGGAGCGATCCGACAAAGCGGCAGTGTCAGGCACTAGGGACTCGCTTGGGCGCGCGATGAATCAGCACAAGATTGCGCAAATACACCACGGCTCCCACGCTTTGCCCGGCAATAAAGACGGGATCTTGGCGATAAACGGCATAGGCTAGCACGATCACGCTCCCCACCAAGCTCATATACCAAAAGGCCAAAGGCATGCTGCTTTCCGCCTTCCGTTCCGAGACGATCCACTGGAGGAGCCATCGAGAAAAAAAGAGGCTCTGGCCGAAAAACCCGATGCCGAGCCAAATGGTTTCCGTCATCGACATATGTCCGTTAACTTCGATGCTCCACGATTGCCAAGACGGGATGCCTGTCGCCATTCACCCGTTCATTGTCCGTCGGCATTGCGGAATGCCGATCGCGAGCCAGCAACATGCCGAACGCGATAGGCTAAACAGCGGCTCTGCATCCAGCGCACAGCAATCAGATCATAGAGCCCTGCAAACAACCGATTGCCGATGCCATATTTGGATTGTCCATGAGCACGAGGAAAATGACGGACCGGCACTTCGGTGACGGAAAAGCCGTACATTTTCGCCAAGGCGGGGAAAAATCGATGCATGCCTTTGAACAAAGGCAGACGCTGCACCACCGCTCGCTTGAAAATCTTCATCGAACAGCCTGTATCGGTAATACCGTCGTGGACGACGGCATTACGGACCGCATTCGCGATCTTGGACGACAGCCGCCGAATGAGGTTGTCGTGTCGATTCATGCGCCGCCCACAGACCAAATCATAGCACGCAGTGAATGGAAGCAAGGCCGCAAAGTCGGCTGGATCGTATTGGAGATCACCATCGAGCGTCGCCACTAGCTCCCCGCGCGCCTCCCGAAAACCCGCATCGAACGCTGCAGTTTGTCCATAATTCTGGTCAAAGTGGACAACTCGTACTTCCGGATATTCCTCCACCAGTGCATCCAAAAGAAGGCTGCTTCCATCCGTGCTTCCATCATCCACAAAGATGATCTCGAACGGAGCGCTCGCAGATTCTTCGCGTTGATTGAAAAATTTCAGCAACTGGCTGATCAAGGGAGAAATGTTATCCTTTTCATCTTTGACGGGGATCACGATAGTGATCCAAGGACGTAAAGAATCGGGAGGAGAGATCATCAGTGCTCCGATGGGATGCAGATCATCGGTGTCGTTGTCTAAGTGCTCACAGATAAGTGTTAACAGAAATCCCGGGCTCGCTTCGCCTTCTCGCCCGTCGATGGCATTCTACTGATCCCTTAAAATACGGTCAAACACGCAATCTATTTGATACTCCGCACCAAACGACAAAACGCGTGGCCCCTTGTCTAATGGATCTTGGCTTATTGATATTGACCCGTCTTGAAAGCCTTGGGTATCTTGAATTCGCTAAGAATCTACAAAAAAGGAGTGCCTATCATGCAGCATCGAATTATGGAAGCGTATAAAGAAGTTGAACGGGCCATGGAGCGCTACAATGCTATCTTGGACGAGTATGTACTCGCCTTGCAAACCCAAGAAGGATCCAATGCCAAGCAACTCGAACGGATGAAAGCCGGGACGAAAGCGATGCGCGACAGCAGTATGATCTATTTGTCATATGCGAAATTCGTCGCATATGGAATGCCAGAAAGCGAAGACCTGGTCGAAGATGATTTGCAGATGTGAGATATCCGCGCGTGCTCAACAAACCGACGACCGACGACACCGCGCTCTGTTGTCGACCATTTGCATAGCAAATCGCAATATTGGATTGTACAGGGTAGGTTATCCAATGGTCGGGGCGAGCCGATTTGAACGGCCGACCTCTCGCACCCCAAGCGAGTGCGCTACCGGGCTGCGCCACGCCCCGACATTCATGGAATGCTTTTCACAACGCGACGTGAGATGAGTAGATGCTCGAGACGCTTCCTCCACCGCATTATGAAGACGTCAGCTTAGTTAAGATGGCTTGCAACTCCGCCTTTACACGTTCGACACGGTGGCGCGGAATGGTCTCAGGTGGGTCGGCATTCCGCTTGCGACGATTCCAATACCGCTTCAATCCCGCAATGGTGTAACCTTCCTCATATAACATACGCTTAATTTCCAGAACGGTCTCGATATCGACCTGTGTATACACTCGATGACGGCCTGGGCTTTTTTTAGGGCGAAGAAACGTAAATTCCGATTCCCAAAACCGCAAGACATATGCGGGAAGTTTCGTCAATGCGGCCACTTCGCCAATTTTGTATACGGTTTTTTCGCCCTGCCTGGATTGTCCCCCCATGCAGTGACCACCATTCTGTTGTGGCCTTCATCCTTTCTGAGTTCTATGAGTTGACATACTTTTTGAACAACTGGCTGGGTCGAAAGGTCACCACCCGCCTGGGAGTAATGGCAATTTCCTCTCCGGTTCGCGGATTTCGACCTTTGCGTTCCCGCTTATTGCGAACGATAAAATTGCCGAAGCCTGCAATTTTGATAGATTCCCCTTTTTGCAATCCTTCTTTCATAATCTCAAGGACATCCTCCACCATATCAAGGGCTTCGCTCTTGGAAACACCGACCTCTTGACAAACTTTGAGGGCAATATCCACTTTCCGCATACCAGTTCCTATCTCGCTCATGGTTCACAATCACACTGCACCGTCGCCCGCCTCATATCATACCTCGCCAAACCGTATCCTTCTTGCGAGCAGTTGTCAAGATCACGTGCCACCCGTTCTCGCATCGCCCTCGTCGGAACAGCGTTCATCGCGTAACAGTCGATATTCGATACTATCCGCCAGCGCCTGCCAACTCGCCTCGATGATGTTTTCGGAAACGCCGATCGTGCCCCATGAACCCTTCTGATCACCTGATTCGATCAAAACCCGAACTTTCGAACCGGTCCCATGATTTCCGGCGAGCACCCGTACTTTATAATCCAAGAGCTTCACATCTTGCAATTGCGGGTAAAAATGTTCCAATGCTTTCCGAAGCGCGTTGTCCAGCGCATTGACCGGTCCGCGACCTACCGCCGCCGTATGTTCCACTACCTCGCCAACCTTGACCATAATGGTGGCCTCGGAAATCGGCGTTTCATCGGCATGCCGTTTTTCCACGATGATACGGAATCCCAACAAATCGAACGAAGGCTGGTGACTGCCCAACGCTTTGCGAACCAGCAATTCGAACGATCCTTCCGCCCCCTCAAACTGAAAGCCTTCATGTTCGAGAATTTTCATTTTATCCAACAACACATTCAACCGCGGGTGATCTTTAGGCAGTGAAAGACCGAATGAGCGAATCTTGGTGAGCAGCGCGCTGCGGCCGCTGTTGTCGGAAATCAACACGCGACGTTGATTGCCGACCGACTCCGGAACCACATGCTCATAGGTAACGGGATTTTTTTGAACCGCGTGAATATGCACGCCTCCTTTGTGGGCAAACGCCGTTTCGCCGACATACGCCTGCCGTTTGTACGGTTGAAGATTGGCGATTTCGGCCACAAAATTCGAGACATTGCGCAACTGACTCAAGCGCCCCTTTCCCAGGACGGAGTGCCCCATCTTCAATTCCAGATTCGCCAGGATCGAACAGAGGTTGGCATTGCCGCATCGCTCGCCGATCCCGTTGATCGTCCCTTGAATTTGAACAGCACCAGCCTGCACGGCCACCAAAGAATTGGCTACCGCCAATTCCGCATCGTTGTGTGCATGAATACCCAGAGGAACCGGACATTCGCGTTTGACAAGGGAAAAGATCTCTTGGATTTCCCATGGAAGCGAGCCGCCGTTGGTATCGCAGAGAATTATTCGTTCAGCCCCGGCTTGCGCAGCCCGAAGAATCGAATGCAAGGCATAATCCGGGTCGGTTTTGAATCCGTCGAAAAAATGCTCGGCATCATAAAATACGCGCCGCCCCTGGTCTCGAAGATACGCAATCGAATCGGCAATGAGCTCTAAATTCTTGGCTAAGGTCGTGCCCAAAGCATCGGTGACATGAAGGGTCCAGCTTTTGCCAAAAAGGGTGACCGTCTCCGTCCCTGCATCCAACAGCGCCTTGAGATTGGGATCGGTGGACACCGTATTCGAGGCTTTTCTCGTCGAACCGAAGGCCACAATCCTAGCTGTCTGCAATGGAACGGTCTTGATGGTCTGAAAAAATTCGATGTCCTTGGGATTGGCACCAGGCCATCCTCCTTCAATGAACGGAATCCCGAGTTCGTCCAATTTCAGTGCGATCCGAATCTTGTCTTCGACCGAGAAGCTGACATCTTCTGCTTGCGCCCCGTCGCGAAGAGTCGTGTCATAGATCTCGAGTTCAGGTTCGTGATCAGATGCGCGATGGTGATTCGTCTGATGAGCACTCATGGCGAAAACTTGTGTTTCTTCTCTTTAGGACAACCCGCCGTTATCTCGCGACAGCTCAAAGGCATCGTGGAGGGAACGCATCGCCAATTCCAGGTACTTTTCTTCGATCACACAGGATATTTTAATCTCCGAAGTGCTGATCATCAGAATGTTGATCCCTTCATCAGCCAACACCTCGAACATCTTGGCGGCGACACCCGAGTGCGATCGCATTCCCACTCCCACCAAGGAAACTTTGGCAATATCCTCCTTGACTTCCACGGCCCGTGCTCCGATGGATTTAGCGATATCGCGCACCAACCCCAAAGCTCGCGGAAGGTCCGACCGAGGAACGGTAAACGAAATATCCGTCAAAGAATCTTGACTGATATTCTGGATGATCATATCGACCACGATGGCGGCGTCGGCTACCGGTCCGAACAAACGCGCCGCGATCCCCGGATTATCGGGAACGCCGACGACGGTCAGCTTCGCCTGATGGCGATCCCCGGTCACACCCGAGACAAGCACGCGTTCCATGTCCTGATCCTCCTGCGTCACAAGCGTCCCCTCCCCTTCGCGAAAGCTGGATTTCACTTCGATCGGAACTCGATATTTGGCTGCGAACGTGACCGACCGTGTCTGAAGCACCTTTGCGCCCAAGCTGGCAAACTCCAACATCTCCTCATAGGAGACTTTGCGCAGCCGACGAGCGTTAGGCACCACGTTGGGATCGGCTGTATACACCCCATCGACATCGGTATAGATGACGCAACGGTCAGCCTTCAAGGCTGCAGCCAAGGCGACCGCGGTCAAGTCCGACCCACCGCGGCCGAGAGTGGTGACATCGGACTGTTCATTGATGCCTTGAAAGCCAGCGACGACGGGAATGATCCCCTCCGCGAGCGCCTCTCGGACCCGATCCGCGGCAATGCGGGTAATTTGAGCTTTGGTATGAAGACCATCCGTCACGATGCCCACTTGCCGACCTGTGAACGAGCGTGCGGCCAGCCCTTGAGCTTGCAACGCCATAGCCAAAAGCGCAATGGTCACACGCTCACCGGACGATAACAACACATCCACTTCTCGTTCATCGGGTTGAGGCATGATTTGAGAGGCCATGTGCAGCAAACGATCCGTTTCTCCGCTCATGGCCGACACCACGACGACAACACGATGCCCAGCCTCGACCGTTTTCTTGACCAAATCAGCCACAGCGCGAATCCGATCAAGACTTCCGACCGATGTTCCGCCAAATTTCTGAACCAAAAGAGCCATGGAATTCATTCGCGTGCGAGGAGTCGCTCAATGAGCTTCGTCGCCTCGCGAGGCACGCCTCCATATTGACGGCTGGCAGCCAATTCATGGAATACCGTTCTGCGACCATCGCTCTGTTTCATCGGGTGCCGACACATGACATAAGGAGCAACCGTGGCAGTGAAAGACGCACCATCGGTGACCGGCGGATTACTAGCGATCAACACTCGAAGATCCGGTTGGTCTCGAAGGGCCGCAAGCAACGGACCAATAACCTGGTCGTCAAATCGCTCGATGATTTCGATGAGATCTCCCATTCCCCCAGCAGAAGACCCATTCATGGGAAAATGAAGATAGACCACATCTTTTGTGCGAAGCCATGTGAAACAAGACTCTGCAATCGAGCGATAATCTGGACCGTCCCAATTCCATTCTTCGACATCCTGAGCCAGACTAAACCCTACGCTCAATCCCACCCCAACGTGGAGAGTATCGGGCGAGAGGGTCACACCGGAGAGTCCATAGCGTTCTGTAAAGACCGGCAACTCCATCGCCTTCCCCGGTCCCCACAGCCACAAACAATTAGCAGGTTTTAAGCCTGCTTGAACCCGCTCTTCGTTGACGGGATGATGGCGCAGCACGATACGGGAGGCTTCCATCAACTCGAGAACGAACTTCGCTCCTTCCCCTTTTGGCAGAAAGCCGTCAACACTCTTGCCTAGGGCCAGGCGCGGATTGCTGCAGCCATAACGGCCCGTTCCCCCGACCCACACCATAAGATGCCGATGGCGCTTCCCCGCGTAAAATTGGATAATTTCAGAGGCCAATTGATCGTTCAACCCATCGATCAATTCGCGAGCCTCCTCCGTGTCGATTCCACCAGCCTGATCGTCGTCGAGAATAATCTGTGGTCCGAGTTTTTTCTCATCGCCCCGTCCACCGACCGAACGAAGCGTGACCAATTGCCCTAAAAACGCTACATCCCCTTTATCCAAGTGGACATCGAGACTAACGGCCTCGAACGGTGCAGGTCCCGAATAAAATTTTTGAGGATCGTACCCCAGCAGCGCGAGGTGCGTGACATCGCTGATGAGCTCGCTCCCGCTCGGCAAGGCAAATGCACCGAAATCGCCATGATTGGCAAGCCAATCCAGATTCGGTGTGGCGGCCTTCGCCAACGGCGTGGTTTCGCTGAAGGGCGCGGTCGGAGATGCCATTCCGTCACAGTGTACAATAATCGCCTTCATCCTTACTGCTCCTTAACGTTCCAATGCGGCCATCACGTCATCGCGCGTTGCATTGACCCGAAGCGGGGGTGCACAGATTCCGATAGCGGTGTCCGGATCTTTGAGTCCATGCCCTGTCAAGGTGCAGACGACCGTTCCGCCTGTCGTCAGACATCCGGCTGAATAGAGCTTCCGGACTCCCGCTAACGATGCTGCCGAGGCGGGTTCACAAAAAATACCCTCCTCGCGAGCCACCAAACGATAGGCATCGAGAATTTCTTCATCCGTGACCATCTCGATCACGCCGTCGGAAGCCCGGACCGCCTCCAATGCACCGTGCCAACTGGCAGGGTTGCCGATGCGAATGGCTGAGGCGATAGTCTGGGGATGCTCGATCACCATACCTTTGACCAGCGGCGCCGCTCCTTCGGCTTGGATGCCCATCATTTTCGGTAACGTCGAAATTTGACCGGCCGAGAAATACTCCTGGTAGCCTTTCCAATAGGCCGTAATGTTGCCGGCATTGCCGACAGGCAACACATGATACGTTGGGGCAAAGCCGAGCTGATCGCAGACTTCCATCGCAGCCGTCTTTTGTCCCTCCAGCCGAAACGGATTGATGGAATTGACTAGCTCATAGTCGTACTCCTGGCACAATTCCTTGACAATATTGAGCGCCTGATCGAAGTTCCCTTCGACTTGGACGACGATCGCTCCGTGCATAATGGCTTGCGCCAATTTGCCCAATGCGATGTTCCCGGCCGGAACCAGGACATACACCGGCAATCCTGCCTTGGCGCCATAGGCCGCGGCAGAAGCCGAGGTGTTTCCCGTCGAGGCGCACATGATGGCCTTGGCTCCATTTTCCAAGCTCTTTGAAACGGCGAGCGTCATCCCCCGATCCTTGAACGATCCTGTTGGATTGGACCCTTCCACCTTGATATATAACTCGCAACCCGGGCAAATATGAGCCGCCAGGCGTTTGGCATGGATGAGCGGCGTATTGCCTTCCTGTAAGGTGACCACGGGAGTCCGCTCCGTCACCGGCAGAAATTTTCGGTAATAGCCAATGACTCCGTTCCAGCTTGCCATCATGGCGACGTTGCCCTCCTCGCGAATGGAATTAGCTTCCTTCGACACCTTCAATCCGTAACAGCACGGCCGGCTCCGAGACGCACCATAATGCGTTAATATGACGGATCGCCTCTTGAATGGCCCGCTCGGAGGATCGATGGGTCATGATGACTAACGGCACGGTTTGACCCTCTTCACGGCCTTTTTGGAGAACCGATGAAATGCTGATTCCATTTGCGCCCAAGACACCGGCAATCGCTGAGAGCACACCAGGCTGGTCTCGAACCATCATGCGCAAATAATACATGCTCGTGATTTCTTCGATCGGCCGAATGCGCAAGGGACGCCGCGATGTCCACTGGAAGGCGGTCGGAGGGACTCGTCCGGCAATTCCTTTTAATCGGTTCCTCGCCACATCGATGATATCGCTCACGACTGCGCTGGCCGTGGGCAACGACCCTGCTCCCTTTCCATAAAGCACGATATCTTCGACCATATCCCCTACCACATGAATGGCGTTGTAGACCCCGCCCACTTTAGCCAGGGGCGATGAACTAGGAACCAAGGTCGGATGGACTCGTGCTTCGATTTCTCCGCCGTGGTCTTTGGCGATACCCAACAATTTCACGGTAAAACCAAACTCTTTGGCGAATTGGATGTCGAGCGGAGCCAACTGACGAATGCCTTCCGTGTATACGTCTTTGACATTCACAGGCGTTCCATATGCCAAGCTGACCAAAATGGCCAGCTTATGCGCGGCATCAATCCCTTCGATATCGAAAGTCGGATCCGCCTCGGCATAGCCGGCCTGCTGGGCGTCTTTGAGCGTGTCCGAAAAACTTTTTTCTTCCTCCGTCATCTTGGTCAGAATGTAGTTGGACGTGCCGTTCATGATGCCGAAAATCGAAGTAAAATGGTTGGCAGCCAGACCTTCCATCATCGTGCGAATAATGGGAATCCCTCCTCCCACACTGGCTTCGAAGCCCAGATCGACATTCGCCCGTACGGCAGCTGCAAAGATGTCTTCTCCATGAACGGCCAGCAACGCTTTGTTTGCCGTCACCACTGGTTTTCCCTGCTGGATCGCAGAGAGAATCAATTGCTTGGCGGGCTCATATCCTCCGATCAGCTCCACTACGATATCGACGGACGGATCACGAATCACAGACGCGGCATCGGTGGTCAGGACACCATAGGGTAACGGCACTCCCCGGTCTTTCTCGATATCGAGATCAGCCACCCGCATGATCGCTACCGGAACGCCCACGCGTCGTTCGATCACGTCGGCATTGCGCTGCAGAACTGCCGCTACCCCGGTTCCTACCGTTCCGAATCCAATGAGACCTATGCCAATGCGCGACACTCCCATCCGGCTCCTCTCACACTACCGTTTCAATTTGAGTGCCTGCTTGATCCCGCGCACGGCTTGATAGATACGATGTTCATTTTCGACCAAAGCAAACCGGACATAATCGTCCCCGCCGTCGCCAAATCCGATTCCGGGCGAGACGGCAACTTTGGCTTCTTTCAGGAGAAATTTCGAAAATTCCAACGATCCCATTCCTCGGAAAGGAGGAGGAATTTTTGCCCACACGAACATGGTGGCGCGAGGATAGTCCACCGGCCAGCCAATCCGATTCAAGCCAGCGACCAAGGCGTTACGACGACTTTCGTAGCGTGCGACAATGGATTTAACACAATCTTGTGGCCCGTTCAACGCAATAATACTGGCGATTTGGATGGGCTGAAACATTCCGTAATCCAAATAACTTTTGATCTTCGTCAGTGCGGCGATCATTTCCCGATTGCCGACACAGAATCCCACTCGCCAGCCGGGCATATTATAACTTTTGGAAAGCGAATAAAACTCCACGCCGATGTGTTTGGCTTCCGGAACTTGCAAGAGACTGGGGGCACGATATCCGTCGAAGACCAGGTCGGCATAGGCCAAATCATGAATGACCCACACCTGATGCTCCAAGGCAAAGGCGACGACTTTTTTGAAAAACTCGAGATCGACGACGCTCGTCGTCGGATTGTGCGGAAAACTCATAATCAGCGCCCGGGGACGCGGCTGTGTTTGGCGATAGACACGGGTCAAATTTTCAAAAAAATCGCCAGTCGGTTGAAGTTCCACGCCTCTGACTTCTCCCCCGGCGATAATCACACTGTACATATGAATCGGATATGTCGGCGTCGGCGTCAACACTACATCGCCAGGGCCGACCATCGCCAAGGCCAAGTGAGCGAGACCTTCTTTGACACCAAGGGTCACGATGGCCTCGGTTTCCGGATCGAGCTCGACATCATAGCGGCGACGATACCATTGACAAATAGCGTGCCGCAGTTTCGTGATACCCCGAGAGGCTGAATAGCGATGATTCCTCCCATTGCGCGCAGCTTCAATGAGCTTATCCACGATGTGCGGAGGTGTCGGTTGATCCGGATTACCCATACCGAGATCGACGATGTCCTCGCCCCGTTGGCGCGCTTCGAGTTTCAGGGTCTGAACTTGTGCAAACACGTAGGGCGGCAATCGTTGAATACGATAGAAGGAATCCATGGGAAGAAGTATGTTGCGATGGTATCGAGAGTGGTGCCGGAAACCCCTTAATTTCTAGGCCTTTCGGCTATTCTAGTGGAGGAAGAGCAGCCAGTCAATTTCATCGATACGAAAGGGAGATCCTGTGTTCGCAGCGGATATTCGGTCGTCTCCACTGATGAACGGCTGTCGCTTCACCCTTCCTCTCTCATCATCTCATCGATCGCAAACAAGTTGCGAGGGCATTTTGAGATTTGACATAATCGTATCGGTTTGCGTTCCTGTCACTTCATGGCCCTTGACGTACTCTAGGAACAACGTCGGTTATGCCGCGACTCGGCGTCAATGTGGATCACGTGGCTACGCTTCGGCAAGCCCGCGGAGGATCGGATCCCGATCCCTTATACGCCGCTATGCTCGCGGAATTGGCCGGGGCCGATGGCATCGTCGTGCACCTCCGAGAAGATCGTCGCCACATCCAAGACCGCGACCTCACCCTACTCAAACAGATCGTTCGTACCAAGCTGAATTTGGAGATGGCAGCCGATGATGCGATTGCCAAAATCGCGTTACAGGTGAAGCCGGACATGGTCACGCTCGTACCCGAACGGCGACAGGAATTGACGACCGAAGGCGGATTAGCGGTTCATGAACAGCGCGAGCGACTCAAAACGATGATCCAACTCTTGCATGATGCGGGTATTGCCGTGAGCGTGTTTATCGACCCGGATTTGAATCAAGTAAGAGCAGCCCATAAAATTCATGCCGATTACATCGAGCTCCACACTGGGCGATATGCAAATACCCGGCGCCTCAAAGAAGAACAACAGGAATACGAGGCGCTTGCACAGGCAGCCAAGCTCGCCTATAAACTCGGCTTGGGGGTGAGCGCCGGTCATGGATTGAACTATCACAATGTTTCACATTTGACGCACATTCCTGAAATCGTGGAATTCAATATCGGGCACAGCATCATCGCCCGAGCCGTCCTCGTCGGTCTCGAGCGAGCCGTCCGCGAGATGAAAGCCTTGTTGACGGCACGATTGCCCGCTCCCAGGCCGTGACCCTCTCTCCACTCTGCTCGTGCTCGCTATGGCGCTAAGAAGACCGACGTCGACATCTCCTCGGCTTCCCGTGCAATCCGAGAGAGATGGTCCTCCCTAACAGAGCAGTCTCACCCCCGATCTGCATCGACGACCAAACAGACAACGATCGCCCTATTGAACCATGAGCATCCCAGCCGCATATTATCTGGTCACGGCCGCAGAAATGCGGACGCTGGATCACCGAACGATCCACGAGGCCCATGTCCCCGGGACAACGTTGATGGAGCGAGCCGGCACTGGCGTAGTTAACGCCTTGGAATCCTTAAAGGGACGCCCGACTGGCAAAAAAGTCGTCGTTTTTTGCGGAAAGGGAAACAATGGAGGCGATGGCTTTGTCGTCGCCCGTTTGCTCAAACGAAAGCGCGCAAACGTTCAGGTGTTGTTATTGGCACCGCCTAGCGACCTCTCGTCGGATGCCAACGTCATGTATCAACGATTTCAAACCATAGCAGGCACGGCAAGCATCAGAATTCAGCCCTCAGCTGAGGTGATGCACGATTCCGCCCAAGAGGCCGACATCCTTGTCGATGCCCTCTTAGGAACGGGACTTTCTGCCCCGATACGCGAACCGTATCGCTCGGCCATCGGTGCCATAAATGCGTCTCCGGCTTGGACCGTGGCCGTCGACCTGCCGTCCGGGATTCATAGTGATACCGGTGCTGTGCTAGGCGACGCCGTGCGGGCCGACCTGACTGTCACATTCGGTTGCCCTAAAGTCGGCCTCTATCTTGGCGAAGCCATCGATTATGCTGGGATCATACAAACGGTCGATATCGGGATTCCTCTGCAATTCGTCGAAGCGTTATCGATTCGCACGTTTCTCCTCGGCCCCGAAATGATCGCCCCTTTGATTCCACCGCGTCCGCGCAGCGCACATAAAGGTCGGTATGGACATGCCGCGATCATTGCTGGATCACCGGGAAAGACTGGTGCGGCGACAATGACGGCTCGCGCGGCGTTACGAGTCGGAACCGGCCTCGTGACGGTCGCTACACCGAGAACCGCCAACATGATCCTCGAAAGCAAAATGATAGAGGCCATGACATGTCCTCTTCCAGAAACACCTTCCCATACGCTCGGGCTTGAAGCTGTTCAAGAGCTCTCGACTTTTACAGACGGGAAAAGCGCTGTCGCCATTGGACCGGGGTTGAGTACGCATCCCGAAACCTGTGAGATGGTCAGAACCATTCTTCCTCGGTTGACGCCTCCATGCGTGATCGATGCCGATGGGCTGAATGCTCTAGCCGGGCAGACGGCGATCCTTTCGAATTGCCGCCACCCCCCTATTCTGACCCCCCATCCAGGTGAAATGGCCAGGTTACTCGGTAGCACTACTGCCAAAGCGATCAATGAAGACCGTTTAGGTATCGCTCGGCGCTTTGCCACAGCGCACAATGTGATTCTCGTGTTAAAAGGAGCGAGAACCGTTATAGCCGATCCTCGTGGTTACGCCGCAATTTGTCCGACCGGAAATCCAGGAATGGCGACAGCCGGCATGGGCGATGCCCTGACCGGTATGATTACCGGCTTCCTCGCTCAAGGACTGTCCTCTTGGCAGGCTGCCCAGGCGGGGGTGTATTTGCACGGTCTAGCCGGAGACCTCGCCGCCAATGAAAAGGGTTATGCCGGATTGATAGCCGGCGATTTGATCGAACGAATCCCCGATGCCATTACCTCCACGCTCCGCGCGTAGGATTTTTCCACCTCATCGAGCGGAAGACGCTATGTCCATTTCATGGCAACTACGATTGCACTCGACACGCGCGACCGAAAGGCTTGGCTCGCAGTTGGCCCGTTTCATGATGGGCGGAGAAGTTGTGGCATTGATCGGCGATCTCGGCGTCGGAAAAACCGTCCTTGTCCGAGGAATCGCGCGAGGGTTGGCCCTTTCACCGGAGCAAGTCACCAGCCCCACCTTTACTTTGATCCACGAATACCCAGGATCTGTGCGCCTCGTCCACGTGGATCTCTATCGTATCGACGACGATACAGCCCTTCGCCAATTGGGGCTCGATGAATATTACGATGAGCACACGGTGGTGGTCGTCGAATGGGCGGACCGCCTCGCTTCCGATCTCCCTCCCGATCACCTCGCCATTCGCCTTGAACACGTGTCTCTTTCAACCCGTCGTGCCACCATCACGGCCCATGGCCCTCGAAGTCAAAAGGTGTTGAACCAGGCACGAGCATCTGATCGGGCATCGCGCGAACGCGGACGGGCACGACCCAATAAGGACGATGTCTCCTAAATCTTTGAGACCGGCGGGCAAAGCGTGTAGGATGGGACGTATCCCATCCACCATGAACCAGTTAACGTTTTTCATCGAAAACGTCATGTCATGACAAGAACCTTCATCTCCCCTGACGATTCATTGACCCCCTTGATGCGCCAATACCAGACCATCAAACGTGCCTACCCTGATGCACTTCTCTTTTTCCGGGTGGGCGATTTTTACGAACTGTTTTTCGATGACGCTGAAGAAGCTTCAAAAATTCTCCATATCGTGTTGACGTCGCGCGGAAAATCCAAAAGCGGTGCCCCTATTCCCCTGTGCGGAGTTCCCTATCACGCAGCAACGGGCTATATTGCAAAACTGCTCAAGGCCGGTAAGACGATAGCCTTGTGCGAACAAGTCGAAGATCCTCAACAGGCCAAGGGGCTGGTGCGCCGAGAGGTCGTTCGGGTCTATACTCCCGGAACCTTATTCGACAACGAATTGCTTGCTCCCAAGGAATCGAATTTTCTGGTTGCCGTGGCCATCAGCGCCCTAGAAACACCTCGCGCGACTCCCCTATTTGGCATCGCGGCTCTTGATCTGTCGACAGGAGAGTTTGTCATTGTCGAAGCTCGCCCGCATCATGACCTCAACGACTGCTTTGACGAATTGATTCGACTCGAACCGAAAGAATGCATCTATCCCAGCGACTTGCCTCAAGACGTACGCGCCATGCTCACATCACTTGCCATTCCACGATGTGTTCCGCAAGAACCGAGCCGCTTTTCGATGGAGACAGCTCGATGTCTGTTTCGTGAGCATTTTTCCTATTTTCCCGACAGTCACTCGCGCGATCTGCCAACCCGGGGCATCGGCTTACAAGCCGCGGGGGCCGTTCTGAATTATCTTCGCAGCACCCAGCCCGCCTTGCGCCACCATCATATTCAATGGCCTCGACTTCGATCGTTGGAAGAAGAAATGTATTTAGATAGTGTGACGATTCGCAATTTGGAGCTGATCAAACCGTTGAATGAACGGCAAGAGGGACCTACTTTGGCTTCTACCCTCGATGATACGGTCACTTGTATGGGTGCACGTCTTCTTCGCCAATGGATCATACGTCCCCTCGTCAACGTGACGCGCATCCGCCAACGCCTGACCGCTGTCGCCGAACTCGTCCGGGCCATAAAAATACGCGAGGAACTCCGGCACCTCTTGCAAGCGATCTACGATTTGGAACGTCTCAGTACTCGAATCACTCTGGGCGTGGCGAGTCCACGCGATCTGCTGGCACTCCGGGATTCTTGTCAGAGCCTCTCGACAATGCGTCGCCATCTCGCTGACCTTCAAGCTTCTCTGTTCCAAACCATTCTTCAACAATGGGATTCACTGGACGATGTGATGTCCATCATCGATGAAGCAATTTCCCCGGATGCCCCGTTTTCCACTCGCGAGGGCAATATCATCAAAGACGGCTATCATCAAGAAATCGATTCATTGCGGACGATCGTCAGAGAAGGAGTTACATGGGTCGCAGAACTCGAGCAGCGGGAACGCATGCGCACAGGAATCGATTCGTTAAAAATCAAATTCAACCAGGTCTTTGGTTATTACATCGAGGTGACGAAGCCCAATTTGCCTAAAGTCCCGCCCGAGTATAAGAGAAAACAAACATTGGTCAATGTTGAACGGTTCACCATGCCCGAATTGTCGCATCTCGAAGATCGGATGGCTGGAGCCGATCAACGATTGAAGACATTGGAAGCCACAGTATTTGCCGACGTACAGCGCCTCGTTGCTCGATCCGCAGCTCGCATTCAACGCATGGCAGGTCATGTTGCCGTCCTCGATGTGCTGCTTTCGTTTGCCGAATGCGCTTCGCGCAATCGATATGTCCAGCCCGAGGTTGATGAGGGCGGCATCATTGCAGTCAAGGCCGGACGCCATCCAGTCATTGAACAAACGACCCTGACTTCCACCTTTATTCCCAATGATCTCTATCTCGACCTCGATGCCCACCGGTTTTTGCTGATCACCGGACCCAACATGGCCGGTAAGAGTACGTATCTTCGACAAGCGGCGCTGATCGTGCTGCTTGCTCAGATCGGGAGTTTTGTGCCGGCCGACGAGGCGTGCATCGGTTTAGTCGATAGAATATTCACTAGAGTAGGGGCATCCGACGATCTTTCATCGGGACGCAGCACTTTTATGGTCGAGATGTCCGAGACGGCTCGAATCCTTCATGCCGCGACATCCAAAAGTTTAATTTTGCTGGATGAAGTGGGGCGAGGAACCAGCACGTTCGACGGCTTGAGTATTGCCTGGGCCGTCGCAGAATATTTGCTAGACCGTCGTCATGTCGGAGCCCGCACGCTTTTTGCTACCCATTATCACGAGATGACCAGACTAGCTGATGTGCATCAGGGGATTAAAAATTATACCGTTCTTGTCAAAGAACAAGATGACAAGGTCTTATTTCTTCGGAAAATCGTGGAAGGAAAAGCTGACCGCAGCTATGGAATTCAAGTGGCCAAGTTGGCAGGATTGCCTCCCAAAGTCATTGAACGAGCACAAGAAATTTTGCATCACCTAGAAAGCGAAGATTCTTCGTCTAACCGTTCTCCCATCGACAACCATCCGGAAAAGGATTCTTCAGCTCGCGAGAAGTTGAAGAATCCATCTCCCCATACGATCTTGGAAGAAGTAAAACAGATGGACTTGTTTTCTATCACGCCGCTCGAAACACTCAATCATCTTGCCGATATTCAGCGGCGTTTGACTTCGTCATAAAAAGACATAATATAAAAGGCGGCGCCTTCATTTCGAAGGCCCCGCCTTTTTCAAGAAAAAATATTGTCTTCTTTATGAGATATCTTCAGGTCCTCTAATCGGTTTCTGCACCGAATTGGGAATAAACCCAGCGATTGGAATACCGCCAGGAATCATGACATCATAGAGCATTTTCCTATTGTTCGGCCAGCTTTCTTGAGCAATGGCCTTGGGAATAGGGATCTTTCGGAGACTATGAATGCTCCGCGGCTTATCCGGGGACCCAGCGATTTCAGGAAGCGGTTTAACTGACAGAACGACTCGATAATTCTGTTCCTTTTCCTGAATCACGAATTCCGCCAAGCCGTACTTAGAAGCCTCGGTCCCTGTCATCACCGCCTGACTGTGAGAAGCTTTCCCGAGTTTGACCAGTTGTTCCCATATTTGATCATTAGCTGGATAAACTTTTAATTGCTTACCAGGAAAGTACTTTTGCCAATAAAACCCGCTTTCTGCATTTCCTCCGAAGACCGCAGCATTGATCCAGACAGCCTTATCGTAAGGGTCGATCACCGCGACCCTACCGTAAATTTTCGTGGGTTGGCTCAAATCGCCCCATTCGAAACGCTCCTGAAACGCTCCGATGCCAAATGCACTCGAGGCCATTCCTCCAACCAGAGCAAGCGCTGCTAGAAAGGCCCATCGCATTCTACACACTCTCATCATGCCTGCCTCCTTCTTCAATAATTTTTAGTAAATGACATTTTCAAACGCTCAAATTTCCAGAAACCGATGCATTGCTATGCATTGCTATATGAAATTCCTCGACCTATTTCCTTAGGTTATTCTCCACCGAGAACTTTGAATCCCGTCACTGTCCGGCCATCTAGTTGAACCTCCATGGCCACCAAGTTTTGTGCAGCTTTGGTGATTTGATCCATCAAAGCCTTATCCTTGACGGCAAGGCGAACTGTGGTTTGAGGATTATACCATCCATTATAAGGATTATTTTTTTCCGTCCCGCCGGTAAATCCCCATGCACAGCAGGTAAAGAGCGGGTCAGGAATTGAGACGTCGCGATCGTCTGAGGCTCTTCCGGGAGGATTCCCGGTTTCGGCAGGAGGTGAACTATTCCAATACTGAATTCCAAAGAGAATCTCGCCATCCGGATTATCCGCCCAATGGGCATACACACGCCCTTTCAGGGTTGACACGGGTTGAGCCTTGAGCACAATGTCCCCGATTTTTGCGACATCGTTGGGATCTCCTTTGGCCTTGGGATTCTCGGGGGCTGGTCCCTTTTGGGCGAACGACACACCGGTGATCCCCAACGCAAGCAGCCCAACCACTACGAGTCCGACAAGTCCACCGCGAAACGATGATTTCCTCATCTCTTCCCTCCTTACGGTGTTAGGATGACATATTGATAACAGACAGACCAACTGATCATTTTGCCTCTGTTCTTCGAACCCATTTTTTCATACCACACTAAAAATGGAAATTCTTCTCATTGTGGAAGGCCAATGCTACCCTTCCACGGTAAACTTGTCAAGGGATATTTAAATCGTGACCGATTTCCTTTGAGCGGAGGAAAAAGTGCCGTTTGAGAAAGGTCCTAGCTTGGTAATCACCATAAAGTTCGGAGCAAAAAGGGATTGACTCAGATGAGAGATGCGCTCGGAGGTGACTCGATCGATGCCTTGCAGCATTTCTTGAAGCGAAATATATCGATTGTGAAACAATTCATCTTTTGCCAATTTACTCATCCGACCAAATGTCCCTTCGAGACCCAGCATCAAATTCCCCTTGAGTTGAGCTTTCGTGCGTTCCAATTCCGCCTTAGAGACACCCCGTTTTTGCAATTTTTCAAGCTCTCGGCACACCACTTCAACCACAAATTCAGCTTCTTTCTCTCGAGTAGCCGCATAAATCGTGAACAATCCTCCGTCAGAGAAGGTGGATAAATGTGAATAGATAGTATACGCCAATCCGCGCTTTTCTCTCACTTCTTGGAACAATCGTGAACTGACCCCTCCACCGACAATCGCATTCAACACGTTCACCGCATATCGATCTGGATGGTTGACAGGAAGGCCGGGAAATCCCAGACACACATGAACCTGTTCTAATGTTTTGGGATATAGAAATGTGCCATGACCTGTGTGGCTTGGCCATGGCTCAGGGCCATCGTTGCGAGTAAGCGCATTGGCGACATGAGCTGACGACCATTGCCCAAAATATTTTTGCAAATCGGAGAGCAACCGAGAGAGGTCAAAATTCCCGGCTACTGCTATGATTGTGTTGTGAGGGTGATAATGCCGTTTCACATATCGAAGGAGATCCCGACGTCGGATGCGCTCCATGGTCTCCGGTTCGCCTAAGATCGATCGACCCAGAGGATGAGACCCCAAAATATCCCGCACATGTAATTCATGGACAAAATCTTCCGGGTCATCCTTAACCGCCCGAATTTCCTCAAGGACAACCTGTTTTTCCTTTTCAATTTCCTTGGTCTGAAAGCGGGAATGATGGAACAAATCTGCAAGTAGATCGAGCGCGGGGGAAAGGTATTGATCCAAGACTTTAACATAAAAGGTTGTCGTTTCATGGGTGGTAAACGCATTCATTTCACCACCCAGGGCATCGATATCGTGGGAAATCTGGGAGGCGGTCCGTCGCCTGGTCCCCTTAAACATCATATGTTCGATGAAATGAGAGAGCCCTTCTTCCCCCCGTTTTTCATGCCGGCTTCCTACTTGTGTCCAGATGCCTATGGAGACCGAGCGAAGAGAGGCCATCCGCTCTACCACTACCCGAACACCGTTATCGAACACAACTTTTTTATACATCCAGCTCGCCTCGTCGCTTATTCCTTGCTGTCCGTCGAACGGGATTCGGACTCGGCAGCCATAGCCTCCTTTCGACTCAGTCTGATTTTCCCTTGTCGATCGATTTCCAGCACTTTCACCAATATCTCTTCACCTTCAGACAATTCATCAGATACCGCGCGCACTCGATGAGGGGCCAATTGCGAAATATGCACTAAACCGTCCACGTTAGGAAGAATCTCGACAAAGGCTCCGAAATCGACAATCTTTTTCACTTTCCCCAAATAGATTTTGCCTTCTTCGACTTCTTCGACAAGGCGGCCAATCATTTCCTTGGCCTTCATGGCGCTCGGCTCGTCGGTTGCCGCGATGGTCACCAACCCTGAATCGTCCACATTAATTTTCACCCCGCACTCGGAAACAATGCCTCGGATCGTCTTGCCGCCCGGCCCGATCACATCACGAATTTTTTCAGGTTTGATGTGAAAACTGAAAATCCGTGGCGCATATTTGGCCAGGTGCGGGCGCGGAGCAGCCAACGTTTTGGCCATCTCCCCGAGAATATGAAGGCGACCAGTGCGCGCTTGATCCAGCGCCTGACGCATAAGAGCTGGAGTAATCCCTGGGATTTTGATATCCATTTGAAGCGCAGTCACTCCATGTGCCGTACCGGTCACTTTGAAATCCATATCCCCGAGATGATCTTCTAGACCCAAGATATCCGAGAGAATCACGACCCGCTTGCCCTCCATGATGAGACCCATCGCGATCCCAGCGACCGGCTCCTTGATCGGAACGCCTGCATCCATCAAGGCCAAGGATCCACCACAGACCGTGGCCATCGACGACGAGCCGTTGGATTCCAAGATATCTGAAACGATGCGTACCGTATAAGGGAACGCTTCCTTGGACGGCATCACCGCCGACAAGGCCCGTTCAGCCAATTTGCCATGTCCGACTTCTCGGCGTCCCGGGGATCGCAACGGTCGCGCTTCCCCCACACTGAACGGTGGAAAGTTGTAATGGAGCATAAAGGTCCGGAAATATTCGCCCTCCAAAGCATCGACTCGTTGCTCATCCTCCGTCGTTCCCAACGTAACGACAGCCAAGCTTTGCGTTTCCCCTCGAGTGAACAAGGCGGATCCATGCGTGCGCGGTAGCACGCTCACCTCGCATGTAATCGGCCGGATATCGGTCGGTCCTCGCCCATCCGCTCGAACATTCCGTTCGAGGATCATCTTTCGCACCTCGGAATATTCCAGCGCATGAAAGACCGTTTTGACCTGACGCTCCCGATCGGGATCATCGGCTGCTAGCTGTTGGATCGCTTGCTGAAGTAGCGCATCGAGCTGTTCTTGCCGGGCAGTCTTGTTCGGAATCATCACGGCATCGCAAATGGACTTTGCAACCAATTCTTTTACTTGGCTTTCTAAAATCGGGTCGATCGGCTCGATATGAACTGGACGTTTGGGTCGTCCAGCCAATCGCTGAAGCTCCTCAATGACAGCCACGATTTGTTTGATTTCTTGATGCGCCAGCTCAATAGCCTCCAAGATGACATCTTCAGGCAGACCATGGGCCTCAGCTTCTACCATCATCACCGCGTCGCGCGTCCCAGCTACCACTATTGTGAGATCGCTTCGCTCCAGATCCGAAAGACCAGGATTGACGATCAAGTTGCCATTGACTCTCCCGATTTTGACTCCAGCAAGCGGACCGTGAAAGGGAATATCCGAAATACTCAATGCCGCGGAAGCCGCAATGATGCCCACAACGTCCGAAGACACGGTGTCATCGACCGACAACACACTGGCAATAAGTTGGGTTTCATAGAAAAACCCATCGGGGATGAGGGGGCGAATGGGACGATCGATCAATCGACTGGTTAAGACTTCTTTTTCGGATGGTGCACCTTCGCGGCGAAAATACCCGCCCGGAATTTTTCCGGCCGCATAGGCTTTTTCCTGGTAATTGACTGTCAGAGGCAGGAAATCCGTTTCCGGCTTGACGGTTTTGGATGCCACCGCGGTCGCGAGGACGACAGTGTCTGCATACGATGCCAAGACAGCCCCGTCAGCCTGTCTCGCCATGCGTCCAGTTTCCAACCGAAGCGGTCGTCCCCCCACTTCTACTTCCACAATATGTATCATACGCGTTCCTCTTTCCTCTCTTTCGCCTGGAAGGGAGACATGGTCTTCCCGAATGTCATAATGTCTCTCGTATCCGAGAACTCTCTATCTTAGCGACCACGACACCCGACTCTTTACTTACGCAACCCTAGTGCTGCAATCAAATTTTGATACTTTTCATCATCTACTCGTCGAAGATAATTCAACAATCGTCGGCGCCGACTGACCATCTGCAACAAGCCTCGTCGCGAATGATGATCTTTCTTATGCCGCTTCAAGTGATCCGTCAATTCCGTAATCCGATGCGTTAACAATGCAATTTGCACTTCTGAGGAGCCCGTATCCGACTCATGCTGATGAAATTGCTGAATGATTCTAGCCTTCGATTCTTTGGCTAATCCCATTGGTTTATTCCTCCTTCCATGCCGGCTGAAGACCATGCCAGTTTAAATTTTTCAGACTCGTCATATACAAAAATCATTTCAGTCGCGCGCGCCGAAGGTACGCCGAGGATTTCCCCTCATCCAGTCGCAAAAACATTGACCATCGACACTCGACACGCTTCGTCGCGATGGGAGTCGATGTGCATCTTTCCCAACGCCAGCAATCGAGCGCGAGCGTTTTTCAGGCGAACCAATTGTCCATGCTCCAACTGGGCTACAGTCGGTTGAAACTCCGACCGCAGGCAAGACAGAGGCACCGCTGCCCCATACTTGATTTTCTCCTCGCCACGTTCGGTCACAACCAGTTCAGGAAATTCAGCGAGGGCTGCATCCAAGCTCCACCATGCTCCCTGTGTGTTATCGAGAAGATGCTGGCGGGTGAGGGCCTCCACATCGACGGCATTCGACAGCTCGCAGGGCCCGACGCGGGTTCGGATCAATCGATGTAAATGCCCACCCACGCGCAGCCGCTCACCGATATCTTCACACAATGTCCGCACATAAGTGCCTTTTGAACAAACGACCCGAAGATCCACGTCCCTTCCTCGAACTTGCAAAATTTCGAGTTGATAAATAGTAACCGTGCGCAATGCCCGCTCGACCTGTTGACCTCGTCTCGCCATTCGATAAAGGGGACGCCCGTTGATTTTCACCGCGGAATACATGGGGGGACGTTGGGCAATGACTCCTTGAAATTCCGCTCCTACCGACCGAATTTGCGATTCGGTCACATGCTCGATCGATGAACGCGACACCACCGACCCTGTGGCATCTTGCGTATCGGTCGTTTCTCCGAGACGCAAGACTGCGTGATATTCCTTGTCCCAGTCAATAAGATATTGGGCAATTTTCGTTCCCTTTCCGATGAGGATCGGAAGCACGCCGGTGGCAGCCGGATCCAACGTTCCCGCATGTCCGATTTTCCGAATGCCCAACACCTTGCGAAGATGCGCCACCACATCGTGCGAGGTCCATCCTTCAGGCTTGTTGACATTGAGGACGCCATCGATTCCAACCATCGAACCGGGCGATGGGTGCGGGATCGAACTGGATCTGACCACAGTCATAATCTCGTCAATCTCTGTTTTCCAGCGATCGATCCGGGCGGTCGCACGGTGTCCTGTGCTCTAACTGATCGAAGAGTCGCTCGAGCCGATTCACCCGCTGCCTGCTGTGATCCCAGCAAAAAATCAATTCAGGAGTATACCGCAAGGCCACACGGCGACCCAACTCGGCCCGAATATAGCGCGAGGCCCTTTTGAGACCGGCATGAACCTGTGGCTCGACCTGCTGATCTTTGAGCGAGGTCACATAAATACGAGCCATACGCAAATCAGCACTGAGCTCGATATCCGTCACGGTGACGAATTCTACCCGAGGATCCTTGACTTTCCGGGCGAGAATATCCGCCACTTCGACGCGAATCAGATCAGCCACCCGAACGGAGCGTTTATAGTGTGGTTTAGCCATGGTCCTAGCATCCATTATCTCTTGGACAGTGTCGCGTTAGAGCAATTCAATCTGGGAACGCAGCAATTGCAAGGACGGATTCGATTGAATGGCATTCAGGGTCCGATCAAGAACCTGCTGCACTCGACTCGTGTCATTCGCAACGCACACAATTCCTAATACGGCTTTTTGCCAGAGATCCTGATCGCCAACCTCCGCAATCGAGATATTGAACGTTCCCCGGAGTCTGGTCTTCAAACTGGAAAGAACCTGGCGCTTTGCCTTTAAGGAATGACCGTTCGGCAGGTACAATTCAACGGTGCACAGCCCAATGACCATTGGCGGCCATCACGACGGATTGTTCAAATCATTCGTTTCCGCTCACGCGCTTTATAATTTGGCGGCTTCTTCATCATAGACATACGCTTCGATGATATCACCGACTTTGAGGTCGTTGAAATTCTCGATGCTGATGCCGCATTCATATCCTTGTTGTACCTCGCGCACGTCATCTTTGAATCGGCGGAGCGACCCAAGCTTTCCTTCATAGACCGAC
The DNA here is from genome assembly GCA_003695915.1 of Nitrospirota bacterium. Lineage (GTDB taxonomy): Bacteria > Nitrospirota > Nitrospiria > Nitrospirales > UBA8639 > J017. Next base: position 168,665 of record RFGF01000017.1, read on the forward strand.
ACATGGTCTCGAATGACGCGAACGCCGGCACAGGCACGCGAAATTTGCCCATCGACAACATAGCAGCCCGCGACCGTACCGACGCGCGGCACGCTAAATAATTGCCGCACTTCGGCTCGCCCCAGCACCCGTTCTTTGATTGTCGGAGCCAAAAGGCCTTCGGCAGCCTTCTTCAAATCTTCGATGACGTTGTAAATGACGGTGTACAAACGGATCTCAACCCCTTCCCGTTCAGCCAATGCGGCCGCCTTCGGTTCGGGACGGACATGGAACCCGATGATCATGGCTCGCGAGGCAGCTGCGAGCAGTACGTCCGACTCGCTGATTCCCCCGACTCCACTATGGAGCACCCGGAGCTTCACGCGGTCGGTCGATAACTTGCGAACGGCCTCGCACAAGGCCTCGATCGACCCATGAACGTCGCTTTTGATCAATAACGGGAGCTCTTTCACTTCGCTGGCTGCCCCTTGAGCGAATAATTCCTCCAAAGTGCGCTCCGGTGTCACACTCTTCAACTCGGCCGCTCGTTGACGCTGCAGCCGATCTGCCGCCACTTCTCGCGCTACACGCTCATCCTTGACGACAAGAAACTGATCGCCGGCCGTCGGTACAGCTAATAATCCGACAACTTCCACAGGCGTCGAGGGACCGGCTTCCTTCAGGCGCGCTCCGGAATCGGAGATCAAAGCCCGCACGCGTCCGCTCGTCGTTCCCACGACGAAAACGTCCCCTACCTTGATCGTTCCTGCTTGCACGAGCACCGTCGCGACCGGTCCGCGCCCTCGATCCAACTTGGCTTCCAAGACGACTCCTTTGCCGGGACCGGCAGCATCAGCCCGAAGTTCCATCACTTCGGCTTGGAGTAAAATCATCTCCAGCAACTGCTCGATGCCGAGTTTCTGTTTCGCCGATACTTCCACATAGATGGTTTGACCTCCCCACGCTTCGGGGATCAATCCATGTTCTGCGAGCCCCTGCTTGACCCGATCTGGATTGGCACCGGGTTTGTCAATTTTGTTAATTGCCACAATAATAGGCACATTGGCAGCTTGGGCATGATGAATCGCCTCCACCGTTTGCGGCATCACTCCGTCATCCGCCGCCACCACCAACACAACAATATCGGTCACTTGTGCTCCGCGTGCCCGCATCGCTGTAAACGCTTCATGCCCCGGCGTATCCAGGAAGGTAATGCGTTTATCACCCACGGCTACCGAATAGGCACCGATGTGCTGGGTGATGCCCCCCGCTTCGCGACTCGTCACCTGCGTTTGGCGAATCGCATCGAGGAGCGACGTTTTGCCATGGTCCACATGCCCCATGACCGTCACGACCGGCGC
>RFGF01000131.1 GCA_003695915.1 Nitrospirota bacterium
AACGGGCAGTGTCGCCTCGACGGGAAGCAGTATCAATCGGAAGCTATCGTGCGATCCGAAGTGCGAGACCAGCAGGTCTGATACCGCCTCTGCGTCGTTTGCGTCAACAAGAATCGTCACGAGCCCGGCAGCCTCCGCCGATCTAGACGTCCGTACATGGATGACCCGGAAGTTCTCAATCAGCGCCGGAATTCGCTCCACCGCCTCCCCGGGAACGATAGCTTCAAGAAGACGAAGAGGCACAGTCGTTCTTCCTCCAACTCCGCCCAGGAGAGTCTAACGACTAAGCTCACCTGCCGCTATAAAGCGCCAGCGGAATAGCGGTCAGGTGCAGCGATTTCTTAGCCCAATTATCATTCCTTTACTCCATTTGATAGATGCCCCCGATATGACTCTGCAACGTGGCCTTCCGGCCAGATGGGCACTGGGACCTCGGAATCTATAATCTCCCTATAGAAACCCGGAGGCGCTATCACGGCCGCAACAGCATCTCCAAGCGGCGTCCGAAAGGACGAAAATTCCTTCAAAATGAGGTCCTTCCCTTTCTCCTCCCGATCTTCTGTTTGTCTCTCATTCACCCATGTTAACCCGAGATTGTCCATATACACGATTGATTCTATTACGGAGTCTTTTGAAGGGCAATCTATCCCCAGAAATCGGGCAAGTTTTTTAACGAGCGAAAAAGCATCGTCCTTTGTTTCCGCCCGTAGAGAGGACAACCGAGGATTGCCATAGCACAAAAGGACAAACGCGTCCAAAATCGCTGACCCTATCAACAAACGACATGATGCTTTGTGTCCGCGATCGTGCCGTTGCGCTCACGAGTGCGTTGTTTATGAGGATATTAGCAAATCTTTCGATCCTTTTTGTGGTTGTGCTGCGAGCCGCCTGCTCTGCCCCCTGCGCAAAGAGCTCTGCAAATTCTTCGGTTTTCAGGTAGTCCTTATCCACCTTCTTTTCGTCTAACTCGTTTAGTCTGGTCGTAAAGTAATCAAAAAAATAGTTCATCCTTTCATTGGCTCGTTTTCCACGAATTTCCCCAAAGTACGTAGATAGGAAACCGCCGGCGTATGGAATAAGGTTGAGCGCTGCCTGTATATTTAAGAGAGCTTTCTCCGAAACGCGACGCTTGGAGAGCTCTGGACTCGTATATTCTCGTTTTGGGGGATGTTCCTGGGCCATTGATCTATCACGTTCCGGGCTAACGGGATGTGCATAAGCCGCCCGCGAGCGAGGGAGCGCAGCGACCGAGCGAAGCGGGTCGGCTTGATGCGCTTGTTGGGCCGCCTCTATGGATCAAGAGTCTTCACCAGATGCCGGATCAAGGATGACATCCTCAATCTCAAAGCCAACTCCAGCACCTTATCACAGTTATTCGGGCAAGCAAACTTCCTTATCAGGGCTTCCTTGACCGAATCAGATATCCGGGCGCGAGCAATAGCTTCCAGGGTTACTTCGTCCCCACAACTGACATATGGTGGAATGTCATTACGGATAAGTAAAGCCACCACCTCGGGTTCGCGGTCTGGGAGCTCGTTTGCTTTGTACACACGTTCAGCCCAAGCCTCTATAATGGGATGGGGTTCGGGATAAAGCAACAAGCGGTTCAATATATGCACAGACTTCCGATAGTTTTCGACAAGCCACTGAATTTCGCTTTCTTCTAAAATCTGCCCTTTGATAAGAACACTTGCAGCCCACTGGGCATCCTCAGGTACCTCGAAAATTAGAGCCTGATATATTTGAAAAAGCACCCTAACCGTTTCCCGCGCAAATCTTGGCGTTGTTTCGTTGTTCCTTATGATAGTGCGAAGCACCTTTAGGCAATCAGCTCTCCTGAATCGCTTGCCAGTCCGCACGTCATCCAGCACAATGTGAGCCAGATAACCCACCACGAGATCGGTGCAAGGAAGCCGCTTGAGAACCGATTTATGTTGATAGATATCGTGAGTTGATTTGACAAACCTGGGAAGATACGCTTCCGGTTCAAAAACCATCAAGTAACGCTCAAACTCTTCTCTGCTTCTGGTGGTTTCAGACATTTCGGCAACAGACATATTCCCTCAACGTAGCCAAGCGGCCCAACAATAAATGAACGGTTTGTATAAGCGCATTATCCGCCGATGCCTCGCTGTGTAACTGCAACTAGCATCGGCGTCGTTTCGCCAACTCGCCGGAAACATTCCGCCTTTCACCAGGCTGGTGCAATCGGCGCACGTTATCCAGCCTGTATAAGCCACTTGTGACGGCCTTCCTCATTGGGCGTCCAGCGGGCTACGCACCGCCCGGCCGCCCCGATTGAGCACGGGCGTGTAAATCATGGTGGTGCTGACGTCCTTGTGACCCAGCAGTTCTTGAATCGTGCGGATGTCATAGCCAGCCTCCAACAGGTGTGTCGCGAACGAGTGTCGCAGTGTGTGGCAGCTTGCCCGCTTCGCGACGTTGGCACGGCGTACCGCCGCCTTGACGGCCCGCTGGACGAGCGTCTCGTGAATGTGGTGGCGACCTTCTTCACCGGTGCGTTGGTTCTTCCACCGCTTTTCCTGCGGAAACACCCACTGCCATGCCCATTCGCGCGATGCTGCAGGATACTTGCGCTCGAGCGCGCCGGGTAGCGGCGCCTTCCCCCAACCATCGGCAGGATCTCTGCGGTGCAGATCAGCAACTCGCCGTAGATGCTGCCTCAGTGGCTCCCTGAGTGCGTCGGGCAGCATCGTGACGCGGTCCTTCGCGCCTTTCCCGTTGCGAACGAGAATCTCGCCGCGCTCGAAATCAACGTCCTTGACCCGGAGTCGCAGGCACTCCATGAGCCGTAGGCCGGTGCCGTACAGGAGGGACGCGATCAGCCAGTAGTCGCCACTCAGCTGATTCAAAACCGCCTCCACCTCGCGACGGGTGAGCACCTCCGGCAAGCGCCGCTCCCGGCGTGCCCGCACCAGTTCGCCAAGCTCGCCGACCTCGCGGCCAAGAACCTGCCGGTACAGGAACAACAGTGCCGAAAGCGCCTGATTCTGGGTCGAGGCA
>RFGF01000132.1 GCA_003695915.1 Nitrospirota bacterium
CTCCCACGCTCGCCGCATAGGCCACCAACAACAACATCCCCGTTTCGTAGGTCGCTGGTGTCTCTTTTTCGTCCCGCATGGTCGTGAGCACGCCCAGTACGATAGGCACCATCAAGGCAGCGGCGGCGGTATTGCTGATCCACATGGACAGTCCTGCCACAGCAACCCCGATGGCCAATACGACCCGAGTAGGCCGGTCACCGATCCATTTGAGCGAAAGCAGCCACGTGCCGAATCGCCGATCCAATCCATGAACGACGAGAGCCTCGGCCAAAAGAAAACTTCCGATAAACAAAAAAATGATGGGATGCGCATAAGCCGAAAAAATGCTTTTCATCGATCCCAATCCCATCACCACACACGTTCCGCTCCCCAGCAAGGCGGTGACCGGAAGCGGAATGGGTTCGGTGATCCACCAGATCACTACGCACGTCAGGATCGACGCTAGAATTCGCCCATCGAGCGTCAGCGTATCACCGAGGAAGGCATACATCGATACCGCTATGAGCGGCCCAACGACCAAGCTGCTATAGGCTTTCCAATGCGAAAGGCGAGTCATCTTCCTGACCGGATCGACACTGTCGAGGGGATGGAAACTTCATCTGTTCCATCAATCCTTGTGATATAATTATCATCAATCCGCTCCAGATCCTGATCTTGCACTTGGCATCGATCATAGCTCCAGGTTTCGGCCATCAGCTCAGGTATGATAAGGAAGGCGTGATTCTTCGCATCATGAAACAAAAAATCAAGACGATCGATAGCCTTCTTCGCACGGTCGAGCCTCGACGGCGAGCTGGCTCGACGCTGGTCTTCACGAACGGCTGTTTCGATCTGCTGCACATCGGTCACGTTCGGTATCTTCAACAAGCCAAACAGTTCGGGGATATGTTGGTCGTAGGAGTGAACAGTGATGCCTCGGTCAAACAATTAAACAAGGGCCCAGGACGTCCCATCATCCCGGATGCGCAACGGGCGGAAATTGTCGCGGCATTGGAATGTGTCGATTTTGTCGTGATTTTTGACGAGCCCGATCCGCTCTCCGTCGTCCAAGCGCTAACACCCGATGTGCTGGTCAAAGGCGGCGATTGGCCATTAGATCGGATCATCGGTCGCGACCATGTGGAAAACCATGGAGGCCGCGTTTATGCTATTCCCTTGATCCCGGACATATCAACCAGCCGCATTATCGACCGTATCATGCAGGAACATGCAGCCGTATCGGACGCCACGGAACATGATCACTCGCACCCGATGAAATCCCTCTCTGCTCAAGAGTCTCTGCCATAAGCATGTGGAAATCCTTCTCGCACATCGTTGAGCCTCTTTCCAATGCCCTCGACAGGGCGACATCCGCTTCCTTGACTGTGACCCAGCCAGGAGCGCTGGCCCTGGCGCTGGCCATCTTATCGATGGGACAAGAGAGCTCGAAAAGGGTGTCATCCGCGCATTCCCCACTGAAGACATGGTTGGTGCTGACCCCGTCCGAAGACGAGGCTCGGCAACTCCGTGATGATCTCCAATTTTTCGCTAGTCTCCTAGGCTGGCCCACGGATGTGGTATCCGCGTTGCCAAAGGCTTCGAGAGAATTTGGGGCTACAAGCCCTTCCACCGACGTCCTAGGTCTCCGCGCCCGAACCCTCAATCGTCTCGTTCAGCATGGATTGCCCACAGTTGTTGTCGCATCGGTGGAAGCCGCACTTCAAAAATTACCCCCGCCATCGACCTTCGCCGACGCATGCCGAGTTCTCAAGCCGGGCATGACCATCGAGCGGGAAGCCTTTGTTTCATTTTTGTTGCAATTGGGCTATGAGCGACGATCGATCGTCGAAATACCGGGAGAGTTCAGCGTGCGCGGCGGCATCATGGACCTGTTTTCGACGGCCTATCCCGCTCCGCTTCGTTTGGAATTCCTGGGAGATACGATCGAATCCATTCGGTGTTTCGACCCAGACACACAAGAATCTACCTGCCGCCAGCAAGACGCATGGATTTTGCCGGTGGGAGATCTCTCGATACACTCCGCTATCGAATCCGAATGTCAGGAGCCGAAGGCCCATTCGTCGACCGCTCCCGCGGCATCCGCCTGTCTCACCGACTACATCTCTGGGCCCGGTCGAGTCGTGCTCTATCAACCGATGGGCCTTCGTGAAGCCAGCGAACGGGTCTGGAACGATTTGCTCGAACAATGGAACCGTCAACTGACGACACAGCCGAACGCAGACATTCCCGCGCCAGATCACCAGATGTGGTTCTGGGACGAATTGGAGGCTCGCCTGCAATCATGGCCTCTCCTTTCCGTCGAGGCGGTGGCTCCGACGGACATCGAGCAGTCCCGGACTGTTCGGCTTCCCTCGCAATCGCCCGGCAGCTTCGGCCTCGGATTACGAGGAAAACCCCTGGCGGAAACCTTGGCCCAGATCAATCTTTTGCGGCACGAGGGCGCTGTGTTTCTCATCGCTCGGAGCCAGGGGCAAGTCCAACGATTGATCGCTCTCTTGTCCGAACACGGCTTTCCTGCCGCGCCGTGGGAGCCTGCTTGGTCGACCACCGAATCCGTGGATCAGCGGCTCCCTTTTTTCTGTGTCCAGGGAGACTTATCAAGAGGCTTCCTCTCACGAGAAGGCCGCATCGCCTTTCTGACAGAAGAAGAATTATTCGGAAAAGCGCCAACGCATCGGCCACCGCCCAAAACTTGCGCGGCCAAGTTCTTTTCCTCGCTCGAGGATCTGTCAATCGGCGACTTTGTCGTCCACGTGCATCACGGCATTGCCCGGTACCAAGGGTTACGACGCCTGTCCATTCAGGGCTGTGAAAGCGATTATCTCTTGCTCCAGTTCGCCGGCTCAGACACGCTCTACGTCCCATTGGACAGAATCAACGACGTGCAGCGCTATCGCGGAGCTGATCAGCACGCCCCGAAACTCGATCGCTTAGGAGGAACAAGTTGGGCGCGTACCAAAGCCAAGGTCAAAAAAGGCATCGTCGATATGACCCAGGAGCTCCTCTCGCTCTATGCTAACCGAGAGGTCGTCCGCCGTGCCGAATATCATCATGATCGGATGCTTACGCACGAATTCGAAGCGGCATTTGAATACGAAGAGACACCGGATCAACTCAAAGCGATCGAAGACATTCGCCGGGATATGGAATCACCCAAACCGATGGATCGGTTGATTTGCGGAGATGTTGGATACGGGAAAACCGAAGTGGCCATGCGCGCAGCATTCAAAGCCGTTCAAAACAATCGCCAGGTGGCCGTCTTGGTTCCCACTACCCTTTTGGCGCACCAGCACTTCGAAACGTTTTCGCTCCGATTCGCTCCATTTCCTGTCAAGATCGGGATGCTTTCTCGGTTTCAATCGCCTGCTGAGATCAAGAGCATCCTCAAAGAACTGGCAGCCGGGACCATGGACATCGTCATTGGAACGCATCGATTGCTGCAGAAGGATGTCGCATTTAAAAACCTCGGACTCGTCATCATCGACGAAGAACAATGGTTCGGCGTTCGCCACAAGGAACGCCTCAAACAGCTTCGCACGCAAGTGGATGTGCTCACGCTTACCGCGACACCGATTCCTCGGACCCTCCAGATGGCGTTCTCGGGTGTCCGAGATTTATCCGTGATCGAATCGCCTCCTCCGGGACGACTGGCTATCCGCACTCGTGTCCTTCGCTTCGATCCCGCTGTCGTCCGCGACGCCATCCTCCATGAAATGAAGCGGGGCGGCCAGGTATATTACGTGCACAACCGGGTCCAAACCATGGAACAAACCGGTGCCTGGCTTAGAGACCTCGTCCCAGAGGCGCGGATTCTGATGGCTCATGGGCAAATGGACTCGAAGCTTTTGGAATCCGTGATGCTCAAATTCTTTCATCGGGAGGCTGATGTTTTAATCGCCTCCGCGATCATTCAGTCGGGGTTGGATATACCCAATGCCAATACAATCTTGATCGAGCGAGCGGATCTGTTCGGCTTGGCTCAGTTGTATCAGTTGCGCGGGCGTGTCGGACGAAGCGGTCAGCAGGCTTTTGCCTATCTGTTCATTTCCAACGAGGAAACCTTAACAACCGAAGCACAAAAACGGCTGGCGGCCATGGAGGAATTTGCTGAACTGGGATCGGGATTTCGAATCGCTGCCGCCGATCTGGAGATTCGAGGAGCCGGCAATTTATTAGGAAAAGAACAATCTGGCAACATCGCCGCCGTGGGGCTCGACCTCTACCTCCAAATGGTCGAACAGGCCGTGCAGGAATTACAAGGTCGCGTGGTGGAAGAACCATGGGAACCCACGCTCCATCTCAACGTGTCGGCTTATATCCCCGAAGACTATGTGGACGATGCTCATCAACGGCTGGGACTGTATAAACGGTTGTCCAACTGCGAGCAAATCGGGGATCTAGCCATCCTGCATGGAGAAATTCACGATCGCTATGGTCCGTTGCCCGAACCGGTGGAGCGGCTCTGTGAAGTGATGCATATCAAGCTTTTGGCCAAGCGCTTGCGTCTTGAATCGGTGACAGCCAACGATGCACACGTGACCTTGCTTTTCCACGAACGAGCAACGATTCCGGAGGCGGGCATACATTGGCTCCTCTCCCGCTACGATGGGCATGTGCAGTTTCGCGCTCCTCGAACGGTGACAATCCAATTGACTCATGGCGATTGGCACCATGCGTATCCAGCACTTCAGACCATGCTCGAAGGGCTCGTCGGCGCTTCGACCGACTCCGGTGGCGCACCCTCCTCACCCTAATGATTGGCTGATATCCCGATAGTCTGCCGTGACTGTACCGTGATTTCTCTGAGCACCAACAATTCAGAAACGCTCGACGGTCTGTATTCCGTGAGGTTCGCTCATTGGATCGATTCCTTGCGTTCTCTTTGTTTGGGCAGTGCGCTCGGCCTGTGGTTGATCGTGACATGGGCTTCCATACAGGCTACTGCGCAACCAGCCTACACCGATCGAATCGCCGCCATCGTCAATAAGGAGGTGATCACGCTTTCCGAGCTGAATGCAGCTCTGGAGGACGAGTATAAGCGATTGCGTGCGCGTTTTTCCGGAGAGGATTTGGCTCGCCGCCTTCGGCAAAAGAGATATGAAATTCTCAACGGTCTGATCGAACGAACGCTGCAGCTTCAGGAGGCACGGGCCAGAGGACTTACCGTATCGGACGAAGAAATCCAGCGTGCCATGAAACGCACAGGATTGGCCATGCCCGAGTCCGCGAACGCGAACGAGCAGATCCGAAAGCGGATCGAAGAGCAGGTCCTTTTAGAAAAACTTCGTGCCTTCGAAGTCCAGCGATTGGTCACCGTCTCGGATGCGGAAGTCGTACGTTATTACCACGAACACCAAGAAGAGTTCATGTCACCGCCGACATATCGGCTCAAACAGATTTTATGGCTCGTCGATCCGGGGCAGAACGACCAGCGCATCGTGGAAAAAGCGGAAGAAGTCTATCGTGCGCTTCAAAACGGCGCGGCCTTCGAGGCGCTGGCCCGAGATTACTCAGAGGGCCCTGAAGCTGTACATGGAGGCAATTTGGGGATCGTGAGGGAAGATGAATTGCTGGCTCCATTAGCCCGGGTCTTGAAGACCATGAAACCCGGAGACATCAGCCCGCCCATTCGCACTTCGTTGGGGGTTCACATCCTGGGTCTCGAAGAGAGGATACCGGGGAACCCCATTCCCTTGGACCAGGTCGAACAAGCCATCAAGACCCATCTCTACCAAGAACGCGCTCAAGCGACTTATCAACAATGGCTGACCGAACTCCGGCAAAAAGCTTTTATCGACATCAAGCTGGTCGAATCAGAACATTCTTGATTGTCTTCAACAATTCACGTTTACCTTCGTGAGTTCGGGCCGAAAACCACAGGAAAGCGCTCGCGCCGATGTCCACCGTCTCGCGGGCCCGGCGAAGAAGTGCCGGCCGTTGGCTGCGCCCGATTTTATCGGCCTTCGTCGCTACCAACACAATAGGGAGAGACCAGGTCGCCAACCACTGTAAGAGTCGGGCGTCTAGCGATTGATTGGCACGAAGATCGAGCAAGACGACGACGCCTTTCAGCAATTCCCGCGTTGAAAAATATTCCTCGATCATTGTTCGCCACCGCTCTTTGACCGATTTCGGGACTTTCGCATACCCGTACCCCGGCAAATCGACCAAGTAAAAAAAAGGCACTACTGGATCGTTGATGGCGACCTTAAAAAAGTTGATGGTCTGAGTTTTTCCAGGCACTTTTCCCACTTTGGCCAACCCATGCCGATTTGCGAGCGCATTGATGGCGGATGACTTCCCTACGTTGGATCGTCCCACAAAAGCTATTTCTGGAATCCGCTCGCGCGGAAATTGCTCGGCGGCCGTGCAGCTTCTGATAAATTCTGCCGTCTGAATCATCACGATGAATACTCCAAATCGACAGGGCGACTAGGTCTTGGACATATGGGTTTTATTCTGTGCCATCCTGGGTTTATGCTTTCCGCGCAGATTTCAGGGCCCGCTCAATTTCCCGTTTGGCTTCTCGGGCCTTGACCGCTTCGCGTCGGTCATACTGTCTTTTCCCGCGCGCCAACGCCAATTCGACTTTGGCCAGGCCTCGAGGATTGAAATAGATTCGAAGCGGAATGAGCGTGAGGCCTGTCTGCTGAACTTTCCCTATCAAACGTCGGATTTCTTTCCGGTGAAGCAACAGCACCCGAGGGCGGATCGGATCATGATTCATTTGGTTGCCATGGCTATACCCGCCGATATGACATTGATGAAGAATCACCTGGCCCCTGTCGACCGTGGCGAAGCTCTCGCGGAGATTCACCCGTCCCTCGCGCAGGGCTTTGACTTCGGTTCCTTTCAACGCGAGGCCCGCTTCGATGGTCTCCTCGACGGTATAGTCATGCAAGGCCTTACGATTGGTCGCCACGTTTTGAGTTGTTGAATGACCCATTTGTTTTCAGCGTCCGTCGTTGCTCCTGTGCGAGCCGTTTTCTATAATATTGTGCATGTCGTCCAACGCGTTCACTCCTGCTCGTGCAATCCTCCAAGACATCGCGGCCGAATACGGAATGGAGAGCAAGCTCCTCCAAGCACGGTTGAAGCATGAATGGGCACGTATCGTGGGAACTCCGCTGGCCTTGCATACCCAACCGGAATCTCTTCGGTTTCGCACGCTCACTGTTGTGACGGAAAACTCCGTTTGGATGCAACAATTAGTCTTTTTGAAACCGTTGCTGCTGGCACGGATCAATGAGTTCGCCGGCCAGCACACAATTGCAGATTTGATTTTTCGTGTGGGACAGGTCGCTCCTATGGCCTCGCCTTTCGACCCAGTTCATTCATCCGATGAGCGACCCTTTCCTCCGCCATCCCCCTCCGTACTCGCGACCGCGACCCGCCTTGCCGGGATGCTCCAGCGAGACGAGCTCCGGCAGGCAATGACTGCGCTTCTCGCAAAGGCGCTCTCGGCCTCCACGCTTCAATAAGAAGTATGGACGGGTGTCTTCGCATCTTCCTCTCCGATAATCGGCGTGACATTCTTGAGCTTTTCCGCAAACAACCACCCATTCCGAGGAAGAGGATCTCCTGATTCATGCAGCGTCGCTGGCCCGAGCCATCCCTTTGCTTCGCGATCCGTCAGCCAATACCCGCCTCGAATAGACGATTCAAAATCCGCTCGAAAGCGCCGCTCCTCCGGGTTAGAGGCCGATTCTAGATAACGACGGAGCATCTGATGCTCCGTCCAAGTATGATCCGTGAACATCAGTACGACAAGGCGTCGATATCGTCCTCGCGAGTCAAATGGGGTCGTCGGTTGGATTTTCATGGGGGCGAAATCCCGCGTGCCGTGTCCAATGCGGCGAAAGCGTTCGATCAATCGCGCCATTTCCTGATCGCCGGTCCACGGCGGGAGATGGAGGGCCACTATGGTGCCCGTTTGCGAACCGACACTAAAGGGAGGAATGGAACGGTCTGGACGAGAAAGAAACATGCCGAGGGCGATCAAGCAAAAGGCCCCGATCAGCACCCCTAATCCTATTTTGACGACCGGATCTAACGGTTTCCTGGACGATGTCATCCTCTCACAACGACACCGAACGTCCTACGCGTGCTTTATGCATTTTGCGGCGTGTGAGCCCCGTTTCCTTCGACGTTGGGCGAGTCGAGGTCGTCTGATTCGACCAGTTTGGCGATCCCGACCACTCGGTCCTGTTCGTCGATGTCGATCAAACGGACCCCTTGCGCATTGCGCCCCACTTCTCGCACATCCTGCATCTTGATGCGAAGCACCTTCCCCTCAGCTGTCATAATCATAACGTCATCGGTCTCCTTGACCTGAAGGAATCCAACAGCAGGTCCGGTTTTGTCCGTGACCTTGACACTGATGATCCCTCGACCACCCCGACCTTGCACACGGTACTCTGTTACTGGGGTCCGCTTGCCATAGCCCCGTTCGGTGACCGTCAGTACCGACGTCGTGGAGTCGGCTGTGATGGTTTCCATGCCGATCACCTCGTTGCCTTCGTCCAACGCGATGCCACGGACCCCGTAGGCGGTGCGTCCCATAGGGCGAACCTCGGTTTCCGGGAACCGAATCACAATGCCCCGGCGCGTGCCTAACAGAATATCTCGCTGCCCATCGGTGATCTCGGCCCCGATCAA
>RFGF01000133.1 GCA_003695915.1 Nitrospirota bacterium
CATTGAGATGTTTTATAACAGCCACCGGCGGCATTCGACATTGGGCTACCTCAGTCCCAATGTCTTTGAAGCTCAGGCGGCGCTCGTCTCAACGGAGCATGCGTAGGACAGTGAGGGGATACGGCGGTATGGGTCGAGAAGAGATCGTTCCCCTAGGGGCAAATATGAACGAATTGTTTTCGACCGCCAGTGGAAAATCTGGTCGGCGGCCCAAAACGAGGAGCAACGACTTAGGGAGAGCCAAGCGGACGTAACCCGGTGTCCGTTTTCATTGAACCACTACACTCCCGCAGCCAGAGCCGCTCTTCCTTTATCGTCCGCATCAGCCGCTCCGTCTCGGCATTGCCTTTGGGGTTGTTATAGCTGGTGAAGACCGGCTCGATCCCCAAGACCCTCATCGCCGCCATGAGCCCTGTGGCGGTGGGCTGACTGCCGTTGTCCGAGACCAGCTTCAGCCCGGCACCCCGTTCCACCCTGCGGGAATTCCGCCTGCACACCTCTGCAGAAGGGCCACCTCCCATTCCTGCCGCCAGCTGGCAGCGAGAGGTCCCAGCCGATGATCTTCTTGGCGTACCAGTCCAGAACCATGACCAGATACACCCAGCCCAGGGCGGGGATCAGGAACTTCGTCATGTCGATCCCCAGTACCGGCGTGGGCGCATGGCCTTGGGCTTGGCCTGGATCGTTCGGGGGGCTAAGGCCGTTCCCGCTTGACCGAGAGCCCAGCCTCTTTCATGAGGCGAGAGACGCGTTTCTGGTTCACCAGCAGGCCTTCGCGATACCGCGCCAGGCTACACCCGCCGAGAGCCCCAGACGGGATGCACCTTGGTGCTCGCGCGAATCCGCGCGAGCAGATCCGCCTCCGATCGCTCCACGGCCCGTGCGCCCCCGGCGGTCCTGTCGGGAGGCATAGTAGCCGCGGCGACTGAGCCCGACCGTCAGGCACGCCGCCGTCACCGACCAGCCTGATTCACGCAAGACGTCCACGAGGCTTACCGCCTTCCAACCAACTCGTCGGTTTTTAACCGCTCAATGGCGACCGATTGCTTGCCAATCAGCCGCTGAGTCTCGAGATTTCTCGCTTCAGTGCCTCCTCATGAGCGGGAAACCTGTTCGTCATGGCGCGCTTCCCGCCTTCCAGGAAGCGATCCAGCCACTGATAGTATTGCCTCTGGGCAATCTGATGCGCCCGACAAATCGCAGCCATGGGCTTGGGCCCTGTGATTCCTTCCAACACTATGGCCAGGTTCTCCTTCGCCGTCCACGTGCGCCCTTTCATCTGGACACCTCCTTCGTTGAGTGTGGTGACTCCTTACCACTCACTCTCAAAAGTGTCCACTCGCTCAGGGGAGCAGTATAGACACTTCGCTATCGATCGCTCTTCGATTGTGTTATGGCTGATCTCCATAGTCGATCAGCCAGATAGAACGGAGTGCATAGATCTCTTGCCTTAATGTTGCTCGATATTTTTTCCCTAGATAATGTTCCAAACTTGCTTTTGACGTCGTCTCAATTTGATGGCCAGAATTCTCTTCTACGGATGAGGAATATGCTCAAGTTCTTGTCCGTTCTTCCGATCCTCTGTCATAAAGAGATTGTTCTTTTATCTTATCAACAAACCAATAAAGAGGCAGAAAAATGTATTTGGAGCATCGCTATGTGCACCATGCCCACGTAATAGATTGTTGGGGGCGTTTCGATCAAACTGATCGCGCTCAATTCATGCAAGCCATCGAATCCGTTCCAACACAGGGCTATCGATGTTTAATTTTGAATTTTACGTCTCTATATTTTTTAGATCCTGTAATCGTTCCCGACATCCTATTCGCCAAGGAGTATCTGCAAGAAAGTTCAATCTCCCTCATACTTGTCAGTCCTTTAAGTTATGTAAGAAGCGAACTCCTGACGGCAAATGTTCTGCACAAAATTCCCACATACACCTCGGTGTACGACGCCCTTCACCGCCCTCATTCCGCGGTCGTCTCTTCTTCAATGAATTCCATCAACAAGGCAACAGCATCCCCGGTTTACCATTCCCTTTGACAGAAAGAACTCAACGCCTTGTTGCAATCGAAACTTGGCCTGCCATTTGATGAGCCACACATGCTCCAGCTGTCAAAACGTTCTGCCACGCTCCTTAATGCTCCCCGTTTGTCAAGATGCTATCCTTGGCCTTGAGAGTGCATCATCCTAGGCCGCTGCTTGGACTGCCTCTTGCGTGCTGCCCGCCGCCTCGAACTCTTAGGGGCTCTTATATCCAAGGCGTGAAAGCACGTCCCGCTGCTGGGCGCCCACGATGATTCACTGTGGCGTATAGCTTCCTAGCCCTGTGTATATTATGGATAATGTGGCAACCGATACAGGCTTTTTGCTACCTGACTGTGAAGATTCAAGTAATCTGCCCTATATTGGAAAGCACATCGAGAAAGAGAAACGATCCGTCATCAGTGCATCCAGCAATCCGCTAGGCGGCTACCTTGCGGCGGGCCGTGCCAAGCCATGATTGCAACAAGGTACAGAATCCACGGGTTACAGGCAGATAGGTTTCATTCGCGCATTAGACCTGATGACTAATCATCCGATCACGCAGCACAGGGAAAGCTTGTATAGATACGCTTAGGAATCATCGTAGCCGCCAGACATGGGACAGAGGGGATACCCATCTTGCGCGTATCAGCTGGTTCCCTGATCCTGGCTGATCTCGATGGCTTGCCGAGCAAGCTGGACGCTCAGGCCCCGCAAGCCCATTTCTGGATTCAGAAGATTCAACGCGTCGATAAGGCGCATGCGGCTCGAGCTCTTCGCCCGACACACCGTCACAGGCCTGGAGTCAAACGTAGCACTCGGCCGCGTCAGCCACTCGCACTGGCGTGCCCGCTAAGCACGATGGCTGGGCTCGATCATCGCCTTGTGTTCAACGAGCAAGCCACGCCGAACGCTAGTTGTAAACAATCAGTCTTCAGCGTCAACCGGCCGATCTTCGGGTACAGCTCTCTTTGAGCTCAACCTCGGTGACATGGCCATTTTGTCCCCTTGTCGAAGACTGCGGCCACATTTCTTTACCGCCTGGGATTCCATTGCGCGAGCTGGTTGGAGGGGCACGTCGAACTGCTCAGTGAGCTCCGCCAGGATCTTGTCGGTGGAGGGCCGCCACTGCCACTATGGCCTTGACCGGCTGGGAATAGTTGCGTTGTGGTCGTCTCATTGTAGCTTCCGTGCGCTCTCGCGCAAGGCATCCTGATGGTCTTGTCACTGATTGACTTGTCCCAAAAAATTCAGACCGGCTCTCCGGTCCCTGTGAGCAGGATGAGCAGAAGGCCATGGAAATTGGTGGCTTGCACTAAAACCTGAATGGGGAAAATCTTGCACTGCATGAGTAGAAAAATGGCTGTTTGATTATCAATCTAGCCACGTAATCCATTTGTGGCAGTATGGCAAATGTGATTCGATACATGATTGAGGAATTTTCGATTTATGTCGTGCACTCCATTTGTCAAGCGGCCATGAACTGCGTCAGGTTGGGGTGGGCTTCCTTCGCGTGGGCGTCCGTTTGGTTCGCAACCGGACATTCGTAGCACGATCCAGCGGGGTTCCTGCATCAGGCATCAGACCCATTTCCGATTCCCCTACCCCCTCCGTGAAACGGAGATACGCCCAGGCTCGGCAGTTGCCCCCCAAATGGGGGCTCAGCCTTGAGGGCTTCGATCTGCTTGCGGAAACCATCATTGCGTATCGCTCCTGCCGCAGCACTCTGCCGCCCCACTCCCACACATCGTCGCTTTTGCTGAGTTCCTGGGTGAGTTCCCCCACTAATTGTTTAACCCGCGCCTTTTCGTGATGCAGTCGAGGTTCGCACTGGCTCTGCTGATACCTTGCAGAGGTTTGCCTCGGAGGGACCAGAAACTGATGCCGCCACTGGGAATATTGGACTGGATGAATTTGATGTGTTGGACACCGCTCAACGACCGACTTACTTTTAAGTCCTGGTCATAGATCGCCGCCTTGGTCTTGGCATCCACTTCTGTCGTGTCATGGCTGATCCCTCCTCGCTTGATCAGCCGCACTGGACGAAGTTCCCAACCTCTTTTGTCCTAATGAGGTGCAGTATACTTAGGATCTCAATGGCTTTTCCATAATAACGATTGAGAATAAACAAAAAGCCCATCAGTAATTACCGATGGGCTTTTTTGATAAATCCCGGCAACGACCTACTTTCCCACAGCCTCGCGGCTGCAGTATCATCGGCCCTGGAGGGCTTAACTTCCGTGTTCGGGATGGGAACGGGTGTATCCCCTCCGGCATGGTCACCGAGAAATTTTTAAACCATGTCTATCAAGAGCAAAATGTTGTTAAGGCTCACGGCCGATTAGTACTGGTCAGCTTCAAACCTTACAGTTCTTCCACCTCCAGCCTATCAAACTCGTCGTCTTCGAGTGGCCTTTAGGGAGGTTACCCTCCGGGTGATCTTATCTTGAGGCGGGCTTCCCGCTTAGATGCTTTCAGCGGTTATCCCAACCGGACATAGCTACCCGGCACTGCCGCTGGCGCGACAACCGGCACA
>RFGF01000134.1 GCA_003695915.1 Nitrospirota bacterium
GGCCAGCATGTAACAGAGCTCATCGTAGAAGGCTTGAGCATCGTCGTCCGTGTCGAAATACCCATGGGTCGTTCCCCAGTGGGTCCAGCAGGCGGCCAGACGGTGAAAGACTTGCCGGGCGTCCCATTCTCCGCCCAGCACGGGTTGTCCGTGTTCATCGAGGAGCGGTCGGCCCTGCTCGTCCTGCTGGGGCACGCCGGCTTTGCGAAAATATTTCTGAGCCAGGATGTCCACGGCCAATTGGGACCAGGATTCGGGTGCCAAGAAGCGGTCTTGACGAAAGACGACGGAGCCGTCGGGGTTGCGGATTTCCGAGGAACGGGGGACGAACCGAATCGAGCCATAGGGACTGGTGCCGGCTTGCGTGAAATATCGGGCAATACGCATGGGATCACCTACCTAGAAAAATTTAACTCTGCATTTCAACTTCCATGATTACATCAGCACTTCAGCGATTAGTGATCGCCAACAGGGCCGGCCGCCTCCAGACGCGCTGGCCCGGTTGGACGGTTTTGGGCTGGGGTGCCTTCTATCCAGACATTACGAGAGAAGGCTTTTTGGCAATTCCCGATCAGGAGCGGGCCGGGCACATCGGAGTCGTGGGGACCACCCGAATCGGGAAAACCCGGTTGCTCGAGCATCTCGTGTCCGAGGATATTCGGAAGGGCTATTCGGCGGTGATCTTCGATCCCAAGGGGGATCTCGCCTTGTTCAGCCGTATTGTCGAAACCGCAGTGGAGACCGGGCGGTTAGGGGATCTCTTGTTTCTCAGCCCGGTGTTTTCGGACTATTCGATCAAGGTCGATCCGCTGTCCTCGTACTACATGGAGGAGGAATTGGTCGGTCACATTGTGGCTGGTGTGACCGCTTCTGGTGGAAGTGCCGAGTATTTTTATAAGGCGGCCAAGGAGCTGGCGACCTTGGTCGTGGCCGGCTGTTTGGTGCTCAAGGTTCATCTGGGTGAAGCGCCGCGTCTGACCTTTTTGGATGTGATGAATCGGATCGGCTACGACGAACTGCGACAGCTTAAGGAAACGCTGGAAATGATCCCTGGCCAGACCGATCTCGTCGAACGCATTGCCCGGTTGCTCGAAACGGACAAAGAGTGGTTTTCGAAGGTGACGAGCAGCTTGCGGTTGGCGCTCCAGGAGCTCACCTTCGGGGCGACGGGGAAGATTCTAGGCAAAGCCAGTCACAATGAAGTGATCGATCGGTTGGAACGGGGCGAGCGCATCATCCTCTATTGCGCGACGGGGTCATTGCTGACGCGCGAGGTGTCGCACATTATCGGAAAGGTGTTGATCTCGATGTTCCAATCGCTGGCCGGCCGGCTCTTTGCATCCGGACAGTCCTTACAGCATCCCCTGTGCATTCATATAGATGAGGGGGATACGGTGCTCTATGAAGGGATCCAAGATCTCTTCAACAAAGGCGGCGGGGCGCGATTCTGGCTGGCGTTTTACGTCCAAAGCTTTGCGCAGATGGATGAACGGATCGGCGGCTTTGCAGCGAAATCGATCATCGACAATATCAACACCTGGGTCTATATGCGAATCAATCATCCGGAGACCGCCCGGCATATCGAATCGAGTGCGCCGCCGGTGAAACTCTACGAGCCTGTGGTCCCGCTCGGTGGCTCGCCGGCGGTGATGCGCACGGAAAAACGGCCCTTAGTTCAAGGGCATCATGTTCAGGACCTCAGTCCGCGTGTGTTTTTCTTGAGCTGCCAAAACGGCTGGGCGAAAGGTATTACGCTGACGCTTCCCCCACCGCGTCTATCAGTCCGCTTTCCCCCGGTCCCGCTCGGCGGATTTGTGCAAGAAGCTTCGCGCCTCTAGTGTTGTTGCGCTATGCGGTCCGCTCGTTGTGCAATGCGGGCGGCGCCAATCGGATTGTCTCCTCCAACCATCCACAGTAGGCCTGATCCGGCGTCTGCTCCAGCCGGCAGTGCGTACAGGCACGGCAAAGTTCTTCGAACACTTCTGGATGTTCTTGATTGAACTGCTTGACGTAATGCTTGATGTTGCGCGCCATATCGACCAGCACATAGTATGGCAGCCCGCGCCAGATCCTGAAAAACCGGCTGGTCGAAGGCTCGATGTGGCTGGCATGTTGAAATCCGCGAGGGTGCAGTTCAACCATCTGTGCGTCGCCGACACGCCGAATAGCAATATCCCCCAGCTTGTTGAGCCAGGCCAGTGCTTCGCATAACAATCGATGCTTTCCATTGCTACGGATGATCAGGTCGGACAGTGCAAGGAGATGGCCTGGGCTTTGGAGGAGTGCGATCAGCACCTGGTGGGCCATCAGGAGAAAGGGTGGGGCGTTCGGATCTTCTTTGGCCTCTTCGAGCAGCCCGATCTCAAGGAAGCCTTGGGCAATCGTGTTCAGTGTGCGCTCGAGGGCCTCAGGATTGGGAGGGATGGAAGCGATGTATTTGGCTATCGCGGGAATGCGTCCTTTTTGTTTTATGGCGTATTCGATACATTCTTCGTGAGAGCCCCATGGCGTGTCGATGTTAACAATTTCAAAACCCATCAATGACCCTCCGCGCAATAGGAATGCCAATTGTACGAAGGTGTTATGCGAGAGAGCAAGGCGCATTAAGATGGCTCGTCTGATCCTCCTTGAATGAGGCGGAGCTTGAATTCTGGAGGAAGGAGCTGGCCTTTATCGACCAAGTGGTCGATGCGTTTGTGGATCTGTCCCAGCTGCTTCCAGATCTCGCTGTCGATCGCGCCCGCAAATTCCTGCGTGAAATACTCTTCGAGCGTGTGTAATGCGTGGACGATGACATCGAGATTGGTTCGGAGAAACCGGTTGATGAGCGACAGATCGGTTTCGGGCAAGACCGCACGGTTTCCGATCCGGTCCGGTGCGGTCCAGGCAGCCAGGGTGGCGTCTCGCGCTTCGAGCTGTTCGCGAAGCGAGGATAATTGGGCATGGAGATCGTCGATCGTACTTTGGTATTCGTGGACTTTTTTGGCCAGGCGGTTGCGATCGTCGAGGAGTTTAGGATCAGGCGCAATGGTGTTGGCGTGCGATTTGGCATAATCGTTCAAGACAGCTTGCAAGTTGGTGGTAAGACGGATTTGTAGCTCTTGCGGGCCAATACCGACGCCCCACCAGAAGCTTTTATTATTGAAGGGTGGAACGGTGTGCAGCGGAAACCGTTCGAGAAGCTGGACGAGAGGCTCCGTTAAGCGAGGTTTCAATGCTTTTAATTGTTCTTGCTCGTGTTTGAGGAGTCTGGCGTGCGTGTCGGGATCGAGTTGGCGACGGTGGACATTGAGAAAGGTGGCGGCAAGAACCTCTAGCTCGCTTTCGCAGATCAAGCATGGAACGGCGGGAATGCCCAGCTCCAAAGCAATCGCATGCCGGGTTGCGCCATCGACGATCAGAAAATGCTCGTTAGCCGGGCGAACGATCAGTGGAGTCATGATGCCGAATTGCCGGACGTGGTCCTTCAACCTGTTCAATTGCTCCGCGGTATGGGGTGGATACAATTCCTGAATCTTCGGATCGGGTTGCAACATGCTGACTGAGAGAAGTGGATAGTGGCTCATTGTTATCTTCTCCTTGTTGAGCGGCATTGACGCGTGCATCGATGCGCATGCGAGCCTTCAGGATGGTGTTGAGGTGTTGTTTGAGTCGGTATCGCTGAAATCTTGATAAGTGCTGACAATGTTTGATGAACTCTTCAATCTCGTGATGGCACGAAGGGGGGTGCTGGTCGAAGGCGGCGCGAATCAGTGGGGTTGCCGGCGCTGGAACGGTGAGACCATGTTCTTCCGCCCAGTTGGCAAGAGCGGGTTTCAGGCGTGAACAAGGGAGATAGAAATACTTGCGTTGCTTCATCAGATAAAAGACAAACCAGCCAGGGTAGTCGGTCGGCGGTTCAGCGTAGAGATACTGCAGAGAGGCGGGTAACATATCGAAGGAGCAGCCGTATTCGGCATAGCGGTAGAGCTTGCGGAGCGAGAGAAACGGACACCATGTCTTAAGCAGCATTCCTGCGCGGCGAAATGGGATATAGAGTTGGGCTGAATCGAACGAACTTTGGGTGGGATACGCGGTCAATGTTTCAAGGAAAGCGCGTTTGAGATGCCGAGCGAGTCTGGCGCGGTCCTCTGGAGTGGCGATGATCTTGGTCCAATCGAGAGCTTGTGTATCCTGGCTCATGCAAAATCTCGCGTGATGGAACGCCGCTGAAGCCGGGCTTCGACCACTTGGGTGCGAAGCCGAGCTTTTTTCTTCCGCCATTGACTATACGGTATGGTGACGGTCGTGCCATCCGCATAGCGCAGCACGACATCATAGTGCTTTTCACCGGCGGTTTTCGTAAACCGTTTCTGCAGATGGAATTGGAGATACTGCTCGAACCGGCCACCTTTGCATGGATTCCATGTGCTGATGGCATCGCAGATGGCGGCGTAGGCCTCCTGCTGGAGGTCCTGCTCGCTGAGCAAAGCCGGATCGAGCTTTGCGTAACGCCTGATACAGCGATGAATGAGGTGTTGATGTTGGCGGGCAAGCGAATCGATCATTAATAATTTCTTTACATAAAAGAAAATATGTAATATAAATCGATTTTTATTAATTCAGAACTTCATTGCTGTCAAGATTACCCAAAAGAAAATAATGACCGTCTATGAGAGTTAATACGGGATTGGCGTCGAGAGCACAGCAAGGTGATGGAGCCAATGCGTCGTTGGTCTCGGCCTGAAGCTCCGGAGCCGGAGAATATTCTCGGTTTGACGTTGCGGCGACTTCGTGAGAGTCGCGGATGGTCGCGCAAAGAGCTTGCGCGTCGGGCGGGGATAACGGAAACCTTTCTGTATCTGTGTGAACGCCCGAAGGAGTATTTTGTGCCGTCTATCGGGACGATCCGAAAATTGATCTCGGCTTTTGCTCGCGATAAGGAAGAGCGCCGGCGGCTGGAGTGGGATCTGTTTTTTAAGCGCGAGTGCTTGATGGCGCCGATCGAGATCCGCGACCAGCTGCTGGCTTCCAAAGGGGAAGCCGGATCTGTGAATCTGATTTCGGTTGGGCAGATGCCCTATCCATTCTTATCGCGCTTAAAGCAAGATCTCGAGAAGGTGTCATTGAAGAAGCGGCGGAAAATCGCGGATGAAATCGGGTTATTGGGGGAGAAATCTGACGAGGATCCTTTTCGGCTTGTGCTGGATGGCAAGGTGATGCTCGGGCGAGATCAGGTTGCCCGATTGGGGCGTTGCCTAAAACAGGATCCCAATGAATATCAAAGGCTGGCGGATCAGATTCCGGAGGCGTGGAAAAAGTATTTGGAACCTGGCCGCATGGGAGTCGATGTCTTCGATAAAATTATGCGGACGCTTCCCCCTACAGAGCAGCAGATGATTCTGCGCATGATGGATGCGTATTGCGAGGATCGTTCAGCCAAGCAGAAGCGTCATGACCGCATTTCAGCGCTTCGATCAGAGCGGAAGCCTCCTCGCGGTTCAAAAGATTGAGGTGTTCCCGTAAGGTCTCTTCAGGAAAACGGCCATTAATAAGACGGCGGATGTACGCTTTTTGCCGTTCGGTGGCAGGCTTTGGCTGGTTTGCCTGTGGTGTCGCCTCAGATGCGCGTTGGTTTACGGGATTGCCGTTCCCCTGATTTCTGTTTTCCGCTTCCACTTCTTCTTCCTCCACAATTTCCGTTTCCAGATCGGTGAGTTCTGGGTTGGACTCGCCATCCTCAGCATCTGAATTGGTGGCCTCAGATACTGGTTCGGCACTGGTCACCACGACCGCACCGGGATCGTAAACGGGATTGATGTCTTCGGGTTCGGCCATACGCCAGGATTTGGCTTGCTCGAGGATTTTGGGAGTTTCCTTGTGGAGTGCCTCGAGTGAAGCGGGGTCGATCTGGGCGCGTATCGTCAGCGGATAATGCGTGCTGGTTTCCCCACTGAGGCGCCTGGTGGAATGCGGGACGCGTTCGAGAATCATGGGAATCATCGCGAAGCGGCCGATTTGTGTGTTGAGAAACTGAAGGGTGGATTCGATCGCGATGATGCTGTTGAGATTGCCGGTGTCGATCTGATAGACCCCGCCCGGGTTGACCTTGGGCAAAATGACTTGCAGATGGGCGCGGCGGTTGCATTCTTTGTTGTCGAGTTTCTCGCACGGGCAAGGACGCACCTCCCATTGTTTGGTGGCGTCGTTTAATCGATAGGCCTGCTGGCCATTGCCGACGCAACGCAGGTGTTTGGCCGCGCCATACCATTTGTAGGCCACGGGGATCACGATGTCGAGATCGTTGATCGGAAAGAGCACGTCGAGGGCGGTCGGTTGCTCGCCATAAACGAGAGCGACTTCAGGTGGCACGATGAAATACGGTGTTTCCTTGGGATAGGTTTTGCCGGAGGTGGTCTGGACTTTAACACCCAGGCGGATCTTGCCGAGCCGTGGCAATCGACGAAGCTTGGAAATGGATGGAATACGGGTAAAGGTTGGCATGGACGCAGACCTCCGAATGGTTCAAATGGGTTATGCGGCCGAGGATTGGCGACGAGCCGAGCAGGCTTTACGGTGAATATCCAAGCGCTCGAGTTCCCGGGTGACGGTGGCGGATTGGCGAATCGTAGCAGGGATTCGCGACTCGTCGAGTCGGGTTTGCGTGATGGTTTTGAGGAGGAGTTCAAGGGTTTCTCCTGATGCGCGACGCACGCCGGCGTTTTTGAGCAGCAGGAGAAAGAATTGGCGGAGATCCTTTTCTTCTTTTTCGATCGCAAGTCGCTGCGCTTTGAGATCCTGGTAGCGCTGGAGCATGGCTTCATGTGCTGGTTCGAGCGGAAGGGTGTCCTCGGATTGCTCTGGAGTCACGGATGCCCAGCATAGGCTGCGATAGGGGCAATACTCGCATTGCCAGTCCTTGCCGAGCAGATAGCGACGCTCCGGAAGCATATGATGGGTGGCGGCTTGGTGGACGAGATGAAAAGCGCTGATGGCATCATGAAAGAGGTGAGCAAAGATCGGCGCGTCTTCATCCGCATAGGCAATAACCGATAATTCTCCGTCGAACCGCTCTTTTCTCTTCACAATCAAGACATCAGGTTTCCGGAGATATTCGAGCTCGTATTCGAGATAGGCAGACGTGTTTTTGTTTTTAATGAGCAGAATAGCTTTCGAAAGACGGATGTCGGCGTGATAAAGCCCTCGGAGATAGAGCGCAATTTGCGTGAAATAATCGAGCGGCCAGGCGCCCTTCCAATAGCGTTCGAATGAAAAATGGTTAAGGGCTTTATGCTCGAGAAGCCACATGTGGCCGATAGGGTCGGTAATGATTCCATCGATGTGGCCGTGAAGGGCATCAGAAGGAACGTTTTGCTGGCAGACGGAACAGGAATAGGGAGCCGAGTTGCCGCGCCGCCAAATGAAAACCCATGGAATGGTGATGGGATGCTGCGCGTGAGAGACGCTGAACAGGCTTTGGTCGAGCCACGAAAGACTTAATTCCTCGTGGATTGAGGAGTCGTGCAAGACCAGGTGCATGCGATCGCTCGGAGGGTCTTGGGGGGAATCGAGGGCATGGTACACGTGTTGGCGTAAGCATTGTTCGGGTCCGATTTTTGAAGGTCGCGGACGGTATGGTTGGGGATTCCAGTGGAGAGCTGCGAGTTTGGGGATGAGTGAGGTGAGCATAAAACCTCCAGAAAAAAAGTGGGCGCTTAAAAAGCGCGAAACTTCGCGGATTGTGCCAGGCGACACAAAGCGCAACAATGTGCGGGTTGTGCCAAGTGGCACACAGCGCACCGATGTGCGGGTTGTGCCAGGTGGCACATAGCGCACCGATGTGCTGGTTGTGCCAAGTGACACAAATAGAGAAGTTGTTTTTAGTGTTTGGGGTGCCTCAACGAGTGAGGTCTTGGTCGAGCCAGATGCGTAGAATGTGTTCCATCTCATCGAGTGATGAGACGAGACACCCGCCTGAGTAGCGGATGAAATACTCGACTTGAAGGTTGATTGTCGTGTGTGGATGGTCGTTGGCGTGCCGCTGATCATGGCGCAACCCGATGATAGGAAGGCCATTGGCACAAGCAAAGCCGATTTCAGCGGCAGTGCCGCTATCGACATCCGGCCCGTCGAGGATGGCAATAGCAAAATCGGCGAGCGAAAGCATTTCGACGTTGCGTGCGCCGATTGCTATAGGATCGGACTCCGGTTCGATGGCATATTGCCAGGGGTTGAGCACAATAAGCCGGTCGAACCGATCGAAGAACGGAAGGAGAACGTGGTTGAGGTAGAAACGTCCGGATTCCGTGAATCCGAGTGGCGAGGCGAGATAGGCGCTTAAATTTGCCGATCTCGTATGTTTCGATGTGCGATGGAAAATACGGGAATTATAACGGAGCTGTCTGGGGACCGAAGTGGCGGTGTGCGTGGTCGGTTGCATACAGGCCTCCTGCTAGAATTTCCTTCCTTATTACATAGAGCGCAGATCGGCTCTGGGTGGTCTCAGATGTTGGGAGCGCGTGTGCATGTCGAAGGATCGCAAAAGATTCGCGCCAATGGCAAGTGTTTGCTGGTTGAGCGATGGAAGATTGTTGCGACACGAGAAGAGGTAGCCGAACAGGGCTTGCAAACTGGATTCGTTTTGCCACGGGTCTGGAAATCAGGACAAGTCGTCTTGGGTTGGCTCAACGGTATTGGCAAACGCACGCTAGTTGCCCGCTTGCTGGCTCTTTCCGAGCGCCAAGTGCTGGCCGTGCTTTGCAATCCGTATTATGGCGTGACTTTACGGCTGTATTCGTTTTCGATCGCAGAGTGTTGTGCCGCACTGTTAGGTTGTTCGGCGATTGCGCCGGCTCGACTGCGAGCGGCGCTCATAAGTTCCTCGCAAGGAAACCCGCGATTTCAATCGCGGGAGGAATTGCGGGTGCGCTTTGCGCACCATGCGGGTTATCCTTGGACGTATGGTCGATATTGTCACGAACCGCAATTGCGTCTATCAGACGGCATACCATGTGATCTGGTGCCCGAAGTATCGGTGCGGTGTGCTGACTGGAGCAGTGGCGGAGGAAACCGAGACGATGCTGAATACGATTTGCGCTGAACGGGGGTGGCCAGTGATCTTCAAGGAGATTCAGCCCGATCACATCCATCTGTTTGTCAGCATCCCTCCGGCAATCGCCGTTGCTACTGCCGTCAAGGTCCTCAAGGGTGTTACAGCTCGACGCCTGTTTCAGAAGTTTCCAGCGATCCGAAATCGGCTGTGGGGCGGCCATCTGTGGTCGCCGTCCTACTATGTCGGTACGGCTGGTCATGTCAGCGCCGAGACGATCCGCCGCTACATCGAGCGTTCCGAACACGTGACGAAGAGGCGATAGGCTGTGCTACGCACCGCATCGATCAAGCTGGATGTTACGGCAGAGCAGGCCACCAGCCTTGCTGCCTTGCGATCGTCCTACGCCAGAGCCTGTAATCTCCTAGTCCCCATTGTGCGAGAACATCGCATTTGGAACCGGGTGGCGTTGCACCGGCGCGCTTACTCGATGCTGCGCACCACCACACCGCTGTCCAGCCAGATGTGCTGCAACGCCATCTTCTCGGTGTGCAAGGCATACAAAACCCAGAAGGCGCTAGGGCGCATCAAAAAGGACGCGCCGGTTCCGGAAATCCGCTTCGACTGCGCCAGCGTGCATTTCGACAAGCGTACCTACACGCTCCTCAATGGCGACAGCGTATCGCTCGCCACGCTGGACGGACGCATCCGTGTTCCCATGCGTCTCGGTCAGCATCAGCGCCGCATCCTTGAATCCGGCCAACCGAAGGAAGCGGAGCTGGTGTGTCGCAAGGGCCAGTGGTACTTCAACCTGGTTGTCGAGTCTGGCGACAGGGAACCTGTGGCATTCGGCCCAGTTATGGGTGTGGATGTCGGAGAAAACACCCTCGCCGCCACAAGCACGGGCAAGGTCTTTGGCGGCGGGAAGTTGCGCGACAAGCGCGACCGCTACCTTGCCCTGCGCCGGCGTCTTCAGTCCAACGGCAGCCAAAGCGCCAAACAAAAGCTTCGGCAGGTCTCCGGCAAAGAGGCGCGGCGCGTGAAGCACATCAATCACGAAACGAGCAAAGCCATCGTCGAGCAAGCCAAGAGGCTGGGCATTGCCAGAATCGTGATGGAGGACCTCACGCACATCCGCAGCCGGATCAAGGCGGGCAGGCGCGTGCGCGCGAGGCTCCATCGCTGGGCGTTTCGGCAGCTTCAGCGCTTTGTCGAGTACAAAGCCAAAGCGGCTGGCATCGCGGTTGAATACGTCAACCCAGCCTACACGAGCCAGAGCTGCTCGGCGTGTGGAAACATTGGCAAACGCGCCAAGCATCGTTTCGAGTGCGACAACTGTGGTCTCCGGGCGCACAGCGACTGCAACGCCAGTCGGAACCTTGCCCGGATCGGTGAGACTGCCGTCTCGCCGAGGGCGGTCGTAAATACGCCTGATGTTGGGAGTGTGGACCTGGGCAATCAGGTCTGCGCTTCACAATAAAGCCTGCGACTTCAGTCGCGGGTTATTTACTGATTTGTTAAAGCAGTATCGGGACTTTGGAATGATCGGTCTACATCGAGATGTGTTGCCTGAGCTGTTGGCGCAACGATTGTTGTTGAGCCGAAACAAGCTTCCTGCTCTCGAACCGCTTTGTGACAGTCGCTATGCGCGATGCGATGGACAATATGTGCTGTTGCCGGCGGTGGCCCGACAATGGGAACGCGTTCGCAATTGCCTTGCGTGGAACCAGACTCAGCTTGTGGATCGGGAGGCGGAATCCGATCCTGTTGAAGTCTGTCTTGCGCGTCGATATTCGGTGATTACCGGTTCGGCAGGTTCGGGGAAGACAGCGATGCTCAAGCGTCTTGCCGATCGTATTCGGGCTCGCGGGTGGACGGTTGCGGCAACCGCGATGACCGGGAAGGCGGCTTCGTTGTTGGGACCTGAAGGGCAGACGCTTCATCGGTATTTAGGGTTCGGTCCCGGCGGGTTTCAGCGGGCGAAAAAGCCGGATCGCGTTGTCATTGTTGATGAGGCGTCGATGCTCACGTTGTCGGTACTGGAAGCCTTGATGCGAGCGGCACCGGATGCACATCTTGTGTTTGCCGGCGATCGCAAGCAATTGCCGCCGGTACAGGGAATAGCCGTTTTCGACGAACTATGTCGAAAGCTTCCGACTATCGACCTCGATCGAAGGAGCGAAGCAACGGTGGTGCGTCAACGATGTCCGCTCGGTCCCACGCGCCGGATTGCCTGTCGAACCGAACAGGATGTCGTAGTTACACTTTCGCGATGGGTGTCACGGATGCTGCCTGAAGGATCAGGCTGGCAGGTGTTGGCTCCCGTGTACGATGGGCCGTTGGGTATTGTCACACTCAATCGGCATTTGCAGACTTGGTGCAACCCTCACGGCGAATGGCTGACGGCGAATTTCCGTCGTGGCGATCGCGTGATCGTCGAAGAAAATCGGTACGAGGGTATCGCGCGTCCGGTCTTTAACGGCCAAACCGGAAGAGTGATGGATGGAACTGATGACGGATGCCTGCTGGTTGAGTTCGATTGCGGCTCGATAGTCGCTGTGCCACCGAGTATTCTTCGGTTGGCGTATTGTTTGAGCATCCACAAAGCCCAGGGCTCGCGCTATCGGCACGTGTTGGTGGTCTGGCCTGCGCGGCAATTCCCACATCTCGAGCGCGATCCATCCTTGCACCGGGTGGCGACGACGCGCGCCACCGAAGAGACCCTCGTGCTGGCTGCCTGAGCATCTTTTTCTCTCTTCATTGCCCCCATCCCGTATTCTTCTCCATAGGAAAAGAATATGGGAAGACTTTCTATTCAAACCATTTCACGCCAGATCTATCGGTCCGAGCAATGCCCGCGTTGCGGAGGGCTTTTATTGCCCTATCGCCTGGAGGGCGAAGAAGGCCGAGTGCCGGAGCCCGTCTTTCGCTGTTGTGCCTGCAGCCGCTTGTACGTTGAGGCCTTTGAAGGCCGAAGGCGGGTTTGGATGTCATGGATCAAGCACGCTCCCAGCCGGTAAAGCCACAAAGTTATGCGCAAGAGCCGGAACGTGTTCGTGTCCAGGTTCAGGGTGTGATCCGACGGATCTGGCATCGAACCGATGAAACGGGCTGGACGGTTCTAGGGATACAGCCTGATGGCGAGACGGCATTGATCCGCGCCGTAGGTGTCATCCAGGAGCCGCCGGCAGTCGGAGAGCGTGTGCGGTGTTCCGGCTATTGGCACGTCTCGGAAAAGTGGGGAAGGGAATTGATGATCGAAAAACTCTCCGAGCCGTGGCCGGAAACGGCGGCTGGGCTGGAAGCCTTGTTGGCATCAGGCGCTGTGCGCGGTATTGGCCCGGTACTAGCACGCCGGTTGATCCAAGCGTTCGGTACGCGATTGCCCGAGGTTGTCGAGCGCCATCCGGCACGGTTGCTCGATGTTCCAGGCATTGGAGAAACCCATGCCGCACTGCTCCGAGAGGCCTTGGGGTTCGAAACGGGATCGGTCTTGAGCGTGGCCGAGCTCAGGCGCTTGGGATTGAGTAAAGCCGA
>RFGF01000135.1 GCA_003695915.1 Nitrospirota bacterium
CGCACGGCATTGGCCGCCCCCCCTTCCCCCGCCCCTTTCCGACTCGGCCTTTCCCCATCCCTTCATCGTGCAGATCGATAGCCGCGATCCGGCAATCGCCGCAGCACTCGAAACCTTGGCCTGGCAAGCCGGTTGGTGCGTGGCGGCATCGAATGGCGATCAAGCCATCTTGCGCGAGGAGCTCAGGCGGCAATTGATCGATGCCAGCGAAAGCAGGCTTTCCGCCGGGCATTGGCAGGCACCGACGGCCATCTTGCGCGCTCAGCACGTGTCAGACGATGATGGACAGCGGTTGGTTTTGATACTCACGCCGATCGGCAGTCAGCGGGTGTTGGCGAGTGTCCAAGTGCAGGCGAAAGACGAGGTGGTTTACGGCGTGCTCGGCGAGGCGTGGGCGGTGCTCAGCGAGCGGATCAGACAGGCGCCGGGGTGCGATAGATAGCTGTTGAACTCAAGTTTTGTTTTTGTGACACTTCGATATCGCCCGAAGAGAATGGTATTCCCAGGCCGGCCTATACAATGTGTGGTAAACTCGAAGATGCTTAATCAATCAAGCAGGACTGCTTGAGTCAGGATATCCACCAGAACTTTGAAATGAAATCCCTAATTTCCGGAGGATGAAGTATGAATATCAAGGTGATTGTAGAAAAAGGAGAGGACGGTTACTTTGTCGCGCGTTGTCCTGCGTTGCGAAGTTGCTGGAGCCAGGGAAAAACCGAAGAAGAGGCATTGAAAAACATCCGTGAAGCGATAGAGCTGTATTTAGAACCGGATGAAGAGTTGGTGGAAGATGAGCACCATAAAATTTATGAAGTGCCTGTATGAACATTCCGTTGTTACCAGCACGAGTCGTATTGGCAACGCTGAAACGAATGGGATTCCAAGAAATTCATAGAAAAGGTAGTCATGTAAAAATGAAACATCCGGACGGGAGAAAAATCGTCTTCCCCTATCACGATGAGATTGATCGATATACCCTGAAAGGTGCCCTAAGGGATGCAAAGATCG
The DNA here is from genome assembly GCA_003695915.1 of Nitrospirota bacterium. Classification (GTDB taxonomy): domain Bacteria; phylum Nitrospirota; class Nitrospiria; order Nitrospirales; family UBA8639; genus J017. The sequence goes on from RFGF01000135.1 coordinate 1,009, forward strand.
ATATTCAAGAGTTCTTGAATCATCTCTGAACAGATATTAAAAGTTTTTACTCGGCACCAGGGCTTTGTGACCGCCCAAATGCCAACATGTGGATACCATTAGGCAGCAACTAGACAAAGCCCGGGTTGCCCCCTAGCTGGAATGACGAATTCAGGCTCGCGAAGTTCAGCTTAAAGTCTTTGCTATCGCACCATACGATCGGATGTATTGCGTTAAACGCGAGAAGGTCGATCGATGGCGACGTGTCCGTGTTGGCGACCGCGATCATTTCCGGTGTTGCGACTGCCAATCCGGTCAGCAGGCCTATGATCAAGGCCCCGATAAAGAACGCAGCGCCGCCCGTGAGGATACCGAGGACAGCCGTTGCGATGACCGCCAGCGCGGCGAGCATCCAGTCCAGGATCTCAATACCCGGCGATTCGTGTTTCCCATGACAGATAACAGGAGCTTGGTACTCTTTGTACACGAGCGTCTGTCCCTGCTTACTCTTCCCAAGCCCGATCGTGTACCAGTGGGTTGACTGACACCAGCTTACTATGCCGGGGCTGATTTCCGTCTCCGTATACGCGTCGACTCTCAGCAGCTCTCCTGAGATGTGCAGTGCAAAGCGTTTGAGACAAGGCGTAAAGCTTCGGCTCTCGTGGTGAACATCCGGAAGCTGGATCGATAGTCCGTCCTTCAACGAAATCGTTCGATTATCCTGTGATATGGTGAAGTCATTGACGCTGGCATGGGTCCACTGGAGTGGCAGGGTCGGTAAGATCAGGTCTTTCAAGAAGCGTTCTCGCGAGATCAGGAACCCTGCTTCGCTTCCCTTTGGAATGGCGAATCTGCTGATCTGCTGCGCATTGTTTCCCGGAACGCGTCCCCCGGTCATGCACAATACCCCGAGCACGCTGTCGTCTGGCGTGTTGCCGTCGATGTAGGCGTAGCTGGTGTAGCTAGGGTTGCAGAAGGCCCACTCCCCTTTATCGATGTAGCGGTTCAAGTTCACCGTTGCGAACACATGCGCGAAATCGCCGAGATGCTCGTTACACCAATTGGTGATGGCACCCTCGATGATGTACTTCGCGATCTCGGGTTCAACGGCACCGCTCTCCCACTCGACGGTCACGAGCGAAGCCACCGGATCAGTCTTCGGCGCCTCCGATTTGTCGCGCACAACAAGATTGTGAAACGTGCCGACCTTCGGATCCGTTGGCTGGTCTTGGTGGGGGATGTATTTGAGTTTGATCTCGATGATCGCGTTCAGTTTCTCGTAGCCGAACGCTACCTTCTTGCCTGCGACGTTATAATAGGTTCCTCTAAGATCGCGGACAGGAAGACACATGTGGATGTCCTCGCCATCCCCACCCTTACAGATCTGCCAATCCCCGAACGAACCACTGCATGTGACACCCGAGTCTTTGTCCTCGTACCGGAACCCCTTTGGCGAGGACTTGTGGTCTACAACGGCTTTGTTGACATCTTTGATAGGAATAGCGAAGACGGTGTCCCAGCCGAATGTGTCAACTTCTTCGGCTCCGACTTCACCTACGGTAACAGAAAGCTTATCCTCGCTGCGTGGTATCTCCAGCAGGGAGGCAGGAAGGATGTTTTGGACCTCCGTAGGAATTTTGTCCATGCTTGCCATCCTCCTTCGACAACACCCCGTTTTCAGCCCTCATTGTGACCGCACCGGTCATAGCTGGCTCCATACAAGCTCAGGCGTTTCGCCAGCCCAATTAGCGGGAATGGTTACTTTCGATGCGGCAACCGCGCTGACCATCCGGGGTCTCTTAGTCCACGAGTTCCCCTCCGATGATGAGCGGTCCGTTCAGACCAGCCGACTTCAGGTTCCAGCCACTCGTCTGAGGCCAAGTGGTCGCACCGATACAGTTGGTGGCGAAGTGGTTAAAGGTCGGAATGTTGTCCAGATCGCCCTCAGCGGCTAGTTTGATGTACTGCGAGATCATCCCTATCTGTGCGCCAGCGATTGTGCCCAGAATCCCTCCATAGAGCTTCCATTTATTGGCGGAGAGACCTGACCTGAACGTCTGCCAGAAACCAGGGTTCGCAGCATTTTCAGCAGCCTCAGCGGCCGCTTGGGCAGCTTCCTGCTCTGCCTCGCGTAAAGCCTGCTGACCGGCTTGCTCTTCCGCCTGAGCAATGGCCTCCTCGGTGGCGACAATGGTTCCTTCCGTAGCGCTCTTGGCGGCAATTTGCATGAATGATTGGAGCGCCTCCCCGATGACCGCACCTAAAATAGCCCCGGCGATGGAAGCAGCGATACCCGTGCAGATCTCGAATATCTCTACGCTCTTCGTCGAGGTGACCGATGCGGTTAGGGACTTCGTCCCGAAACCTTTTTGGGGAACGAAGACCCAACCCTTGCTGGTCGGCTGTAAGCCAAATGCAAAATTCTGGGTGAGATTCATGGTTACCAGAATCTCCCCCGGACCATGCCATTTGGGCCAAGGAAATTGGGCACCAGAGATTTCCAGTACAACATATTGATCCTGAAGCCCCATCTTGAAATTCTGGAGTTTGATAATCGGCTGGACCTTCTCCCCGCCCTCCAACTTGAAATTCCCCCAATGCAAGTTCCTATTGTTGACGATCCACAGATAATCGTTGGTGATGCTGAAATCGGAAGCATGCGCCCCTTGAATCGTGGCAACAGCACCCGGCAGGAAGATGTGCTTGAGGACCTTCTCGGGACTAATTGCGAAGGCCGAGTTGGCGTCAGAGGGAATATCTTCCAAAATACGGTTATCGATCTGATGACTCAACGATCCGATGGGGGCATTGTCCGTTTTGCACAGGACGCCGAATACACTTTTCTTCATCGAGTTGTCGCTCGCATCCGCGACTGCATAACTCAGGGCCGTGGGCTTGAGCCACTGATAGTCACCCTTGTCCGCCTTTTCATTCAGGATTAGCACTGCGAAGACGTGATTGAACTCTTCGAGGTGCTGATTGAACCAGTTAAGAAAAAGGCCGGGGAGGACGTACGGCCACAAACCGGTCACGCCCTCGAAGTCAATGGAGACAATGGTCACAGGTGGGTTCACATGGCTCCCCTGCGTCTTGACTACCAGCTTGTGCGGTTCGCCTCCACTGCCGGTTGGGTCGGAAACCTTCATCGACGGATCAGGCAGCTTTTCAAGCCTAACTTGTATGTGAACATTGCCACCAGTCAGTTTTGGCGGCTTGCCACTGCCCTTTGCGGTTCCCGAGATCACAGGGCAGTTCATTTCTATTAGTTGGCCGTCGCCGCCCGGGGTGATTTGCCAGTCCCCCCATTCACCAGAGATTGCAAAACCTTCGTCTTCGTAACTGAACGTCTTTGGCGTCGACTTCGCCTTGACAATAGCCTTGTTCGCTTGCTCGAAAGAGATGCCGAAGACCGTATCCCAGCCAAACAAATCGATGTGAGAATGCATTACTCTGCTCCTTTCGCATCATGAGTGGGATGGTGATTCAGTGTACATGCCGCGCATATAAAAGCTTTCAGACAGACCGGCGTCTTGAACATCGAAATGCTTCAGCCCATGCCAGTTGATGACAGGAGTTGCCACCGCTGCGAGTCCACCGCCGGCGTTGACCGCCTTGGTGACAGAAGAGGGCACCTCCTTACTGACGATGTAGATCACTAAATCCACGATGGGTGCGAGAGGACCTCCAACGATCCATTCCCACTTGGGAATGTGCTTATGATATTGCCGTGTGGGATGGTTGTCATGTTCGAACGCGAGCACTTTCCGTGACTTGTCGAAGGCTGCCTTGTTCGTCGTTCCGACAGAGAACGTCACGTACGCGTCCTTCAGCCCTGTGATGTCGAAGCTTCCTGAGGCGGAGGTCCGGATCTCCGAATCTTCGACGGTGATGGTCACACTGTCCAGATGTGGATAGTAGTAGGCAAGGCCCGCCTTTACCCTACCCATATTGAGCCGACCGTTGTTCTTTATGCTGCCTGCCTTATAGATGAAGTTTCCCGCTGTCGCGCCATGACCGTACGCTCTGGGCAGCACGGGCAGGAGGACATGCTGCATAAACATCGCCTTCGACATCATGAAGAAAACCTCACAATCACCCGATGTCAGCGCGGTATCGATCTTGCGCGGAAGCGAGGAGATGTCGCCATCGGTCACCATGCACAGGATTCCCAGATATCCAGTCTTCCCGGAAACGGGTTGGTCGTAGACATATTCGTACTGCTTCGGGGTCATCCAATTGCTAGAGCCGCCAATGAACAAGTTAACTTGTGCGAAGACATACGCTAGTTTGTCCCGGTTTGCAATAAAGAGCTTGGGAAGGTTGTCGTGAAGCACACCGAACAGCACGCGGTACTTGTCGTGCTGTTCTATCTCCTTGAATTTGTCTCCGGTGTCCGGCGTCACCAAAGTCACAGCACCCGATGTCTGGTCACCTGGCTTTTTACCGACCGTGATACAGTTGAACTTGAGGTCTTTGACGTTCGCCGTCGACACGTTGTCGACGAATGAAAGCTGGAGTTCCATCTCGGGAACGATCCCGCTAATGCCAAAGGTCTGGTTGAGCGACTTGACCGTTACCGTTCCCGTCTTGATAGGCGTCTCAAAGCGCAGCAGCTTGTCGGCTCCACCGAACACCAGCCTCCACGCATCGAATGTTCCCGTGATTTCGATGTCTCCATCATTGTAGTCGAACGACACGATGAGCTCTTGCATGCCCGCCTTGAGAGAATCGTTGACTCGGTCCATGCGACACGCATACACCAAATCCCAGCCGTAAGTATCCACAGGTCCTCCCTCTTAGGCGTACCAATCTGCTGAATATGCCCTTTTACAAAGATTCTCTTTTTGAACCGTCAGTGATGACAATAAAGCGACTTAGGTCTGCTCAAACCTTGCTTCGTAACTCAAGAAATGCATTTCTTCGTAAGGCTACTTAGAGGTTCGCAGCTGGATGATTCTCATTCTGCAGATAGGGCTTCTTGTGTCCTGATTGTAGAATCTCCATAACGGTGAGTTCTAACGGTGAATTCTATATGACTTATTGCTTAATGCAACTGGATTTTTCTCGGCTAAGAACGCTTTCTTATCGTGAAGGGGCTTCAAATTGAAATTCGAAAATGCTGCCACGCACTAACGGCAGATGATGGACGATGACTGACCTTGACTTGGACGCCGATCGGGAGTCAGCAGGTGTTGGCGAGTGTGACGGTCCAGGCGGATCAAGGCGGGATCGGCGAGGCATGGGCGGTGCTCAGCGAGCGGATGCTGTCCATCGGAGACAATCATGGCCTTTGCCTTTGAGTTCTGTTCTTGTCGCTGCACAGTTGATCCCTCTGCGATAGATCAGCCATAGTTTCTTCACCTCGAAGAGCCGTGACCATAATTGGCGGCAGGATAGCTAGCCCTCTCTCAGGGATCAACAAGGAGAAAAGATGATGACCGGCAAACCAATTTTCCTGAGCTTATTGTTATGCGGCTTTGCCATCTTCGGATGTTCAATCAAAGCCTCCCCGCCCCTCGATGCTTCTCTCGGCATGGAAGCGTTTGAACGGATGGGGACGATCGATCAACGAAATATCGCGTTAGCACTGTTCCTTGATCCAAAGCTTAGAGATCTCACAGTCGAGCAAAGCATTAAAATAGGTGATTTTACGTTCGACGTGGGAAAAGCGTTTTCCGCCAAGCTTATCAAAGCATTGGCCTACAACTTCAAAACCATCCATCTCATCACCACGCCAAGTTATCATGGGGATATACCTGTTAATGCGATCATGCGAGTAGCCTTGCAAGATGTAGATGTCAATATGGGGGTAAAAGCGGGATTCGCCACTGTCGGCACACAAGCCTATTCACGAATCGCTATCCGCGCTGACATCCTTGATCCGAAGGAAAATAAAACAGTCTGGGTTGGAACCTCTCAGGCAAAAGCGGAAGGCAGCCACGAAGATGTAGGGCAAATGTCCTATCAAGAAGCTGGACGTGGCTTTGCCGGCACGATAGGGGATGCCATTGACAGAGCCATTGGAGATCTCCTCGCTCAAATGAGTAAATCCGAGAGCTTGCGTACCTATTTGATCAAGTGGGAGCGGGAAAATCATGACCAGTAGCATTCAGAACAAGGATCATCGCCTTCTTTGTCTTGTTTTGATCATTACATTCAGCGCTTGTGCCGCACCGTTAAAGACCGACACGGTTTCCTTTAAATCTCCAGTCTCATATCCCTCTCATCAGGAAGTAGAAGGCTTACATTTGGCGATCGATGCTATCGATTCTGTCGATCGTTCTGAGGCGATTTTTGGCACGGACCTCAAAGAGGCTAATATTCTTCCCATCCACCTTATTGTGCACAATCAAGGCACCAAAGAATTCGAAATCAATGCATTACAAGTATTCGGCATCACCGCGTCAGGAGAGATCACCGCAGCCTATTCACTTCAGAAATCTGCTGAACACGTGCGGCAGTCTTCTATTGGAACGACTGCGGTCACAGGTGCGATAGCAGGCGCGGTGGCCGGTGCTGCTGCTGGTGCTGCTGTGGGAGCGGCCATCGGAGGCGCCGCTGGCGATGCGAGTGCAGGCGCTGCGTCAGGAGCGGCCATCGGAGGCGCAACGGGCGGTGTGGCAGGCACAAGTGCTGGCCTCTCCGATTCTTTTACCATGCGGTTCAAAAAAGAATTGGCAGCACTTGCCTTTGAAGATCGTGTGATCTATCCAGGAGATCTTCAACAGGGATTTGTCTATTTAAAATGGAAACCTTATCAAAAAATTCGCATGAAGCTCTTCAATATCACAGACAATAAAGTACATGAATTATTTTTTCCTGTGGCTGTTCATCGATAAATGCAACACCGGATGCTTTGACCTTGACGACAGGGATGCTCTAGGTACCATCCTTTTTTAGCCAGGGATTTGATGTGCCACGTGAAGGATGATGAAGGCATATACGTGTCGATCACGATCCCGATGAAAATGAGGATACGGAGCGCGTGCTGCGGAGCCTGGAGGAAGCACGCATGGGGTTACGAGCGTGAAGCAGTCACCAAAGCATTGGAGGAAGCATTGGCGAACTCGATGGAGCCCTATACCGAATGGTCCCATCATTTAGCGTTAGGCTATGAGACGCCAACCCAGTTCGAACAAGCTTATCCATCCAGCCAACTGACGCAGTTTATGGCTGGCTGATAAATGGCGGTGCACTACACAACCCCCATAGACTCATGCGGAGCCGGCTCCCTCCTGGTTACGGATGAGGGTTCACCGCCACGGGAGCGTTCCTTCTCCGTCCTTTAGACCACCACTCGGCCAGATACGATGCGAGCCGATTGGGATATGGCAGAATTATCAAGCGAATTGACTTGCTCGTGAGCGTCGCATGCAGTGCCATGTTGTAGCTGGTGAACTCCCAGCTGGAACTGAAGGGCGTTCGATCGTTCATTGCAACTGGCCAGTTCCCTCAAGAACGAACTCTCTGACATCGAGGACATCGTCTATGAATCCAATTATACAGTTAATTCTAACCGCACTAATAAGCGGAGCGATGGTGTCGTCCGTGATGGGTGTGATTTTCCACAGATACCTTACAAGGGTGGAACAAGAAATCAAATCCCAACGTGCATGGAAAGAAGAGGCCGTCTCCGAGCTCTTGGGGCCAGTGAACATGCAACTTGATCGTACAAAACGGACGTTTGATCGATGGACCTCTAAGAACTTGTATTTGGAAGCAAAGGTTATCAAAGAAGGGAACCAGACAATCCGCGATCTCTTGCTGACGAAAGGCCACTTAATACCGCCTGAACTGCTAGAAGATGCCGGCAAGCTGATTGAACACTACGACGTATGGTTAGAAAAGTTTGAGAAACAACGCCTTGCGGAAAAACCGGATTTAGAAAGTCCTTTTACCTTTGTAGGGCCAGAAGGCTATCCATTTCCGCGGCAGTCAGCTCACCGCTTTCAGGCAAAGTTCCAGGAGTACTGGAAAGAGTTGTATGGATCTTAAGAAAGGGTTGCACAGCAGACGCAGCCCCGTGGTCACACACCTATTGCTAACCTTAGCTCGTAGGTGAAGACCTAGAACATATCATGCTCCCCATTTGTCAAGACACTTGTTAGGGTGCTGAGCATGAGTCATCGTATGCCGCCGCTTGGGCCGCTCCTTGCTCGCTGAGCACCGCTTCACACTCCAGTGGGCTCTAGACTCCAGATGCGCATAGATAGCGCGCTCGTGGTCCTCCATCGTAATTCCGAGTCGAATCGCTTCCCGCGCCTCTTTCAACCTCATGAACTCTCGCAATCTGAGCCGCGTCCTTTGATCGTACGCATTGGGTGTTCCGTCTTGTCATTGCCCTCGAGGTTGTCAGAGCTAATGACGATCGGCTCGATATCCAAGGCGCCTAACGCGACCGACCAAGCGACCTCGTGCAACAGGTCCACCAGAATTACCGGCTCTCGACCAGTTCGTCCATTTATTAGACAAGCCCGACGGCCACGGCCTGCATCCCGCTTTCTAAGAAGCGATCACGCCACCGGGTCGTACGGAGTGTGCGCAATCCAAGGCTCCCGACAGATCTCAGCGACCGGCTAGGTTCTCTTAAAGAATGTTCCGAATAATCTGTTGCGCAAACTCAAGCAACGAGCGGCTTAACTCCGTCGAAGCCTCAACAATGAAGTAATTGTATGCCCAGGGTCGTCATTCAACTTGCCACGGTTAAGGTTGATATGTTGCTGGCCCAAATGAAAGGGATTAGATAAACTCCTCAAAAGAGCCATTGACTGATAAGAGCTTACGCGCCTTAAAAGAGATAGGGCTTCCTTGAGCTCACTCGCTTTTTCTTTATCCACCTGCTTAGTTTTCGTAGAAATTGCCGGTGAGCAGCAGCCTTTGAAATGCGTCAAAAAACTTCTAGGTTGCTCACACACGCTGTTTCATTTTTGAGTTTGGAGCTAGATATGGATAAGGAACTTCAACAATTTCTCGAACAATTTCGTGTAGATCCCGAAGAAGAGCAAAAAACTCAGGAGCTCTACAATCGAATTCAACAAATCTCGAGAGGATCACCTGAAACCCCCGATGCTCCGAGCGACAGGGAGCTACTCGTACTTATCTCACGTTTATTTTCAATGGAGGGCAGTACACCGTTTTCTAAACAATATGATCCCTTGATCGAACGACTGTCTTTTACAAACCAGGATCTTAATGCCCTCGATGCCGATGGGCTAAAAACGGCATGGAGAAGCTTCTTGAAGGAGAACGAATGGGATTCGTTTATCGCACCAGAGCACTTAGGCATGGCTGAATGGTATGAAAGCCATAGTATGACCTCTCATGCTATTGCCGTGTATGAGTATTTATATCTTCGTTCTTTTGTAGAAATGAATGACGATATGCCTCGAGACTTTTGTGATATTTCTACCCTGCTCATGTTATGTAAAGAAAGAAAACTATTGCACAGGGCGAGATATTTCTGCGAGGTGATCGAAGATTTGTACCTTGCAGACAAAATCGTCTCGCTAGAGGACTATGCCGATGCTGTTCTGATCAAAAAAGTTGTCAATTCTTATGCGATCCTTGAGACACTCGATTCGGATAAGCGTTCGATAACCGATCGATTGAACTTAGAGAAAGGCAAATTGCTTCATGTGCTGCATCCCAGAACACAAAGTCTTGTTATAGATGCAACAGTCTGGAGTTCAGAACCTTGGCGAAAATTAGAGCCGGCGACAGCTATTCTCTATTGGGCTAAAGCCATAGAAGCAGAGTTCCGTTTTAAAGTGTATGAGCCAAATCAAAGACACATCAACCAATACCAGACCTTTGAAGGACCACCCAAAGGGAAAAATTGCACTTTGGGACAAATTAGCAAGCTATTGTATCCCTCTTCCAATCTCGGATTAAAAACTGTTTTCGCCAGATTACAGGATGCTGCATGGATTATCTCCCAAGAAGCACGCAACCCGCTTGAAACATTACAAAAACATCGCAATCAAAGTGCTCATGCTGGTAGCTCTTCTTATACACCGAGAGAGAGCCAAAGATGTTTGAGGGAGATTTACGAGTCCGGATGGATTTGGAGATTTCTTCAGGCCTTACAACCTGCTATTCCAAGGGGATTGAAATAGAAGTTGTGAGTTGAACAGAACCTCAGCTTCTATCATTCAATTAAACAATGAGGTTTTGTCAATAAGTGTGTAAACAGCGTTAAGCGGCGACCTCGGGTTTTATTGCGACTCCATTCTCACAGGTCATACCTCGAAAGACTGCCGGCATCAATTCGGGATGTTTCACACAGCGGAATGCTTGTTCCGCAACCATGAGCATTTTCCAGATCACCGCAGTTGCATTGGCCACCTTCTTGAATCGGTTCGCCGCATCCGTGCGAAGGCGCGCGGCCGCAAAGGGCGATTCCACCGGATTCGTTGTGCGGAGATGCTGCCAATGAGCCTTCGGAAACCGATAAAAGGTGAGCATCCGGTCCCAGTCCTTCGTCAGGCAGTCGGCGGCTTGGTCGTATCCCCGGTGACGACACCAGTGCCCGAATTGCTCCCGTCGGCGTTCCGCCTCCCGAACGGTCTCGGCATAGGGGATCTGACACACCAACGCTCGGGCCGTGGCCTGCTGCCCCTTCGGGATCTTCTCGAGCACATTGAGAGTTTTGTGGTTCCAGCAGCGCTGTTCTTCCACTTCCGGAGACCCATTCCGGAGGCCGGCCCAAATGCCCAAGTGGCCATCGCCGATCACCAGGCGGGGGGGCGCGTAAACCCCGTTCTTTGAGATCGCGCAGAACGGCAGCCCAACTCGCCGTGGATTTCCGATGCCCGGGGACCACGGCTAAGACCACCTTCCGCCCATCACTGAGCGCTGCCAGGACCACCAGCAAAGCCACTTTCTCCTAGATGCCATCGCCCCACAGAGACACCGCCTCCATCTCCGCGAGGGAGCGGCTTTGCCATTGGGCCAACTCCCCCTGCCACTACTCATTCAACCGGGCTACCGTGGAGCCGAAAAGCGGGACCCCCTCCCCCAGCAACCCTTGAAGCGCCAGGTCAAAATCCCCCCTGTGCCAAGCCATGCAGGGAGAGTTCGGGCAGCAGTCCAATACCGTGCTTTTCCGCTCGAAGAAGGGTAAGACCTGACTGACAAAACGTTCCGCATACGCCCGGACCCGGGGGCGCTTGACCGTGATGGTCCCACAACTGAGCGTCAAGCACCGGCTCTTGCCATACCCATTGCGATAGCCCCCGACGGGATCGACCGGCTGGCGTCGCCGCGATTTCCGGCGGTCTCAAAACTCCGTCACTTCTTCTTCCAACACCTGCTGGATCCAGGTTTGCACATGCTCGCGAATCCAGGCTTCCAATTGCAGCCAGGTCACTCTTGCTTCTTTCGGTTCAGATGTGCTCTGTTTCTCCATGGCGGTGCCTCCTTTTGTGGCCGGGCTCTGCCCGGTGGGTTTGCTTACCCGAAAGGTTGCCACCGCCTATTTTCTATTTCCACACTTTTTGACTATACCTCGGACATCTGGCTAACCAGCAGCAAACCCGATAGAGCAGGTCGTGCACTGACTTTCCTGCATTTTTGGCAAGGTCAGCAATTTCAGTAATCGAAACTTCGCCCGACTTAAGCAGGGTCTGTTCTGAGAAGCCGTACAATTCAGAAAAGTGGACAGCGCTTCTGGGATGCTGGTTATACAAGCGTCATGATCTGCCTCCTTTTGCCTCTGGCAGGCTTACCGTCCGGAGCATCATCAAGACCTGGTCAAGGCCATGTCGCAGCACATCGAGCCGGCAGGAGGCGGGCCCAGATGAGCTGCGAGAATGAGGCCGAAGCGGAGCGGGTATAGGCATTTGGAATCGAGGAACGATCTCAGAGCACCGGACCGTTGGAAATACCCCTGGAGAGTGCCCAAATCTGTGCAGCAGGAGGATGACGGACGATTCGATGAGCGCGAGAACAGGGCACCTCCTTGTGCGTCGCATACAGACAAGTCTTTGGCGAAAGCAACCTGGCTCCACTTACACTCCTCCATGCCCAAGAGCCATTGTGGCATACCATCTCGCCGCGTTCGGCCAAGAAATCGCGCAGCATCTTCTGGGCCGGCGCGAATTTGGTAAACATCAGCACCTTGAAATCCGAATCGCCTTCCTCACCCCGGAGGCAGTAGGTCCAATCCAGAAGAACTTCTGCCTCGACGTTCGGGCCTTGACCGACGCAGCGCTTGGCCGCGACCAGGGCCAGTTTCACCTTAGCTCGTTTATGTTTCAAAAGCCTCGAGCCGAGCCTTGAGCGGCATGCCCGGCTGTTCCTGGCTGTCCAGATCGGCCCAGTTTTTCTCGGAGACCATGCGGAAGAGTGTGAACTGCTCTTGCGGGACTCGACCACTTCGAGACGCCGCCCAAGGGTTGTATGGATGAGACGGGCGATCGAGACTACTGGGCGCTGCATTCGGATAATGAGGAGTCAGATATAGCTGCACTACTCCATGAGTATTAAGAGGTGCTATCTTTTGCTCTCTTTCACGGAGAACTTCCCGGCCTCTTGAAAATTACTACACTCTCGCGGGATGGGATCCGGCCAAACCTGCCCATCTGCTGAGCGCTGTTGCCACGATACCGTGCCACGGCAATCTCCTGGCAAGACAACCCTGCCTGCTCACCGACTTCTGCTGTCAGATAATCCACAGGAATCTGCTCACCATTGTATTGCACGTTCCCGACAACAAAAGCAATTTTTGCTCCAGGCTGACATACCCGTTTTATCTCACGAAGAGTCAAATACATATCCAAAAAGTAACCCTCAAGCATGTTGTGAACCCGTCGGTTAGTCGTCTTTTTTCTTACCTGCGACACCACTCTTGTAAGGCGGCGCGGCGCTCGATAACCGTCTGCCTCTGGCCTATTAGGCCGTGCCTCAGGATGAGAGTGAAAGCTCTGGTAACGAAGTTGCCGCGTTCCCTCCCAATCCAGAAAACCGAACATGAGCTCTACTCCGAACACTCTCGTGTAGTCATGGCGATTCGGATATGGCGGCGAGGTGATGACCGCGGAATACGATGGGCCTGCGTCAGGCAGCACTCGGGCGTCAGCAGCTCCTACCTTGCACAAGGTACGCCGAGGGAACCTCACCACGCGCAGGTCCTCGATCATCAACCGAACCTGCCTTTCGAAAACCGAGACAACTGAAGATGCACCATTACAATTTGTGACCCATTTGAGCCAACCGCCGGTGGCCACGGCCCTGCTGAACTTGGGGAGCGTCGCAAGGAGCGCCAGCCTGATAAAGTCGCGCTCAGCCTTCGAATCCGACGCTTTAGTAATGCAGCGGTCTATGCTATCGAAGGCTCCCAACAGATCTCCAGGAAGCGCCTTGCTCACTAACTCAGGATACTGCTTCTTCGTCCCATTCAACTGCGCTCGCCTTACATTGTTCATGAGCCTGGACAAAACCTGTTCCATCCGTTGCGCCGAATAATTGCTTGACTTGACCCGTGTTATTAATACAGCCAAAGGGGAGAGGTCGTATCCTGTGGCCCGAATGCCCAGCTCTTTTGCTGCGAGAATGGTTGTACCAGCTCCCGCGAATGGGTCGAGAATGTGGTCGTCAGATCCAAGACCCCATTCATCCGCTAAGGCGTAAACTAACTCGCTACTGAAACTGTGAGGAAATACGAACCAGCGATGAATTGGCTTTTCCCATAGCCTTCTTGGTATGGCCCATGTCCGCCATTCGGTGCGGTCTCGTAATAAAAACTTATTCATCGATGTTGTCTATAGGCTGGTTTGGGAAATTTAATTTTAATCGGTTGGCGATAAATCGGATGGGTAATCACGAGGTCCCCTTTATCCAGCCGTGTCAGATGCATCTTCACGTCGTCGTTGAGGACCCGATAATTCGAGTTGCTCAATTCAGTCGGGGCAGTTCGCCCGAAGACCTTCGTCGCGGCGTTACCGATAATGCGGTCGTGAACTGCGCTGGCAAATTGCTGCGCGGACATGAGCACGACGCCAAGTGATCGGCCGCGCTCACTGATTTCGAGCAAGTCTTCGAGGATCGGCGACTTCTTGCCGCGCTCAGATGGGGCGTACTTGTTGAGCTCATCCACAAAGATGATGACCCGCTTCGGCGGCTCATAGTCCTCCTCATCAAACTGCCCCAGGTCCATGCCCATTTCCCCGGCTCCAGAAAACACGTTGTAGATCGTCCGCACGACGTCGCCGAAGACCAGCATTTGTTCGTTGTCGTGCAGCTTGGCAATGTCAACGACGTAGGTATGCCCACCCTGAATGCGGCTGAGCACGTCACGGACCGTCATCCAGCTTTGGTTTTTGTGGTCTACGAAGAGACCGGTCGTGCGATGATACACGGCCTTACGCAAGTAGCGGAAGAATCGCTGTATGGACCTCGGCTGGATTGCTCCAGGAGCTTGCACTTGGCCGCTTGACCAACGCGTCAATGGGCTGTTGTTGATAAGATCATTCCATGTCCTCACGTTCTGCCAATCGCGATGGTTGCTTTCAAGGTTCTCCCGAACAATGCCAATAATGGCATCTAAGACACCATACTCATCTGGAATATCAGCGAACATGGCATCGAGCTTATCCACACAGTCCCGGAGTTCATAGGCGTAGATCTTTGACTTCAAAAGATCCGGCTGAGGAGAGTAGCAGTTGGCTCTGCTCGGATCACGACGGCTGTCTTTACCAGCCGGGAGTAGGTAAGTGACGTTGCTAAACGGCTTGGGTTCCAGCCCAAGCCTTCGCCACAGCTCAATCTGATCCGGCGCCAGTCCGCCGTCGGGCTGCTCGTCAATGGCCAGAAGGTCGTTGTACTTGACGTTGACGAGGACGACAGCCACGTCGGTAGAGCGAACATGATCCCGCTGTCCTCCAATCTGCTTGTCCATTGTCTGCAGGATGGACTGGATAAGGAACATAATGTAACTGGTTTTCGTCGCCAGGCCCGAAATGCCTGAAACGTTCACGTGTGCTCCCTCTGGGCCGAGCACATACTCCTTGTCGAGGTATGCAACGGCGTTCGTCCCATTACTCATCTCGATCAAGCCGGCTGGCACGCAAATCGGAACGCGGCGTTCTTCCTCCTTCCGCTTCATTGTTTCGATGCCCAGACCAGCGTGGATGCCGTTCTCATCGGCGAAGGAGACCAGCGCCTCGTTCTGCACCGGCATGTACGTCTCGTTCGTGTTGGCCAGGACCGATACGTCAGCAACGTTCGTCCCCTGGCGGGGGGTGTTCGGCTCCGCCGTCAGCTCGCCAAAGTCATTCGCAATATAGTTGGAGAGATGGCTTGGTGCATCGGTGCTGTGGTGGATGTTCGTCACAAGCCCATAGGTGATGCTGTTGTCTAAGGCTTGTTTGGCGGCGACGATGTCGAAGGGGTTGATTATCTGCCCTGGCCTAAGCCAAAAGGAAAACCGTTCTGATGAGTTAGGCGCGCGCTCCGTTGCGGTCGCTCGTCCGATTGCCTGATTGGAAGTCTGTGCGTTGGAAGCCGGTTGCTGGCCCACCTCCTCCACCGAGAGCACTTTAGCCTGTTCGTTGCTTGCCCCATGGCGTATTTCTCTCGAATCCTTGGCCAGCAATTCGGACTCCTGTCCCATTTGGCTTTCACTCGTCATAGTTCCAACCTCCGTCCTCAGCATATCCCATTCATCTCTTAAGCACGGGCCACTTGATCCCCGTTTGGAGCACTTCATTTGAGTAAAACCCGTTTTTGATCACCTGCTCCGCTAAGTAGATGGGGTACAGGTGTGCGTGCCAGCGTTGGTCTTTACCGTGCGGCGTAACCGTCCGCTCTGCAATAAGTGCTCGCGAGAGATGATCAATTAGCTGAGAATCCACTATCTCTCGCCTCGGGTTCGGGTACTCGATTTTCATCACGCCCATCATCGGGTACTCGAGGTACGTTTGCGGCCTGATCCTTAAATACCAGAAGACGACGTGCCCGTCGCCTCGCGCAAAAGCTGCTGTCCGTTGGTTCACTTGCAGGGCGGCAAGCATCTCGAACAGGCTCTTGCGGACCGTTCGGCCCCGGGAAGTGAGCTCGAAGACTTGTTCCTTGCTGAAGTTTTTTATGACGCCAACGAACCCTCGATCAAACTCGTTGAGCTTGAACTCTTTGCCCAGCCCGCCGTCAATGGCGATATATGCCCCACTAGTATCGTATTCAGCTAGCAAGTCGCGGAGTAAGTCGCGTTCCAGCAGCCGCATTTCCCAGTTGGCCTTGTGCGCCGCCCGTGAGCGCGGCTCTTTTGTATTCCCAAAAGACTTGCTGTTGTTGTAGGCATCGTCCTCCTTGGTATCGACCATGCGCATCGGAATCGCACTGCAGACATTGCTAAGTGCCGCTTCAGTGTTGTTCCAGACCGCGTCGGAGACTTGCTCTTTGTTGATCAGCAGAATGATCTGCCGGCGGAAGTCCGCGGGGCGGACATGCACGCGCCCATCGCCCTCGCGCTTAACGGCCGCTGCCCCTATTTGGCCTAAGAGGACCGGCGTGTTCCTCTCGTGCTCGACCAGCGTGCCGAGAAAGAACGTCTTGACCGAACCGTCCACAAAGTAGCGAAACACATGCTCCTCGGTACGTGGCAGCGGCGACACGTCCACGTACAGTCGACCTCCGGGAGATTCCATCACCTCACTGACCCTCTTGTCGTCCTCGGTGCGGATACGATCATAATATTCGTCCACGTCAAACCGCTGAAGGTACTCTTGGGCCTGTCCCGTTGCAGGCAAAATTTCCGGCCCATCGGAGAGCGCAGCAAGGGCTGGCTGGAGTGGTGCAAAGGGGTTCATGCTTCACTCCCTTCGACCAGCCGGTACCGCGTGCCGCGTCCGCGCCCGATCCGCTCAACGCGGCCAGATTCGATCAACTGGCGAAGTACGGGCCGAAGCGAGGCAGTATTATCAATGCCCAAGGCGGCAGCGATTTCGGCGGCTGCCATTTCGCCGTTGCCGACGAGGGCTGAGACGACGGCCGCGGTGGTATCACAGTCTTTACCGCCTCCTACCTCGCCTGCCTCACTGGATTCCTCTCTCCCTTCATCTGCTTCTCCTGCCTCGCGCAGGTCTGCCTTCGTCAATTCCCGGTAGCTCTCATGGATTTCGGCAAGCTGGTCGTCTGTAATACTCCAAACACCTGCGGTCGCTTCATCAAGTTCTGCTTCCGCGGCAGCCAATTCATCCGCAGACATGGCAGTGAATCCAACTTGAATCGATGCAGCTAACTCGGCAACATGCCTATGTGTACCCTCATTGGGATCAAATTTCGGCACGTACAGGTTGTCGAGAATGTGCGGCGATCCAAAACTCTTTCCCCCAGCCTGCGAGTAAGCCATAGCTGCAAAGTTGAACGGAGTGCTGTTCAGCATGCCCGCGAGGTAGAAAGCCTCTCGGCGCTCGCGCAATCCGACATATACATGCGTCTCCTGTGGAAGTATGGGCTTTCCGGCTTCTTTGCCAACGACAACTGCCCCGATGGGTGCGACCATCCGGTGCCACACTGTCTTGAAGGGCGACAACGTGTACTTTCCAACATCGAACATCGAATAAAAGGGACCAGTTTCAACTATTCTCCCATCCTCTCTGCGTGTGTAGTACCGCTTGAAAGCAGCTCGCCCTCGGAGTTGTTTTTCGAAACGCTTGAGGTAGGCGTATGTTTTCGGAAAGCGCCATTGCATGATCTCTGGATCAATGCCCCTGCGCGTGGCCACATCTTGCGCTAAGATGATATAAGCCGATCGCTTTGCCTGCCAACGCCGCACTTCTCTTCCTCGAAGTAATGGGTATAGCAGATCAGGCTCCAATTCGGCGTTCACAGAAGGCACATTCCGCTTGGCCCCCTCAGTCAAGTTTCTGATCACGACCACCCCATCAGGACGTTCGTAAATTATCTCAACCCAATAAACGGCATTGTTGCCACCCGTGTTCACACCCTCATGAGCTTTGTAATCCGAATGGCCGACGATTTGTCGAATTGCTTCCACAGCCCTAGGGCGAGCGGTGAGCCAAGGCGCGGTCGGATCGTTGTTGTCGACTGGCTCGGCAACATAGAGAAGGCAGCGCGTCATGGAGCGGACCTCATGCAGCGCGGCGTCTTGGTCAATAGACTGGTGTAATGCAGTTTTTTGCCAAAGCCGGTACTGGACAGGATACGTCGTGCGTCTGCCTTTGCGCCAAATAAAAACACTTGTGCGGTTGCTGGCATTTTCGAACGGCTGAAAATCCGTCATATCATCCACGCATTCGACCCGGACGATGCCACGCTGGTCCCAACAAAATCGCCGGAAACCCTGTCCGGCGCCGGCTGTCTTAAATACCGACTGTGTGATAATAAATCCGAGAAGACCATGAGCACGCAATAACCTGTCAGTGACCACATAACTCATGAGCATTGACAGATCCTTTTTGCCGCGTCCAAGGATCGTTTCCATGCCACTGTGCGGAAATAAGCCGTAGCGCACCCAAAGCGGATGAGTGCGTGTGCGGTACTCGTTGGGCAGCGCCTCCCAGCCGATCCAGGGCGGATTGCCGGCAATCAGGTCAAACTGGCCCAAAAACAGAGGCATAAAGGCGTTCTGGAGGATGCGGGCCCAGATGCCATCCAGGCCGTCGGCATGGAGTGCTGCAAGCCGGCGGAAGAGGGTCTCCAGGATCCTGCGGGCGCCTTCGCCTCGGCCATTTCCGCCAATCCAGTCGGCTTCATCGATGGTTAGCGCTCGCCTTGCCCGATCGAGAAACACGTCTTGGTTGACCTGATTGGTGACGCACTCCTCCAACAAGTTACAAAGATTGTCGATCTGCTCTCGAGTCTTGAGGCAGCTCGGGATGTCAAACTGGCCAACTACAGTGTTCAGCTCGTAGCGGTCATGATTGAACAATTCTTCGCCAGCAGCAGGCGTAAGGATTGAATCGGCCAGATACACGGGTATATCAATTTCCCATGTGCGATGCGCCAGCAGATCGCCCAGAGCCAAAAGGTAGTTGGTTCGCGCCGCCACGACCGCCAACGGGTTAAGATCAATCCCCACGATGTTGTTGAGAATCGTCTCCAACGTCTCCTGCTCATTCAATCCCTCGCGGAAGCAACGTTCCTTGAGCCGCTTGATGGCCAAAACCAGGAACGTGCCCGAGCCGCAGGCCGGGTCGAGCAACCGCTTGTCCGGCTGCCCCTCATATCCGAGTTCGTTGAGGACATGTTCGGCGAGCCAGTCGGGGGTGTAGTATTCACCCAGGTCGTGGCGGATTTCACGCGGCATCAGGCGGTGATAGAGCTTCTTGAGCAAGTCACGGGCCTGTTCGGGGCTGACTTCGAGCGTACCGGGGTCGTAGTCTTTGAGGCGGTCGAGGAGTGTCCGAATCGCTTGGGCGACGTTGGCGTCCCAGGTATAGAGATACCATTTGAAAAAGTCGCCTTCGAGGAAGTTGCGGATGCCTAGTGTGCGAAAGATACCTCCGCGTTCAAGTTCTTCCATCTCGCGCTTGAGGTCTTCGTCGTCAAGCCGGTACATCGACCCGAACCTGGTGCCGAAGCCAGAGACAAAACGCGAGAGGGCATAGTAGGCAATGAGCTTGATGAGCAACGCGAAGTACGTGTGAACGGTAAAGAAGAGCCGTGTGGGATCGACGTTGCGGACGTCGAGTCCCATACCCCGGGCGAACTGACCCAACTCTGGCCGATTGCGCAGCGGGCTTGAATGCTCTTCGTAGCCGGTGACTTCCCCGAAAAACGTGCGCCATTGCTCAAAGAGCTTGTCAACGATGTCGGCCTGATTATCGTCGAGGGTGCCACTCAGCGACCTGTAAAGCGAACTGGCGATTCGCTGGGCGTAAAGGGTGTTGCTGCCGAAGTCCCGAACCAGGTTTTCAGGCAACAGCGCCTTGCCCGACACAAGGGATACGAGAAGTCTTAGGAACCGGGCGACGCTGTGCTCGTTGACCTCCTCGATCTCAGGATCGATCCAATGCCCTTCGACTTTCCGGACGTAAATGAAGTAGTGGCCGTCGATCACGACCCCAATTAAGCGATGGATCGGCTGACGTTCCTGCCGGCCAACGCCTTCCACGTAGTCCTTTGCTTGCTGGATCGCGTGGGCTGTCGGATGGTGACTCACATTGTCCCGCAAACTCCCGGGCGCTTCGTACTCAATAATCATACGGTTATAGGTGGCATCGGCTCGACCAGTGGCCAAAGTGCGCTCCTCCCGGACAAGGAGCGGTATGTCGAGATTCTGTGCCCACGGCTCAATGATTTGCGCGAACAGAGTCCTGAAACGAGCCTCATTTCTATTACTTATCGCGGCAGCCTCACGAATCCGTCTTGTTATTTCGGCCGCATCGTTGGCGATGCGATTCCGGAGCCCCTCCAGCCGTGTAGGCGTGGTCGTTTCGCGTCCACTCATTTCCCGTTCCTCTCATTGGGATTACTCAGGGAAGACGGTTTCCATGCTTCGGTTTCCGCTTTTGGAACGGTTGCGGCAACTATCGAGCGCGTTGAAAACAGAAATGGCAGCTTTAGGGTGCTACCTGGCGGGACACGACGGGGTCCGGCAATGGTGTTCATCAGGTCGCGGAAGTTGATCCGCTCATGGGAGGCAATCCCGGACAGCTCGCGGATGGACTTGCCCTTGGCCCATTCCACTAGCGACTTGGTGCGTCCCTGGTAGGTTACCTCCCAGGCATCGGTCATGTGCTTCTGCAGCCAGCCCACCAGGTCCCGCAGGAGTCCGGTGGCCTTGGACTCGTAGGTGCCCTTGGCGTGGCCGCTGGAGGTGGATGCGAGGTCCAGCGCTGCGGCGTAGAAACGCAGCTTCCGATCGAACTCGTCGTCTCTGTTCCTGAGCCGGAAGAATACCTCATCGGCCTCCTTCTCGTCCTTGAAATGCGGCGGGGCGAAGGGCTGGATGAAGTAGAGATAGAAATCACGGGGCGGCACCGCCGTCGAGCGCTCGTTGGGCGCGCCGAAGAAGAGATAGCCTTGCCGAACAGCTTTCCTTTCAGGCCATTCGACCTCGTGTTCCCAGATGCGATATCCGGTCACGTAGGTCGGCTGGTCCTTCTTCTCCATCACGATTTGCAATACCTCGTAGTACGCGCGATCCAGCGCGGCATCATCGAGGCTCTCGGCGCGCTTCTCGATGAGCGCGTCATAGTCCTCGGTCTTCTTGAGATCAAGGTACCACTGCCCATTGTCCGGGTTGGAGGAGATGAACTGACCGCTGACCGTCTTGTGGATCTCGCGCAGCACCGTTTCTACCTGTGAAAGGAGGTCGTAGGCCGGGTCTCCACCCAGTTCCTCGATGCCTGGCTGGTAGAGACAGAGCGTATCGCGCAGTTCCTCGGCCGTGGCGCCCAGGGGCGCATAGATGTCTCCGATCGTCAAGCGGTGGACCGAGAGCGCGTGGATGATGCGAAGTGCCATGGGCTTGTACGCTGGCCGTGTAAACGCCTGTTCGATGCGGGACTCCAGCACCTGGCTGCAGTCGATCACCTCCCGTACATCCGGGATGGCCCTGAAGGCGGGATTCCTCCGCAGCATCTCCCAATAGTTGTCGTACGAGATGACGCCAGGCCGATCCTCTGGCACCTCCTGGTCAAGCAGCTTCTTCATGGCCAGCGACAAGGTCTTGAGGACCTCGCGCTTCTCCACTGCTGTGACGCGTTCGAAGGTGTCGATATAGTCAGGATGGACAGGAAAGAGGCGGACAAATTCGTCCATCCGCTCGTTCATGTGGCCGTAGAACTTGGCGAACGGAGTGAGGTATGCGCGAATCTTGGCCTGCTGCTCTCCGGTCTTCTTAAGCAAACGCTCAGCGACGACAAACTTCACGTCCTTGCGGGCGATAAGGATCTGTTCGAAACGGTCCTTGACCCGGCGGAGTTGATCGGCCACGAAAGCGAAACGGAGGCTGTCGAAGATGGCTTCCTGGACACCGGCCATGAAACGGAAACGCAGACCCTTGCAGACCTCGCCCACCTCACGGAGATAATTCAAGTCCAGGATGAGTTCTTGATCTTTGCGCGTGCGCAGGTAGTCGAGCAGCTCATCCACGACCAGGAGCAGGCCGTGGTCCGGATAGGCCTGGTGGAATGCAGCCATCATCTCCTCGAAGGCCCGCTTGTTGTTGGAGACTTGATCGGCGGAAGGGAAGCTGTAGCTCACGCCCATCGCGCCGAGATGCTCTTCTAGTTCGCCGACGAGGATCTCCCGCAGCGACATGGTAGTGGCCCCGATCTCGGTGCGGACCACCTTGAACTTGCCCGCGATCCGCTCCGCGGCTTGTGCCACCTGTGTGTTGCTCAGGGCGGACAGCAGGTCCGCGTGCTCGCAGATAGCGGAGATCACCGACATCAAGTGTGACTTCCCGGTGCCATAGTTACCCACGACAAGCAGCCCCTTGTTATCAATGGGCTGATCGAACTGGAGGTTGGGGATTGTTACAGCCGTGAGCCGCTCGGCCATCTCGTCGGAGATGACATAGTTACTGACCAACTGTCTGGCGTTTGCGGCCTTATCAGCATTTCGTAGCTGGACGACAGACTCGATGGGCTCGAACTGGATCAGGTCTCCATATCTCATTGCACATGCCCCCTTGCAGTTCCGATTCTTGTTCCTTTTATCTCCTCACCTCCGGACTGGCCACTAGAAAATCGCGAATCGGGTAGCGGCGATATTCGGAGTGGTCCGGGGCGGCGTAGGTCACGTGACCATCCACGATGGAGCCGTTCCAGGCGGCCACGACCGTCCTGTTCCTGGACAATCCCTGAAGCAGACGCAATGGATCCTGCTTCAGATTGACATCGAAAAGGATCTCAATGTTGTCGAGCAAAACTAGCTCGCCTGTGATCTCATGCACGACTTCGCTCAAGAGCCTTGGAGCCTGCAAAGCCCGTTGTCGTTCGGTCAGGTCCAGCATCCGGCGCGATAACTCGAGATTGACGTTGACGAGCGGGGCAGAGGCCGAGGCCGACACCGACACCTCCTGCAACACAGACGTCTTCCCACTGTTTGAAGGCGCGATGAGCAAAATGAGACGGTGATAGAGTTCAGGAGCTTGGTCGATCTTCTGTAGAATCTGATCAGCCAACAAAGAAGGCATGACCCACCTTTCCGGTACACCTTACGCCCTTCGAGCCGCTCGCCTTCTTACCTGCATCTGATCCGCGTGTCCTGCCAACCATTGATCAATCGCCGCTTTCCGAAACCGCCAATGACGGCCGATCTTCTGACAAGGCACTTTCCCTTCACGCACACATTTATAGAGGGTCGACTTGGAAATCCTTAGATAGATCGCCAATTCGTCGAGGGTGAGCACTTCTTGGTGGCGCGTTATCATCGAAGAGGTCCCGCTTGGGCTGTTGGAAAGTGAGATTTTACAAAAATTGCTCATTAATGCCAATTAATGCGCAATGAGCGCATTTCAAGGACCACAGAGAAAACGCCTTCATATGGGAAACTGGAGAGCGCGGTCTCAACCGTCCAGAGCGTTCCGGAGTCAGCTGATCTTGGCAAATGATGGCTGTGCAGGCGAGAGAGGAAGCCGTCAAAGGCGTGCTCGGCGAAATATCGGTCCGTGCTCGCCAATATCTCAGACTGATGACTTGTGCGGCTCAATATGGTCATCTACCGCCAGAATCGCATCATAGAAGCGAATCGATGATCGCCTGGCTCGGCAGATACCAGCAGGTAATCGTCAATCGCGACGCAATCTCTGCTTCGAATGCGATCCTGCAAGGCAGCGGTCAACAGATCCGGACCCCAGTGGGCTTCTATTGCTCGTTCAATTGGCGTCGACGGCTCGCTCATAGGCGTATTCCTCCTCTGGTTTCGGCCCTCCCCACGACCGGTTGTGGCAACGCCGGGACGATACGCCTATCAAATTTCCACGGAAAGGGAGGACGCCACCTGTAGTGCCGGTGAGATAGAATGTGAGTCATGGTCAGTGATACCAGAACCTATCTCAAAATTCTTGACAGCGTAAACATGCCTAGGTATAAAAACGTTGATGCTGCGTCTGAGCGACGACCACTGGAACCGGATCCGGGCACAC
Organism: Nitrospirota bacterium; assembly: GCA_003695915.1. Classification (GTDB taxonomy): domain Bacteria; phylum Nitrospirota; class Nitrospiria; order Nitrospirales; family UBA8639; genus J017. Next base: position 25,046 of record RFGF01000135.1, read on the forward strand.
TTTCCCGAAGAACATCTCCCGGACAGCCGGCCAGGACGCAAGCCCGTTCCCACCCGCGTGGTCCTCGAGGCCGCGCTGTGGATTCCCACTACCGGGGCCCAATGGCACCTGCTGCCCCAGTGCTACCCGAACGACAAAACGGTGCATCGCCGGTTTCA
>RFGF01000018.1 GCA_003695915.1 Nitrospirota bacterium
CTTCCAGATGCCCCACCGCGGGTGGGCCGCGCTTAACTGATTCAGAGCATCACTGAGGGCCGCATCTCAGCCCTGCCAATTACCGGGTGGCTGGTCGTACGCCGACCGAGCCAACTTCAGGGCCGCACAGCCCCGGACAATGGAAATGCCATGGGTTGCGTGGATGGGTGGCACGGCCTCCCGTTTCTCCGTCGGCGTGCGAGCTGTTTTTCGATGAGATCCTTCAGGGCTCGATTCTCGAAGGCCAGATCGGCATCCATCCGTTTCAACTTGGCCCGTTCGCTCTCGGTCTCCTTCAGCCATTTGAGAGCCGAGGCCTCGAGCCCCCCATACTTCGCTTTCCAGGCGTAATAGGTCGCGTCACTGAGCCCATGCTCGCGGCACAGGTCTTTGACCGTGATCCCGGCCTCGGCTTGTTTCAAGATGGGGATAATTGGGGTTTCGCTAAATCGCGTCCGTTTCATCCGAGCCTCCTGGTGGTATGGTGCCAGAAAACTCTATTTTTGCCCTGTCCTCAATTATGGGAGCTTACACCGGGACCTGGCTGTCGCGAGAGACGCTGTCGAGGGCTTCGCCGCGCAACAACCGAAGCACTTGCTCCGTCTTGCGCTAGGCGCTCCACCGTTCGGGGAGTTTCATCGATTCATCCTGGGGCCCATCGTCCTCTGTAGATGTGCGGGAATTCTTCCGTTTGGTCTCCATACCCAACCTCCTTGGCCATCGTATTGTGGCTTAAATCTGTGTCCAAGGAAACCGGGTCCGATTTAAGCCGACCAAGTCAGGCGGTAATTGAACCCTATAGAAACTCCGTGAGAACTCATGATATAGCCGATCGCCACGCGCATGTATCGCACAAGGAGCCTCCCGCACCTAAATCCATATAGACATACATATAAATGCAGGTCTTCTTAAATTGTCGACCTCCTATGTATAGTTTACTTGGATCCATGTTCCCTTCTTTCCCGCGCCCATTGCCGATGAACTGGTTTGATTCTTTATGCAATGATTTTTTCCTTTAAGTTTTTTCTCTCAAAATGAAAAGCCCGCCTCATATAATCGGAGGCGGGCTTTTCATCCTGACAAAATTGTTCAACAAATCCTAAATATTTTGCATAAAGTGAGCTACTGCTTGCTGATCAACCTCCGTTCCCATTATTGCTGATGCAGGAACACTATTGGATTTTTTCCCTGAAAGCCCACAGATTACTTCGTCCACAATCATTTCGACGGGCATTGACATCCCGCCGTAAACATGCGGACCAGCAATGATCTTGGCTTTTGAATATCCATAGATGGATGCAGCAACATCTTTTGCCAACCATCCAACGTAATTAAATTCCGGAATCACAATCAGTTTAGCCTTTGCACACAGCTTACGAAGCTCAGCCGTTGGGAATGGTCGAAGCGAACGGACTTTAATTAAGCCAACCTGAATTCCTTGTTCCGCACAGAGGCGAACGGCTTCTCGAGATTGGGCAGCGGCACTTCCAGAAGCAATTAGAATCGCCTCGGCTCCTTCGACGTTCTGAGCCTCGACCAACCCGCCCATATAAAAATCAATATACTTTCTGGATCGTTCCACTGCTGCCCATACTTCTTGCTGCCAGACCGCGTGAATATTATAGGCCATAAAATTCGACTTTTGGACTGGAGCATCTCGGGATAACCGAGCTGGGGGATTCTCCGCATCCAACACTGGCACTGCACCCCGCCAGGCATCTCGCGGAGGTAGCTTTAATCCTCGGTCCGGCATGGCGCAATAGCCACGGGCATGCGTGACGAAAAATCCGTCGCAGCAGACCCCAACCGGTAGGGTCACATCGTTTTTCTCACTAATGACGAACCCCTTCATAATAAAATCAAACATATCCTGCTGATTCTCGGCATGGAATACAATCATGCCACAATTCAACAGGTAGGCAATTTCGATATTGTCCGGCTGAATAGCTAAAGGGGCATTAACTACCCGACAAGTAAATAGCGCTACAGCGGGAAGACGGTGCCCTGGCCATGATGCAATTGGCTCAATCCCGCGAAGAGTTCCAGGTCCCGCCGTTGCTGTAAAGCACCGCACGCCAGCTCGAGAAGCGCCAGCAATAGCCGACATGACACCATACTCTTCTTCGCCCCGATAATATTCTTTGACGTATCCTTCCCCATAGAGCACTCCGATAAGCTGCATCGTTTCACTTTGGGGTGTAATCGGATAGGCGATGGCCACATCGACATTCGATCTTCTGACAGCCTCTTTTGCGGCTTCGCTCCCGGTAATAAATTCTCGCTCTCGTGGTGCTTCAAAAAACATGTATTCTGGGCTCACCACTCGCTGTCGCTTGGCCTCAGCATGAGGATCTTTTTTCCCTCCCTGCGTAGAAGGCGGCGGCGGAGCAACTGTAATGGGGTCTCCTTGTGGATTGGTTTTTACTTGTGTGTCCAATGCTTCACTCATGGTGCAACCCCTTTATAAGTAAGTATGTTTAAAAATTAAAGGCGTAACGACGATGAACATGCATATAGCCTTCTATCAGCCTTCTCGTTGCATTTCTTCTGCTCGGTGACCATATGCAGCTGCCGAACCAGAACTAGGATCGCCAGGTGAAAAATCAAGCGGATTCGTATGAGTTTTCCCTTGATGAACCATCCTTGATTGATACGGAGTAAACCGTACGGTAGCTCCATCTTCCGGCAATTTGATGCCCAATTGCTCGCGCACCCGTGCAAAGACTTGGGCTATGCGCCGAAGCTTTGCAGCATCGGTATCTCGAATGGTAAACATAGCATCTTCATGGCCTTGCTCTGCACACAAGGCGATGGTCGTACAATTCGTTCCAGCTCTGATCATTTTGAGAGAAAGATTAGCATAATGACAATGAACGCCGACAAAAATACAGGCTTCAATTTTATTTCCCCAAATGGTTAAATTTGGATGATTGGGGTTAATGACTTCTTCAGGCTCAACCTTGGGATACTTTGGTCGATAATCCGGCATCGGAATGATAAGCACATCGGGAATCTGGGCTGCAATCTCCAATACCGCTCTTGCTTTCTCTGCTGCATGCTCATTCCAATTCCACAATACGAGCGGACCAGGGAAAATGGTGGCATTGCGACTGGTGAGCATAATCCGAGCCAATTCTTCCATCACTTGCTCTTCCGGCGCCTCACGTCCATACCGCAAACCATAACCTGGATTAGGAGGCAATACTCCCAATTGGGCAGCCGAAGGCGGATGAAAGCCAGCGGGTCCTGGAACAATTATTCTTTCCTCTACATTTTCTTCTATGGTCTCCACAATCCTTACTCCCTTCATCCCTCCCTGAACATAACAAACTTGAAAAAGCTTTACCCGATTACAGGGCTGGTCAGCTTAGCAACGGTAGTTTTTTCTTTATATTCAACATTTTCCGTCAGCGCAGCTTCAGGAATTTGATCGATCATTTCCATTTTAATGGCATGATGCTTGGCCATATTGTCGCATACCCAAACGCATTGAGCACATCCTTTACATCGATCTACAGCAACATATGCTGCACCATATTTTAATCCTTTCTCCTTTCCTGCATCCTGGTTGTACAGGATAGTATTGGCTTCAGGACAATATTGGGTACAAAGCTTGCAGCTCGTTGCTGCACAAATTTCCGTATCGATATGAGCCACTAAATACATTATGTTTCTCCTTTTAGGCCGATGCTGCTGTGGCGGGTTCTATCGTAGCTTTCTCGACTTTTGCCCAACCATGATCCACAGCATAATTCCATGCTGCCCGAACCACAGCTAGATTTTTTTCAATCAGCTCTTGTTTTTTCTTAAATTTTCGCTCGACGACACTATCCAGTGCAGCCGTTCCACCGGACACGACAAATCCTTTTCCTAAAAACCGATCTCTCACCGCTTGAGCTAATGCATCCATGTTTGTCAATCCTGTAATCGCTCCTATTGCGCCCACCATCGCCATATTGGTCGCCAAGTCAATTCCCGCAACTTCTAACGAAAGTTTTGTCGCCGGTAAGTAATACAGCTTGGCATTGAGCGCATTCAACTCACGTTCATGATCGGGCTCAAGGGTCATCGATCCGTCATGATTGATTAGCACTACCCCATCTTTCTTTAACCCGAAATAAAAAGGATTCGTATAACTTTTGCCATGGGTAATGACTTGTGGATGAAATATCATAATAATATGAGGAAACGTGATTTCACCAATTTCATAAATCGGTTCATTCGATACCCTCACATAACTCTCGACCGGAGCCATTCGCTTTTCTGATCCATAAAATGGCACAATCGTGCTCTCTCCTCCGGCATTGATCACGGCCGTACTAAAGATATGCGACGCCGTTACCACTCCTTGCCCACCGACTCCAGCCATTCGAATGTTATATCGTATTGCCATATGTCCTCCTCATCGAAAAGTCTCCATGGTATTTGCATAGAAACTAAACATATGCTGGTCAATCTTTTGAGACTGCTGCAGTGGGTTTCGGAAGGTATTCTTTATACCCGTATTGCTCAGCCAAATACTGCTTAGCTTCTTCGGTAATATATTCTGAGAATCGATACCGATCGTTTTCTACATTTTTTGCGTCTTCCATAACTTTATCTGTCGGGATCGCATACTCGATGTTGCAAGATGTATACGCTTGAATATACGTCGGACCGATTTCCCTAGCAATCAATACGGCTTTTTTGATCACGCTTTCTACGCGGCGAGGATTGTTCGGTACAACTGTCGCCACATAGGCGCATCCAGCAATCTTCGCCATTCCCACCATGTCCATTTTTTCAAATTTTTTCCCGAGGGGGGCCATCTTCAGCACTTGATTCTTATTCGTCATCCCGCTCTCTTGCCCACCAGTGTTCCCATATACTTCGTTATCTAACATAATGGTGGTAAATTTTTCTTTTCGAAACCATGAATGTAATGTTTGGGCAAACCCGATATCGGCTATTCCCCCATCGCCAGCCATTACCACCACATCCTTAGGCCGGTCCCCGAAACGAAGCCGCAACCCTCGCGACAATCCAGAGGCCACTCCATTTTGGTCTCCATAATTTCCATAGACGAAAGGAATAGCGGCTTGGGAAATAGCCAATCGCCCACATCCTGCCGTCCCAACAGTAATGGTATCCTCAGGGTTAGGGAAAGAAATCATCGCCAGACGGATAAAAAGAGTCATCGCACACCCTGCACACATAGGATGTTCTTCTAAGATCTCCTTAAAAGTACCCGCCTGCGACACCGAGACCTTTTTCCCAAATGGCCCGTGCTCAACCATATCGCGATATTCTTTTGGCATAAATTTATCGAACCCTGGAGTAAATTTTACGTAATCAAGGCTCATAGCTTATCGCCTCCTTTTTGAGCATCTTTATCCGTAAATAAAAGGTTACATGAGTGAAAATTTTCCCTTTTGCGAGAGCAGCTAAACCGTAACAGAGGGGTCAAAAAATTGTCAATTTTTGAATCGATGGATTTATTTAACAATTCATAATCCTACGTTGCATATTTATTCAATGCAATGCAAAAGAAGCCCTAAACTTGTCAAAAAAAGTCCTATTTTACTTGAGAACTTAGGCCTTTGGGACCAAGAAAAATGAAAATTGGGTACAGGACTAGCAGGAAAGATTGGAGGAAAGAAATTAATGAATTTCGAAGATGGAAAATATTCTCCCGGTTGGCTATTTCAATCGAGGATATATTGGACCGGATTCACAACTCGATCATTGACGGCGATTTGATAGTGGAGATGAGGACCCGTTGAAAATTTCCCTGTACTTCCTACATGACCAATAATGTCGCCGCGACGAACTTTCTGCCCATACTTCACCAAAATCTTAGAAAGATGCCCGTACGTGGTTTCCACTCCATAGCCATGATCAATTCGCACGAACTTTCCCATTCGAGTATCATACGCAGCTACGACAACTTTACCGTTGGCTGGAGCCTGAACCGGAGTCCCTGTGGGTGCTCCGATATCAATCCCGGCATGCATAGCCTTTTTCCCAGTGAACGGTGAAATGCGCGGGCCAAACTTTGAGGTGATGGGGCCTTTTACAGGCCAAATGGACGGAGTTGCCGCCCACTGCTTCGCTCGCTGGGTGGCAATTTCGGACAGCTCATTGAGAATGGTTTCTTCGACGTTCGACTGATGTTCGAGCCACTCCAATCCCTTTTCTATGGAGGCAATCAGCGTTTCGCTTCGCGAAAGCGGATAGGTCTCATTTGAGCCTCCTTTCTCGATATGAGTTCCGTTTTCCCCGGCAAGACCAAGGGAAAGGTTCATTCCTTCGACCTCGAAAGGAAATTCCTCGCCCCCTTGTCCCTCAAGCCGATCAAGGCTGCTTTCAATACTATCTGGCTCTAAGCCGAACAAGGTTTGGAGCTTTCGATTCAGCGTTTCCAAGGCCACCATGCGCTTCCGCATGCCCTCAATTTCTCCCGCAAAGCTGCTCGTTCTTGCTCGCGATTGCGATAGTTCGGCCTTTAAGGCATGCAATTCTGCTAATTGATTCCACTGGATAATATAGTGTGCCACAATCCCGAATTGAACGATCGTTACACATGCCAATGTGATAAGCACTCGCCTGAGGATCTTGGGACGGATTTTTACTCGAAGCGGCGTAGATCGAGCGCCACGGAAAATAATGACCGTATAATGTTCATCAATGTTTTTCATGCTTTTTCTGAGACCGTAGTTCGACGTCAAGCTGTAGTGCACCCCATTTGTCAAGCGGCCACGAACTGAGTCAGGTGGCTGGATTGATAATCTCGTTCGCACTGGCTTGGCGTTTTATACCTCAAGGCTGAATGATGGTATCCGTCATTATCTTGCTTCACCCAGTTCGCTAATGCTTCCTGCAATTCTTGGTGACTGCTCCACTCCCGTAACCAAATGAGCTCTTCTTTCACAGTCCGCATGAGGCGCTCCGTATCGGCATTGCCCTTCGGATTGTGATCACTCGTGAACGCTTGGGTCGCGTCCAGGGCCTGACACGCCTTCAGAAACGCTTTGCCGGTAGGTTGGCACCCATTATCGCTCATCAGGTCCAGTCCATGCTCACGCACCCCGTTCGGAAATTGTCGGTGCAAGCCCATCTTCAGGGCCTGCAGCCAATCCTGGGCTCACGAACGCGTTCCTGCCTGCCAGCCCACAATCTTTTTCGTATACCAGTCCAAGACTAAGACGAGAGAGAGTCAGCCTTCTGGCTCGACCAGCACCTTCGTCATATCAATGCCCCACCACTGATTGGGCCGATGGGGTTTGGGCTTCCTCCGCGTGGGCGTCCGTTTGGCCCGCAACCGGACATTCGTAGGCACGCTCCAGTGATGTTCCTGCATCAGGCGTAAGACCCGTTTCCGATTCACCACCACCCCCTCCGTGAAGCGGAGATACGCCCAGACTCGGCGGAAGCCCCAAAACTGGTGCTCAGCCTTGAGAGCTTCGATCTGCTTCCGTATGCCCTCATTGCGTGTCGCCACTGCAGGGGAACTCTGCCGCCTCACTCCCACACCTCGTCACTTTTTTTGAGCTCCAGGGTGAGTTCTCCCACCAATTGTTTTTGTTTAAGCCGGGCATTTTCTTGGTGAAGTCGAGATTCGCGCTGGCTCTGCTTATGCACTTCAAAGGCTTGTCCCGCATGGGCCAGAAACTGATCCCGCCACTGGTAATACTGGGCTTGATTGATTTGATGTTCTGTACACAGCTCGGCAACCGATTTACCTTTGAGCCCTTGTATAACGATTGCCGCCTTAGTCTTGGCATCCCACTTCCGTCGTTTCATGGCTGATCCCTCCTCGCTTGATCAGCCACACTGTACTAAGTTCCGGCCCCCTTTGTCTTAATGGGGTGCAGTATAAAGCGATCAACTCAAGGTGGTCGTACTTTACGAATCAACGTGAAGTTCGTCAACTGGTTTGATCGCACCGCTTATTACCCTGTGCACTCTAACAGTGCCTACGACACATCTCTTTCAGCCATGTTAAATACTCTCGCGAACCGTATTGGATCGGCAATGCAATAATTTCAGGAACCTGATAACTGTGAACGGATTTGATTGCTCGCTCCAGCGATTCGAAAGCCTCGTCGATCGTTTTGACCAGCAAGAGACATTCTTGCTCCTCGGCGATCTGCCCTCCCCACCGAAACAGAGAACGAACATGGGGGATTATCGTTACGCAGGCCGCAATTTCTTTCTCCACAACAGAGCGAGCAAGTTTTCGAGCTTCGTCTTCTGAACCCGCTGTCACCAGAACCACGATCTCGCTCACAGCTCTCTCCCCATCTCATCCGCGGCAGCGCACTTTAAAGACGAATATCAAAGTTCACTCAACCGAAGAAAACTCACGAGGAATATCACCTAACATTTCGGTTGCCGCAAAGATCGACTTAACGAAGAATAACCCGATTAGAGAGATCACGCGCGCTTTGGAGCACGTGGCCTTTCCGCTGGATCTTTACACCAACCAATCTCTCGAATCAGCGACGAACGAGAAAACGCCGAGGATTACTTTCCGCCAAGTGCACAAGATCTGCGATCGCTGGCTTCAATGCTTCTTGGAGTGCAACCGGATAACTCAGCACGGCATCTTCCAAGTTGTAATAGGGGCTATCCCACTTCTTCCCCTCGAATTCCATGGACATCGCCCATAAGATCCTTGACGGATCATCGACAGGCGTGAGCATGACATCCATTTCCACCATTGTCGTGGTATTTCCCATAGGGGCCCCGACAATCCAGAACACCACACCCAAAGGCCCGAGCAAATAGGTCCATAACTCTCGCCGCCATTCGGTCGATTTTAATCGCCCTCGAAGCGCCAAATCTCCTAAAGCAGGATCGGGGTGTTGCACAAACTCTACGGCGGAGAACAGCCCTGCCGCACGAAGCTCTGCGGCCATAGCTTTCGCAAAATCAACAGGCGGGTGAAATGTGATTTGATCCACGGGTTCGGGCTGAGAGATAGCCTCAGGGCGGTCATAGCGCGTTACTCCATACGGGACAAATGGAATTGCAGCCTTCCAATACTCTTCCTGCACCACAGCGCCACGAATATCTTCAAACGGCAATACCAAAACCCGAACCGGAAGTGGGCGTGCGGCTTTAATTCCAACAAAGGCACCCGATGGGGGCGGAGGATACTCCCAATTCCGATTCCCCAAGCACGAGGTGAGGATCACACTCAGGCCTCCGACAATACACCAGAGCCCTACCCATCTTTTGATCCATTGATTCATGCCCTTGCTCCTTTGCTATGGAGGTTGGTTCTTATGGCACGTGCGCAATGCTTATGGACTAAGCTTGCTGCTTGACAGGTGAACACCATGATGCACACTACCCCTCACCTGTTATGGGGGTTACATGAGCTTAAGGAACCAAGCCTCCCATCTCAATCAAGGCTTTTTGAAATGCTTCGTAAGAACGCACTACGGGAAATTGGGGAAATTCGCGCTCGATGGCCTCAGGAGGACGAAAGAGAATTCCCGCATCGGCTTCTTGCAACATAGAAATGTCGTTATAAGAATCACCGGCCGCCAGCACACGAAAGCCCAACCCCTTGAACGCCAGCACGGCTTGCCGTTTTTGATCGCGCTGACGAAGACAATACTTCATGATTTGCCCATCTGGACTGATCTCCAAGGTGTGACAAAAAATCGTAGGATATTCAAGTTGTTTCATCAAAGGCCAGACGAATTCATAATACGTATCCGATAAAACTACTACCTGCGAGCGCATACGAAGCCATCGCAAAAACTCCACCGCACCCTCGAGAGGACTGAGATCACCGACGACTTTTTGGAGATCCCCGATAGTCACCCCATGCTGTTTGAGCACCTCCAACCGCCGAGACATTAACTCGTCATAATCCGGAATATCCCGTGTTGTGAGACGAAGTTCGGAAATTCCTGTCCGATCGGCTAAAGCAAGCCAAATTTCCGGCACCAAAACGCCTTCCATATCCAAACACGTAAGCGTTGGCTGAGCCATAAAAACCTCCCTGACAAAACCTCGGGGCGCGAGAAAGAAGAAATACGTGCCCCATCTTAATAAAAATTTCGGCGCAGGACAATCATTATCATTGCAAGCATGGAAGAAATGGCGAATACCTGAAATTTAGCTCGTGATCATACGCGCTCGATGCGAGCCAAAGGTTCCTTGTTCAAGATGGCTGAAAGGATCGGTCACAGCTAAAGGGAATGCCCTGCTCCAAACAAGATTGCGAGCCGCGCATTCACGCGCGTCGTTTGACAAGTCAGACAAAAAGCGTCGTGAGATCGATGGGACGAGCACAATAACAATCGGGGCACAGCGCATGAATTTTTTCGAGATTGCCGTAGCCATACAGCACAGCACACGATTTGATCTTAGCGGCCTGAGCCGCACGAATATCGGTGGTGCTGTCACCGATCATCACCGCTCGTTCACCGGACACCCGACAGGTCGACAAGACACGCCAGATCATACTGGGTTCCGGCTTCAAATCAGCGCGGTCTTCTGGACTCTCGATGGCCGTAAACCAGTTCACAATGCCAAGCCCTTCCAAAATGCGCATGGTATACTCTCGTGATTTATTCGTTACGATCGCTTTGCGTTTCGCCTTGAAGTGCTGCAACGCCTCCCACATTCCTGGATACAAGCGTGTCGTATCCAAACAATGCGTCAAGTAATGTCCGCGAAACACATGGAGAGCCTGTTCATACTGCTCGAGGTTTTCCTCTCCCACCGAGAGCCGAAGTAAACGCTTCACCCCATCGCCCACAAAGCTAAAGATTTCATCTCGCGACCGCGTTGGCAATCCTAACTCATGCAGGGTCAAATTGACGGCGGTGGCGATATCCTGTTTGGAATCGATCAATGTTCCATCCAAGTCAAAAAGCAGAGCATCCACCTCCAGAACGCTAGGACCATATTTCTTTGTCATCGGACGGACTCCAATGCCTGTTGCAGTCGTTTGAGTTGGACGCGTCTGGATTCATCTGTCTCTTGCCATGCTAACAATCGTACATAGTCAATGAGCCGTTGGAGTCCGACGTGGGGGGGGAGCTGAGGGCCGACGATCCGCCATCGATCATCGACGGCTTTGATGTGAAAACGTCGCTCTTCAACTCGTACTTCCGGCCAAAACGTCGCCGTTTCAATGTGCAGGGATCCCACGACGTGAAACACGACCGGAATGAGCGCTTCCTGACTGTTCAAAACCTCCCACTGACGACTATCGCGAATGACTTCGTATCTCGAAATCACCGTGAGTCGTCCCCATGACGGCTCTCCGTCCCATGCCACATACGGCCTAAGCACTTGCGCCGTCGCCGCTTTCAGACGAGCACCGCGGCGATCCAACGAAAGGTATTTCTCAATCACATCTGCTGGATCTTTGGTCAAATCTCCCGTAAACGGCCACCCTATTCCCGGTCCTGCCAGGACAGACACGAGCCATCCCCCTGCAACGGCCAGGGAGACTGTCTTCACCCATTGGGCCGACATTCTGCTTTTACCACACTAACAACGCCAATCCTTGTGCTCGTGAAGGAAGGGTTAGCCTTTGAGAAGAATAACGAGGATAATACCCAAGAGGAGCCAAAGAGGGATGGAAAGCATCAGGCCCCAGGCCAAACCCTGTGCCGTTTTCAATCGTCCTTTGAGAGACCGTTTCTCCACAGCTTTTTCAATGCGAATTTTGACATCTTCGAGATGAAACGGTTTGGTGATATAGTCGTCGGCTCCCCGACTGATTGACTCGACCGCTGTTCCGATGGACGGATGTCCAGTAATCATCAAAAAAATGACATCGTCATTAACTTCCCGAATCCGCTTCAACAATTCCATGCCATCCACATTGGGCATAATCAAGTCCGCCAAAATGATGTCAAAGTCTCCTTTGCGGTACTTGTTCAACGCATCTTCCCCGTTTTCCGCCGTCGTCACCTCGTAACCTAAAGAGACGAGATACTCCGCAAGCGCGTCGCGAACCCCTTGATCATCGTCAACGACTAAGATTCGCTCTGGCATGATCTGCAATCCTCTCTTGCATAAATGGGGGAAGGCGCTTCAGAGCCATTTCGAACCCGAACGGATTCCTTGCTCAAAAGTCCGGGTATTCTCTACCCGTTCGATCGTCCTCTTCCATTATCCCTATCCAAAGCGATCGATTCCTGATGCTACCTGTTTGTCTTGGCCAGATCGAGAGAAAAGACAAACTCTAAAACGTGGGGGCGTCCACAACGACAACATCATCCGGCACGGCCAAGGTAAACACTTCGGCGGAAAGACCGCGATTGACCGCTATGTTCGTAAAACGGAATGTCGAGATGTTCCCGCTCGCCTCGTGAAGAATCAGTTGCCGAATCAACCAGGTTTGCGGATCAACGCCCACCACAATTTTGGTCACCGTAGCATGTTCTCGCTCGTGCGGCTTTGGAATTAGCGTGAGCCAGATAAGATCATCTCGCTGAGCAAGATCCGGAGCAGGAGGGACAACATCGAATTGTTCGGCTAATTTTCCCACACCCTGAAGGAGCGCAACCGGCGCCTTCGATGCGGTCAAATTGGTCACTTTTCCCTTGACCACTTGTTGATGTTGGGGGACATACATCGACCAGGCGTCTCCTTCAACGAGAATTTGCTCGACAGTGGGCTCTACATATTCCCATCGCAAACGGCCGGGTTTTTGCAGATAGACCCGCCCGGATGACGTGAGCGTGGTCGTAAATCCTGCGATCCGTGTTTCCTGAACGAAGTCGGCTTGCAAATCGTGAATTTTGGCATACGCGGCATCGATTCGATGCAACGTCGCTAACGCGTTTTCTGAAGTCAAGTCTTTGGACTGTGCATTTAATCCCATTCCTGTGGTTCCCCACAGCACAAGAAATCCACATATGATGGCCCGCCCTTCTCGGCGCATTATGCTGACCATTCGCCCACTGCCTCCCGGCGAACCAGCACCTCGCGACGTCCATCTCGTGCTGGCGCACTCACTAACCCTTCTTCTTCCATTTGTTCGATCAGGCGTGCCGCTCGGGGATATCCAACTCGTAAACGTCGTTGGAGAAACGAAGCAGAGGCTTGGCCGGTGCTGATGACCAGCTCACGAGCCTGTTCATACACCTCGTCCCGATCCCCATCATCCTGCGCCAGTCCTTGCTCCTCCAGCGCAAGGCTTGCATCATACGTTGGACTGGCTTGCCGCTTGACCCATTCCACCACGCGACGCACTTCGTCATCGGAAACATATGGACCATGCAAGCGGGTGATTCGTCCAGATCCTGGTGCCATAAACAACATATCTCCTCGCCCAAGCAGCGTTTCCGCGCCGTTGGCGTCTAAAATCGTGCGGGAATCGATTTTCGAGGAGACTTGATAGGCGATGCGAGCCGGGAAATTGGCCTTAATCAACCCGGTCACGACATCGACTGAGGGGCGCTGTGTCGCTAAGACAAGATGAATGCCCGACGCCCGTGCCATTTGCGCCAATCGAGCGATTCGATCCTCGACTTCCTTGGGCGCAACCATCATCAGATCAGCAAATTCATCAATGATCACGACAATATACGGAAGAGGGCTTCCCAAAGAATTCCTCTCCCCATCACCAGGAACGGACTCGTTGACCGTGTGCTGCGTTTCCGTTGTAGAGCCATGAACTGAGGAACCGATCGACCCGTTCTGGTCAACTCCTCCCACGGTTCTCTCGACTATCCTCCGATTATAGGCGTCGATGTTTCGCACGCCGTGCTCGGCTAACAACCGGTACCGCCGCTCCATTTCTTGAACTACCCAGCCCAGTCCGCGAGTCGCCGATTTGGGATCGGTAATCACTGGGCGAAGCAAGTGCGGGATCCCATCGTACACTTGAAGCTCCAAGACCTTGGGATCGATCAATAACAGCTTCACTTCATCGGGGTGAGCCGAAAAAAGAATATTTAACAGAATGCAGTTGAGACCGACGCTCTTGCCGGAGCCCGTCGCCCCTGCCACGAGCAGATGGGGCATCGTGCGCAGATCAACAATGACCGGCCGTCCCAAAATATCTTGACCCAAGGCCAAGGACAATTTCGATCGTGAGCGCCTAAAAGCCTCACAGGTCAACATCTCTTTGAGCGACACCGTTTCCCGAACTGGATTCGGTACTTCGATGCCGACGGTGGATTTTTTCGGCAAGGGCGCCACGACGCGCACCCGATGGGCTTTGAGCGCCATCGCCAAGTCATCCGCCAGACTCACGATTCGCGCCACCTTAATCCCTGGCCCCGGCGCAAATTCATACATGGTAATGACTGGGCCCGGATGGATTTCAGTAACCTTTCCCTCAATACCAAAGTTTCGAAGCGTCTGCATCAACACCTGCGATTGCATTTCCAGATGTTGATCAGACTGGCGAGCGCTATCGGCCTTTCGACTGTCCAGCAAATCTTCGGGAGAAGGCAATCGGTAGTGCTCCGAAACCGTCTCCCGTGCACTTCCTGCAAACGGGTCATCGAGCATGGGCTCACCATGCCCTTCCATCGGATCATTTTCCTGATCGATGCGGTGGGCGTCCTTTGGCGCCCGTGACTTTTCGGTCGGCAAAGATCCCACACTCCCTCTCAAAGGAGATGCCCGATTAATTTTCACCGGTTTGTTGGGCCTGACAGGCTGAGGATGGTGGATCAGGCTTTCCATCGCCCTTGCATACGACAACATTTTTCGTCCCAGGGTGCGACAGCCCTGCCATAAAAGCCCTAAACTTGAAAGGCCTGCAGAGACGCCGGCAGGCATGACCATTACCAAAGAAACGGCAAATCCTGCGACGAGCACGACCAAGCTCCCCACGCCTGCCATCTGATGCACGAGCGTCGAAGCGATCCAATGACCGAGGATCCCTCCCGCCAACATATTCGACGTGACAGCAGAGGTATTCCACGTCGGAACTCCTGGAAGAAAAAATTCCAACAATCCGCTCAATGACAAGACGATCAACACCATCCCCGCTACTTCCCGTACCGTTACCGAAATATGTTGACGCCAGATCGCCCGAGCTCCCCACCCTGCTAACGCGAAGGGAAGCACATACGCCGTGGCCCCCAATAACCAGAACAAGCGGGAAGCCACGATAGCTCCCATGCGACCAACAAGGTTGCGAGGCGGCATCGCGACAGAGTCCATGGCCATTGCATGTGCTCCATTCCTTGCCGCGATCCATTGCGCATCATCTCGAGAATAAGACCCTAAGCTCAAAATCAGCAAAATACCTAAAGCGATCGAGAGGATGCCCATGACGGAAGCGGTCAGGGCACACGCCTGCTTTGGACGACGAGCGCCTTTTTCTTTTTGCACACTAGGGTAGATACTCATACGCAGGGAATCCTAACATGGGGGGAATCCTATATCAAACAACACGACTAAATAGATGTCGTACATCGACTCGCTACAGTCGAAGCGTGCAAACGTCAATCGCGCTCAAAATGTTTCAATACGTTTCACGGTTTTTCCAAAAAGCGCACGGCGTTCAAGCCCGTAATCCGTTAGCCGAATCCCTCAGTTGACGAAAAGCGCGTGCCACGGCAACAAATTCTTCTTGCGACAGCGTCTCTGCCCGCCGCTGTCGAGCGATCCCAGCGGCAGATAATGCCGCCTCCACATACCAATTGTCGAATCCGGCGTCACGAAACGCATTGGCCAATGTTTTCCGCCGGTGTTGAAATGCCGCCCGAACCGTTCGAACCAGCCAAGCGGATCCTTCAGGATCCGTCAGCGTATCCGATCGTGTCACCAATCGCACGACGGCGGACGTCACCTCGGGTTCCGGTGAAAAGCAGGAAGGTGACACCCGAAATCCCCAATGGGGTATGGCGAAATACTGAGCCAAGACGGAAAGCACCCCGTAGTCCTTCGTTCCTGGCCGCGCAACGAGTCGCTGGGCGACTTCCCGTTGAAGCATGAGAATCATCCGCGTAATATGCGCACGGGCTTCAAAAAACCGAAACAGAAGGGGTGTGGAAATGTTGTAGGGTAAATTGCCGATCACCACGACCGGTGTCGCGAGGTGCTCATAATTAAAGCGAAGAGCATCGATCGCGTTGAGCTCTAAATTGCGATACGATGTCAGAGTTGCACGAAGATAAGCGACCAGCGCCGTATCGATTTCCAGGGCAATCACCTTTGAGGCGCACCGACAAAGCGCCGCTGTCAGCGCCCCCCGCCCTGCACCAACTTCCAAAACCGTTTCCGCTGGGTGCACATCTGCGAACGCAACAATTTTTTTCACGATATTGGGATCGGTCAGAAAATGTTGACCTAACCGTTTCTTCGGATGGGGAGCCAACGATCGCTCATCGTCTACGAGCGCAGAGGGAATGCCGCCTTTTCTGCTATCCCAACGAAGTTCGTTCTGCGTTTTCATTACGCGGAGCAGGCGTGCCGAGTTCCGCAAGCAATTGCCGAAGATGACGACGACACATATCCACATCGTCATTGAATTCGTTGAAAATATCGTCGGGGGCATACGGAGTATCCAACCATTCTCGTCTCAGCCGGTGTGCCGCTTCGGGTCCCATTTTTTCGGCCACCTCCGTTACCACAAAGTGCTTCCATTTGTGCAGTCGTTCCTTGGCTAAGACGGCATTCAAGGAGTTCATCGCTGTCCTAGACAATTCTTCCAACACGGACAATTGCTGTTCCACAAACTTGGCTGCCTCTATTGCTCTGTCGGTCATGTCACCTCCCTCTTCTCGGCAGATCTCCAGAATCACGAACCCTTGGGATACAGCTATCAAGAATCGTTTATCAACTGCACCTGGACTTTCGGTTCATGACAAGCACAATCTTCACGACGATCGATGAGCGGGCTGAGCGGACAATCGTTCACCGCGCATCAAGCGATGTCCTGCCAGAAATTCTTGCACAGTCATTCGTTTTCGATTTGCCGGTTGAATTTCCAGAATGGCCAATACACCGTTTCCTGTCGCCACAAGGATCGCGGCTTTTTCGACGGCAAGAATCGTTCCTGGTACTACATCAGAAGAACTCTTGCCCCCATCGCACGCTTGAGGCTTGGCCTTCCAAATCGTGAGCCGACTCTCCTGATAAAACGTATAAGCTCCCGGCCAAGGAACCAATCCGCGAACTCGATTGGCAATCTCCTCTGCCGACAAGGTCCAGTCAATGAGACCGTCTTCTTTTTTCAACATGGGAGCCATGGTCGCTTCGGCATGATTCTGAGGACGAGGGACCAAGCCTCCTGCTTCCCACTCGCGAAGTGTCGTGAGCAACAGACGACCCCCCACCTCAGCCAATCGTCGAGAAAGCTCGATGGTCGTATCGTCGGGGGCAATGGGAACCACTTCCTGGAGCAATATCGGACCGGTATCCATGCCTTCGTCCATCAACATGGTCGTAACACCCGTGTGCGTTTCCCCGCGGATCAACGCCCATTGTATAGGAGCAGCGCCCCGATAGCGGGGCAAGAGCGAGGCATGCACATTAATGCACCCGCGCGGGGGAAGTGCAAGAATCGAAGCTGGCAAGATCCGTCCAAACGCAACGACGACAATTACCTCGGGCTTCGAAGCTTTCAGCGCATCCAGGAAATCCGGATCCTTCATCTTAGCCGGCTGAAGGACAGGAATCCCCTCAGCTTGGGCCAGAGCCTTGATCGGAGAAGGCATGACCGCTTTTCCTCGCCCCCGAGGCCGATCGGGTTGCGTAACCACTCCGACCACCTCATGGCGCGAATCGAGCAATGCTTTCAACGATGGAACCGCAAATTCCGGCGTTCCCATAAAGACAACGCGCATACCTTTTATCCATACCATCGCCTAGAGGTGGAAGCAACCTGCGCAGGCAAAGAAAGCCTGCTTCCTATTCATGAAGAACACGATGAATCGCGCAAATTAAGAGCCTACCTGTATTACGTAAAATAATTTAGGAAATCCTTGACTCTTCTATAGGCCTATGCTAAAAACTCTTAAGTTTTTATTCCAAACGATGGATGACCGACGATCATCGTTTTCACTAGGCGCAACAGACACTGGAGTGCAGAAGAATTATGGGTGGACATAGCCACTGGTCGACGATCAAACGGCACAAAGGAGCCCAGGACGCGAAACGCGGGAAGGTCTTCACCAAAGTCATCCGGGAAATCACCATTGCCGCCCGTCAGGGAGGAGATCCAGACGGCAATCCTGCGCTCAGACAAGCTATCGCCCGGGCAAAGGATGTCAATATGCCGGCGGATACGATCAAGCGCGCCATTCAGAGGGGCACTGGCGAGTTGCCAGGCAGTCAGATCGAAGAATTTACGCTAGAAGCGTATGGTCCCGGGGGGACAGCCATTCTCTTGGAAATCGCGACCGACAATCGCAATCGAACGGTTTCGGAAATCCGCAGTTTGTTATCAAAAAATAACGGCACGATGGCTGAAGCCGGATCCGTCGCCTGGCAATTTCAGAAAAAAGGGTTGATCGTCGTCGACCAAGATGCGGTCGAGGAAGAACGCCTCCTGACCATTGCGCTCGAAGCTGGGGCAGAGGATGTCCGCCATGCGAACTCCACCTATGAAATCGTTACCGACCCCGGCACCTTCGAAGCAGTAAAGGGCGCCCTTTTGGATGCCCAGATTCACCCCTCGCTGGCCGAAATCACTTTCTTGCCACAAGCCTTTGTTCAGCTGGAAGAAAAAACGGCTGAGCAAACGCTTCGCTTGATCGAACTCCTCGAAGATCATGATGACGTTCAAAAGGTTCATGCCAATTTCGATATTCCTGATCAAATCATGGAAAAGATGGCCTCTGTAGGGTAAGACGCTCGTTCCCTCTTGTGCTTCCTGCCTGGGTGAATGATCGCTGGACTCACCGGCCGGCTTGTTGTCAAAACGCCCTCTCATATCGTCCTCGATGTGAAAGGCGTCGGCTATGAAGTGCATATTTCCTTGAGCACTTACTTTGCCCTTCCCCCTCTCCAAGAGTCGCTTCACATTCACATCGCCACGCAGCTTCGCAACGACACCATCCAATTGTATGGTTTTTTAACTGCAGAGGAAAAAACGGCTTTCACCTTGTTGACGAGCATACCCGGGATTGGCCCCAAGCTTGCTCTCAGCGCGCTGTCTACGCTTACGATCACGGATTTAGTCGACGCGATTCAAGCGAACGATTTGAGTTCATTGTCTGCCGTCCCGGGGATTGGACGAAAATCCGCAGGGAGGATCGCGCTCGAGCTGAAAGACAAAATTACCCGCATCCTTCCACATGAACCGACAGCTTGTTCGGAGCCTCCATCGCCACAAGATGACTTGCAAGCTGATGCCCTCTCGGCGCTGGTGCATCTCGGTTACCGAACAGCCGAGGTCAAGAAGGCCATTCAGCGCGTGCTCGCCCAGCAACCGCTACTAGACCTGGAACAACTCATCCGCCTGACCCTTCGAGAACTCGCCCATTGAGTCTCAATCAAACAACGGGCCTTCAGCCCTTTCAACGTCTTGACGCTTTTCAGCCTAGATCTCCGCTGAAGTGAGAACGGTTCACCGCTGAATGCGAGTCGAGAGCAAAAAGACCAGTTATGCAACTATCGGGAATGGCAGGTTCGAACGGCGGGGGATCATTCGTGAGGCATCATGGAAAAGGCAAGCAGCGGGAGGAAAGCCTATAACATTTCCCGAATTTTCAGCCCATTGTAGTTGCTCTCCACCACTTTCTTGAAAAACCGGAGCACATCGGCGAGATCGAACCAAAACCCACAATTAATACAGCGGGCATGCAACCGCCGAGAAATAACTGTGTAATGCCGCTCAACCAACATTGTTCCTTGACATTTTAAGCACGTCATCGTCCAAGATCCTTGCTCAGCCCGAATATCTGGCGAAAAAGCCCAGAGAATTTGGCTCCCTTTTCTCTTCCGTGTTCTCTCCTCTTAGCTAGCATGCCAAAGTTGTCGTAGGGCACAAAACCGACTGTTTTTTTTCGTACTTGGTGATCATCTCACTTTTACCGCAGTCGGTTCAGAATCACCGCAAGACAACCGGCTAACAATCCGCCTCCCAAGATCGTGAGCCCCACCGAAAAAAACCCTTCGAACGATCCAGAGGCATGTGTTTCATAGACTAAATCGCGAACTCCTCCTTGGATCATCAAGACAGACAATGTCGTCAGCGACCCCATCCCAAACCACCAGAAAAACGTCCGCACAAACTGCTTCTCGTCCTTTCCGAAAAGCTTCCACTCGGAGGAATGTGCGCTCAAGAGAGCGGCACTCTAGCGAAGGCGTGATGGGCTGTCAAGCAGGATCTGAGACATCAAACCGTTACGAGACCGGTGCAGTTTCGCTGACTCGGGTTCTCAATCCGTGATGCAGAAAAATCGAGACACTGCTTGCTGCATTGTTGGCAATGGCCAGTCCCGGCGCCTCATGTCGATCTGCGGCCACCGACAACGAGGTAATTGCAAAAGGGCCATAGGGGGTTGCATAATGCCGAGGCGGATAGTAGAACGTTCCATCTCCCTTCCCAAACAACAAAGAAACACTCCCCGATTGAATGTTAACGATGGCAAGATCGGGAACACCATCGCCATTAAAATCTTGAGCGAGTCCATCGATCGGTCCGGCATCGCCCCCGACATCTTTTTCCTCTTGAAACGTGCCATCGCCGTTTCCCAAAAAAATGCTGATGGTGTTCATCTCCCCATTGACCACTAACAGATCTAGAATCCGATCATTGTTAAAATCCGCAAAAGACACCGAGAGGGGGCGTTTGCCTGTTCGATAATCAGTAGGTTCGTTGAAAGTACCGTCACCGCGCCCGAGCCAGATCGACACGGCACTGCTCATCGGTCCCCCGTTCGTGACGGCTAAATCGAGGTGACCATCTCGATTCAGATCAGCCGTCGCCACGGATGTCGGTGTATCGCCATATTCATACAAGGGACCGAATCGGAACTTTCCTGTTCCCATCCCTAAAAAAATCTGTAGCTTGTCGTTGCGCAATGCGGCGACAAAATCAGGAATTTGATCCTCGTTATAGTCTCCAACGGCAATGGACACGGGCGTTCGACGAACAGGATATCGTGCCATCAAAGAAAATGAACCGCTTCCTGTCCCCACGAACACCGCCACCTGGTTGCTGCCCGAGCATGCCACCACCACGTCCATATGGCCATCTAAATTCAGATCTTCGATCGCCAAATTCCTGGGCTCCTGACAGACAGGAATCACTTTTTGGTCTTGGAAACTTCCATCTCCATTGCCAAGCAGCAGCGACAGGGAATTGTCGCGAATGTTACTGGTAATGAGATCGGCAAATCCGTCTTCGTTAAAGTCGCCTTGTTTGATGGAGGTCGGATTCTTGCCAACGGAATACGTTCGATAAAGGTATACTAGATCCGGCGGCACATAGGAATCTTGATTCTGGCACCCCGTTTGGCTCAAGCCAGCCACCATGAATAGGATTAGCGACACCAGCCTGCTCATAAACCCCTCAATTGCGCTCGGAGAGGAAAAGGCCCTCACCGTTTTGGTCTGCATCATTGCATAACAAATGCGTAGCGCTCACGTTTGCTCGCTCTCCGTTGGCAATGCGAGCATTTTTTGAGTATACGCCTTCCCGTTCCGCATGTAAAACGCGGAATTTGGTCATTCGCATCTGATCGCCCTTCGGTACGAAACCCACCGTCATG
This sequence comes from Nitrospirota bacterium, assembly GCA_003695915.1. GTDB lineage: Bacteria > Nitrospirota > Nitrospiria > Nitrospirales > UBA8639 > J017. The sequence continues at coordinate 21,642 of RFGF01000018.1, forward strand.
CCTGCATGTCAATATAGGAGAGGTCCCGCTTACGTAGAGGTCCCGCTTACGCTCTGATGATCCTCTAGAACTATTTTAGACTGGCAGATAAAGAAGGGAATATGGTATAGACCCCTTCATTAACGAGGAGGCTTATAACAATGGCTGCAGGAGAAAAACGAAAAATCGAATTGACGATGTACGGAGTAGCCGAAGTGCTGAAATGGTGTATCCAAAAAAACCAAGGTCGCATCCCCGGCGTGGATACCGAGGGTTTCAAAAAATTGCAAGAAGCCTTGGCTCAAAAACCCCAAGTTGGGGATTATTATACGCTAGACAAATTCTGGAAGCAGAAGATGGTCTTCGAATTCACCCCTGAAGAAATCGAGACCATCAATCGTTGTTTATATGACATCCCAAATTTTGACGGACTCCCCCTTCCGCAAATTCGCTTTAAATTCTGGCCACCTGCAGAGGTGGGACCACCTGAGCCCACCCCAGCTCAATCGGAATCCGAAAAGAAAGAACCCATTCCCGGATGATCTTTAAAGACGGTTAGGTCTCTTCGCAGGAGCCGCAGCCACCTACCACCAAATCCATTCGTTTGTCATCATCACATGGATGCCCAAGGCCCCGTTAGTCAAGGCATGGGCGAGAATACACGGCCAGAGACGTCTGGTGTAATACAGCACGACATTGTACGCAACCCCGGCCATCATGCCAGCAGCCCAGAGATGGTGCTCCAGGCCAAACAATACGACAGTGCCCATGAACGAAAATGGAGAAAATGTCCCCAACGGCACACGCTCAAATTGAGGATTGATCAGCCAGCGGAGCAAAAACGATCGCCAAAACAATTCTTCCATAATCGGGACGATCATCACAGCACCGACAAACCGAATGCCAGCCAATACCATGCCGCGTGTCTCTCCGGCTAGAAACGGGTTATACGCATTCATCTCTCCTTGAACTGCCCATGACCAATCCATTTTGACCCACAATACATAGACCCCCATGCCTACGGCGACCGTCGCAACCACTTCCCGCCAACCTCGAATCAACGGCTCTCGCAGTTCGGTGTAGCGCTCCCACCACATCATCAAGACCGTTCCCACGGCGGCAATCTTGAGAGGATACAACCATAACAACCATTCCCCCGCTTCGTCGGGCAGCCACCATTGGATACCATCATTCAAAGCGACAAAGCCCATGTAGAGAGCAAATGGCACAACGCGAAACCACATTGCGTTCGATCCCTTCCGATGACGAGCGAGCGCAGCGATCCTTTCCATTTCTCGAAACTGACACTCTTCCCATCGGAGCAAGCACGCACAGTCTAAAGGCACGCGCGATTTCACGACAGGAATGAGCGGAGGCAGCTGCTTTCTACCCGCACGGAGATCAGGCTCCGATGCCGGAACGCCCGAGGAAATGAATTAGAACGAGGGCTTCGTTAGCCTTGTCCTTGAAGAATGTGAACAGGGGCAAAATCGTCCGTTAACAGCACACCTGGAGGAAGCGTCAAAGGCCTATGCGTTTGAAAAAACCTGAGCGTTTCGAGGGGCAATCGCTGCTTGGCGACAAAACGCTCCAAGGTCCCCTGAAATGCATCTTGCGTCATGCTAGCGACCGATGGACCAGCAAAAAAAATCACATTGACCGCTCCTCTGCTGGTCAGAAGCCAGGGCGGACCTTCCACGGCATAGGCCTGGACTTTGGGAAAACTTGTGCGAAGGGTGCTGTGGATGGCTTGCGCCCGCCGCTGATCCGCTTCGCCATCCGAGGAAGCTAAATTGATCGCCACGATGCCGTCCGGGGCCAAATGGGTCTTCAACAAAGCAAAAAATTCCTCGGTCGTGAGGTGAAACGGAATCAAATGTCGCGCGAACACATCAACCCAGATGATGTCATATCGCTTGGAGGTCGAGAGTAAAAAGGCCCGTGCATCTTGAACGAACACCCGATGACGTGTGCCGGGACGGTAGGCGAAAAATTCTTCGGCCGCCTGCACGACCACAGGATCCACCTCGACGACATCGAGCTCGAGCTCGGGCCAGGCTTCAGCGAGCCACTTGGCCAACGAGCCACCGCCGTTACCCAGAATTAGTCCGCGCCGAGGCGAGCCATGCAACGGTAATGCAGCCATCATGACCTGACTATAGGGTAAAGCTAGATATGTAGGCGCCGCTTTCCACATGACGGCGTGAAACGTATTATCCAAAATCAAGAATCGAAATAACTCGTTGTCTCGGACGCGCAGCTGTTGATAAGGAGTATCCTTTTGAAATACGGCCGGCGGCTGTACCAAGATCGGATGGAACCCCGCCCATCCCAGAAGGGCCATGACCCCTCCGGCCAAGGCCACCGCCCGCAAGCGGCTCCCAAGTGCCCACCAAGCCCACATCAGCGCCAGCCCGACTTGAACCAATCCTAACAGTGCCACGAGCGTCATGCTGCCCAACCAGGTCAGCAAATAAAACGACGTTCCCCATGTGCCAGCCAAGCTGCCGATTGTCGACACAGCAATCACTCCACCGGTATGCCGCCCGAGATGTCCCATATCTGCAATCGCCAAGCGGAGCAAAGCCGGCAAGACTCCGCTCAGCCCAAACGCTGGGACCGCTAGCAAAACACTGGCTGCCAAACATGGCCCCCACCGAGGATCGTGCAACCATCGCGCGACAGTAAACACGACGGGTTGTCCGATCCAAGCTAACAGCAAGGTCCAGGTCCCCGAGACAAAAAGCAGTGTAGCTAGAACGGCGGATGGCGCACGGCGATCAGCGAGCCATCCGCCTGTCGCATAGCCGCTGCTCATCGCCGCCAAGATCACGCCGATCAAGGCGCCCCACACGAACAACGAACTGCCGAACACGGGAGCCAGCAAACGGCTCCCCAGGATCTCCAAAGCCATTACGACGGCCCCGGTCGTAAAGGCAGTGCTGAAAAACCAAAAACGGGATCGAGGCATAATGGCAGTTTTGTTATTCACCGCGACAGACGCAGAGGGATCTGTGACAAGCCCCGATGCTAAAGTACAGACCAAACCCTGTCAATCCGCTAAACGCAGCCTGCGGCCTCGCAAAGATTGGCGTCATTGCCCTTTCATCCCACCGACCAGACACAAGATGCTCGCGCTCCGATAGATTCCTGATCACACTTTGAGTAGAATTTCTCTCGAATGACTGGCTCCTCTCCCCCATTGGACTCGCCGGATTCTCCACCGTTGCCTCGAAGCATCACCAAAGCAGCCGGGCTGATCAGTTTGTCGACATTTGCGAGCCGCATCCTGGGGTTCGCGCGCGATATGCTTCTCGCAAAACTCTTCGGCGCCGGTGCTGCCGCCGACGCATTTTATGTAGCCTACCGCATACCCAACCTGCTTCGCGAATTGCTGGCCGAAGGCTCTATATCATCGGCTTTTATTCCAGTGTTCACGGAATATCATACCCTTCGTACCAAACAAGAAACCTGGGAACTCGCCAGCGCGGCATTTACTACCCTCTTGACGATCGCTACAGCTGTGACAATGATCGGCATCTTCTGTGCTCCGAGCCTCGTTTGGCTCATCGCCCCGGGGTTCAGGGAAGACGAAGCCCGATTGGCCACGACCACGCTCTTAACACAGCTTATGTTCCCGTATTTACTGTTTGTCAGCCTGGCTGCCCTGGCTATGGGCATCTTGAACTCTCTAGGCGCTTTCGCCGTTCCCGCCTTAGCCCCGGTGTTTTTCAATCTCTGCATTATCACCTTCGCCGTGGGCATCGCCCCGCTCTTCGACCAGCCGATTTTCGGTGTCGCTATAGGGGTCGTCGTCGGGGGTGCAGCGCAATTTCTGATGCAACTGCCGGCTCTGCAACGACATGGCCTGTTATTTGGCTGGCGATTCCTCCCTACGCATCCCGGCATTCGACGCATGGGACGTCTCATCGTCCCAACACTATTGGGATTTTCGGTCACGCAAGTGAATATCACGGTAAATACGATCTTGTCTTCACATTTTCCCGGTGGGCCAACGTATTTGTTTTACGCCATGCGTCTCATCCAATTCCCCTTAGGGTTGTTCGGCGTGGCATTGGCTACCGCAACTTTGCCGACCCTTTCCGCTCATGCTGCACGGGGCGATTTGCCCGCCTTGCGCGATACACTGGAGGAGGCACTGCGCATGATCGCTTTTGTCATCGTGCCAGCCATGGTTGGATTGATCCTGCTGCGGAAACCCATCATCCATGTGATCTTCGAGCATGGAGCCTTCACTCCAGCCGACACGATTCACACTGCCTCAGCATTGTTCGCGTTTGCCATCGGGCTTTGGGCATTTGCAGGCTATCGGATCGTAGCAACGGCGTTTTATGCTCTTCAGGACACCTTCACGCCCGCCTCGGCTGCCGTGATCGGCATGATCAGCAATATCCTGCTCGCCCTAGGGCTCATGCACGCGTTCGCCCATGCCGGCCTCGCATTAGCAACGGCCCTTGCGGCGATGGTCAATGTTGGCATTTTGGTCCTGTTGTTGGGGCGCCGCGTTGGCTCGTTTCGCTGGGCCATGTTGGGGCGCACGCTCTGGCGGATTGTTATTGCCCTCATCCCCATGGTGGTGGTATGCGTATGGATCACCGACTTGGCGGTCTGGAATCGTGCCGATCAATGGATCGCGAAAATCATCATGTTGGGCGTGGGCATTGGATTGAGCCTCACAGGGTATATCGGAATCCACGCGCTTTTCAAATCGGAAGAACTGGAGAAAATCTGGGCCATGCTCAACTCGAAGATTCGCCTCGGTGAACGCACTCGATAAAGTGACTTTCGATCGCCACAAGAGAAGAAGTCGTCAGGCTAGCAGCTCAATGCGTTATCCCTACTATGAAAGCCGTTCTTCAGCGAGTCCGTCGAGCATCCGTGGAAGTCGATAGCAAGATCGTGGGACAGATCGAGCAGGGAATGGTCGTACTCTTGGGAATCGCCAAAGGCGATACCGCAGCCGATGTCGAATTCATGGTCCGGAAAGTTCCCGCCCTTCGCATCTTTTCCGACGAAGAAGGCAAAATGAATCGCTCTCTCCAAGAGGTGGGCGGAAGCATTTTATTGATCTCTCAGTTCACCTTGTTGGCTTCTCTAGAGCGCGGACGCCGACCGAGTTTCGAAGACGCTGCCGCTCCGGAAGATGCCGAACCCTTGTACCAGCTCACGGTCGAGCGGTTCAAAACGCAGGGGTATCGAGTGGAAACCGGCATCTTCGGCGCGTCGATGATCCTTTCGCTCGATAACGTGGGACCAGTCACGCTCCTACTGGACAGCCGCCAGAAAGAACGGGTAAAACATTATGATCAAGAGCAGTAAGTCTCACACCGATACTTCTTGAGAAGAGCACGGACGAAGGATCCGGTGTGGGCAAGGAGGAGTACCGTTTATGGACACACACATTCCAGACCATCATCCTCTTCGACGTCTCTTTGGCACCCTCACCGAACGAAGTTTTGCCGAAGCACTTGGATGGCCGGATTTTCGTGTGACGGAGTACGTCTCAAACCTCTTGGTCGAATTTGCTCATATTGACAATCTGACCAGGATTAAAGATCAAGAAGGCCATTCTTTGGAAACCGTCGTCGAACTGTTGTATGAAGCAGAACGATGCCGTCAGACCACCGAAATCGACAAGGAACGCGATGTGCATCGGCATATCGGTGATTTCACCTTGTTCATGGCCGGATTGTTTCCGGAATATCTCAACCGCATTAAATGCTCGAGGCTCATTCACCATCAAGATTTTTTGGTGGATTATGTGAAAGCGGGCAAGCGATCCTACGGAATCGTGGCCCAATATCCGGAATCCTGCGCGAAAGAGCCAGCGGCGCTCTTCCAAACGCTTTCAACCAATTTTGAGCTTTGCGTTGCAGGCTTAGGTTTTGTCCGACGCGATTTGGATCGCATGCAAGATCCCGGGTATCGCAGAGCAAAAAATATCCTCCTCCATTGACCCGCGTCTCTCGCCACTCCGAAACCGGGATGGTCCTCATCCATGGAGGAGCGGGCTCCACCCAACCCACGAAGGCTCAGCTGACCTGTCTGTCCGAAGGCTTAACGCTCGGAATCGAGCAGGTTCAATGCGGACGTTCGGCATTGGATGCCGTGGAAGCAATGATCCGTTACCTGGAAGAGTCCGGATTGTTCAACGCCGGACGAGGGGCTCGCAAGCAGTTAGACGGCGTACAGCGCATGGATGCCGCTCTCATGGAAGGCGAACGGTTGCGAGCGGGCGGCGTTGCGTGCGTCGAGCGCCTGCAGTGTCCCATTTCAGCTGCGCGTTTAGTGATGGAACACACCCCTCATGTCCTGCTGGCAGGATCACATGTCAAACGATTCGTCCGAACCATCAGAGCTCAACTAGCTGGACGGCTTGAATCTCCTCGCTCAAGCCCTCATACCAGTCGTTCTTCCTGCCCTCGGGCAATCGTGCCGTCTTCACGAATGCGCGCGGATTCCGAGATCTGCGAGACTGTTGGAGCGGTCGCTTGCGATCTGGAGGGCAATACAGCCGCTGGAGCCTCGACAGGCGGAATACCCTTCATGCTTCCGGGAAGAGTGGGGGACTCCCCTATTATTGGGGCCGGTGTTTATGCTGATAATACAGCAGGAGCCGTTTCCATGACGGGAGCCGGAGAAAAGATTTTGCGCCTCGGGATGGCCAAAACCATTGCACTGCTCCTGAAGCTTGGAAAAAGTCCGGGCATCGCAGCCAGGATCGCACTCCGCGAGCTCCTTATTCGCCTGAAGGGCGAAGCTGGTTGCTTGATACTGACTCCGGAAGGCCGCTTTGCCATTTATCACACAACGCCATGGATGAGCGCTGGATATTGGAACGGACGAGGATCCCCGATCGTTCGAAGACAATGGAAGCGTGTGACACCAAGGAACACGCTTTCACTTTCATACATAAATGGCCCTACACCAGATCATCATCCCTGATCGTCGAGCCTTCCTGCCAAAACTTGCCAATTACGCTCACTCGGAGCCGCTCATCTTTCAGGCGAGTCCCTGTAAGGCCTGAAGCACTTCGCCTACATGCGATTCGACCTTCACTTTTGGGAAGATCTTGGCAATATGGCCTTTTGTATCGATGATAAATGTCGTACGCTCGATGCCCATAAACTTCCGCCCATACAGCGACCGCTCCTTCCAGACCCCGTAGGCCTGTACGACGCGCTTGTCTGTATCGCTGAGCAACGGGAACGGGAGATTGTATTTTTTAGAAAATTTTTCATGCGATTCCACTGAATCAGCACTGACTCCTAGGAGCACAGCATTTGCCGCTTGAATGTGCTGGAAGGCATCGCGAAACACACAGGCTTCCTTTGTGCACCCAGGCGTATCGTCTTTCGGGTAAAAATACAGTACGACATTTTTGCCCTTTAATTGCGACAAGCGCACTGTCTGGCCATGGGTACCGGGTAGGGCAAACGCCGGAGCCCGTTGTCCAACTTTTAACTGCCGGCCGTGGGGGCTTCGGCTAGAACCCTTCGGCATACCTTTCGCCTGGAGGTTTGACAATTGATTGGCTCGCTTGGCGCCGCTGCTAGCAGATGATCGGGAAGATTTCATTTCTCACGCCTCCTGACTCGAGTCACTCAGTACATGTTTGACAACTGAGAAACGCAGTATTATACCCAACGCACCTTCTGGTAACGAGAGGGGAAACCAGCATAAAGGGATAAGAGAAACGTCCATCTCCATGATCATTCTCGCCGACGAACAGATTCCCTATGTGCAGGAGGCCTTTTCAACCATTGGAATCGTGCGGCGATTCCCTGGTCGTTGTCTTACTCGCGCCGTCATTCAAGAGGCAGACATCTTGCTCGTTCGGACGATCACGCCTGTCACCGGCACGTTGCTCGAAGGAAGCAGGGTTCGGTTTGTGGGGACGGCCACGGCCGGTGTCGATCACGTTGACCTGCACTATTTGCGCGCCCACCATATTGGTTTTGCCTCTGCCGCTGGGGCCAATGCCAATTCCGTCGCAGAATATGTCATGGCCGCCCTCCTCGTCCTTGCGCACCGCCACCGCTTGACTCTATCTGGGAAACGCATCGGCATCGTCGGAGCCGGGCGCATCGGAAGCTTGGTGGCACACAAAGCCCAAGCCCTTGGGCTGATCCCAATCTTCAACGATCCACCCCTTGCTCGGGCCACTGGCGACATTCGCTATCGTCCGTTGGACGAAGTTCTCGACAGCGAGATCGTCACCCTTCATGTACCGCTGACCAAGGAAGAACCATTTGCGACTTATCATTTATTCAACGGCCAACGCCTGGCTCTCCTGAAGCCCTCAACCATTTTTCTCAACACAGCCCGTGGCGCAGTTGTGGACAATCTCGCACTGTCTCACCAGCTCCGCCTGCGTGCGATCGGCCCCACCGTGCTCGATGTGTGGGAACACGAACCGCATCTTCATTGGGACCTTGTGCAACGCGTAGACCTCGGCACCCCACATATTGCCGGCTATTCGCTCGAAGGCAAAGCCCAAGCGACTTTGCTGCTCTATCAAGCAGTATGTCGCTATTTCGGACTGCCGGAGCAGTGGTACCCTTCGGCCTCCCTTCCTCCTCCCATGATTCCCTTCCTCGATATCGATGCGGGTGGGCAGTCAGACGAAGAGGTCTTGTATTCCATTGTCACGCAAATCTATCGCCCGGAGCACGATCACGCTAGGCTCACGACGCTGTTGTCTCTCTCAGCTGATGCGCGAGCACAAGGCTTCGAATCGGTTCGTGCACAGTATCCGATGCGTCGAGAGTTCCATCACACGCGAGTGCGAGTGCGGCGAGGCACTTCGACGCTCATCGAGAAAATTCGAGGAATCGGATTTACGGTAGAAGAAGGACAGGCACCGGATTCCGGTGCCCGCCCAATGTGAAACGTGAACAGTGCGAAACAGCACGAAATGGGCTGTCTGTGGTCCGATTACGGCTGTTCGACAATGTCTTTGCGCATCGGGGCGAGCAACGCCAAAAGTTCTTGCTGTTCGTGCTGAGGGACCTGATGTGTGTTCAAGGCAGCGACGAGATCTTCGACCAGCGCATCGAATTCCGCATTGGTAATTCCCATGCCTGCATGCGCCGTTTTCATATCTCGTCCGGTATACGTGCACGGCCCACCGGTCGCTTCGCAAATCTGATCCACGAGGTGGCGTTTCAGTCGCGGAATATCCGTCGTCGCAAACCGGCTGTTAATGCGGGCATCCTCGGCCACATTGGCCACGAATGTATCGACGACCTTCTGGATCGCCGCTTTCCCGCCCAGCCGCTCGTACAGCGAGGCGTGCGATGGCGCGGAATCCGTTCGCGACATCGTCGCACAGCCGATCAATCCCACAAACAGAAGACTGGCAGAAAACCGATATAACCATGACCTGCCTGTGATGCTCATCGTAACACCTCCTTCCTTTGAGTTTTGAATTTATGGGTTAACTCGCTGCTTCGTGGATCGATCGCTGGATCGCTTTCGACAACGATGACAAATCATCAGCGATCGTGTCTTGACGAGGTAACTTTACGTCGATAGGATTCCATTTGTCTAATATATAATTTTAATAAATTCTATAATTTTTCTTTATATATTATGGAACTACGTCAACTTCGCTATTTTCTCGCCGTGGCTCAACACAAGAACTTTACGCGCGCGGCGCAGGCCATTCACCTGTCGCAACCGTCCCTGTCCATTCAGATTCAGGCGCTCGAAGAAGAACTCGGCGCGCCGTTATTCCACCGCTTGGGACGCCAGGTAGCCTTAACCGAGGCCGGCATGGTTCTTTACGACTATGCCAGACGGGCCCTTCGCGATCTCGATCAAGCCAAAGACGCCATCCGCGAAATTAACGGGGCAGAACGAGGGCAATTGACCATCGGCGTCCTTTCCACGGTCAACACCTATCTGATCCCCCCTGTAGTAGCCCGGTTCCGTCACCAGTTTCCTCATCTCACGATCCATATCTACGCTCAACCCTCGCGAGCGATTGAACAAGATCTGCTCGACAACCAACTTGATCTAGGCCTGTGTCTCCTTCCGACGTCGAGCCCGCGACTCATTACCAAGCGGTTATTCAATGAAACCCTATGTCTTGTCGGACCTCCAACCGCTCGGCCGCTGGGAACCCGCGCCAAAATGAGCACTCTGGCCAACCTCCCGCTCGTCTTGATGCCCACAGATTATTGCTTGCGAAGCATGATCGAAACGTCGTGCGCGCATGTCGGAATTCGACCCAATGTTTCTATTGAAATGACAGCTCCCGAAGGGATTCTTGAAGTGGTCGCTCGAGGGGCCGGCTGGACAATTTTGCCGGAATTGTATGTCCGACACGCCAACAAAGGCATGAGCCTCCAGGTCGTCAGGCTCTACGATCCCGTTCCCCGCCATGCGGTGGGCTTCGCCTCCCTTGCCCATCGCTATCTTGGCCCATCAGCCCATGCCTTTATGGCTCTGTGCCACACCGCACTCGAGGATATCCAGGCCAATCGAGACTTCCCGGCTGCCGAGAGTTGCGCCTCTTGACGCCCGCCTCCGGCATTAGCTATGAATTATTCCAATCGGAATAGTAGGAATTTTAATTCTCGTTTATTGACACTTTCGTTTATTGACACTTTCGATGGCTCGCTTTCCCGTCAAGGTTAAATACGCCATTATGGGAGCCATTGAACTCGCAGCTCACTTTGGGAGTAACCCCATGCAAGCGAAACTCATCGCCCAACGTCAGGGCATCCCTCATCGATTCATCGAACACATTCTCCATGCAATGAAACAAGCCGGACTATTGACGAGCCATCGAGGGGCTCAGGGCGGGTATTCCCTCGCAAGACCCCCGGCGAGCATTTCCTTAGCCGATATTGTGCAGGCGGTCGGCGGCATTCATCAGGAGGCCGCTGCTCATCCCGCTCCCCTCAACGGGGAGTGGCAGCCACGAAACGTAATGGAAATCTTGTTGAGCGAGATTCAACAACAACTTCGGGAAGCTGAGCTCGAAATCCTTCGATCGATTTCCTTGCAAGCCTTGGTTGACAGATATCGCCAAGCCGAGGCGGTCGAAGCGTTGATGTTTCATATTTAATCACCGAATTTTTTTCGCCTGGCTTTGCGCAAGGCGCGCATACACGTCTATCATGACAGATCTTGCACCGATGATAATTTTTCTGCGCCTCAGCTTCGATCCAAAGAGGAGGCATTCTGGAACAAGCCTTAGTCAGGAGGCATGGTTATGAGCGCGTCACCCACGACACTTAAACCTCCCGTGCAGACGTTTCCTATCCCTCCAGAGATCATGGAAGAAATTGAAGCGTTCGAAGACGAGGTACAGCGTCTGCAAGCCGGCGATACAACAACGGAAATGTTCAAACCGTTTCGCTTGCAATACGGAATTTATGGGCAGCGCCAGGCCGATGTGCAAATGGTCCGCATCAAAATCCCATTCGGAGGGCTGACTGCCAATCAACTCCGCCGCATTGCAGAAATCGCCGACACCTATGCAACTGGCGTCGGACATGTCACGACCCGACAAGATATTCAGCTTCACTTTGTGCCGCTGTCCCAAGTCGGAACGATCATGCGGCAATTGGCAGAAGTGGGCCTCACGACGCGGGAAGCCTGTGCAAACACCGTGCGCAACGTAACCGCCTGCTCGTTGGCCGGTGTTTGTCCGCGAGAGGTCTTCGACGTAACCCCTTATGCCAAGACCGTGGCGTATCACTTGCTTCGAAACCCGTTAAATCAAAGCCTTCCTCGGAAATTCAAAATCGCCTTTTCCGGCTGCCAACATGATTGCGCATTGACGCCTATCCACGACATCGGGCTTGTCGCTGTACGCAATGCGCAGGGCGTCGGCGGATTCCGGATGTCAGTTGGCGGGGGACTCGGCTCCACTCCCCGGCTGGCCAAGGTGCTTCGTGAGTTTGTTCCCATGGATGAATTGATTCCCTCGATCGAAGCCGTCATCAAAGTGTTCGACAACCTGGGGAACCGAAAAAACCGCAACAAAGCCCGGATGAAATTCGTCATCGACAAGCTGGGTTTCGAAGAATTTGCGCGCCGCTGGCAAGAAACCTTCAACGCCATTCAGGCTTCCAATGGGAAACGCCCGCTGGTCCTTTTGGACCATCCCGATACGCCGCCCTTAATCATGCCGGCAAAGGCTGGAAACGGGTCTTCTCAGGAATCAGAATCCGGTCTCGCCTCGAACGGGCACTCCACAGAGCCCAACGGCGCTGGATCAAGTTTCGATATATGGCGATGCACGAATGTCATCGCTCAACGACAAGCTGGCTTTGTCTCGGCCATCATCAAGTTGCCATCCGGCGACATCACAGCCGAACAAATGTGGATGCTCGCCGATTTGGCTGAGCGTCATGCTAACGGCAATCTGCGGACGACCATCAGCCAAAACATGATCATCAGATGGATCCCTGAAAACAATCTTCGTTCCTTCTATGCCGAATTAGCCTCTTGCGGGCTGGGAACCCCTGGAGCAGAAAGGATCGAAGACATCGTGGCCTGCCCTGGGACGGATACATGCGGGTTAGGGATCACCTCTTCCAAAGGGCTGGCGCGGGCACTGGCCGAGCTCTTTCCAGCCGGTCGGACACCCGAAGACTTGAAAGGGGTCAGCATTAAAATCAGCGGGTGTCATAATTCCTGCGCACAACATCATATTGCGACCATAGGTCTCCATGGAGTCGGCAAACGGATGGGCAATCATGTGGCCCCGGTATATGAACTCCATGTGGGGGGTCAGGTCAACGGGACGACTCGCATCGGGCAGCTCGTGGTCAAAGTGCCAGCCAAACACGTGCCGGATGCCCTTCGCCATCTCTTGGCGTTCTACCGACAAAACCGACAGGAAGGCGAAACCCTGCACGCATTTTTCTCACGGGTGGGCAAAGCGGCAATCAAGGACGTGCTGATTCCGTATACGTTCCTTCCGTCTTTCGAGGACAACCCGGATGTCTATTATGATTGGGAAGCTGATGAAGAATTTACGGTCGAGGACCTCGGGCCTGGCGAATGTGCAGGCGGAGCATTGGAGATGATTGACAATCGTATGCTCGAAGCCGAACAAGAACTCTACCAAGCCCAAGTCTTAGCCAGAAAACATCAATATGCCATTGCCGTCAATAAGGCTTATCGATCCATCATAGCCGGTGCCAAGGCCTTGTTGGTTACAGAAGGCGTCGATCCTAATACGGATGAGGACACACTGACGGAGTTCGAACGCTTGATCGTTGCCAAAGGTGTTATCCCCACCGAATATCATCATTTGGCGCAACGAATTTCCAATCTCGGATCAAAGGACGCCTCCGAGACATTCGCCCAGGAGAAAATCGCGTTCGCTCGCAATTTCGTCGAGGTGTGCCGCTCGATCACTGAACGGATCGGACAGGACCTCAAGCTCTCTCCCGCAGAGACGAGCCTTCCAGCTCCGAATAAACCGGATAACGATGAACGGGCGGCTGTTTCCCTACAACCTGAGGCCCCAGCAGCTCCGGTGTACGACCTGCGTGGCGTGATGTGTCCCATGAACTACGTCAAAACCAAACTCAAACTAGAAATGATGGATCCCGGCGACCGCCTGGAAGTGTGGCTCGATGCCGGCGATCCCATCAAGAACGTTCCAGTGAGCCTGCGTAACGATGGACACAAAATCTTGGTCCAGGAACCGTTGGACCCCCAACAGACTCACTTCAAAATTCTCGTCGAAAAAGTGGAGGCATGAGTTGGATGGCGAACCCGATAAATGCTTCGACACCTGCGTCTCAACCTCCGCCGGACGCCCTTCCTGCCGTTAACGCCTCGCTGATCGACAAACCAGCCGAAGAGGTGCTGGCTTACGCGTTCGGTCAGTATTGGCCTTCCATCATTCTCGCGTGCAGTTTCGGGGCAGAAGACGTGGTGTTGCTCGATATGATGATGCGACTGAACCCGGAGGCGCAGCTCTTTTACTTGGATACGGATTTTCTTTTTCCAGAAACCTACGAAGTCCGTGATCGGCTCATCGCTAAATATCGCTTGCGCCCCGAACAGATCATCCGCGTCAAACCCCAGCTCACGCCAGAAGAACAAGCTCGGCAATACGGCGATGCCCTCTGGGCCCGTGAACCGGACCTCTGCTGCCGACTCCGTAAGGTTGAACCGCTCGAACAGATGTTGAAGCCCTATGCCGCATGGATTACGGGCATTCGCCGGGAACAATCGCCCACGAGAGCGAATGCTGCGCTCATTGAATGGGATCGGCAATTCCATTTGGTCAAAGTTAATCCTCTGGCCTATTGGTCATGGCACGACGTGTGGACCTATATCAAGGCTCATGATGTGCCGTACAACGTGCTGCACGATCGCAATTATCCCAGCATCGGTTGCACGCATTGTACCGCGCCGGTCGCACCTGGCGACGATCCACGTTCCGGACGCTGGAAGCATTTTGCCAAAACCGAATGTGGACTACACCGCTAGCGGCTGCGTGCCGTGCACTCATCCATGAGCTTGTCTTCATTGGTCATGCTCTGCTTGAAGGAGGCATCGGATGAAAAAGTTGGCCGTTATCGTCACTCGGAGTGGGTATAACAACGTGCTGCAAGCCTGTGAGTGGGCATCTCTCGCCGCTCAGGACGGGTGGACCGTGAGCCTCTTTTTTCGAGACGAAGCCGCAGCCCGGATGAGCCTCGCCAAATGCAAAGAGCTCACAATGAGCGAAGGCTATCGAGGCCGCGAAACTCGCGTACGGGAGTTGATCAAAAAAGACAACAAGGCCGATTTCCCCGCCTTGCTGCAACAGCTGAAAGAGGCCGGAGACGTCAAAATCTCCGTTTGCCGCGAATCGATCAAGTATTTTGATTTGAACGTCGAGGACCTGATCCCGGAATTGGACGAAGTCCAACATGCCGAAGCCTTTTGGAAAGAAGAGGTGACGACAGCGGACCAGGTGTTGACGTTTTAGGTTTCATTTTTCATGCAGCGATTCATCGCCAAAATTGGCAAGGGCCATAAAGGAGCCAAAGACTTAACGTGGGAAGAAGCTAAAGAGGCCATGAGCGCCTTGATCGAGGGAACTGCATCCCCTGTCCAAGTCGGCGCGTTCCTGATGGCCATGCGGATCAAGACGGAATCCATTTCTGAATTGGCGGCTTTTACAGCCACGGCCCGCCGTTATGTGCCGCCCATCCAAGCTCCCGCCGTTTCCCATCTCGTCGACCTCCCCTGCTATGGCGAGAAGCACGAAACCGTCCATGTCGTCGTCGCAGGTGCATTGCTTGCCGTGACAGCTGGCGCCAGGGTCCTGCTGCACAGTACCGACAATGCGGCGGCAGCATCCACGATCGCGGACGTGTTACGGGGACTGGGCATCCCTACAGAACATCGCCCTGACGCTGCCGCTCAGACGTTGATGGAAACGGGCTTCGCCTATTTGGACCTGGCACTCTATCACCCTCCTCTTGCTCGTTTGTTGGATCTTCGTCAGGAATTAGGCCTTCAGAATCTGGCCCATCAAGTCGCCCGGATGATTAATCCCGTCCGCGCCCCGTCCCAACTGATCGGCGTGGGCCATCCGCCTTACGTGTCTAAAATCATCGAGGCGCTGCGCACGCTAGGAACATCCCGTGCGATCGTGTTTCAAGGGGTCGAAGGTTCGACAGAGCTTTCCATTTCTGCTCCGACACCGGCCCATGAGCTTCGGCAGGATCGCGTTCTACCGCTCGTTCTGCGTCCGCACGATATCAACGCGAAACTTGGAACATTCCAGGCCATGAGCCCGGCGGATGGGCCATCGTCATCGCGAGCCGAACAGGAAGCGGCCTTTGTCAAAGGGGTACTCGCAAACCGGATACGAGGCGATCGCCGAGCGTGGGTCGTGTTCAACGCCGCCTTGATTCTCTATGCAGCCGGCGCAGCGTTATCGCTTCGGCATGCGACTCCATTGATTCAGGAAGCGTTGGACTCCGGAGCAGCGCTTCGCACGCTCCAGACCCTTTCTACGACCTCAGTCGACGATCGCGCACTCTTTCATCAAACGGTGACTGCATGAAACACTTACGTCAACTTGAGGACCAAAGCGTCTATATTCTTCGAGAGGCCTATAAACATTTCGATCATCTGGCCATGCTGTGGTCCATGGGAAAAGATTCCACAGTATTGCTCTGGCTCGCACGAAAAGCCTTTTTTGGTCACGTACCTTTTCCACTCATCCACATCGACACAAGTTATAAGATTCCGGAAATGATCGAATATCGAGATCGCCTGGCTCGAGAATGGCGACTCAACCTGGTGATCGGGCAGAACCAAGAAGCGTTGGCCCAGGGGATGAACTACACCAAGGGCCGAGTGGAATGTTGTACCGCACTCAAGACCCAGGCGCTCAAACAGGTCATGGAAGAAAAAGGTTATACTGGGTTGATCCTGGGCGTACGGGCCGACGAAGAGGGGACGCGAGCCAAGGAACGATATTTTTCTCCACGTGATAAAAACAGTGAGTGGGATTTTCGCGATCAACCTCCGGAATTGTGGGATCAATATAAGACGACATTCCCCCCGGGAACGCACATCCGCATCCATCCCCTGCTGGATTGGACAGAGATCAACATTTGGGAATACATCAAATTGGAGAACATCCCGTTTCTCGAATCGCTGTATTTGGATCAGGGCAGTGGAACCCGATATCGGAGCCTGGGATGTGCTCCCTGCACCTTCCCGATTCAATCCACGGCGAAAACGGTGGACGACATCATTGCCGAACTGCGTCAGTCGAACATCGCGGAACGAGCCGGGCGCGCGCAAGACGCCGGACGCGGCATGGAACTCCTGCGAAAAGAAGGCTATATGTAATGGCTCAGCAAGCGCAGCACCCGTCCCCTGTTCACGAGCAAATGAATATTGTGATCGTCGGTCATGTCGACCATGGCAAATCGACGTTGCTGGGTCGACTCTATGCCGACACGGGATCGCTTCCCGAAGGCAAACTGGAAAAGATTCAAGCGATTTGCCGACAACAAGGGAAAGAATTCGAGTATGCCTTCCTCTTTGATGCTTTTCTCGAAGAACAACAGCAAGGGATCACCATCGATACGGCTCGAACTTTTTTCACTTGGGAAGGCCGTCAATACATCATCATCGATGCTCCTGGACACAAAGAGTTTTTGAAAAACATGGTCTCCGGTGCCGCTCGGGCAGAAGCGGCGCTGCTCGTCATTGACGCGTTTGAAGGGGTGAAGGATCAATCCAAACGGCACGGACTCTTGTTATCTATGCTCGGCGTCAAGCAGGTCGCCGTCGTCGTCAACAAAATGGATTTGGTCCGATATCGTGAAGATGTCTTTCGGGGCATCGAAAAAGAGTACGGGGAATTCCTCGCCCAATTGAACATCACACCTACCTATGTCATTCCGGCAAGCGCCAAGGAAGGCGTCAACATTACGCGCGCAGCTTCTCAAATGCCCTGGTATCAGGGACCGACTGTTCTGGACTCGCTTGCCCGATTCCAACGTCAGACTGCTCGAGAGGATCAACCGCTTCGCTTCCCCATTCAGGATGTGTACAAATTCGACGCCAGACGGATTCTCGTCGGTCGCTTGACGGCTGGCAAATTAACGGTTGGAGACCGCTTGGTCTTTTCGCCATCCAACAAGTCTGCGCATATCCAAACCATCGAAGCCTTCAATGTCGATCCGCCACCGATGCACGCTGTTGCCGGTCAATCCGTTGGCATCACATTGGACGAACAGATTTTCGTCGAACGGGGGCAGATTGCGACTCACCCTGAAAGCGTTCCGCTCGTCTCCACGAGCTTTCGCGCACACGTCTTTTGGTTGGGCCAGCGCCCGCTCGAAATGAAGCGACCGTACCTGCTTCGTCTGACGACACGAGAAACGCCGTGTGAAGTCATCGAAATTCATCGAATCGTGGATGCCAATAATCTTGACGACCACACGACCCGTGCACTCGTCCACCGCAATGAAGTCGCCGATGTGACCCTCAAAACCAAGTGGCCTATCGCATTCGATCTCTATGCCGACTTCGAGGCGACGGGACGATTTGTGCTCGTCGACCAATATGACGTGTCGGGTGGCGGGATCATTACCGCGTTCGTCCATGACGAACAAGAAGAACTCCGACACGAAGCTCGCATGCGCGAGTCAACCTGGATTACCGGCAACGTCGGCCCGGAAGAACGGGCACAACATTATGGGCATCGGGCTGCCGTCGTGTTATTCACTGGTCCGGATGCGGCTGCCAAAGCATTTTTGGCCAAGAAATTGGAATCCGTTCTCGTGGCTGAGGGCCGACATGCCTATCTTTTAGATCCTCTGAACCTTCGTCGAGGATTGGACTCGGATTTGGGCGACACCGACACCCATGAAACGGTACGACGGTTCGGAGAAGTCGTCCGGCTCTTGGCGGACACGGGTCTCCTGATCATCACAAGCACAAATGCATTCTCATCGACCGCCGACCATGTGGTCCAAGCCATTCATACATTAGTCGATCCCGTTCCCGTCATCACGATTTATATGACCAAGTCGTCTGAACGGCTTCAGCCGGATGCGGATCTCGTGTTCGCAGGTCCGGAAGACTTTGACGAGCGGGTGCACGAGATTCTCGCCTTTCTCAAACGCAAGGGTATTCTTGCAGATCCGCTCGGCCTGCGCCCGAGCTTTCAGTTTTCCATCTGACCGATCGTTCCGAGGATCGGATTAGACTCTTGCCGTTTGGCCGATACTGGAGAGCGTCATATTAGGAAGGAGACAGGTTCTTCGGCGTGTCGGTGATCGTAAACTCCATCGTACCCACTACATTAGCGGCGTGAAGGCGCTGTCCCGGACTCCCATAATAAATTTTCACCAAGTAGCGGCCTTGTTTCCATCCCTCCGCTGGCGGTGTGATGATGAAATATCCATATCGTTGATTCATTTCCAACTCGATAACGTCTTGTCCGATAGGCTCTGGAGCTACCGTCCCATCCTCGCCAATCTCAAACCAAGCCGCAGCAAACTGACCTGGAGCATCCAAGGGTTGTCCTTCAAAGACGATGTAAATTTCTTCCGTATCCGGAGTGAATTCGGAGACACCCGGATCAATGGGCCTCACGTAGGCATCGTCTGTCATCCATCCGGGTCGTCCGACCGTATCCCAGGGGGTTTCGTAACCCCGTGCCATCGCGATCCATGTAAACACAGACTGCGGCCGCTTCCAATTGGTCTGATCCAAAGCCATCCCTTCTCGATGCCTCTCCGTCGCGTTTCGCCCTCGAAAAGGATCGTCCTCAGCATAGACAGCAGTCCATTCAGACCCCAAAATTCCCATACACAACCCTGCAGCCATACCAAAACCGATCCACGTCTTAGTCCATCCGTTCGTATTCATGGCGTTCACCTCCTCGTTCCTCTCATAAGCTGAGTAGGTCCAATCATTCAGCGCTTCAACCTTGCGTGGAGGGCCGTAACTCCTTTCACGTTGCAACTCTCTCTAAACCTTACTCAACAGCGTGTGACCTGCGCAACGCAAGTGCCAGAGAGTTTTGCGGCGATGACTCCTTCCAGGGCTATGACAAGACATCTCCTTCCGATGACACAACAACGGTTCCGAGCGAGGAGGAACGAAACCAGAGAGGGGATCCTGAGGGTGACCAACAGGTCGACACCACGGAACGAGGAATGGAAGACCAATGAAAACCGCGCTCATCGACCGCCTTCCGACGTTCTGGACCATCGACTGTCCATGATTGCATCCAGCAATAGTGTCGCCAACCACCATGCTCGCAGGACCAATCTTGAGCGACAACCGTTTAGGGCAAGGGGGCCGGGACGCGTACAGCTTCGAGGCTTTGACGTTGCCGTTCGAGAATCTCGTCAGCGATTTCTGTGATATGGCGCTCAAGAATCAGCCGGAGATGACTTCCGGCTCGGTAGTCGGCAGGGGCGATAAAATGCACGCGGTCGGCATGCCGCGCAAGCGCATAACATTTTTCGAACGAGCGTCGGGTCGCATCTTGGGGGTTGTACACTGCGATGGCGAATCCGCCATGTTTTTTCATCAGCGTGAAACACGGGACGTCCGTCGGCCCATCGCCGACATAAATCATATGCCGAAACGGAATGCGCCGCGCTTCCTCCGGCATATGATCGTTGACATCTTGATCAAGACGGAGCAACCCTTTGTTGACCCGAAACAAGAACTGAGTTTTTTGGGTGTGACTGATCGTTCGCTTGGGAAAACTGATTCGGGCATGGTCTTCATCGAACTCACAGCCAAAAATGGCTTTGACATAGCTGGCAATTCGGCTTCCTTCCAAAATGGCCTTGAGCCCCGAACTCACCACATAATGCTCGAGATGAAGATCGCACTCGGCATATCGCGGATTCCGGACCACCGTTTCCAATTCCGAAAAAAACTCTGGCACTCCAGGGAAAAACACCAAATCGCTGCCCATCCGCGCGAGATCCGCGTTCGAAAGATGCCGCGTCCGTTCATCTTCCAACAATCGTTTCATATAGGCGAGTTCTTGTTCATAGCCTTTTTCTTTTATCAACGCTGTGCAACTTGACCAAAATTCAGCCGCATCGATCCCGCAATGACGGAAGATAGTATCTTCCTGCATATAATGAGGACTCAGCGTGTGATCGTAATCGTACACGATCCCGATGATATTGTGCGGCCGCGCGATCATCGCGTTCCTGACATCCCTTGGAGCTTACCGACGAAGAGAGTGTAGAAAGGCAAGGACACGGTGTCAAATGATCCATTCGCTGCCGGCAGCGGGAACCTTCTTCTTCTTTCGTTCTTGACCCTATTCTGCGAAACCTCGCTATAATGTTTTGTGGCTATGACAGGATCCCGATGGGGAGCGTTGACTGTCGGTCTAGCGATCCTGACCGTATGGGGGATACTAGGATGCACATCGACACCGCCCCGATATTCTGAGGACTATGCACGCCTCGAGCGCATCGTCGATGCGGTCAAGCACCTGCGAGACGCCTACGTCAATCGTGACGTGCACGCTATCGACGAGTTGCTCCTTCCCCTCGACTCGCTCAACATATGGGCCCAAGACGTCCGCAAAGACTTTGAAGTCTATTCTGATATCGCCTTGGACCTTTGGATCGAGCGGATAGAAATCAAGGACGATTTGATTCTGACTTTTGTGGTGTGGCATGGGACCTGGCGACGGGCTTCGACCGACAGCGTGGTCCGTGCTCGGGGCCATGGAATTTTATATTGGAGCGGAAGCCGAGTCATTCTCCTCAGCGGAACGGATGGTGACCTCCCCTTTGGAATGGCTGTTCGGACCGGAGAGTCCTAAAAAGGAGAAGGAAAGGACTCCATCAATGCCGATGCGATCTTCGTTGACATCGTTCGCCTCTTGCGACACGGACTTTCTCGTCATTGGTGGTGGGATAGCAGGGCTCCGCGCCGCGCTGGAGCTAGCGAGGCACGGACAGGTATTGGTGGTCACCAAAGGCGATCCTGCAGAAAGCAACACTTTTTACGCCCAGGGCGGTATCGCCGTGGCTTTGAACGACGACGATCATGTGGATCTCCATTTCACGGATACCGTGAAAGCCGGGCACCAACTCTGTTACGAGCCGGCAGCCAAAATACTGGTCGAAGAGGGACTAGCCCGCGTCCAGGAACTCATCGAATGGGGAGCTCGGTTCGACACGATTGACGGACAGCTCGCCTTTACCAATGAAGGGGCCCATAGCCGGAGACGCATCTTGCGCGCCGGCGGAGATGCGACCGGCGGTGAAATGGTCCGTGTGCTGTTGGGTCAGGTTCGACGGGAGCCGACGATTCAATGGTTGGGCAGTCATTTTAGCGTAGATCTTCTCATCCGATCGGGACAGTGTCGGGGTGCCCTTGTTCTCGATGAACGATCCAGAGCGTTTTTACTCATCACCGCACGTGCCGTGGTTCTCGCAACAGGAGGAGCAGGGCAGGTCTATGCCCGAACGACGAACCCCTCCGGCGCGACAGGGGATGGGATGGCCATGGCCCTGCGCGCAGGAGCCATCCTTCAAGATATGGAATTCGTCCAATTTCATCCCACGGCTTTATACCTTCCGTCCAGTCCCCCATTTCTCATTTCGGAGACCCTTCGCGGAGAAGGCGGGATCCTCCGTAACCGTTCTGGTGAACGGTTCATGTCCCGCTACGATCCGGACGGTGAGCTAGCTTCCCGCGATGTCGTTGCACGAGCCATCTGGTCAGAAATGTTGCGAACGAAATCGCCTCATGTCTATTTGGATGTGACGCATCTCGGAGCCACCTTTGTCAAAAAGCGGTTTCCTTCCATTTATGCCACGTGCCTGCGGTTTGATATCGACATTACCGAAGAATGGATTCCCGTCGCTCCGAGCGCCCACTATATGATGGGAGGAGTCAAAACGGGTCTGGACGGCGAAACGACCGTCCCCGGGCTGTTTGCCGCTGGCGAAGTCGCCTGTACCGGCGTCCACGGAGCCAATCGATTGGCGAGCAACTCGCTTCTAGAAGGATTGGTCTTTGGGGTACGTGCAGCCCGAGCGGCGGCGGCGTTCGTTCCGCAGGAGGGACAGGCTTCGCTTTCTTTGCCCTTGCTGGAATGCGACCCGAGGCGCTCTCATATGTTCAGTGACAGAGAAAAAGTGCGGCGCTCGCTTCGACGCCTCATGTGGACAAAAGTAGGACTTGTCCGCAGCGAAGAGGCGTTGCAACGAGCGTGCGCCCAACTGGCGCAATGGGAACAGACTTCGCCGACGTTTCCTGTGACACGGGATGAGATGGAACTCTCCAACCTCATTCAGGTTGGACGGTGTATCGCAGAAGCGGCACTCTGGCGCCGTAACAGCATCGGCGCACATTTCCGAAAGGATTTTCCTTCAACGGATGATCCGTCCTGGAATCATCACAGCCGGTCCGTTCGTACGATGGCCTCTTCTCCTAATAGAAGCTCTTCGGTCCAGGCTGGATAGGAGGGCTGTACCGTTCAGCGAGATCCGATACACTCAGCGATCTTCGCCTCGAACACGGCTTGAAGATAGCGTGTGAGCGGTCCTGGACAGGTGTCATTCCGAGATTGGCCAATTTGACGAATCGGCATAATTCCCATGCCCGTATTCGTGAGGAACCATTCTTGTGCCCCGAGCACGGTGGACAAGGGATAACAACCTTGTTGAACTGCTAAGCCCGCCTCGGCCGCCAACTCGATGACGAGATCCCGGGTAATGCCCGGAATGAGCCCACACTCCTGCGCTGGTGTATGGAGTACCCCATTATCGATAAAAAACAGATTGCTCGTCGTGCATTCGGTCACACAATCATCGGCATTCAACATGACCGCATCGAAAGCGCCTGCCTGAACGGCTTCGTGCTTGGCCAATACGTTGGTTTGGAAACTGAGCGATTTTATATCGGGAAGCTGCGTTCCGACTCCCGTTCGGCGAATGCCTGCCACAGCTAAGCGGACACCCCGTTCCTTGAAATCAGTCGGGTATGAGGGCAGGGGTCTCCCCATCACCACCACGGTCGGCTTCGGGCAGAGTGACGGATCCACTCCAAGATCACCGATGCCGCGCGACACCGTAATGCGGACCAGAGCTTCCGAGAGCCGATTGCGCGTCAAAAGCTCTTCCAGCAATGCAACCCAGGCTTCATGTGCGATGGGAACCGAGAGATGAAGTTTTTCGCACGATCGCGACAATCGTGCCACATGACGATCGCACCACAAGATCTGTCCGCGAGAGGCTCGAAGGGTTTCGAACACACCATCCCCATACAAAAATCCATGGTCGAAGACCGAGACAGCAGCCTCGTCCGATGGCACCCAGCACCCGTTCACAAAAACCCACGAAGAGGCCTGCATCATGACAACGCCTGAAAAAATGCCTGCGCTTTGGCCAAGGTTTCGCGATATTCTCGCAATGGCACAGAATCAGCCACGATGCCGGCTCCCACCTGCAAATAGCCGCAGTGATCCGTCAATACCAGCGTTCGAATGAGAATATTCCAGTCCATATCTCCGGCCCAACTCACGTATCCGATGGACCCCGTGTACGGACCACGACGAACCGGTTCAAGTTGGTCGATCAGTTCCATGCAGCGGATTTTAGGCACTCCCGTAATTGTGCCTCCGGGAAATACGGCCTTGAGAATTTCTCCATTGCCAATTCCGTCTTGGAGCAGCCCAGAAACCAAGGATTCCAAATGAAACACATGAGAGTACCGAGCCACAGTCATAAACTCCTCAACACGAATCGTGCCATAGCGACACACACGGCCTAGATCGTTTCTGGCTAAATCGACGAGCATGACATGTTCAGCCCGTTCCTTGGGATCCGCCAACAGTCTTTTAGCCTGCTCGCGATCAACTTGCCCTGTCGCACCGCGCGGGAACGTTCCTGCGATGGGTCTGGTATCCACACGGTGTCCTCGTTTCCTAAGCAGCAATTCCGGCGAATTCGAGACCAGCGAGTACTGGTCGAGCGAGAGAAGCGCTGAAAATGGCGACGGATTCACCTGATTGACTTGCCTGTATACTTGAGCCGCGAGGGACGATCGTCCCTCGCGGCATAGGTGAGGAAACGTCATGGTAAAACGATGAGACAAATTGGCTTGGTAGATATCTCCAGATTCGATATAAGCTTGGCAAGCACGCACGCGATCCTGATACGCACACGCGGATTGCTCGGCGTGCACCTCATGGGGTGGAATATGTCGAAATGCGTGTCTCGGTTCACTGGGTATGCCGAAGAGACGGTCAGCCATCTCGACCAAGGCATCCTTTCCTTCACGATACAGCCGATCTCGGGCCTCTCCTTGTACTCGAGATGGAGCAGGCGCAAAAACGAGGTGGACCGTTTGGGCTTCATGATCAATCGCCACCAGGCGATCAATGAACAGGAAATGCAAATCGGGAATGTCAAGATCAGCCTTGGCATACGTTGGCAGCCGTTCAAACTGACGAACAAGATCATAACTCACCATGCCGACTGCACCACCGAGAAATGGAGGCAGGTTCCGATCTTCTCGTGGCTTCGGGGGGCCAAGCAGTTCCCAAAAACGAGCAAACGCATCTCCCTGACCATCGATGCACTGCCCCTCCGAACGGATTTGGTAACGATTCTCTTTGGCGATGAATTCGAGAAATGGGCGATCACCGAAAAACGAATACCGAGCCAGACCCGACGATCTTTCTCCGCTCTCTAGCAAAAAGGATGGGCTCGCACAGGCTGTCATTCGACAATACAACTCGAACGGCGTGTGCCCCGCTAATGGATACGAATAAATCAAGGGAGGCGGGGAAGCGGTATGCAGAAAGTCTTGGGCAGAAGA
The DNA here is from genome assembly GCA_003695915.1 of Nitrospirota bacterium. Lineage (GTDB taxonomy): Bacteria > Nitrospirota > Nitrospiria > Nitrospirales > UBA8639 > J017. The sequence goes on from RFGF01000018.1 coordinate 46,959, forward strand.
AACGCAATGAATGGACATGACCGAACCGGTCATGGAACAGGCGGAGCCAGAGCTTCTTCGGCTTCCTTCGGTGTCAAGATGCCTTTTTCAACCAGCGTCTGGAGAAGCTGCTTCATGGATTTCTCCGGAGAACGCCGAATGCCTCGCACACGAAGGACAGGTGGATAGAAACGAAGATAATCGGGATTGTTGAACTCTAACGTGATCGGTTCGCTTTCCGCAAAGGGGGCCAAATCCTGCCCATCGGCGATCGGAACGCGGAAGTAGGGCTGTCCCTTCGCGGTATACCCATCCGCTCCTGCAACCATGATCCTGCTCGACACATCGTCGCCGCTTAAATCGAGGATCTTTTCTACGATCAGGACCAAAGACTGGCCGAGCAAGGGATCTCCGGTTTGATTTTTGACGCGGACCGTAAACCGAACACGCTCGATCGAAGTCGGCTCGCCACTTGAAAACGGATCACGTGTTTCGTACACGATCATGGGGACTGCCCCGCCGGTGAGATCTGGAAGATCCTCGACTCTCTGAGCCCAGCCGTCATGAACCAACACGCCGAAAACGACCAGCGACACGCACGAAATCAAAGACCATTGAGCATGCACGCGCAAGGATTTTGTTCTTTTCATATTGTCGGAAGCAGGCAGCAACACGCTCATTTCATGGGTCAATCAATCTGCTGATACAATTGTTGTGTTGCGGGGAATTTCTTCAACCTTGTCGGAAAAGATCACACCTGCTCTTTGAGAATATGGCCCACGTGCTGAGAGGCGCGAGAAATTGTAGAGCGCTGATTGAGCGCTGTCAAAAATCCTCCGATCCTCGGTAAAGAATCGTTTCTACGATCTCGTTTGGTATCGATGATTATCCTGAGATTAGCCTGACAATATCTATTGGCAATTTTGAAGGTTTCATGATACGGTTTAACCATGATTTGCGAAAACACCAATGAGAAAAGTACAGTAAAAAAAAGATGTAATTAGCGGATCGCTTTCGGTCTACCACATAATACGTTCATGGACATTCCCTTAGCCGCTCAAGCTATTCCATTTGCAGAAATGTTGGAGAAAGGGAAAATCCCCCAGGAATATCTCTCGAGCGATTACACTGTTCAGCAATTAGTGGAAAGACTCGTACATTACGTTCTCAGTGTACCACCAAACGCCTATACGATGCCGCAATTAGCGAGCTTGCTCGAGCAACTCGATCCAAAACATCAAATTTTCTTTTTTAAAAAGCTCAAAGAAACCAGCCCTGAAAGTCTCAAGCATTTTGCCCCCTTATACTATGGTTTCATGGCTGAATTCCATCCTTTGCTGTTCACCTAATCCTCTTTAAGACCAAAGCCTATTCGATATTGATAGCGATCCTATCCGGCCAAGCCTTCTAAGCCCAATTTTCTTAGGAATTCTGGAACATCGGAATAAAAGGCGATATAATAAGTTTGAAAATTCTTCCGTTTTAGCATAGAGGAGTGACTCGAATGAATTCAGCGTTACATCGAGCAGTGGTAAGTTTCTACAATTTGATCTATGACGACCAGGCTTTTGCCAGCAGCATGGGAAAGATTGATGTAGCCGATCAAGAACGGTACTACGGACGCGCTGAGGGGTTGAACTGGGTATTGGATCGGTGCCAAGAACTCGAAGATGTCGATCAAAATCTGACTGCAGCTTCGCTTCAGAAGCTCTTGAGCGATGTCAAGTCCGACTTGGAACACGAGCTATCGGTTCAGCGGCGTGAAAAAGGCCGACGAGCCGACGGGCGAGAAGAGGCTTTATTGTTCGTGAATGAATATCTCACAAGTTTAATTACGGCCACGGAAATCGAGCTTGCTAAAAGCCCTGTCTGAAAGCCTGCATGGGTCAGCAGGCTTGAGGGTCGCGCTCTTAAGCACTCAAGAAACTGCCGCTTTGTAGCAGCGGTTTTCTGAGATGCCATGTCCTCCAAGGCCAAAACACGAAACCTCTAAAATTACATTCGGCCGACTTGTGAGCGCTTCCGAGCCTGCTATTGGTCAGAATATCGATCGGGGGATGTATCCGTCACCTTATCTTCATCTTCAGGCAACCAGTTTGACGCACTGAGCGATGCCCGATCTTACGAAAAGCAAGATATTAAAAGAGTGGGTGATCTTGGCTCTTTGTCTCGGCGTGGGAGGGCATGTCGCCTTGGGTATCGTGCTTCATGCGCCCCATGCATGGCCGGAAGGGAGGTTTGGCCTGTTGGGCATCTTATCTGGTATATCTGTTTACGTCTGCGTGCAGGTGTGCCGATCGTTGTGGTGGCTCATCAGGGGAGAACCAACCGGCACTGGATCTCAGGACTCACACAACAAATAATCCATCATTCTTTGTTCGCCCCATATCTTGCCTGTCCATTGTCCCTCGTCGAGTTAGAGAACCCCTTCGATCACTATACCTTCCTCGATTAGCATAATAGGGATATGGTCCCGAATTGGATAGACAATCTTTCCATCCTCGCGCATGAGCCCGCCGTCGAGCTTTTCTTGGACAACGTGGCCCTCCTTATTCCGGAGCTCTCCCTTGTCGATCAATGCATTAAGGTGCCTGATCTGTTTCGAATCGAGCAAACGTAGTCCCTGCTTCGTTTCAGGGCAACATAGAATCGCTAACAACTCCTCGTCGATAGTGCCCGGATTCGTCGATTGCGATTCTGCATCCATCCTCGCCTCCTTAAGAAATCCTCGAAGCATCCTTACATCAAAGCAGACATGAACGCCAATGTATCATCAAGCGCCGCTTCTGACAAGCCAGAGCTTTAATTTGCATTTAACATCCAGCAAAACTTCTTCGCTTTCATACTCTCCGCTCCGAAATACTCCCAGCACGCTGACTCGGATGAAAGCCGTTGGCACTTTTTGTTAGACTGCTTTTCGTTTTCCGAGTTTCTTTTTTTAGGAATATCCAACCATGCTCAGGACGATCACGTTGGCCGTATGGTCGTATCTCGGACGTCACATGTGGACGGGGCTGTTCGTCGTGGTTCCTGCTTGGGGCACGTTTTTAATTTTGTATACCTTGTTCGACGCATTGGACCATATGATGGTCGATGTATTTGCCGCGATGCTCGGGGCCGAACTGCCCGGAACTGGCCTTGCGTCGTTCTTGGTTCTCGTGCTCCTCAGCGGGATGGTCATGACGCATTACATTGGTCGCCGGATTCATAGGGCGATCGAACGCCCCATGGAGCAAATTCCTTTAGTGCGGAGCATTTATCAAACACTCAAGAGCATGGCCGATGTGTTCCACTTTCGTCAACGATTCGGATGCAGCAAAGTCGCGGTCATTCCTTTCCCACGAGACGGTTTGTGGGCGTTAGGATTTATCATGGACACGGCTCCGACATGGCTTCAAGTATCCGAGAATGGCCCCCTGCTCATGGTTTTCGTTCCCACGGCCCTTCATCCGTTCACGGGATATCTGGCTTTTGTTCCCGAACGCTCTATCTATCGAATTCGGTTGAGCCCAGAAGACGCCATCAAAATGGAATTTTCGGCTGGGCTATACAGACCGGAGCCCGGCTGGCTCGCGCCAGCACTTGAATCGTCTTAAGTATCGTGCCTGTCATGAATCGGGTTTCCTTTTCTTTGCCCCACGACCAGGGTCTTTTGACGATCAGAGAAGCCACCCTTGAAGATTTGGACGATCTCGTCCGCATGAATGCAGCGATGGCCTGGGAAACCGAATGCCGCCGGCTCGACCTCGCCCGCCTGCGCGCGGGAACCCAAGCGGTCTTGGACTCGCGCGATCGCGGCTTTTATCTTCTCGGGGTCGTCCGTCGCGCTCAAGAGGCTGACAGGGCCGTTGCACAGCTTTTAGTCACGAACGAATGGAGCGATTGGCGGAATGGAAATTTTTGGTGGATTCAGAGCGTGTATGTCGAGCCTCAATGGCGGAGGTTGGGCATTTTTCGCCAACTGTACCGTCATCTGGAAACCATGGCTCGATCACAACCGGAAGTTTGCGGAATCCGACTGTACGTCGAGCGAAGGAATACCAACGCTCAGGCCATATATTCGAGGCTCGGCCTTTCACCGACAGGATATCACGTCTTCGAAAAAGATCTTGTTTTATCTTCGGAACGAGCCTGAAGCACGGAACATAAGAGATTCCTGATCGATGCCGTTCTCTCTTCATCCAGAGAGAACGGCTTTATAAAGTACACATGGAAAATGCCATGAACCGGTTTCACGCTTGGATCCGCGGAATTTCGGTGCTCATTGTTGTCTTGGGTCTTGTTCCCTCCGCACAATCCTCCGACGATCCCCAGCACCTTCCCCGCCCGCGCGCACGAGACCTTGGGATCGTCATCGGACAATATCCCACAGGACTGTGGAATGCCATTACCGATGTCGACGGAGTCAAAGTTGGACATACCACCTTGATCGAGGGGCACGGCACTTTGCGTCCAGGTCATGGGCCTGTTCGCACGGGCGTGACTGTGATCATTCCCCGCGATGACATTTGGCACAACAAAGCACCAGCCGGTGCCTTTGTATTGAATGGAACCGGCGAAATGACCGGCCTGGCCTGGGTTACCGAATCCGGATTTCTGGAATACCCCATTGCCTTGACCAATACCTTAAATGTTCCCACGGTAGCGAATGGCGTGATGACATGGATGATCACCCATCATCCGCAAATCGGCATCACCGATGATACGCTCACCCCCGTCGTGGCCGAATGCGATGACAGCCGGCTGAACGACATTCAAGGACGCCATGTCTCTGAACACGACGTCATCGCCGCACTGAACCGAGCCTCTTCAGGCCCAGTCGAGGAGGGGACGGTTGGGGCCGGCACAGGGATGATTGCTTACGGATTCAAGGGAGGCATTGGGACGTCATCACGTCATCTTCCCGAAGAGGCCGGCGGCTATCTGGTTGGCGTGCTTGTAAATGCCAATCATGGACGACAACCCGAACTCGTCATCAACGGGGTGCCCGTTGGACGTTTGTATGGCGAATGGACCAAACCTCACGCTCAACTCGACGTCTCCCGATCGTCGGCTATTCCCCTTCCCTCATCAGACCACCGCACGCGCCGCGAAGATAGTGGATCGATCATCGTGATCATTGCCACCGATGCTCCGCTGGATTCCCGCCAACTGACACGCATCGCCAAGCGGGCGGCCTTGGGCTTAGCGCGTACCGGCGCGATTTCCCATCACGGGAGCGGGGATTTTTTTCTGGCTTTTTCTACAGCGAACATCATTCCGCATTATCCCAAAAGCCGCACCTTCACGATGACCCATCTGGCCGATACCCATCTCAACCCGATTTTGGCCGCCACAGTCGAGGCGACCGAAGAAGCCATCGTCAATGCCCTTTTGCGCGCGACGACAGTGACCGGACGCGACAACCGAAAAGTAGAGGCTATCTCGATCCCTATCTTGCAAGAACTATTACGAATCTATGCGCCGAAACCAGCATTTGAAGCTCATGAGAAGGCCTCAGCACGGCACTAAACCCTGAAAAAATACGAGTGCCACATTTTATACCTCGTTCCGGAAACCCTCCGAAGGGCGCCCCACCGATGTCCCGAGCCATTCGAGATGGCTCAATACCAGCATCCCCCGTTCTGGGGGATGCATAGAACCAGAAGAGGCGTTATCCTTTTTGGTCGTATTATGGGGAACCCGCCGGGGAGTATTTCGGGAGGATCGTAGTGAGAGCGGAAGAAGAACTTAAAACCTCCTGGTGAAATTCCGTATTCAAAATATCCAGAGTCTCGCTGAACATCAGGGGCACCGATTTTAGGATTTTTGCAAGGAGTACAATGCCATGAACCCTCAGAAGGTGTTTCTTCAAAACAAAACAGCGAGAGGCCTCGTTTCCGCTGTTTGGCTCCTTCTGCTCATCGTGACTCAATCCCACGCCACGAGTTTCCAGGTCCAGATGGAGAGTGACACCGATAGGGCAGGGGGCAACGAGGTCTTTTATCTCACCTACAATTCTTCGGGGACCTGCTGAGGAACACGATTGTCTTCAGCGGGTTCTCCCCGCTTAATGTAAACGGGGCCTATAGCATCACCGGGCTCGCGTACGATGGCGTGAAGGGCGGAGGTAGTGGGGCTGGTAGGACTCTCCCGGTGCCCTCCACCATTTTTTCATTCGGCGCAGGCCTGGTAGGACTTCTTGCGGCATGGCGTTGGAGAGCAAAAACACAATCCTAAACGCGACGTCACCGATGATCAGCCTAGAAGCGCCCGCGACGGTCTACCGTCGAGAGCGCTTTTTTAGATTATCGGATACGCTCCGAATGGATTCGTCTTTCACCATTATGGTATGAACTTTTCTTCTGAATTGAAGGGACTCCTGGCTTTCTTCTGGACATACCCTATCGATCCATAAACAGGAGCCAAGCCAGGGAAAAAATAGGCTAGATACTCGATGGTAGCGGCCGGGGCTCTTTCCGAAACGAACGCGCAACCGTGTAGAACGGTACATCGCCGGCTAACTCATTTTTGAGATTTTGAAATGGATCACGCGGGCGATGGCATCCCAAGGTTGTCAGCCTCTTGGCGAACGGGTGTTGGTCACACTGATCGAACACACCGTGGCGTATAACCTGGACCGCATTCTCGCCTTGGACCGAGCGAAGATTGTCGCTGCGACTCGTTGAATGCTCCACTACGAACTCAAGACCTCCAGCATGGCTGCTTAGGTAGGAACGAACACCCGTGTCTATCGACGCCATATCTGCATGGCAGAACGAGGGAAGAATTGAACAAGACGACGCTTTTTGACGCGCACCGCGCACTACAGGCCAAGATGGTGGACTTTGCCGGATGGTCCATGCCGCTTCAGTATTCCGGTGTTATTGATGAATATCGTGCAGTACGGGAACGGGCTGGCCTTTTCGATGTCAGCCATATGGGGCGCATTCGACTCTCGGGCGAGGAGGCCTTGCCGCTTCTCCAATGGGTCACCACCAATGATGCATCACGACTCGATGAGGGACAAGCTCACTATTCCATGGTGTGCAATCCCAATGGTGGCGTCAAGGACGATGTGTTTCTCTATCGCCTCGGTGCACAAGATTATCTTTTGTGCGTCAATGCATCGAATCGAGAAAAAATTATGCAATGGCTAGAAGAACAGCGCCAGGTGACGGTTCGGCAAAAGCTAACGATTATCGATAGCTCGTTCGAGATCACCCAACTGGCCCTCCAAGGGCCCAAATCCCGCACCATCCTGGAACGGCTGACCGGCAGCTCGTTAGCGGCGTTGGGCATGCGGCAATGCCGAAAATACTCAATTGCCGATTCCGAGGCGCTCATCGCAAGAACCGGCTACACAGGCGAATTAGGGTACGAGCTGTATCTTGCGGCAGACCAGGCCTTGCTTATCTGGTCGCAGCTTCTAGAGATTGGACGAGACCATGGACTCAAGCCTGCAGGATTAGGCGCGCGCGATCTCCTGCGCTTGGAAATGGGATATTTTTTATATGGACATGAATTGACCGAGGACACGACGCCGATTGAGGCAGGCGCTGAATGGGTTGTGGCGTTTAACAAAGGTGACTTCGTTGGCGCTCAGGCGTTACAACAGCAACGGACCCGCGGCCCAACACGACGCCTCATCGGCTTTGAACTCCTCGAAAAGGGCGTGCCCCGACAGGGCATGACCGTCCTCGCCAATGGGGTTCCCACCGGGATAGTGACGAGCGGAAATTTTTCTCCGATTCTTCAAAAAGGCATTGGGTTGGCCTACGTGGCTCCGGTCAATGCCACAGTAGGAATGAAGCTGGAAATCGATATTCGAGGCCGGCACCTTCCGGCGCTCGTGGTCAAACCTCCATTTTATCGCAAGAGCCGCAACGCCGTCCTCGATAAAGGAACACGGTCATGAATCCCAACGATGCGCATCGTTCTTCCATCGGCCTCGTGACGGCACGTCACATTTATACAGGGAAAATCGTGACGTTGAGTGTAGATCAAGTCAGGCTTCCCAATGGCGCCGTCGCCGAACTCGAATTCATCAGACATCCCGGTGCGGCAGCGGTGGTTCCGCTAACCGATGACGGGCAGGTCATCATGATCCGGCAGTATCGTTATGCAGCCGGAGGATTTCTCTATGAAATTCCGGCCGGAAAACTCCATTCAGGAGAAGATCCCCGCCTGTGCGCCGAACGAGAGTTGGAGGAAGAAATCGGATATCGGGCCTCTACCATGGAGCTGCTGACGAGCATTCTCACAACCCCCGGATTCACAAACGAAGTGATTCATATCTTCTTGGGAACGAACCTTTCCAAAGGAATTCAGCAATTGGAGCACGACGAGGTTCTAGATGTCGTCACTTGGCCTCTGGAAACGGCCATCCGTCGCATTCAAGACGGGACCATTCGCGATGCCAAAACTATTGTGGGGCTGCAATCCGTCTATATCAAGCGCTGTCTGGCTGCATCTTTCTAAATCCTCCTCTTATCTATCGGAGGCGAAATCCTTCGCAGAGCGGATCTTCAGGATCTAGGACGAACTCGTGTTGGCCTGTCAGAAAAGCCCGACCCTCGATTTCAGGAATAATGGCAGGGCGGTTGTGATAGTCGAGAGCCTGGACCATGCGGCCTGTAAACGTCGTCCCCAGGATGCTTTCGCATACCCACGGCTCATCCATGCTCTGAATCCCGCGAGCAGCCCGAATCGCCAAATGGGCGCTGACCCCGGTGCCTGTTGGAGACCGATCCAGTGCGCCATCGGCAAAAATACATACATGACGACACCGAGCCTCCGCTCGCTCGGGCATCCCCCAGAAAATCGTGCCATACAAAAATCCAAGCTCCGGCTCTTCCGGGTGGACAATCTGCCGGCTCCGAGCAATTGCTGTCTTGATCTCCATCCCCAATTGCCTGAGCGCACTCGCATGCTCCGGCTTCAACTCGGCTCCGACGTCTTCCGCTCGACAGAAGGCGTAAAACGCTCCGCCAAAAGCCAAATCGTATCGCACTCGGCCGACACCGGACACATCAACGGTTTCATCTAACGCCACGACGAACGAGGGAACATTCCGGAACGCTACGGACCGTACGCGCCCATCTCGAATCACCGCCTTCGCCTGAACGAGGCCGCTCGGTGTTTCTATGCGCACCGTGGCTGACGATCCCTTTTCAGAAACGAGTCCATGCTCTATCAGCACGCTCACCAAACCAATGATGCCATGCCCACACATGGTGCTATACCCATCATTATGAAAGAACACCGCTCCCACATCGGCTGCCGGTGTTTCGGATGGCACAATCAAACATCCATACATATCATTGTGCCCCCGAGGCTCGAAAATCACAGCACGCCGTAAGTGATCATAGCGTTCGCGGCAAGCTCGCCGTTTCTCCAGGATGTTCCTTCCCGGCAACTCAGGAAACCCACCGGTGATCACGCGAAGCGGTTCACCGGCCACATGGACATCAAGAGCAGTGATGCAATGGCTCGACAACATACATGCCGACTATCTTAGGCGATACGGGATGGAGCGAAGACAAAGGTAAAGAAATGCTTAGGAGTCATGTTCCGTCATAAACCATCCAGCAATCGACAGCCGTTTTCGATCTCCCGCCAGCAGATCAACCCGACACACCCGGTGAAATCGCGGAACGGTGAAAATCACCAATGAGCCCGGTGCCGGCAGGATGCAATGCGTGATCGACAAGTGTCGCTGGCCGCCTTTTCGAGCCTTGTCCGCGTAGATAATCAGTTCTCCTCCCCAATCAGGATGCCATTCCTCATGAAAATAAGTCGCCAAAGCCAAGCGCCGACGCGGAGGACGAATTCCTTGAGAGGCTACATACGCTTCATCAGTATCATCGTGCGTGGAGAGACAATCACCGACAGCATAGGCATAGTAATTGAAATTGACGTGACGGGCGCGGATTCCCGGAAAAGATTCCACGTAGGCGGCAACACACGGAAGCCCCACACGTCCCAGGAAATACTCCGCTTCCTGTGGCCCGATCGTCGCTTTCAGCCAATTCCCACAGTTGGGAAAAGCTCGAGCCACCAGCGGCAGGTTGCTCAATGATGTCCATTGCGACTTCGTCATGGCCTTTCGGAATCGTGCCATTTCCTCAGGCGACCAAAAGTCTTCCAAAACGAGAACGGGATCATCACGAAAGGAAAATTTCCATGGATTGAAGTCCTGAAACCGAACGTTCATACTCACCTACCTTTGTTGCGAATCTGTTCCCTGCTCACTCCAACGACACGAGGTCAGGAGGGACATATCGTCAACCCTACCGATTGCACGCCCTCTCCGTAGCCACAACACCTGCCCTTACCCCTCCCGCTATCAAACCATGAATGATGTTCGACAGTCTATCGCCTCATCCCGATGCTTGCTCCATACGCAGCCTCCTGACACCCAACTGAAGAGGCCGATTCTGTTGTGAAGTCCTGCATTCCTGGCAGATGCATCCCTTCAACACCCCATGGTTCTTGCGGTCGCCATCGTTAACTTGCCTTGATACCAGACCGAGAATGTCTTCAGATCGCAAGCCCGTGACAAACAATGCCTGTCAATGTCGCTCGAACATTGTCGAAGGCCGTCGGGATTAGAACGCTCAAATCAAGGCAGGGCTCCCTCCTATGAATGAGATGGCCGTTGAATCAATCATGACCACTCACATCACGACCGTAGACATGGACGATCCGCTCAAGAAGATCGGAGATATTTTTCGTCAAGCCCGATTCCATCACTTATTGGTCCTCAACGACGGAAAACTTATCGGGATCATTTCGGATCGTGATTTTCTCAAAGAAATCAGCCCGTATGTAGGAACGTTATCCGAAACGACGCGGGACCGGGCCACACTCGACAAACGGGCACATCAAATTATGACCCGCAACCCTGTCGTGGTGAGCAAAGAGACGCCCCTTCGAACAGCAGCACAAATCCTTCTCGAACGACAGATTTCGTGTCTCCCGGTGATCGGGCCTGACAAAGAAATTTTGGGCATCATTACATGGAAGGATCTTTTACGAGCCTTGATGAATTCACAACCCTCTTCGGATCCTACCCTTAGCGCCAAGCCTTCGTATGTCGATCGATAACCCTCTCCGAAGATGCCTCTACATTATACCCTTACCCTATCTAGCCCCCCACCGATGAAAGCAAGCCGGATATCTCTCACCGATCAACGGCTGTAGTTCCGCTGGTTTCCCACGAACACATACGCGCATTTCGGATGGTGCTCGATGAGCCTCCTCTTTACGTGCCGGCGCACCCTGCTACCGGACAGAGAAACAGGCGAGCTTACAATCATTATCAGCCATTATCAGCTCGCAACGCTCAAGGCTTGCGATCTTTCCACTGCAGGCCACGCTCTTCTGCATAACATGGCTTCTTCATGCCGTCCATCACACTCTCTTTTTTTCTTTATGGTAAGACCGGCGGAGGATTTACCGTGGTCGCCTGAGGCCCCTTTTCTCCTTCCTCGATATTGAACACGACTTCCATGCCGTCCTCCAAGTCCTCAAAGCTCATGCCATGAACGGCGTTTCGATGAAAGTACACTTCGCCCCCGCCATCCTGAAGAATGAACCCATACCCCGCTTCCGGAAAAATCCTGGAAATCACCCCATGATAGGGCGGAACCGGAGGGATCCGAATTTCTCTGGCTGGCCGCTGTTTTTCGCGATAGCGTCGCAATTCGACCTCGACACCGTGGAATGCCGCACGCATGGCCTCTTCGAACGTTTTTTTCTCCTTTCGAGCCGTCAGTGTATGCCGACCAGGCATCGTCACGACCACCATCGCATCTGCGACATTCCGAGCCTTTTTATGATGCGTATTCTTCGTCAGCGTGACACGAGCATGGATAATGTCATGAAATTTAGCCTGCAAATCGGCGATCCGCGCCTCGATTTCTTCCTTCCATCGAGGTGTCAATTCCACGTTTCGGCATTCAATATGAAGATCGACCGGCTTGATGGGCCCTTTGATATGTTCCGCTGCTTGTATCATCTCGCTTCCTCCTTTCCGCTGCTTGAGAGGTCACTATATAAATAGGGCCAATCTTCTAAGAGTCAATTCTTGAGAAAATCATCCCTCGATCGACTTGTTTAAAGCGGAAAGAGAAAGGTCCGGAACGTCGCTGTCCGAAATCGAAAGCAAACTGGTTAACCCGCTGATTTCCGACAATGGACAATGCGAGACCCGCACTCAACATGCTCGCTTTAAGATCGTGTCTCCTGACCGGTAGGCGAAGTGCCGGGCATCGAGAAGATTTGCTGCCGGTTCATCGTCGTCGTTCGTGCATTGCCAATTGCCAAAGCCGATATTGCGCAAATGTCTTTCGGGGTATTCGTCTCGACTTACCAAGGCACGCCCACTTCACGAAGAAGGCTCATCGGGCCATATTGCTTGACGAGTTCCAATTGCTCCCGATCTTTGACCAAGAATGCGCCGGCAAACCCGAGACTATTGATCGAGATATCCCGGAAACATTCTTTCGATCGTGGCACGAGCAGCATCTCTTGCCGGGTGATCAACAAATTGTAGGGGCTGAGCTGTCCTGTATCGCCAAAGCACTTCACTCCTGCTTCCTGGCACATCGCTTGATAGCAGGTGTGTAATTCTACCGCTTGCTCCGCTGGTGTCCTGTGCTCCAAGGGGGCAATCCGGCACAGCACATGTCGAAAGGGGAAAGCTGGGGCACCGCCAAATTGCCCATGAAACTTGGCTTCCGCCAACACAGGCTCAATGGGGATCTTCGGCCCCTTGGGAGCAAGCGGCAAAGGAACCATCTGCATGTGCCTGTGCCGTTGGCTCGCCCCGGCGACCGGTCCGGCATTGTAAAATCCCAGCCCGTCAAACTCCACCATACATCGCCAGAGCGCTTCAAAGTCTTGGCGACTCAGTGGGGTTTCTTGGTCTTCATATTCACGGGTCACCAGCAGTATATGGCCGTCGATGACGTTAAATTTGTTCAGGAGACAGACATGGGTCGATGTCACATCCGCGACGAAGAGCTCTGGATCATACGGAAGGAAGGGATTCTGCGAGACGCCGGATACTCGATCATCTCTTCCGGTTGATTGCCCGACCGCCTCTTTTCTTGCCAAACTGGTCACGATGCGAACCAGAAACAAGACTCCCTTGTCCGACACAAATTCGTATTCAGTGGGAATCGGCTGAAGTATGCCTCGGCGATGGGCGGCCTGGACCCGGGCTTGAACGAGCGACCATAACGATCCAGGCGCGAAGAAATGCGGAGATGGCGACTCGCTATGCTGGTCTCTATTCATGCGTGCGTCGGACGGCTGAAAGCCGCTTTTCCGGAGGATCTGCCGCCTCCTGCTACGAGAGAGGGGTTTCATCTTGCCTCAGTAGGCCGGACTCGTCAATGTGGGCTTGCTCCTGTTCGCCGTTTCGAATATGGTGGTGCCAAACATTCGAGGGAGTGACGATTGCACTCATGACCGATCGACCGAGAGAACGAGACAAGCGAATCCTCGTCGGCGTTGACGACTCCGATGCCACAATTCGAGCACTTCATTACCTCGCAACCATTATTGAAGGGCGCAACGATTTTCATGTGTGCTTGCTGCATGTTCTTCCTCCAATTCCGCCAGAACTCCTGGAATTTGGTGGCGCAGAAGATCCCGAGGCTGAACGGCAATTAAGCGAAGAGCTGAAACGAGCTCAAGCTCAATGGCTTGAAGAAGCCCAACAGGCTGCCCAGCCCGTTATGCAGCGAGCCCAAGCGGTGCTGCGAGAACGTGGCATCGATCCCCGGCAGATCGAGGTCGCATTTGCCGAAGCGATCCATCGGCCAGATATTCCTCAAAGCCTGCTCGATGCCGCCGGGCTTCGCCACTGTGGCACCATCGTGGTGGGTCGCGAATCTTTTCCCCTTTTGCAAGAACTCCTACACCGTCACGTCGGTGAAGAGCTTGTCCGAAAGGGTCAGGGGATGGCGATTTGGGTCGTCGAATGAACGAATCAGGCGCAGCAATACAACAGATAAGAGAAGCGGTTCGCATGCTGGTATCTCAATTCAAGGGAGGAAGACCGTGTCAACACCGAAACTTCTTGAAGAAGCGGTTGAGCGACTCGACATTGCATCGGCACGCATCGATGAAGTTCGTACCAAGCCAGTGACGCTGGAAAATATTCGAGAATGGCTGGATGCTTTGACGGATTACGCCATGGCCAGCACCGAAATTCATCAACTGACAAATGAATCGGTTCATGAAAAACTCCATGAATTGGCTGCCCGAATGGGCCTCAGGCATTTTCCGTCGCGCTCGACCCAAGAATAACAACTTCAGATGAGGCGATTCGTTCTGGGGCTCGGCGCCTAAGCATCACGATTCCTGAGTCCGCTCGCGATTTTCGCCTCATCGATCGTCAATTCAGTCGGACATTTCTGTCCACTGGTCATTCCTATGCAGGAAGGTGCCGACGCAGCCGAATGGCTTTCTCCCGTCGACGCGATTGCCCGAAGCCCAGGCGTCGTCCTGGTCATCGGCAGATCGGATTGTGGAAAGACCACCTGGATTCACTCTGCCACAAAAGCCCTGTTCCGCCTCGGAATATCAGCCATCGCCATTGTCGATGCAGATTTGGGTCAATCCACTTTTGGTCCCCCGACCACGGTTGGTCTCTATTGCGCAACCGATTCCGATAACTTCGACGACGATGCCGAACGTGGGATCTTTCATGCCGCAGCATTTGTGGGCTCGATCACCCCGCTCCGACATTTATTGCAAACGCTCACTGCGTGCCATCGACTGGTAGATCGAGCCAAACGATCAGGGGCTGCGATTATTATGGTCGATACCTCGGGGCTGATATCTGGAAGTGCGGGATTCCAACTGAAATGGCGAAAAGTGGAACTGCTGGCCCCGCGGCACGTGGTGGCCCTGCAGGAGGAAGCCGAGCTCGAACCCCTGCTCTCGGTGATCGGGGCTGATTCCGAATTAGCGATCCATCGGAGAACGGTACCTTCCGACATCCGGCCTCGCTCACCCGCTGAGCGAACCGCCTATCGCAATCACCGCTTTTCGATGTATTTTAACGATGCCCAAGCGCATACCCTTCAATTGGAATCGATCATATGCCTTTCCCCGCCCTATCCACGGCGCAGTTGGTCTATTTCCATGCCACCCGTGCTTTCCCCGACCATTCTTCAATCGCTGTCCGCCGACGAACTCTCAGGGTGCCTCGTCGGACTCAATACCGCCACAAACACCACGCTGGGGTTGGGTGTCGTAGAAGGACTCGATCACCCTGGTCAAGCTTTGAAAGTATGGACCCCTTTACACGATCTCTCGAAGGTGAGGCTCGTGCAATTCAGCGATCTTCGACCCGCTTTGCCTTCTTTTTCCCAAGACAGACCTAACGCTTCCCAGCAATGACAATTCTTGTCGAGAGGGACAAGCATGCGGTTTATGCCGTGTCGAAGAGCGGAATGCGTCTGCCTTCCCCGGATTTCCCTCGCAATTGGAGAGACCGTCTGCCCGAAGGCATCAGTCCAAGCTATACTCCAGAGCGAATGCCCTCGTGGTGCTTATGGGATCCATTCAAATCCGCTTGGACGATGGTAACACTCAGACTCGCTCGCATGAGCTCCTCATCCCGGACCATTGCTTCGAGCACACCAAACCGAGGTCTTCACGCTTTTCTTTTTGACCAGCATGAGAAGGCCGCACTCAAAGCAGATTCGGCTATTTGGCGCCTGAATTGGATGACTATGCGAAGAACGATCGCCGGACGTCAACCTCCTAGAGCTGCCATGCACCCGGTCGTGTCGATCAAGGATCAAGGGCCTGTTTATGCGTGACGAAGAGGGCGTACGATTTCTCCAATGGTGTCTGCCTCGATTACATCTTCGATGGCCTGGATACCGGAAAGTTCGCCGGCAAGTGTATCAACGTCTAAAACGACGCATGAATGCGCTCGGCTTATCGTCTCTAGCGACATACCGGGAATACCTAATGGCCCACCCGGAAGAATGGCCGATGCTCGAGACCCTCTGTCGTATTCACATCTCACGATTTTATCGCGATCGAGGCGTCTTTCAGGTTCTGCAACACGAGGTCATTCCGCAACTGGCCGCTATGGTCTTGTCGCAAGGCGAACACGAACTCCGATGCTGGAGTATTGGGTGTGCGGCAGGAGAAGAAGCCTATACACTGGCTATCATGTGGCACCAGGCCCTGGCTTCCTCCTTCCCTTCTCTTGCCATTCGCATTGTCGGTACAGATGCTGATCCACAAGCTCTCGAACGCGCCAAGAAGGCTTGTTATCCTGCAAGTAGCTTGAAAGACTTGCCAACAGAATGGCGGGAGGCGGCTTTTGAGATTTTGAATAAGGAATGTTGTCTCCGTCGGCTTTATCGGGATTCAGTCATCTTCTTGCAGCAAGACCTCCGATACGAATGCCCTGACCAAACCTTTCACATGATTCTTTGCCGATATGTGGTCTTCACCTATTTCGATGAAGCTTTACAGCAAGAGACCCTACACCGCATTCTAGCTCGTCTGCTTCCGTCTGGTGCCTTGATTATTGGCCAAACGGAATCGTTGCTCGCCGACAGCCAGGGTCTCATCATCCCGTGGCCTGCACAATTGCGAATCTATCGGAAGATTGATGAAAGTGCGCGTTCGGAGGCAACGTGACGCTGGTGATCGATCCACGCATTAGTTTTGCTCAGCGGCTTTTTTCTTTTCCGCTTCTCCAGTCATGGGAACAAAGGCGACCGGTAAAAGAGTCGTCCGCTCGAAACCCTTTTCCGTTCGCCGAATCAGGACCAGTTCTTGCACAAATTTCCCGACGGGAAGAATCATCCGTCCGCCGATCGCCAATTGGTCGAGCAAGGGCTGCGGCACATGGTCCGGAGCAGCGGTCACGATGATCGCATCGAACGGAGCTTCTTCCGGCCATCCTTGATAGCCGTCCCCCACACGGACGTGGACGTTTTGATATCCCAGTGCCCGCAGCGTGGCTTCTGCGCGCTTGGCCAAGGGCTCTACAATTTCGATCGTGTACACATGCGAGACAATTTCTGCCAGCACGGCGGCTTGATAGCCTGACCCGGTCCCGACCTCGAGCACTTTATCGTTCGGTTTCAACTTCAGCGCTTGCGTCATATAGGCCACAATAAAGGGCTGAGAGATTGTCTGTCCGAAACCGATCGGTAGAGGATGATCCTCATAGGCTTCATCAGCCACTGTATCAGGTACAAATCGATGGCGCGGCACTCGCCGCATAGCTTCGATCACCGCAGTGTCCGTAATCCCCCCGCCAATGATCTGCTCGGCCACCATCCGCTCCCGCTCGGCTTGTCGCTCGCCGGTTGCCGCACGCACCGATTGGGGAGACACGCCTTCGCGTTCATTGTGCATGCCCATGAAGCTTATCCCTAAAACCACAAGTATTCCAACCTTCAACATCCGATGCCGTTTGCCGCCGGTTGGGGTCGTCACCGCTGAAATCTTACAAGGCGCTGTATTCTAAATGGTCTTTGTCTTGTTTTTGGAAATCACCTGCATCGTTTAAAGCGCCGTTTTAAACCATGAGGTCTGTCGGCAAAGATACAGCGGCACTCCGGCTAAAACCGTAGCCATGGCCCAGCCAGCTTCAACAGGTCGATCTTGAATCGTATAGAGCACAATCAAGGTGGAGAGCATGAGATAGCTTATCGGCAAGAACGGATACAAGGGAACACGATAGGGTCGAGAGAGCTCGGGGCGTTTCCGCCGAAGGATCAGAACTGCACCCACGGCTAATGCGCTAAACGACACAACGATCACTCCGCTATATATTACTAACTGCTCAAACGTACCTGAAAAAATAAGGAGGGTTACCCAAAGACTTTGGAGCAAAATCGCTCGCGCTGGGACACCGCCTTTTTGTGTTAATTTAGCTAAAAAAGCCGGGAACACTCTATCTTGTGCCATGGCGTAATAGACCCGCGGACCAGCCCATACCATAGCGCTCACCGCACCGGCAATGGAAATGCATAATAAGGCCGTAATGAACTCGGCAGCCGTTGGCCCAAAAAGCGCGACAGCAGCCTTTTGCGCTACGGGAAGAACCGGGACTCGAGCTAGATCGGACACTGGAAGAGCATAAAAATAGACAAGATTGATGAGCACGTATAATGTGCCGACGAAGATGGTGCCGCCAATCATGGTCACCGGAATCGTGCGACCAGGATGCAACATTTCACCGGCGATATACCCTGCGGCATTCCAACCTGAATAGGCATACGTCACAAAAATCAAAGACACGAACATCGCCTCGACACCAGGCATTGCCGTTGCTTCGCTATCCAAATGAGCAAAAGAACCCTGCCCAATCGTGAACGCTCCGACCACGAATCCTCCCATTAGGGCTACCTTGAGAATTGTAATCCCTTGTTGGAACAGAGAGCCGAGCCCGACCCCAGCCATGTGCACTCCTGTCAGAGCCCATACCAATCCGATCGCCAACCCCTTTTCGAGGACATCCGAGCGAAACGGTACCGGAATCAATTGAAAGAAGTAGGAAGAAAAGCTGACCGCTCCGGCAGCAATGGCGGCACCGAACCCCACCGCAAACGATGACCATCCACTGAGAAATGCTACGAGTGGATGATACGCATGGCGAAGATAGACATATTCTCCCCCTACAAAGGGGAGCGCCGCTCCCAGCTCCGAATAACACATGGCCCCGACCAGCGCGAACAGCGCCCCGACTACCCACAGCCATAAAATGACCATAGGGTGGCCAATATCCCGCGCCAAAAATCCAGTCGTCGTAAAAATCCCACTTCCAATGACGCTGCTGATTAAAAGGCAGGTAGCGGTGAAAGCCGTGACCCGACGTGGAGGAGCGCTTGGCGATTGAATCGTCACCGGCTTCCTGTCCGATGAAAAGCTCCTCGTGAAGAGGCTTCAGGCGAGATACTCGGAAACCCTTTGATTTTCGCCTTTATTTTTATACACGTTGAGCGACACAGCGCGCTTCGGCTTCTAAGAGCGACCATTTTTTTTAAGATAAGTCCCCGTTCCTCACGAAATCCACCCATTTTCAGAACGTGGTATATCGTCCGGCAGCAAGTTCTCGGCAAAAAGCAGGAATACGCGCAAGCCGTTCACGGATGAGCGCCTCGATCTCCTTTTGCACACCTTGCAAGCGTTGACCTTTTTTCATTGCGACCTGGGCAGCAACGACCAACGGACGATCTACTGGTCGGCCGATCAGGCTATTGAACCACACCGTGATCTCTTCTATCCCGGGCACCTCTTCGTAAATATGGTTGGCGAGTTCGTGCGCAAGGACATTATAAATTTTTCCCACATGGCTCACTGGATTCTTTCCTGCAGCCGCCTCTCCGCTCATCGGGCGATTCAGGGCAATCAATCCACAGGCGCGATTGCCTCGCCCAACTTGCCCAGAATCGCCTTGTTCGGCCGAAGTACCCAGGAGCGTCAAATACATCCCCTCGACTCCCTTCTTTTTTCGGTCCAATGCGTTCAAGAATAGATGAACCGTTCGGCATCCATGCGGCTGAGCCTGCACGAACTTGTCCAGCACCGTTTGGACCTCAGCTTTGCGGCGAAAATAGACGCGTTCCGTGGGAATCGCCTTGGCTAGAAACGGCATGGCGATGGTCAACGACAGCTCATCGTCGACTCGCACGGCCATGACTTTGACATCTTCTCCCGTATCGGGAAACTCCCGTTTAAATTCCGGTCCGTTCAAATAATGTTCGACGGCTAAAACCAGACGCTCCGTTGGCGTAAGCGGTGCATAGCCCACTGCGGCAGAGGTATCGTTCGAGGGGAGTGGTCCACGTTTCCGATCGAAAATAGCTCCTAATTCCGCGGAGGCCGGCTTCAGCTCGATTTGAAATCGGATATGTTTGACGGGATCCAGGTGTGGCAGGTTTTCTGTGAACCAGCGACGACCCGCCTCTATTGCCAGATCCGCTACAGGAATTGTTTTACGACCGATTCCCCAGGAAGCTCGATCGCCCAAGATTAGGCGCATCGGTTCTTTTACGATACCGCCTCCCAATCGACACTCAACTTGTCCGGCGACCAACAGACATTTGTCGATGTTGTAATGGAGAATTCGCCCGAATGTGTTTCGATACGCTCTTGAGAGCTCAGTGGACACTTGCTCAGCAACGGCGTCACAAATCGTATCGGGATGTCCCTTACCTTTACGCTCCACAACCTCCAACCGTTGACGGTGAACGGGAATGGCAGGGGATTCGATGATATGAATGGGCGTGATATTTGAGCTGTTCATCGATGATGAGAATCGGAAGTCGGATGCGCTACGCCATCCCTCTTCGCCACTGCGACTTCTAGCAAGCGGCGATCCGAAGGATAGGTTAATAGGTTGCGGGCTTCGTCAATCGGCACCCATTTGGCTTCTTCGATTTCCATGTCTGGTTCTCCAACCCGTTCTAGTGGCATCATCAGATACCATCGTACGGTTTTTCTTACCCGCTGGCCATGTCGTTGAAACCAATATTCTGACCGGGGCAGCTCCGCTTCAATTCGACAGTTCCAGCCGGTTTCCTCCCGCACTTCTCGGAGAGCAGCTTGCTCACTATGTTCGCGAGGCTCCACTCTCCCTTTGGGAAACGTCCACACCGTACGGCCCCTTAAATCTCGTGTTCGGATCAACAAACACTGCCCATCATGAAGGATGACACCTCCGGCAGATTGCTCAAACACCGGTCGGGTGGTCATTTTCCATCCTCCACAAAGGCTGTCTTCTCGATTAGGCTAACTCATCGTTGGAAAAATAATTATTAATTAATCATCAAAAGTCATTTTTTCAACTCTCGAGCCAATCCTACGAATCGGTCCCATGGGGTAGCCACCCATGTTTCCGTTGTCGCGTGCCCTAACGACCGAACAAGCAGGGCCACTTTTGTCGCCGTTTCGCTGTCGGGTGCCTCGAAAATATCGAGATAATCACAAGGACCCAGAACGGCATAATTTCCCAGCCATCGGACATTCGGGCACTCCGTCTTAATTCGCGCTTCGACTTTAGCATTCAATTCTTCCACAGCTTGAGGGCTGGTGAGAGCCTCAGGCGAGAGTCGAGTCAACATGACATAAATAGCCATTTTTCCTCCTTTCACGCAGTGCGTTGTCGCGGTTTGCTCGGAAAAGCCATTTCTCTCTATCGCTCGTTGTCTTTGTCCACATCGACTCGCTTCGATCAGGATTCATCCATGATCGTGATCTGCTCGCTCGATACTCTATTGAGCTAGCAGTGGATTCATGCATGGCTCAAAGCGGACCCTTCATGGTGATATATAGGCACTCGGTATCATCGTTTCGTTCTTTTCGGTGCTTCTTTGGTTTCACCGTTGTTTTCATTAAGCAACTTTTAATTGCCCGTAGTCAACCTGACTCTGCTTTCACTGCGCGCGCTTCATGCCCATGATGCCAATCGTTCCGGTGTCGGTTGTTCAAGGTTTCAAACCTACCTGTGGTGAGTTGGTAATAAAGATTCAAAAAGCCGAGGTTGACGCCGAGCTATCGTCGAATCTAGTGCATGGCCTCATCAGGCAGTGTCCCTGCTCTCGTCGGTCTCGCTGTGCACTTAGACCCCATCTCTGCCCATACTCCGTGGATGACCTTCCCAGAAAGGCCAATCCACGCATCCTGTGCCAGGACTGTTCTAGGCTCATTCATTCCCGGATTGAAGCTCATCGCCAGCAGAGTATTCCCGCTCACGCCTCCCTTGCTTCGCTCTGTCCGGTGGCGCATGGTGGCAAGGGGCGACGCAATCGGATGCATCGTCCGTCTGTGCGACCCGTGCGCGGCCGTGACATCCTCGAAAGCCAGCAGTGCCTCTCTCTCACGGCACGCCAGCGCCTTCGGATCCGTAACTCGGTACGCTTGTACGAAGCGGTCGAGGCCTGCTGCGCCTGCCCGGCATTTTCTTGGGCAGGTCGTTCACCATGTTTATCATCTTGTGCCGTCAGCAGCGCTGCTGACGGGTCTCGGGGAGCACTTTGTCCAGCGCCGACCAGAAGTCCAGGGCGCCGTCCTCCACCAGTGTATGCGCGACGATACACCCTGCCATTTAAGATCGAGCAGCGCCGCTCGCCCCGCCTTTTGACAACGATCACCACCAGCCCGCACTGCTGCTGGCGCTCGGCCATCAGGCTGCTGGAAATGCCGTCTGCCCACAAAGAGCCCCAGCGGTCATGGCCAAATCCAGGCTGCACCAGTCGGCATATTCCGCCTCCCCGCGAGAGCCAGATAGCCAATCACCGAGACTGACACCCATTCGCCGCACGACCACTGAGCTCCGTGGCCTCTGGGCCGTGGCACTACCCTTTCGGTCAAGCCACGACAGGGCGCTGCCACACGCCGGGCCTGCATCACTGACCTGCTTTTTGTGAGACAAAATTGGGGTCTATCAGTGCGTCGTGCTCAAGGAGGACGACATGGAGGAAAAGAAGGGACGAAGGGGATTTACCCCGGAGCAGCAGTGAGATTGTAAACGACATCGAGCGGTGCCGGACCATCAAGGAGGGCGTAGAGAAATACCCGCTTCACTAGTCGGTATTTCGCAAAGGGAGACGGCAGTTAGCGGTGGGGATTCGGGCCTCGCTGCGCAATAGTCATCCCCTGAAATCGCTGGACACCCAGCGGCTGAAGGCGGAGAACCGAAAACGCAAAGAGATGGTGCTCAACCAGTCCCTGATCATCAGCGAGGTAAAAAAGAGAGGAACTTGGATTAAGGGAAGGGGGCCGGGTGATGAGCACACTAGAAGCAAGAGATGTTGCGATTTGTCGAAGACCAACGGCAACAGGGACAGCGTGAAGGGGAGCTTTTGTCCTTCCTGAGGATTCAACGGGCCACCTATTACCGGTGGAAGGGGCTGCCCCGGGGGGCTTTCGCCCCAGGCGTTCGACGTATCCCTTGACACCCGAGGAATGCCGCCTGATCGATGAGGTCAAAGCCACCCATCCAGCGTGGCGGCACCGGAGGATTCAAGGGGTACTGCAGGGGCGTATCGTTCGGCTTCAGCGATTTCCGGGTCTTTCAAAAACACGGGGCAGGTGGAGCCCTATGAGCGTCGGCTGGCCCCCTGGAAGCACCCCCACTAGGAGGTGTGGCGGAGCAATCTCTTGTGGGGCTGTGATGGGACAAGGCTGGTGATGGCTGGGCTGCGCTGGTATCTGTTGACTGTGCTTGACTGCTTCTCTCGCTATATCTGATCGCTTTTGATCTTGTTCCCTCGGTCAACGCTTCGCATGTCCAGGCGCTTTCCTATCAGGGATTCAAGGCCCAGGGCTTTCATGAAAGGCGAAAGCCAAGCCCCATCTGCGGGTCGATCAGGGATCTCCGAACACCTCCTGGGTCACGAAAGCGTTCTTTGAGATCATCGGATCGGAGCTTTCGGTTGCCCGGGTGAGGCGTCCCACGGACCATACCCTTACGGAACGGTTTGACGGGAGCATCGAGCAGGAAGAGATCTCCTTGGGGGGACACTATCCAGACGAACGCTCAGCCCGAGAAGCAAGTGGCCGCGACATCGCCCATTACCACACTCAGCGGCCGCAGCAGGCGCTGGTTCATTTCACGCCGGCCATTTGTGCATCAGATGAACGACAAGACGGTGCTATTACCCGAACGCAAGGCGATGCAGAAAGCCGCCCGGGAAAGACGCAAGGCCTACTGGCTCGAGCAAAGAGCCGCTCTGGAGCCCTTACCGGGGGATACTCCGCTATGGACCGCTTTGAGATCGTCGATCCTGGGGCCAATGTGAACGGGAGTTGGGTAAGGAGATGGGGCCGAACAGCCCCTTTCCAAACAGAGGGGGCAGAACCCCCAAAAAATGATTCACTAAATTTTCTCATTTTGCCTCATTAAGAAAAAATTGGACATAGATCAATGGACAAATAGCAACTGAAATCGGCATCCAACATTGACAGCAAATGGGTAGACCCATACAATTGTTTGCTTGGTAGTAATTCTAGTCTTCAATTAAGTAAGAGGGAAGTCGTGTCCTTTACCTATCAACAACCGTCCAAACTCAAGCGAAGGCGGGATCACGGATTTCGTAAGCGGATGAGCACCAAGAACGGTCGAAAAATTTTAGCTCGGCGTCGGAAAAAGGGTCGATACCGACTGACCGTCTCCGATGAGCGTGAAGGGTAAAACCGTTCGACGATTTGTGCGCCTCCATACTTCCGACGACATCGAGCAAGTCAAGCGACAAGGGAAACAGATTAAAACAGAATGGTTCAACTTGGTTTTTCGCGAAAATTCGCAAGATTGTATACGAGTAGCCGTGATCGTAGGCCGCCGTTTCGGTCGCGCGGTAGTCAGAAACCGCACGAAACGGAGGTTTCGAGAATTGGCCCGAATGAGCGTCCCTGTGATGACTGCTAGCGTCGACTTGTTAGTATTCCCTAAGCGCGCCGTGATCACACAACGATCTCAAACCATTCGGGCTCATTGGAATAGATCGTTACGGAAGGCTGGTTTATTGTCGCAGATCGATTGTCCATGACTCGGTTATGCCTCATAGTCATCAAGCTCTATCGATATATTGTCTCGCCATGGCTAGGGCCTTGTTGTCGGTTTGAGCCCTCCTGCTCCCATTATGCACTCACCGCCATCGAGCGCTACGGTGCCTTACGGGGCAGCCTGATGGCTCTGATGAGGTTGTTGAAGTGCCACCCCTTCCATGCCGGAGGAATGGATCCGGTCCCATAGTTTCACGATTCCAGCCCGATTTCATCGGCAATCCCTATCAATTCCTTCCGACATGGTGACCTGTTCACGTACGACATCGCCTCCAAGCAAGATCTTTTTGTAAGTCATGGAAAGACGCGTCGTTCTCTTTCTCATTCTTTCGTTGTTGATTCTTTTCGGCTACGACTTCTTGCTCAAGAAGTTGGGCTATACACCCGTGACTCAACCTCCTAACCTTGATCGTCCCCAAGAAACACCTCCATCTTCTGAGCGAACCAATGAAACCCAGACGCCCCGATTTACCTCATCTTTGTCGGCTCCCTTTTCTGAAGAGCGAGGTTCAGTGGACCAGGAAATCTTGGAAGAGGTTGAGACTCCTCTCTATCGGGCTGTCTTTTCCAATCGTGGAGCCCAGCTTCGAAGCTGGCAACTCAAACAATACCTCACCCGTTCACCTGACAATCCGCAACCGATCGAGCTGGTGTATCAAGAAGGTCAATTCCCCGGACCATTAACCTTACAAATCTCTGATCCTGAACTCACCGATGTTCTCCAAACGGGATTGTATGACGTTACCCGAGATTTTACCGTCCTTGATCCCCAACACCCAGTCGGTCATCTGACCTTTTCCTATATTCATCCCGAACGTGCTATTCGAGTCATTAAGGAATTGACCTTTCATCACGATTCCTACGTGGTCGATATTGCCGTGACTCTCGAAGGGCTTTCCGGAGATCCGGAACTTCTTCTGGGCACCAATTTTGGCATTGTGGAATGGGTGGAAGGCTTTATCGGATTGTTTGGACCGGCATGGATGATCGATGGTCAATTGGAGAAGGAAGTTCCGGATCCCGAGATCCATCGCTCTGGCGAGCTTCGATGGGGAGCCCTGCAAGATAAATATTTCATCGGGGTCATTATTCCAGAACACGCCAACGGATTTTCTGCTCGCAAAGAAGCCGAACGCGTGATTTCAGCCAGCATTCATTTCCCTCCAGTTGAAGAGCAGGCGCGTTTGGCTATGCGATTGTATGCCGGACCCAAACAATTCGATATCTTACAGAGCTTTCAACTTGGGCTAGAGGATACCATCGATTTTGGCTGGTTCATTTATGGAAGTTGGGGCATCGTCAAGGCAGTTGCCAAACCGTTATTTTTCGTCCTCCGTTTTTTGTACGACTACACGCATAATTACGGTTTGGCCATTATTCTCCTCACGGTGGGAATCAAACTGCTGTTTGCTCCCTTGCAGTATAAGAGCTACAAAGCCATGCAAGGGATGCAGCATATTCAGCCAAAAGTCGCCGCGCTCCAAGAAAAATATAAAGACGATCGCGAACGATTGAACCGAGAACTGATCAAACTCTATCGGGAGCACAAGGTCAATCCTGTCGGGGGATGTTTACCAATGCTCCTACAGATGCCGGTGTTTGTCGCCTTGTTCAACATCCTCTATATGACCGTCGACCTTCGCCAAGCCCCGTTTATTCTCTGGATCACGGATTTGTCGGTTAAAGATCCCTATTATGTGCTCCCCATTCTTATGGGCATCTCTATGGTCGTTCAACAGAAAATTATGCCGACGACGATGGACCCAACCCAGGCCAAGATGATGATGATTTTGCCCGTATTTTTAACATTCATTTTTATCACTTTCCCCGCGGGGCTGGTGCTGTATTGGTTGACAAACAATGTTTTGACGATCCTTCAGCAATTTATCACCGATCGCTTTCTCTTGCAGCGTCCCGCACCAACGCCTATTTCCTCTTCCAATGACGGAAAAGTGCCACCTGTCACAGATGGGAAAGAGCCCTCTCCAAAGAAGACAAAAGGGGTAAAGAAGGAGACCCAAAAACCTCCTGTTTAAGCGCCATGAGCGGAGGCCATCTCGACGACACAATTTGCGCAATTGCCACGCCCATGGGTGAGGGAGGGATCGGGATCGTTCGGGTGAGCGGCCCACACGCCATACCTTTTGCAGCTCAAATTGTGGCCTTGCGGAATCGGTGCGATCTTCATCGAGCGCACAATCACCGCTTATATCTCGGCGACCTTCTGGTGCCGAAAAGGCAACAGCAGACATCGCCCAATCCGTCACCTGAACGTCTCGATGAGGTACTGGTCGCAGTTATGCGAGGCCCCCGCTCATACACTGGCGAAGATGTGGTGGAGATCCATTGTCATGGCGGTCCGTTGATCTTACAGATGGCATGTGAGGCTTTGATCCAAGCCGGCGCACGGCTTGCAGAACCAGGGGAATTTACCAAGCGGGCCTTTTTGAATGGACGACTCGATCTTACGCAAGCAGAAGCGGTCTTGGACACCATTCGCGCAGCGACGACGATCGGCCTCCGCATCGCCCAAGACCAGCTCAAAGGCGAACTGGGCCAACGAATCGCTCGTATGCGCGAGGAGCTGATCGCTCTTCTTGCGCACTTAGAAGCAGGCATGGACTTTGTAGAGGAAGATGTGTCATTCATTGAAGATAGGGAGATTGACCGAACGCTGGAACGGGTTCTCGATGAGCTCTCACGATTGCTGGAGACGGCCGACCAAGGGCGCATTATACGAGAGGGTTTGGTCACGGCCATTATCGGTCGACCCAATGTGGGGAAATCGAGCCTGCTCAATGCTCTTCTTCAAGCCAACCGTGCCATCGTTTCCCATATTCCCGGAACGACCCGAGACACGCTAGAAGAGTGCCTGAATATCAACGGTGTGCTTCTACGACTCGTCGATACAGCTGGACTTCGCGATGCCGCGGATTGTATTGAGCAGGAGGGAATTCGTAGAACCAACGAAGCGGTCCACCAGGCTGATTTATTGCTCATAGTCCTCGACGGCTCGCACGCATTGCACCCACAAGATTTGGAGCTGTTGTCGCTGGAACCAGAAAAAAGACGGATTATTATCATCAATAAGAGCGATCTCGGCCTCCAGATTTCGGAATCCGAGATTTTCGGACATCTTCGCAATCAGAATTTTTTTTCAGTGCCTCCTCAGCTCGTCTGCCTATCAGCCAAAACGGGCATGGGGCTCGACATGCTGCGTACATCCATTCAATCCTTGGCGCTGGGCTCTTCTCTCGAGGCACCCCATTCCATCCTTGTCAGCCGGCTCCGCCATAAGACCGCCTTAATCGAAGCAAAAATTGGACTAGAACAGGCACGCCGAGCTTTAGCGCGCGGGCTCTCCAGCGAATGTCTAGCGTTAGATATCCGAACGGCATTGACCGCGCTCGGCGAGATCACCGGTGAGGTCAGCACCGAAGATATCCTCGATAAAATCTTTAGTGAATTCTGCATAGGTAAATAAGGGGAACACATCCATGGCGCTTCAATGCGATATTGTCGTGGTAGGCGGCGGCCATGCCGGTTGTGAAGCTGCTCTCGCTGCTGCGCGGATGGGATGCCGCGTCATTCTCTTAACCATCGATCCGACCAAAATCGCGAGCATGCCTTGCAATCCTGCCGTCGGAGGAATCGGAAAAGGTCATTTAGTCAAAGAAATCGATGCCTTAGGCGGCGAGATGGGCGTGAACACCGACAAAGCAGGTATTCAATTTCGGATGTTGAATCGACGCAAGGGGCCGGCGGTGCAAGCTTTGCGTGTGCAATGCGACAAACGCCTGTACGGGCTTGCCATGCAACGCACCCTGATGCATCAACCTCGTCTCACGATTCTCGCTGGAACCGTGGACCGCATCCTCACACACCGCGGGGCTGTCAGTGGTGTTCAGACCGATTCGGGAGAGCGCATTCAAGCCCATTGCGTCGTGTTGACCTCTGGCACATTTTTAAAAGGTCTTCTGCATATCGGCTTAACGCATGTCCCTGGAGGGCGCGCAGGTGAGCCTTCAGCTGAACATCTTTCGGATTGTATGAAAGATTTTGGGTTTGAAGTCGGACGGCTGAAGACGGGAACGCCGCCCCGGCTTGATCGGGACACGATTGATTTTCAGGCTATGGAAGAACAGCCGGGTGACGATCCTCCTAAACCCTTTTCTTCTCGAACCAGAGCCATATCAAATCCTCAGATTTTCTGTTATTTGACCCATACCAATGAACATACCCACCAAATCATTTTAGACAATCTCCATCGCTCTCCTATGTATTCAGGCATTATCGAATCCATT
Organism: Nitrospirota bacterium; assembly: GCA_003695915.1. Lineage (GTDB taxonomy): Bacteria > Nitrospirota > Nitrospiria > Nitrospirales > UBA8639 > J017. Next base: position 75,785 of record RFGF01000018.1, read on the forward strand.
GGCCCTCGATATTGTCCCTCTATTGAGGACAAAGTGGTTCGTTTTGCAGATAAGGCTCGCCACCATGTATTTTTGGAGCCAGAAGAACTCGATTCACGATCGTTTTACCCCAATGGTATTTCCACTAGCCTGCCCGTCGACGTTCAAGAGGCCATGGTGCATAGCATTCGCGGCCTGGAACGAGCGAAATTTTTGCGCCCCGGCTATGCTATAGAGTATGATTTTTTCCCGCCACATCAATTGCATGAAACATTAGAGACCAAATTGGTAGCCGGCCTTTTTCACGCTGGACAGATTAACGGCACATCGGGGTATGAAGAAGCCGCCGCACAGGGCTTAATCGCTGGTATTAATGCGGCGCTCAAAGTCAAGAATGACCCGCCGCTTATCGTCGATCGGTCGCAGGCTTATATCGGCGTGCTCATCGATGATCTGATCACCAAAGATACACGAGAACCGTATCGCATGTTTACTTCACGGGCAGAGCATCGGCTCCTATTACGGCAGGACAACGCTGAGGCTCGTCTCATTCACATCGGGTACCGACTCGGACTGGTCTCCGAATCAACGTTCACGGCTTTTCAAAGGAAACAAGAACGAATTGAGCAAGAACTAGCTCGCTTGCATCGCACGACGCTCTCACCGGATCGACTTTCCCTCGAAGCGTTCGAAAGATTTGGCATCGATCCTCCTCAAAGCCATACGACCTTGGCTCAGTTGCTTCGTCGCCCAGACCTTTTTTATCGCCCGCTTCTCGATTGTATCGGCGACCATGGTATCGAGGATGAGGAACTTATCCATGCGATCGAGACGCGCATTAAATACGAAGGCTATATACGCAGGCAGGAACAACAAGTCGCACGATTCCGCAAGCTCGAAGAACGCAGAATTCCGGAAAATTTCGACTACGATTCAGTCAAAGGGTTTTCAAGTGAGGTGCTTGAAAAGCTTAAAAAAGTAAGGCCCTCTTCGATCGGCCAGGCCTCTAGGATTTCTGGTGTCACTCCTGCTGCAATTTCGCTATTACTTGTCGCGCTTGACCGATTCCGTCGCTCTGCAGATTCTCCTGCTGCATAAATTTTTATGCCGATGCCATTGAACCTTTCGATTGCCATTTTTAATACGAGATGTTCCACGTGGAACATAATGTTTGCGATCATCATATTTCTTTATTGTTAAAAGAAGGCGCACAGTTTGTCGACTGCACTTTATCGGACGAGCAGCTTTCGCTCTTCACAAATTATTTTCTTCTTTTATGGGAATGGAATAAAAAGATCAATCTTACAGGATTAAAATCGCCAGAGGAAATCGTCGCATGCTTATTTATTGATTCCATTGTCCCTTATCGGATCTTTGTCGAGGATCAGGTAGATTCTATCCTCGACATTGGCAGCGGTGCTGGATTCCCAGGGCTTGCATTAAAAATCATGCTGCCCCATCTTCCCCTCACGCTCCTTGAGCCGCACTTAAAAAAAGCGGCATTTCTTGACTATCTTATCGGAACGCTTGGCTTTCAATTCGTTACAGTGATTCCAAAACGAATCGAGCAGCTCGCAAAAGAGTCGCCCTTTTTATCGGTAACAGCCGTAACCTTCAAGGCAATTTCCCCTTTTTCCATTTTGCCTTTGACAGCTTCTTTCCTGAAAGATGGAGGAAAGTGTTATCTCTGGAGAGCAAAACCGTTGAGCGAACACCAACATTTGGGCGCGTTTCGTCTCGAGCAAGAGATCCAGTATGCATTACCTTTTGGGTACGGTATGCGAACCCTCTCCATCCTTAGGCTTTAATTGTTCCACATGGAACATTCCTCACGGAGATTCGACATTGGCTAAAATCGTAGCCATCGCTAATCAAAAAGGTGGCGTAGGCAAAACCACCACATCCATTAACCTTTCTGCGGCTCTGGCAATTCTTGGCCACTCAGTGCTCCTTGTCGACCTTGATCCTCAAGCAAATGCCACGAGCGGCATGGGCATCGAGCAGCCCAAAACCACGGTGTACGATTGCTTCACTGGCCGAATCTCCATCTCCGAAGCAATCATTTCAACCAAGATCAAGGGATTATCGATGATTCCGTCCAGTGTCGATTTGGTCGGCGTTGAAGTGGAATTGACTGCTGCGCCAAACCGTGAAAGGGTGTTGCGCGATCTCTTGGAGAATCTTGGTGAGAATTTCGCCTGGATCGTTCTCGACTGCCCTCCAGCCCTGGGACTGATCACCATTAATGCTTTGGTTGCGGCCCATTCTGTCCTGGTCCCCGTTCAATGTGAATACTACGCAATGGAAGGCCTGGGGTGGCTGATGAGCAACATGGATCGTATTAGAGAATCGTGGAACCCGTTACTTGAACTAGAAGGCATCGTCTTGACCATGTATGATTCGCGGATTAATCTTGCACGCCAAGTTTCCGAAGAAATTCGGTCGTTTTTTCGAGAAAAAGTGTTTCGCACTGTCATTCCACGCAATGTTTCGCTCGCCGAAGCCCCGAGCTACGGTCAACCTGCGCTCGTGTACAATTCTGCGTCATCTGGAGCACGAGCGTATATGGAGCTAGCAGGAGAATTGCTGAATCATGGAAAAACGAGCACTCGGTAAAGGCCTTCAAGCCCTCTTACCAGACAAATCCCTCTCTCAAAGCACCGCTCAGGCCATCCAGCAAATTCCGTTGGATCAAATTCTTCCGAATCGCAATCAGCCGCGAAAATTCTTTAGTGAAGACCAATTAGCGGAAATGGCTGCCTCCATCAAACAACATGGCGTCCTCCAACCTATCGTGATTCGACGGACCGGCGACGGGGCGTATGAACTAATTGCTGGAGAACGACGCGTGCGAGCAGCGAGGCTGGCCGGCCTAACATCAATTCCTGCTCTTGTCCGCCCTTCCAATGATGAAACGTCTCTTGCCTTAGCCATCATCGAAAATATCCAGCGCTCCGATTTGAATCCCATAGAAGAAGCCAAGGCATATGCGAAACTTATTAATGAATTTGGCTTAACGCAAGATCAGGTCGCTAAACGCGTGGGCAAGGAGCGATCTTCGATAGCCAATATCCTTCGATTGGCTTCGCTTCCCCAAGACATTCAAACTATGCTGGAAACAGGAGCACTCAGTTTAGGCCACGCGAAAGTCCTCTGCGGACTCAAAGATCCTCAAGCCCAACGGCATTTCGCTCGGCGCATCGTCGATGAGCGTCTTTCTGTTCGCCAAACCGAACGCGCTATCGAAAAGTTCGTGAATAAACGAGCTGGATCGGGTAGAATAGCGTCGCGAGCGTTTAGCGCTCAGGAGGAGCAACTCCGAAAACGATTGGGCACAAAAACCACCATTGAGTGGGGCACGAAGGGCGGGAAAATCGTGATCCACTTTTTTTCGGAACAGGAATTAGAGCGAATACTGGAATTGATCACTGGCGAAACATGAATCCTCTTGAAGCTGTCACTGGGAGATGGAGCCCGGATACTCACTGCTCCCGTCTTTTTTGATGAATGAAAGAGACAACAAAGAGCCCGATCTTGTATCATCGCCACAGTTTCACCATTTTTCGTTTTTCAAGAACTCATCTTTTTTATCTAAGGAGGTTCTGCAATGTTTGGGATGAAAAACAGCGAGTCGGACAATGCCTCGGCAGTCCATCAGACGCCAGGAAAATCTGCAGGAACATCGCTCACTCAAAATCCACACGATATCATTGCTTTTGTCGGGTCAGGCGTCTCGTTCAAGGGAACGATTTCTTATAAGGGCACGGTTCGTATTGACGGCCACCTCGATGGGGAAATTCACACCGACGGCATTCTGATCATCGGCGATCAAGCCGTGATTTCGGCCAAGATCGAAGCGGGATCCATTATTTGCCAAGGTCGCGTTACCGGAGATATCGTAGCCACCGAAAAGGTCAAACTCTTGGCACCGGCGGTTTTCGAAGGCTCCGTTTCAACGCCGGCCCTCTCCATGGATGAGGGCGTCATTTTCAATGGGACGTGCCGGATGTCATCGGAAAAAACGTTAACCTCAGCAGAAACCTCCTATCTTGAGACGATCGAAGAAACGCTCAAAGTTCGGTAAAAATCTACCGAGAACATGAAAGAAATAGGCCTCCGCATCTCCAGTAGGGGCGACGGGCATGATCCGAGGCCACCAAACGGCTTGATTCATCGTGGATTGTCCAGGAGGAAATCATGTGGGGTGAAAAAGGGAAACCCAAAAAAGAAACTATCTTTGAAGACGAACATTATACCTTTTTAGGGAAGGGCGTCGATTTTAAGGGGCGAGCTCAGTTCGAAGGCACGGTACGCGTCGACGGACACTTCGAGGGCGAAATCACCACGGACGACACCCTCATTATCGGTGAACACGCCGTGATCAAAGGAACCATCACCGGCGGAACGATTATCAGCGGCGGTCGCGTAGAAGGCAACATCACGGCAACAAAAAAAGTACAACTCTTGAGGCCCGCGGTTCTGATTGGCGATATCCATGCACCTTCATTTTCCATGGAAGAAGGGGTGTATTTTCATGGCATGTGCGATATGGGCGGGGCCCTCCAAACCGCAGACCAGGAAACACACTCCGACCATGCCTCCAACGGCCACAGCGCTTCGCCACGATTTGACATGCTCCAAGAATCCGCAACAGCTCAGGATACATATTTATCATCATAACAATTGAGCGCGCATATTGTGATGGAGAAAAAGCGATCAAAAGTTCTCTTGGGTATGAGCGGCGGTGTCGATAGCTCGGTCGCCGCTGCACTCTTGGTGGAACAAGGTTATGATGTCCATGGGATCACCCTGCAAATATGGGAAAATGAAGATGAAACCTCTTCTACCAAACCCTGGCAGGAACGCGGATGCTGCAAGCTCGGCATGGCTAGACACGTGGCCCGTCTACTGAACATCCCGCACGATGTGATACCCAGTCGTGCTGCATTTCAGTCTGGTGTCATCGATGATTTCGTTTCAAATTATCTGGCCGGGTCGACACCCAATCCCTGCGTGCGATGCAACGAGCGCGTCAAATTCGAGGCCCTGTATCGCCTAGCAGACCAATTTCGAGCCGATTACATTGCTACCGGGCATTATGCGAAAATTGACCAAAAGGCCAATGGATCTTGGTCCCTTTTCCGCGCAACGGACCTCCGAAAGGATCAGACCTATTTTCTCTATCGCCTCAACCCAGATTGGTTGCCCCGCATCCTTTTTCCTCTCGGTGATTTGCACAAAGCTGAAGTATGGCAACGGGCCGAAGCCCTGGGGCTTCCGGCAGAAGAGCTCCAGGAAAGCCAAGAAATTTGCTTCGTCAATCAAGGAGATTACCGCACTTTCTTGAAAGCGCACGCTCCTCAAGCTGTCCGTCCTGGTCCGATGATCGATCACACCGGACGTTATTTAGGCCAGCATGAGGGGATCGCCTTTTACACTCCCGGTCAGCGTCGTGGATTGGGGCTCAGCATCGGCACTCGACTCTATGTCCATAGAGTCATTCCAGAAACGAATACCGTGGTGCTCGGACCATCGCAAGGCCTTGAATCCCCGGCATGTATCATCACGGATTTACGATTGTTCGAGCCCAACCATTTCATCACGGACACAACGATTGATGTCAAAATCCGTTATGCTGCGCGATCTGTTCCTGCCACTTTCATTTGGCAATCGGAGAAGACGGCCCTCCTTCGATTCCGCCAGCCCCAGCGTGCGGTCAGTCCAGGTCAATCGGCCGTCTTTTATCGGGGGGATGAAGTGCTCGGTGGCGGAATCATTCTGCGCGCGGAACCCCTGCCCGAGAACCACGCTTCAGCTTTCCAGCATACCAGTCCTAACGCAGATTCATCGCCTGCATAAAGAGGCTAGAATCGGCACTCTCCTGTTGACAGCGCATATGCCTCATGCTAGGTTGTGCCGTTTTTGCACACCTGCCCCTCAGCTGAGGGGACCTCTCGGAGTCCGAAGTTACCGTGGATAAAACAACGATTGCTCGACGCTATGCGACAGCCTTGTTCAATCTCCTTGAACCTGCGGAGTTCGATGCCGTGCGTGCGGCCCTAGGCGAACTAAGTCGATTGTTGTCCGAATCACCGCATTTGAAACACGTCTTTGCCTCTCCTATTTTTACCTTGGACGACAAACAGGCCATCTTGACGGAATTAGTGACGCGGATTGAGGCCCCAAAGATCATCCAAGACTTTTTAGCGCAGGTGGTAAAAAAGGGACGAATCCCACTCCTCGCGGATATCACGGACTCTTTCGGAGCCCTTGTGGATCGTGCACGAATGATCCAACCAGTGACCGTCGTTTCGGCCCTCCCGTTCGATGAATCTGAACGACAGCACATTCAAAATACACTAGAAACCGCAATTGGGAAGAAAGTGACCCTTGTTTGCGAGGTCGATTCAGCGCTTCTCGGTGGACTTCGCGTCCGAATTGGTAGCCGAGTTTACGACAATACGCTCAAAGAGAAGCTTTCGACGTTACGAAGTTTGTTGGCCAAGGGGTAATCCATGCAGATTAAAGCCGAAGAAATCAGTTCCATTCTTCAAGAAAAGATCAAGGGCTTTGACCGACACGTCGATGTCAAAGAAATGGGCTATGTCATTCAAGTAGGTGACAATATTGCCAAAGTTTACGGCCTTGAAGGGGCGATGGCCGGTGAATTGCTCGAATTCCCGGGGAATTTATTCGGCGTCGCGCTGAACCTCGAAGAAGACAGCGTGGGAGCTGTGCTTTTGGGGGAAGATATCAACATCAGGGAAGGCGATCCCGTCAAACGAACCGGACGAATCGCGGAGGTTCCTGTCGGAGAGCCTCTGATTGGACGGGTCGTGGACGCTATCGGCCAACCGTTGGATGGGAAAGGGCCTATTCATGCAACCGAGACGAGGCTCATTGAGGTCCGGGCTCCCGGCGTCGTCGATCGCCAATCTGTATGCGAACCGCTTCAAACCGGGCTCAAGGCCATCGATGCCATGATCCCGATAGGCCGTGGTCAACGAGAATTGATCATCGGAGATCGACAAACCGGGAAAACCGCTATCGCCATTGACACGATCATCAATCAAAAAGGGCTCGGAGTCTACTGCATCTATGTGGCTATTGGACAAAAACGGTCGACCGTAGCCCGAGTCGTTAAGACCCTTGAGGACTTTGGGGCGATGGATTACACCATTGTGGTGTCGGCTACGGCAAGCGATGCGGCGTCTTTGCAGTTTTTCGCCCCCTATGCCGGGGTTACCATGGGGGAATATTTCAGAGACAACGGCAAGCATGCGCTCATCATCTATGACGATCTCTCCAAACACGCGGTCGCCTATCGCCAACTCTCCCTTCTCCTTCGACGACCACCTGGCCGAGAAGCCTATCCCGGCGATGTGTTTTTCCTGCACTCCCGCCTATTGGAACGCGCCGCTAAATTAAGCGATGAGAAAGGCGGAGGGAGTCTCACCGCCCTGCCAATTATCGAGACACAAGCTGGCGATGTCTCAGCCTACATTCCGACCAACGTGATATCCATCACCGATGGTCAGATTTATCTGGCCAGCGATCTCTTCTACTCGGGCATTCGCCCGGCAATTAACGTCGGTCTTTCCGTCTCGCGAGTCGGTGGCGCAGCTCAGATTAAAACCATGAAGCAGGTCGCGGGCACACTCAGATTAGATTTGGCCCAATATCGAGAAATGGCTGCCTTCGCCCAATTCGGAAGCGAACTCGATAAAGCCACCCAAGCCCAACTTGCGCGAGGAGCCAGAATGGTCGAGCTGTTGAAGCAAGAACAATACAAACCCATGCCGGTGGCTGATCAGGTCATTGCCATTTTTGCTGGCGTCAACGGGTTTATTGACGATGTGCCTCTTGCCAAAATCCGAAACTTCGAGCAAGATCTGCTGGAATTCATCAAGGAAAAGTATCCTCAAGTGCGAGAAGAAGTGGTCACGAAGAAAAAAATTGACGAAGAGTTCAGCGAACGTCTGAAACAAATCATTACTGAATTCAAAACAGCAAAGGGATATGCCTCCCCGAGCTAATTCCGTACGCGTTGTATGCCCAGCCTTCAAAGCCTTCGCCGAAAAATCTCATCACTCAAAAACACCCAAAAGATCACCAAGGCGATGAAAATGGTCGCTGCGGCCAAGGTCAAACGGGCGCAGGATCGGATTCTCGCCACGCGCCCGTTTGACCTTGGC
>RFGF01000019.1 GCA_003695915.1 Nitrospirota bacterium
AGGGCGTGCCGACGGCAATGAAGATGAACAATGATTAGTTCACAGCACGTGCAAGAGCGGTCGTAAACTTCAATCGATTGGCTTTGATATTTTTTCCCACCAGCTCCGTGAGACCCGGCTCGAAAAACGGCACTTCTCCTTTTTCGAGCTTCGCAATCCGACTGGCATCCGTATCCATGCACAGAACGTTCAAACCATATTCCGCAAAACAGGCGCCAGTCACCAACCCCACATACCCCGTGCCGATCACGCTGATGTGCATAGCAATGTCTCCTTCGATTGTGTAAACTCACGACAATGCCAAAATGTCGGTCTTTCAAATTCGGCAAACAGCTGTATCGTCAAGTGCATCGTTTCTGCCATTTTTCGGAATAATACCGATCCGACTTCAGATCCTCGAACAAGCATGGCCGAACAAAACGCGGGAAAACCGCAGTCGTCCCACCCGGTTTCATTATTAGACAGGCTTTGGTCCAAAATGTAAATCGCTCGAACACACATCACTTCTCCCATTACCTCGACACTTACACCAGAATCAAGGTTTGAGGTTCGCTTGACAGCCTTCCGAGTCGACACTAGAATCTTGCTTCATCTTCCATCGAAACGAGCGGGAATAGCTCAGTGGTAGAGCATCGCCTTGCCAAGGCGAGGGTCGGGGGTTCAAATCCCCTTTCCCGCTCCAATTCGCATTCAATCGGATTTACTCTCGGATTTACTCTTTCCCGTGCCGACCTTTCACAGGTGCAATTCGCGACACGGCTCCGATCATTCTTCCGCCAATGCTTGAGATTGTAACCACAGCTAACAGAAACCCCACCTCGGTCTATCGCTTTGCGCTGCAGGAATACCACGGACACGAAATCTTTTGCCACCAATGAACTATTCATTTGCCCGGGAAATCGAATTGCGAGGGCCAGGTCCGATGGGGCACAAGGCCATCTCTCTTCCACATCGCTGGATTACGAGATTTTCTCTTGTCGCCATTCTGGTTGGAATGGCAGGCGCATCAGCTACCATTGCAGCCTGCAATACGCTTCCGAACCAATTGGCACTCCATGAAGACCAACTCATTCATGTCCCCTCGCAACGAGTGGTTCCCTACGAGTCCCTGCGTCGAGCATTGCTCGCAGCGGATGTGATTTATCTGGGAGAGGAACATTACACGCCTTCGCATATCCAAGCCGCCATTCATGTGTTGACCGCATTGATCGAGGCCGGCAAGCGACCGACGTTAGCATTAGAAATGTTCAGTTGGGACAGCCAAGAAGCCTTGGACGGCTGGCTTCGTGGAGGGATACCCACCGAAGACCAATTCCTTGCCGCAGCACATTGGAAAGAAAACTGGGGCGGAGATTATCGGGCCTATAAACCGCTAATTAGTTTTGCTCGCCGGCATCGGATCCCCGTCTACGGGTTGAATCCGCCCCGATCCCTCGTTCGTCTCGTCGCGAAACAGGGACTCGATCGTGCGCTCCAAGATCCAGCCATGACACGATGGAGCATCGGCTTCATTCCTCGTGACGACCCGAACTATCGCAACATTCTTTTCGAACAAATTCAAGCCTGTCATCCCAATCTCCCCCAGGACACCTACGAACGGCTCTATGAGGCCTCGCTGTTCCGTGACGAAGGCATGGCCACCGTGATCAAAGCATATCTACGCCGCCGCGCACACGATGAAGGTCCACTGGTGAGCTACACGGGGAGCGGTCACATCCAGTATGGCGTGCCAGTTCCCGCTCGTGTCAAACGAGATCTTCCTTTTTCCATCGACGATCTTGCCGTCTATCTCATGAGCTTTGATCCGACCCGTCAACGCGATATACAGAACGTTATGGAAAAAGGCATTGCCGATTATCTGTGGCTCACCGCGCCCGGTCCGCGCGGAATCCAACAACGATGCGGATAACGCATCCAGATCGACATTGAAGAAGATAGTTCATAGATAACACAACGAAAGGAGGCAGCATGGGAGATCCTATCGTCATCGCTCAACGTGCACCGTATGTGATGGATGTCGAGCCGGGAACGTATTATTGGTGCCGGTGCGGACGCTCCCGCACGCAGCCATTTTGCGACGGCTCACATACGGGAACGGAATTTTCACCGATCGAAGTGGAAATCAAAGAGCAAAAACGTGTGGCTTGGTGTGGATGCAAACATACCACCACCCCACCCTTTTGTGACGGAACGCATTCGCGTTTACGCGAATAGCACGAGCCGTTATCCGTGGAACCCCGGCTCCTGCCAAATCCGCGACTAAACCAGGCGCTACGACATGGTCCGGAGCTCCAAGGCTTGCCTCAGAAATTGACCGGTAACGGATGTCGGGACGGCCATAACCTCTTCTGGCCGTCCTTCGGCCACGATCTCACCGCCTTTCTCACCGCCGCCTGGGCCCAAATCGATGATCCAGTCTGCGCACTTCATGACATCCACGTGATGTTCGACGACGACGACGGTATGACCCCGATCGACGAGTCGTCCAAGCACATCTAAGAGTCGATGCACATCGTCGGTATGAAGCCCTGTCGTCGGCTCGTCTAAAATATATAAGATGCCTGGCATCCGGCGTCGGACTCGTCCTTCTATCGGCCGATGTACCAGCTCAGCTGCAATCTTCAAGCGTTGGGATTCTCCCCCCGACAAACGAGTCGCCGGCTGCCCCAATTTCAGATATCCCAGCCCCAACGACTCCAACATCTCCAACGCATCGCGGAGCACCGGCGAAAGATCGCCCAGCACAGCCAACGCCGTCTCAACCGTCATATTGAGTACATCAGAAATGGACGCACCTCGTACCCGGACATTCAGCACGTCGGGCTTGAACCGCCGGCCTTCGCACTCCTCGCACGGGACGTACACATCTTCGAAAAAGTACATCTCCAATTTTTCATATCCGTTTCCTTGACATCGTGGGCACCGACCGAGTGCCGTATTGAAGGAAAAATGCGAGGTCGTCAATCCCTGACGCCGTGCATCTGCCGAGTCCGCAAAGATTTGGCGGATGGCGCCATAGGCTTTGATATACGTGATAGGATTGGACCGAGGCGTACGACCGATCGGTTCTTGGTCGATCAATCGAACCGTTCGCACGGCCTCCAAACCGGTTAGGGATTCGAAGCGTCCGGGAGGGCGCGTGCTGAGCCCGAATGCTCGAGCCGCAGCGGCATAGAGAATATCCTCGACCAGCGTACTCTTTCCGGATCCGGATACGCCCGTCACGCATACGAACATGCCCAACGGAATTCGTACCCGAATGTTTTTCAAATTGTGTTCAGCCGCACCGGTAATGACGATCACCTGACCGGAACCGGAACGCCGTCGCGCGGGAATCGGAATGGCCGCCTCGCCCCGCAAATAACGGGCGGTGAGCGACCGGCGATCGTGTGGAAATTCCGCAGCCGGGGCCGCGCAGATGAGTTCTCCCCCCTTCTCGCCCGAACCCGGGCCGAGCTCTACCACAAAATCTGCGCTGCGGATCACCTGATGATCATGTTCCACCACGAGCACCGTGTTGCCGTACCGGGCAAGATCCTGTAAAAGCCCGGCCAGCATCGCGGTATCCCGAGGATGTAAGCCGATAGTCGGCTCGTCCAGCACGTACAACGTACTCACCAGCCTGGCACCGAGTTGGGTGGCCAAGGCAATGCGCTGCGCTTCGCCGCCGGACAGCGTACGAGTTTCGCGGTGCAACGTCAGATAATCGAGTCCCACGCGAAGGAGGAATCCGATCTTCTCCCGCAGTCGCTGGAGCACATCGCAGGCGATTGCGGCCTCAAGAGGAGACAGCGAAAGCGAGGCCAGCCACTCATGCACTTCGCTCAGCGGCCACGTCGAAACCTCGTGAATCGTGTAGCCCCCGACCTTGACCGACAATGCCTCGGGCGTGAGCCGACTTCCTTGGCAAGCCGGGCAGACCTGCGGACTCCGATAGCGGCTCAGAAACACCCGTACATGCATTTTGTAACGTTTGCTTTCCAGGTATTCGAAAAATTGTGCGATTCCCTCCATACGGTCATCGCCCTGCCATACCCATCGACGAACCTGCTCCGGAAGCTCACGATAGGGAAGCGTGACATCGACCTGCCGGCGCTTCATGCCACGGAGCATTTGTTCCTGCCACCAGCGGTAGGACGGCTTCGTCCAGGGCTCCACGGCACCGTCCCGCAACGACCGAGTCACGTCGGGGATCACCAGCTGTTCGTCATATCGCAAAACATTGCCGAACCCCTTGCACTCCGGACAGGCACCCAGCGGATGATTGTGAGAAAACAACACCGGGCGAAGCGGTGGGAACGTCCGCCTGCATATCGGACATCGCAGGATGGAACTGAATTCGCGGACAGGTCCATGGTCGATCGAAACCTGCGCGACCCCCTGCCCCTCGCGAAACGCCGTCTCCAGCGCTTCGACCAGGCGTGCCCGACGGTCTGGTTGCAGAATCAAGCGATCCACAAGGATCGACCAGACTTCCCCCGTCTCTGTTCGGGATACCTCGTCGAGAGTCTCGAGACGTCGAATCTTGTCTCCCACCAGAAGCCGCACATACCCGCGCTGCTGCCATGACCGGACGAAGGCCGCGCGTTGATCCGGTTCCGGTGGGCTTACAGGAAAGCCCACCAATGCGCTGGCGCCGGAATGGCAGGCCAGCAATTCATTGGCGACGCTCGTGGGATCATAGGATTTGGCCTCTTCCCGGCACGTGGGGCAGAACACCCGGCCGATTTTGGCAAAGAGCAGGCGCAAATAATCCGCGATCTCGCTGGCCGTGCCGACAGTCGATCGTGCCGTCCGCACAGGGTTTTTCTGCTCCAGCGCAATGGCCGGCCGCACGTTGACGAGGCGATCGACGTCCGGCCGGCTCAGCCGCTCCAGAAACATTCTGGTGTAGGGAGACAGTGATTCGATAAACCGCCATTGCCCTTCGGCAAACACCGTCTCGAAGGCCAACGACGACTTGCCCGACCCCGAGACACCGGTCACGACGGTCAAGGCATTGTGCGGAATTCTGAGGGAGAGGTTTTTGAGATTATTCTGGCGCGCGCCTTCGATAATGAGAAAATTCCGATCAGTCCGGTCAGCCATTCCAAATTGAGCTTAACCATCCGGCACCTCGTCAGGCAAGGCATACGAAAACCGCCGAAGCTCGCTCTCGCCTTCGGCTCATGCACCATGGCACCCGTCACATGGTTGCAATTCCAAAGGCACAACTCCGTTTACCCTGCGATGAAGGGGCAGCGTGCTGTTTCTTCTCATAATCCTCGACGATGTTATCGATGACAGACTCCACATTTTCAGCAATGGTCAGCATGGCTTCTGACAGAAACGAAATGGCTTCGCCCTTTCTCTCGCCATACAAGCAGGCCAAGGTCCTGGGATCATCCCAATCTCGATAAGGATCGGCCCATCTCCAAAATGGCCACCAGTCCGAGGTATTGCCGCTTTGGATGCGACCGTCGAGAGCCGCCTTTATTTTCCCATCATCGAGCCGCCGCTTAAGTTCTTTAAAATTGTTCCAGACCCCGAAAAGAAACCCTCTCGCCTGCCTATATTCTCGACCCAAGGCAACGCTATCGAGACCGTGCCAATTCTCTTTCATAAGGTAGATGTAGGCATATCGCTCAAAAGGGCTCGCGTGGAGTTCATTGACCACCTTCCATGAATCTCCGTCTTTCTCGTCTTTCATGATTCCCTTCCGAAGCTCTTCTTCGAGCTCCCTCAGAAAATCTTTGATAATCCGCTCCTTGATCCTCTGTTGAACAGCCAGAACGCCAAGAGCAAGGTGCACATGGTCTTCACGCCGAAAGATGAAGCGTTCGATTGCATCCTGACCTCCGTAGCTGAAGATCATATCCTCATCGATCATCGTTGGGATTCTCCTCTCCGTCAATACTTCCAAGGCTGACCTGAACATATCGCGCGAAATCCCCGAGAAAATGCCGAATGTTGTCAGCTCGACTCTGCTGTTGACATGTGACGAGCCATGCATGCACATCCACGGAATAATCGAGGATGACCGCTCGACCCGCCTGTTCGAGATTTTTCCATTTCTCGGAGGAGATCCTTGCAGGCTTCCTTCCCCGTCGGGTTAGAAAGACGAGGATAAATTGGCCCTTGTAACGCCGTTCGAGCTCGATCCGATAGTCCGCTAATTGTTTGTGTTGTTCACCGGCCCAGGGTTTGTTCTCGATCCCTATACCGAATCGCGATGTATCGTCACCCTGCGGTGGAAAATCAATATATCGATTCGCCGTGCAGGGTTGGTCAGAAACGAGGTCGCTGCCTCGGTCACCACTCTGACCCTCTCCACGCGTGCCGACCATTGCTCATTATCAGGATATGTAATGTTTGGATTGACCGTGCGGAGCTGTTGCAAAAAGTTCATGAGAAATGCGCTCCCCTGCCCGTGCTTCCCTTCGAATCGAGGAAATCCGCGATGATCGCTGAAAGGCGATTTTCGTCAGGCTGCACGTAGTCAAAAACCGAAAAAGAGGGAGCCAGCGCCGCCTCCAACGGCTGTCTGGACTCGTATGCAATTTCGACATAGTACTGCAGCCCGTCGAAAAAGGATGTCAGGTTGGATTCGATGGGATTAATGAACGATGAATCCTTCTAAACGCCTGGCTCGATGGCGTGTTGAGATTAGAAAAAAGATACACACGTCAACCTTATGAAGCACTATCACCGATCAGAAAGACATATCCAGAAAGACCTGTCCGCTATTGATACTTTAGGGCCATGGGCTGTCGCTACAACCAAAGCAGTTTGCTCGGTCTAGCACGGTTATGACCGATCGTCAGCAGATCCTCATGCACCATCGCACTGCGTGGAAGAAGAAGAAACTCAGAGCCGCTGTAAGCATCAGCGACCTCGGCAACAAGAAACCTAACGAAGAGAACGCTCGTGCAGCTTTGGGGCATAAGATCCCGAGACAAAGTGGACAGAATGACCAATTCGGTCACCGAGCCCAATTCGTAGCCGCTTGACAAACTGGGTACATGTGCGCCCAAGATTTACGAGAGCTTGATCATGAAAAGGGAAACACTGGGGAGTATATTCTTGTGGACTCGTTGCGGTTCCCCAAGAGGAAGTGTTGTCGAACCAAGGAGGGAATCATGTTGACCATTTCCATTCGCCGCTTACCAAGCTGGATCGGTGTTATCGTAGCCATAAGCATGGCGATCGGATTGAATCGGGCACACGGTTATGAAGTCTGGCTCACCGATCAATCGGATACAGCGGAAGAACGGGGAGGATATCTCTATATCTACGAGAGCGCCCAATTGATTGCCGATCCAGCGCAAGCCCGTCCGTCAATCACTCTCGATCTTGCCAAAGATATCAACAGGTACTGCCAGCGTCAGACGGGTCGCTCGATTCGTCGTCCGCATATGATTTTTTTCACTCGCGATCATCGTTTCGCGATCCTCTCCTTTTTATCGGGTCAGGTCTTGTTCATGGATGCATCGTCAAAACGACCCATCGGCTGTCTTGCCATTGGAAAGAATGTGCACGCCGCCTGGCCAACACCGGATGCCAAAATGGTCATCGCCGCCAATATCAAAGAAAAGACCTTTGTACGCATTTGGACAGATTATGATGCGAAGGTCTTTACCGTTGATCAACAAAGAGATGTGATCGATCTCAAAGCATTGGAAACCGGGGAACGACCGGATAACGCCCCAATCTGTCCAATCACCGAGGCGTCTAGCACGTACGCCTTTGTGACCCTGCGAGGTGGTGGATTGCTGGTGTTCAATGTGAAAGCGACTCCCATGACACTGATCGGAGCCCTACCCGACACGGAGATTCATCCAGCGGGATGCGGTGGGGTGCAAGTGCGGGAAACGATGTATCTCAATTCGGGCGGTGGGTGGCCAATTGCTCCGCTGTCCTATGATGTGTATGCGGTTGATCTCACTCGGCTCCCCGAAACGCTCTCCGCACAGCTCGTCAGTTCCCGTGATGGGATGTTTGCCGATTCTCACGGCATGGTAGCCGTCGGGGATTATCTGTGGGTTGTGGATCGTGCTGGAAACCTCATTGAAATTATCGATACGGTATCCAACCTCGCCGTCAATGTGTTGAATCTCGTCGGAGTACATTCGCCAGATCCCGCTCCCGATTTGATCGATGTTTCTCCTGACCGACGCTATGTCTTTACCAATCTTCGCGGTCTCCAACCACTCACGGGTAACCATCCGAAAGTCGATAATGCTCGAGGTGCCACACCCGGCATGATGGTCATCAAAGTGCTACGGAACGGTAAAGGCGGTGAAGTTGTGGGCATCACTCGCGTTTCGAATATGCGCGGCGGGAAAGAAACTGCCGATCCACATGGTATTGCGGTCCGGCGCACAGACGGACCATAAAAGGTTCCAGCCATGGAAGCAAGGCCATGCCTCTCACGCTGAAGCGCTTTAGGGTTCCCCAACGTGCATCCCAAACGCTCATAACGTCCGCATTGCTCAAAGCGAACGGCAAGTTCGGCAGGGCTGCTTCCTCGACAAGAAGCACGCGTCGAGCACTGTTCGGGGTCCAAGCCCATAGCAAATGCTCGCGCGAGCAACTCAAAGCCGCACGTCGGATTCCACCGCGTCATACCTCGCAGCAGGACAGCCCATGCATAGTGTGCGCTTCTTCCTTTCTCTTCACCGTAGTATGGACAGCGAACCTCGAGCGGCACACTACCAGAGCTGTGTGAGGACCCGGTCGATTCGGGACAGCGATCCTGCACCAAGGTCCAGCGTTACCCCCGCACCGGCCTCAAGCGTGCGCACATTTAAAGATATTGAGAAGGCGCTCGAATTCGACTCTAGAGGGCTTGGTCCTGTCGTGGATCGTATGCACACACAGGAAAAGTCATCGGGCCCTTCTCGCTGTTCTCCCAGACGGCAACGAGTCGATGGCGAACTACGCTCACCCCATCCGCAGTTAACCAGGATCCAAGCCCCCTCTCTGTTTTCCCGAGGACGCGACGTTGAAATCGATATGGGTCAAGAAATTTCGTGTCTGATGGCTCTCTTTGATTACGCACTCATTCGGAGTCTTGACAAGTAATCCTTCTCTGTTATTACTTAATAATGCTTTGGCATCGCTTCTCCCTGTAGTGGATGCTGAAAGTCTCATCAGTATCCGGCGATTGAGCTCAAGATCAAGTCGAGACGTGAGCGAAATTGGGCTCTCTTGCCGCCATGATCGAGGAAGCACCGAATCGTCAGAGCGCCTTCCGGAATCATGCTTGACCGTGTAGAGGGGTAGCTCACGAGGCAAGCTTGATCCTTGTGCTCTTCCCGCCTGGATCGATCAAGGCAATCAATCGTGGAGCTTTTTCAAGGAGGTGAAGGTGTATGACGTATCCATCAACTCGATGCGCTCGATGGGGAGTGTGGCTCATCCTGGCGGTGATCCCCTTGATGGTGGCGCTCCCGGCATCGGCAACGATTCCTAAGGAAGAGGGCATTCCCTTCAATGTCCTGTCGATCGACACCAAAATGAAAATCCACGGCGTCATCGACCGGAT
>RFGF01000020.1 GCA_003695915.1 Nitrospirota bacterium
CCGGCAGCATGTCAACGTCGTCATCTTCCATTGATCTTGACTCCGGTATCGAGGCTGGTTGAGCCAGCACCCCAACGCTTCCAAGTAGGAGCGTCAGCATCAATCCCAGCAACGCGGGGCACATCGTTCGCCATGACATGAGAAAGTCCTCCTTGAATCTTATGATCCGAACAACCATTGTGCGCGGAAAAAGTAGGACCGCGGAAGCCCGGCATGGGAGACGCCCAACCCGATGCTCCCTTCGCCTTCGTTCAAAAAATACCGCTGATCCAATAGATTGAGCACGTCGATCCCGAGTCGTACGGTCTGCTGATTGTCAAATTTCCATTCATGCTGGAGGGAGAGATTGTAAACCGTATAGGACGGGCTGTGTCCCGAGTTGGTTTTCGCGCCAGGTTCAGCGCTACGGAGCCCTGAGCCGAACAGCATTTGGCCAGTGATCGTCGTGTGAGGAAAGACCCGATAGGTCACGATTGCCGAACTGGTCAGCAATTGCATGTGATCGCAAAACACTCCATCGCCGGAATTGATATCGTCGATTTCTTTCTGCTCCAACAAGAAGTGGCCGGATTGCAGGCCCTTGCCTTTGCAGCGCCCCCATGCCACGTTGCCCCTGGCCGTCCATTGGTCATGAACAGTCAGGTGCACAGCCGCATCCCATCCGTACTGAATCCCGCGCTGGAACGCAAAAAAATTCAGCAGCGGAGTTGTGCCGAACTGTCCGGCATCGGAGAGGTTTTTGCTGTTCTTGTAATAGGCCGTCAGTTGCAGGGTCAGGATGTCCCCAAATGCATGGGACGAGCCGATTTGGACATAGTGTGCGCGTTCCGGTTCGACGACGGTGTTCGTCAAATTCTCCGGTTCGGCAGTAGTCCCGATCGTATTGAGCTGCGCGAAGCGTACCGCCTCGAGATTGGGCGGTGTAAACAAACGGCCATAAAACGCATGAAGCACATGATTCGGCGTGACGGCGTAACTGATGCCAAGACGTGGGCTCACCTGGGCATCGTACGTAAGCGCTTGAATGTAATCCAGACGGACCCCGGCATTGATCGTCAACGCTTCCGTCGGAGTCCATTGGTCCTGCACCCACACTTCCTCCCGCCAGCCGATCGTTCGACTGTCGGCATTCCGTGACAGGACAGGCCCCGTCGGATCGCCCGAGACATCGCGGGCGAATGCGAACAGCCGGGTTTTATTAATCGCCTGCGTTCGATCGACCTGGAACCCGGCCTTGACCAGATGGTGCGCATTGAGGCGATGGGTGTAATCGAATCGAACGCCACCTGAAATGCCCAACCGATCCTGGCTTCCGGCCGAAAAGGGCTCGTCGAGCTCTTCCGTAAAGGCCAGAACGTTCAACGGATCTGTGAAAAATGTTGCTCGTGTATGACGTGCATAGGCTGCGAGGTTGAACCATCGATTCGCATCCCAATCGTGCTGCCAGACGAGTTGCGTGTATTGATTGAGCTCTTCTTGGCGTTCATCGATATCCTGTGACGCGACCGGCGTAAAGGCGGGATCACCGGAGCGGATGAGTCCAACCACCGTCGGATTCGGCGTACGGCCCGGAATCGTAGGAATTTCAAAGTCCGCAATGGATTGAAGAAACAACCAATGGATGGCATTGTGCAGCCCTGCCTGATAATCGGCACGGAGTAGGGTTTCATTGCGCTGGCTGTCGTTATGGAAAGACGAATGGCCCAACGTGGGGGGATCGATCCCCCGGGCAGTCGTCGTGTAGCTGTGGAGTCCGTACACACGCCATCGGTCGCCGAGACGGGTGCCATATTCGATGGATGGATTGATCGTGTCGAACGATCCGCCAAAGAGCTGAACGGACCCAAAGGGCGGGTGGCGCCCGCGTTTGGTCGTGATTTCCACCACCGCGGCCGTTTTGTTGCCGTATTGGGCCTCCAATCCCCCGAGCAACACCCGCGCCTCTTGCCAGGCTCTGGGGCTGATCACGTCGGTAAAGGTCGAGGACACCGTCTCGGGAATCGGAACTCCGTCAATGCGAATCTGTAAGTTGTCATGATCCTGGCGAATATGCACCTGCTTGAGCGACCCGTTCACGGCCGAGGGAAGCGTGAGCAAGACATCATGAAGCTCGACATTTTCACCCCTCGGGAGACCTTGAATCTGTTGCTGATTCAAGGTGTAGATTTCACTTGAGGCCTTGTGTCGAATGGGAGCGACCGGAGCCCTAACCTCGAGCATCATGTCCTCGCGCTCGGCGAGCACCAGCATGACCGGGTTCAGGGGCCCCGCTCCCACGGTGATGACGACAAACGGGCTTTCCAGCTGTTCGCGAGATGCGGCATGCAGGGCGTACACGCCCGGACGACGGACGACAAAGACAAACTCGCCGCGCTCGTTCGTCCGGCTTACGTCCAGAGTGCGGCCTTCATGATCGCGCAGCTCGACACGAGCGTCGGGGGCGGGGTCTCCCTTAGGATCGCGCACCACCCCCCAAATGAATTGTTCGCCGCCTTCTTCATCCTGTTCTTGAGCCTGAACGACAAATCCGCCCGCTCCACCAATCCCATGCACGACAACACACACTGACACGCCAATCATGAGCATCCAGCGCATGGTTTTCTCCTTTCGCCTGTTGAATGACACTGGTCGGCGCGTCGCTCTTGTTCATTCGACCGATACACGTGGACCCATGGAAGCCAGGCTTCGGCATGGTCTTCCAGGGACTCTCAGAGAGCCGAATGAAACCCGAAAATGTCGACGAACCGCGCCGACAAACCGATGATAGATATCGGTTTAGCGCATGACGGGTGGAGCACGAGGACTGGCCGAGTCATCGGCCGGAGAGGAAGGCAATCGTTGTGGAACAGGAAGTGAGAGATCGGCAAGAACCTCTGCCCCAAAGAAGAGCGGCGGGGCAACGGTCAACGATCCGTTGGTGTGCTGCTGAACCCATTGACAGATATCGAATGACGAATGCTGGTGTCCATCATGGTCCCATGCGGCAAGAGTATGATGAACATCGAGGACGACGGATAAGGGCAGGATAGCCAAAAAGAGTAGGCCAACACCGAGGACGAAAAATTGAGACCGTCGAAACATCATCGCTATGCTCAGTGCATGGTTTCTGGCTCCAGCACCATCATCACATCTGCAAGCCGGTCGTGATAGTACTGGGCATCACACGCGAAGTCAATGGCTGGCATGGAAACGCATGCTCACGCCTGCGCCGGCATCGGCACATTGATCGGACCCATGCCAACCTCAGAGCACATGAGACGGCTCGGATGAAACGTCTCGTTCAGAGGCTGACAGGTGTTTGCGGATGATTGTTCGGGCCAATCGAGCGTTTGGGATATACACGAGATGATCGTCAACCGCCAATTTCGTCGTCACCAAATCAATCGACACGATTTCTCCGGCCAGATCATCGACGAGGATTCGGTCGCCGGGTCTCAGTTCCCTTCGAATCGCCTGGCCCATCAACATTCCCACGATCACATCCTTTCCCACGATGAGAAAGACCAAGATCCCCAGCAAGGATGCCACCAGCAACGCTCCCAAAAGAAATTCCAAAAACCGCGTCACCGCAAGCGCCAATTGCTCCCACGCTGTCACTGCGGATACGAGGAGGACGCCAAACCGAGTGAGGTATCCGAGCCATGATGCAAACGGTAGGTCGGCAATCTGTGCGCTGCGGCGCACAAACTCGCCCAAAAAATTCGCAAGGAACACTCCGAGCGCCAAGATCGCTAAGGCAACGAGAATCCTCGGGATATATCTCAGGGCACGTTCTAAGAGTTCGGCGCCTGCACGAAACTCGACGGCATAAAACGCCATGATCAGCGCACTGAATAGAATTACCCAATACAGTCCCCGCCCCAATAGCAGAGAGGGGCGTGTGTGAACGCCTCCACGTTCGAGAAATCGCACGAGACCGGTTCGTTCGGCAATGACATCGACACCCAATGCCCGAAGGATTTTCGCGACGATCTTGGAGGCCAACAGCGCAATGACCCAACCTCCGCCCACAATCAACACCGCCATGAACACCTTCGGCATCCACACACCGAGCCATTCGTCGAGTTGCTCGAACAGGGATACGACAATCTGATCGAACAGCGTCGCAAGCGTGTCCATGGCGTTACGAGAAGCGCAGAAACTCTTTGACCTTCGCCCACGGGCGTTCCAGCACTCTCACGATGCGATCCAAAAGCCCGGCCACAGCTCTTTCGGACCGTGCAGCCAATTCGTCGGTCATCTGATCGAGTTCTTTCAAGAATCGTTCGCTTCGCTGAACCTCCACCATGGCAAAGTCCATGAAACTCGAAATGCCGGTCTGCGGATCGAGATCGTTCCGGAGCTGGAGGATCACGGCATAGGGAGGAGCAGCGCCGACCTCATGGAGGGCGGTGACGAGACCGACGCAGAGGATCATCAACAGCATCGACACAAAGAATAGAACATGATAACCGGTGACAGCATATCCAGCGAAAGACAGATGGAAATCCGCTAGCAGGGCCTGATAGATCGCACCTCCGATCACGGGTGCCACGCCACCGGCCATACCGACAGTAGCGGCAAAGACAGCCAAATAGGCTGAGCGCCCGACCCGAGGCGACAATTTGAGTTGAATATTGAATTGGGATAGCGAAAGACCGGCACTGGCCGCACCGGTTAAGATATGGGCAGCCAGCACAGGTAAGACCACCTGACTCCCCGGTTTGGCTAGCAGCCACAAGAGCGGCACGAGCGCCAGCACACTTCCGCATACTATCATAATGGGTCGATTGCCATGGTGGTCGGCGATCGGTCCCCACAATTTCATCATGACAAGGGTTGCAGCCGTACTCGATGCTCCCAGGAGGGTAATGGTCGAAAAATCCATCCGCAGAACATCGATCAAATAGACTCCATAAAAGGGCGCCGCCAACTGCAACGCAAACGTGGTGGCAGCCGCAAAGCCTATCAACCGGAGAAAATTGCTATCCCGCCATGGCTCGAGAAAAAGCCGAAGATCCCATGAGCCGCCACTATGCCATGTCTCTGGCCGATCCGGAACACGAGCGAGAAACCAGAGGGCTACAAGACCGGCCAGCGTGCCGAATCCGAAGAGCGGCACAAAGCCGCCCTGAACGGAAGAGCCCGCCAGTTGTTCCCAGGATGACAAAAGTTGACCGCCAGCGAGCGTGGCACTCAACCCTGCAGCCGAAGCAATCATATTGCGCTTGCCGAAATAGGCGCCTCGCATGTGCTCGGGCACCACATCGCTCATCCAGGCTGTCCAGGCGATCCCGGCAAGAGATCCACATACACTCGAGATGCCGACAATCGCGACCATGATCCAGACGCGCCAATCCCCGGCATCCGGAACGATACCGAAGGGGAGCAACACGATCACCAACCAGAGGCTCCGTTGAAGACACGCGGCTATGAGGCAGAGACGCTTCCGATCGCCTGTGACCTCGATGAGATACGACCCCAGCAGCTGAACCAGATTGGCGAGAGTCGGAAGCGCCGCCAGCACCCCAATGTGCTGAGGACCAGCGCCGAGGACGTTGAGGGCAAATCCTGTCAGAAACACACCGCCACATAGTGCTCCCCATATCGATGAGAGGGCCGCATCTCGAATCGAATCACTGAGAGCCCGATCGATCGTCGACGCAGTCCACACACTGACGTCCTCCTGACTGATTGCAGGAAAATAAGCCTGAAACCACACTTGTCAAGAGGCTATCATTGTTCACCTCGAGCTTCTTTTTCTCTTCTCTTAGGAAAGCATGGCTTCCTGACGCAGCAAGACTTTTTCAATCCCAGACACATCCTTGTCGGCGTCTCGGCATCGCCGGATCGCCGTCAGCACTCGATCGAAGATCCTTTGTCGCAGAAACGATGGCAGCCTGCCACATGAAATAGAAGACGGGGTGGCAGGGTTCCAGATCCGAGAGAAAGAGGGCCGTCGTTCAAAACTCTGCCGCCTCTCCGTCTCCTGCATCGAGAGTGGCGCGAGCGAAGACAAGATGGAACCGCATATCCGACTGGTAAGCGCTGCAGCCCGATAGTCCTTTTATCCGGAGCCTTCGTAAACAACTGCGGGACGAAGGCCCGTCAAATGAGCACCCTACCAGTGCCGAAGCGCAACCTAAAAGATCCGCACAAGCTATGCATCTGAAGCGTAAGGCTGTCGATTCGATCGTTTCCGAACGAACGAAATGATCCTCGCGGACGCCCACAACCAATCGATTCATGCTAGACGTCAAGCACACTCACCATGCTTGAGGCGATATAGAGTCGACATATGTAAACGGACCAGCCTGAGAAAGCAAAGAGAGGGTGGTCTTTTCGTGCCTTCCTTGCGCTGAGAGCGCGAAGACCACAAACGTGTCCTCTATCCGTTAAAATATGATTGCGGACTACAGTTTGAAGATGGCAACAACAAAGAGATGAGAAACGGGACTGAGCATGCAAACCCAAGCGGGCAAAAATAGGGAAAAGACCCGGGTTCGACAGCGAGAACGAACCGATAAGGCGTCCGAGCTCAGTCGAGGAGATTCTGACGATGAAAGCGATTGAACCGATTGCCGAAGTCTAGGTTCTTATGTGAATCGGAAATTTTCTCGATCGATCCTTATGACTTGGGCTCCGCATCTTTCGCACAACGGAATCCAATGGTGAGATCCTGATAATCGGGCCTGGCGCTCATCCGCCGAGTCACACGCAGTCCATCCGGTGGATCTTCCCATGACCCGCCCCGAATCACCTTCTTTTCTCCGGTTTCTGGCCCTTTGGGATTTCGTTTGGGGCTGACTTCGTAATAATGCGGATCATACCAGTCGGCGACCCATTCCGCTGCGTTGCCGGCCATATGAAACAGGCCATACGGACTTCGTCCGCCTTGTTTTAATCCATGGCGAATGCTCATCCCGGTAATCCCGCTTGTGACCGGAGCGAGCGTAATCGCATAACTGACCCACCCTGTTGTCCCTTTGTTGTAATTCGCAATATCTACGAACGGTTGCATATGGCCCCACGGATACCGACGACCGTCCGTTCCCCGTGCGGCTTTTTCCCATTCAGCTTCGGTCGGCAAGCGTTTGCCTACCCATTTGCAGTACGCCGCAGCATCGTGCCAGGTGACGCCCACCGCAGGCCGATCGCCCACTTCGTAGGCGGCAGCATCGTCCCATAAGGGTGGTGGATCATGATCGGTTTCTTCGAGGAACTTTTGGTATTCCCCCATCGTGACTTCATAATAATCCATATAATAAGGCGAAAGCCAAACGAGATGTTCGGGCCGTTCATTCCTGTGCCCTTCATTATTTCCCATCAGAAACTCGCCTTCGGGAATGAGAGCCATAGATCCTAGAGGTGGAAGTTCAACCGGAGCCGCAGTCTCGCCATCCTCTTCTTGTGCAGAGACCCCAGAGCAGACCAATACTATGCTGATCAAGCAGACAGCGAGCTTCCTGATATCGATGATCATGGTGCTCCTCTTTGTTATGGGTGAATCGTTGCAATCGCTCGCACTTTAAAAACTTTCATCGCATCAGCCTGATCATGGCCCATGCTTGCTCGAAATTCTCAGCAGTGTCTGCGTACACAAGGGGAAGGCGCCGCTAGAGCACGGCCCTAACGGCGCTCGAATGGCGTCCCCAACGGGATTTGAACCCGTGTTGCCGGCTTGAAAGGCCGGCGTCCTAGGCCAGACTAGACGATGGGGACGATCGTATCGGCTTTTTTCTATGACTATTCGACTATGCCCAACGCCAACGTGAACCCCGTTCGCACATTTCTCGATCCAACTCAAAGAATGGCGCTCGAAATAGTCGATCTTCCCTTTTGCGATGAGAGGTATGTTCGATCAGAAGGTCGACGAGCATTCTAACAACGACTCCTAGATCAGTCAAACACATCTGCTCCTATGGCGACCGATGCCAAGCATGTTGGATGCATGCGAATCACTACAGGCGGAAACCCTTAGCACTCACTCCGAGGAGCTTAGACTCTGACAGATTCTGGCCCTGTCGGACGAGATCCACAAAGTATGCAGCAGCCTCTTCAGTTTTTTCGCTTGACAATCCCTTGGAAACTAGAAAAGGGGAAAGAGAGTGGATCTATAAGCCGGATTCTGTACTCGATGATTTCATCGAGCGGTAGTCATTTCTCTGGGACTCGAGTTACCCCGAGCCTCAAGCGACCTACCCGAGAACCTGACCGGGCCAGCCATTCTCAATAGGCTCCAGAAACATTTGGAGATTCTATTGAGGTGTTCTCCTATTTGGTCTTGCTCCAGGTGACGCTTGCCTTGCCACCTGTGTCACCACAGGCGCGGTGGGCTCTTACCCCACCGTTTCACCCTTACCTGGCCCACATGCGAAGCACAGGGCCTTCGGCGGTTTGTTTTCTGTGGCGCCGGTGTCGGATCACTCCGCCTGGGTATTACCCAGCACCCTGCCCTTGGAGTCCGGACTTTCCTCTCGCTGTTCGCCACAACGAGCGACTACCCGATCCACTCTCTTCCCCGATGGGTCATCGATGGCTGCCGCCATCAACCTGTTTTACGTCGACCCCGCGTCGGAGAGAACGTCGGAGCCAGGAGCGACGGCGACCGTATTTTGCGCGTCTTCGCTCACTCCTTCCCAATAAAGAATTCGATGGCAATAGGAACAACTCAACAAGGCGTCTCCGCGTTTCACTTCGGCCACGAGTTGGGGAGGAAGCTGAATACGGCATCCCGTGCAGGCTCCGTCGCGAACCGGGGTGACGGCTACGCCTTTGCGCATCGTTTTGATTTTATCGTAACGGGCAAGGAGTTCAGGATCGAGTTGGCGGGTAATTTCCTCGCGCTCTTTTTCCAAAGCCGCCAACTCCTGCTCGGCGGTAGCAGTCTGCAAAGCCAGCCGAGCCTTTTCTTGTTCACATACCCGTTCTGCTTCCTGAAGAGCCGACTCATATTGCTTGATGACTTGTTCATTGCGTTCCACGTTTTCCATGACCATCAACACGGCTTCTTCGAGTTCATCCTTCTTTTTCTTGGCTAAATCGATCTCGAACAGATGCGCTTGATACTCTTTATTCGTTTTTAATTCGGACATTCGTCCGCGGAGTTTCCGGATGTGCTCTTCTTGACTACCGAGTTCTTGCTCGCTCGATCGTTTTTGCTTTGCCAAGGCTTGTCCGGTTTCTTGCGCAGCTTGCAATTGCTTTCGCGCTTTGAGCACGGGAGCTTCAATCGCCGTCATCCGCTCTGGCGCTTGACGCTGTTGCTCGCGAAGCTTAAAGATTCGTTGATCGATCGTTTGGAGTGTAATGAGTAAGCGATATTGCGTGTCCAATGGATCCTCGTTCGGGGCTAATGATGATCAATCGCATGCCTTCACCCGCATCGAAGTCAATGCGCCCGACCGTGATGGGCCCACCAGGACTCGAACCTGGGACCAGCTGATTATGAGTCAGCCGCTCTAACCACCTGAGCTATGGGCCCTGGTCATTTATCTCATCATACGCTTCCAGGACACGATTGGTAAAGACAGAGATACGGATTGGGGCCAAGCGCCCCAGGCGATTCAAAAGTTTTCCGCAAAACTCTTGAGTTTTCGGCTTCGACCAGGAAGACGTAGCTTGCGCAACGCTTTGGCCTCGATTTGCCTGATGCGCTCGCGCGTCACGGCAAAATCTTGCCCCACTTCTTCCAACGTATGATCGGTGCTTTCCCCGATTCCAAAACGCTTGCGCAAGACCTGTTCCTCGCGTGCCGTGAGCGTTTTGAGCACGCTGGAAATCTGCCGATGTAAATCCATTCCGGCGGCCACGTCAAACGGAGAGACGGCGGATTTGTCCTCGATAAAATCTCCAAGCGAACTTTCTCCTTCTTCTCCTACCGGCATCTCCAAGGACAGTGGCTCTTTGACCATCTTGAGCATCGTTTCAATACGATCGGGGGGAATGGCCATCTGTGCGGCCAGTTCCTCGGGCGTCGGCTCGCGTCCCAGCCGTTGGACCAGCATCCGCGAAACCCGGACCAATTTATTGAGCGTTTCCATCATATGAACGGGAATGCGGATGGTGCGCGCTTGGTCGGCAATAGCTCGTGTAATGGCTTGTCGAATCCACCAGGTAGCATACGTGCTGAATTTATGTCCCCGTTGATATTCAAATTTTTCGACTGCACGCATTAAGCCTAAATTGCCCTCTTGGATCAAATCCAAAAACGGGATACCTCGATTGGTATATTTTTTCGCAATGCTCACGACCAGCCGAAGATTGGCTTCGATTAACTCCGATTTTCCTCGTTCAATTTTCGCCTGCGCTGTATCGATGGCTTCCAAGGCGGATTTGAATTCGTCCCTGGGCATCAATAATACCTGTTGCTCCCATCGAACGAGGATTGCCTTTGCCTTGGCATATCGCCGTTGGACCTGCTGGATATCGGTTGCCGGATGGCCTATCTGCATCAGCATCCGCTGTCCGACCCTCTCTTGAACGACGGATTGCAGCGACGGCTCTCGCGAAGGGGTGATCCCGAGCTGCCGGCAACTCTCAAAGAGAATGTGCTCGACTTTGAAGATTCGCGCACCGATGGTGTGTATACGATTCAACAAAGCGGCACGCCGAGCCGGGACAAGCTGCAATGCGCGACAGCGATCGATCACTTGCCGGGATAAGGCAGCATACGATTCAAGAAACGCTGCGTCGGACTGTTTGGACCGCCGAGACATTCGCGCATTCGAGGCTTGCAAAAACGGCACACCAACTTCGGCGAAGGATTCAAACGCAGCCTGCACCCGTCGTGCAAACGCTTCGTGTGCCTGCTGCTTAGTGTCAGTCTCGCCGTCATCATCCGAATCGGCCTCGCCATCCAGGGTATCCGGCATCGAGACGACATCGTGAAGCGAGAGGCGATGATCTTGCAGGGCTTCGCCCAGATGCAACACATATCGGATCGTGAGGGGCAAGCCGAATATGACGCCCGTTAATTCCTGCATCCCCTCTTCGATCATCTTGGCCAAACGGACTTCCTCTTCACGCGAGAGGAGGGCGACTTGTGCCATTTCCTTGATGTACATCCGAATGGGGTCATCGGCGGAACCATGGTCGTTCGAAGAAGGCTGACCCGCCCCGCTCGATGCCGTTCCTCGATCGTTAGTCTGGCGACGACCTGAAGTCTTAAGCGGGGCCCGATCCCGGGTCCTCTCCTCTCCTCCGTGAACGAGCGCGATGTTCAGACGATCGAGAAGGCGTACTATCCGAGTAAACGCATGAGGTATTCCCGGATATCGAGATACGACCTCGTGCACGTCCTGATCGGTGAGCCACCCTCGCTCTTTTCCTCGAGAGAGCAGACCGCGTATCGACTCCATTTGCCTAGCCTTATCCATAGATTCACCACATGGCGTTGACGATCACGATGCCGTAGGCACCAGGCTTCCTGCAGCTTTTTGTTTTCGTACGGCCTCGATCTCCCGCAACAACCGTTCGACTTCTTGCTGGTGCCGCTTTTTCTCGGCCACCCGCAGTTCATCGATCAGAATGCTCAACCGACGTTGAAGATGGTTAGCGATCAACCTCGTGAAACATCCTTGAAAATAGCTTTCCGGATCGTCCCACGTGAAGTCGGCGAGAGCAAGACGCGAGATATATGAACGGCACTCCGCATCATTCATCGCCTCCGCTTGAAATTCCGATGCAGTCCATTCTCCACGACGTACAAGCAGACGATGCGCGAGTTCAACCATTCGTCTGAAGGGCGGAAAGGTAAAAGCGTCTACCGGCAGTTGACGAATCTGCTCAGGTTGCAAGACTCCGCTCACGAGCAATTGGACGAGCGCTTCTTCCTCTCGTGGTCCGGAAGCACGATCCGAAGCCGTGGCTTTATCCCTACGTGGAGACGGAGTTCCGGCTCGCGGGCGTGAGGGAGTCAGCGTCGCCCAGCGTGTCATCAAAAGATCGTATCGAATTCCCAAGCATTCCGAGACCACTTTGATATATTCATCCCGTTCAATCGGATTTCGAGTCTTGTGAAGGATTCGTAAAATCTCATCCACACTTTTGACTCGTTCTTCGATGGATCGAGGTTTGGTTGCGGCTAGACAAGTGCGGACCGCGAATTCCAACAGTGGAATCGATTGCGATGCCAACCGTCGAAACCCTTCCGATCCATAGTTCCTGACATAAGAATCCGGATCCTCACCCTCCGGCAGCGACACGACTTGTGCCGTCACCCCGCTATTGGCAACCACGTCCAAGGTTCGCATAACCGCTCGAAGCCCTGCGGCATCGCCATCGAACACAAATACCACCTTCGAGGCGAACCGCCGGAGCAATGACAGATGCTCCTCGGTCACTGCCGTGCCCAGCGGCGCACAGACATGACGAATCCCAGCCTGTGAAAGTCCGATGACATCAAAATAGCCTTCGACCAAGAGCGCACAATCGACTTCTATGATGGCCTCTCGTGCCCGATCCAATCCGAACAAACAGCGGCCTTTCTGAAAAAACGCGGTTTCCGGAGAATTGAGATACTTGGGGCCGCTTGCATCATCCAGCACCCGTCCGCCAAAAGCGATCACGCGGCCGCGGAGGTCGGTGATCGGGAAGATCAGACGCGAGCGAAATCGATCGTAAAATTGCACTTCGCCTCTCGATCCATCGGCTTTTTTGACGATCAACCCGCATTGCTCCAATTCCGCTGCGGTTACGCCTTGTCGCTGGAGATACCGTGAGAGGTCGTGCCATCCTCCCGGCGCAAACCCCAATCCATATGCTCGAATACTCTCCGGCGTGATCGCTCGTGACTCTAAATAGCGACGTGCCGTGTGCCCGTTGGACGATGTTTCCAACTGTTGGCAAAACCAAGTTTGGGCAAGATCGAGCACCTGTACGTATCGTTCACGTCCGATCTCATGCCCGGCAGGCACATTCTGTAGCTCCTGCGACTCCGGCAAAGCCACCTGAGCCAGCTGTGCCAATTCGCGCACGGCTTCGAGAAAATCCATTCTTTCGTGCCGCATCACAAACGCAATCGCATCGCCTCCTTGTCCACACCCGAAACAATGGAACAATTGACGCGATGGACTGACAGTGAAGGATGGGGTCTTTTCTGTATGGAAGGGACACAGGCCTTTGAAATGTTGGCCTGCTTTCTTGAGGGAAACATACCGTGACACGATCTCGACGATATCGATGCGCTCACGGATGTGTTGGAGGATCTCCGGAGGAATGCCTTTCCGGGGGAATGCCACGTGTCGTCCTCCTTGAGCAGTGAGCACCTCTTAACAAGCTCACCGGTGCAAAGTCAATGAAGCACCTCGTTGCTATTTTCTCTTGTAGCCATCCCTATTGTATCTCTAAGCTCATCCAGGCGGCCACCGAAACGTTCGCCCACCCATCACATGAAAATGCAAATGAAAGACGGTTTGTCCGGCTGCGGCACCGGTATTGATGACGACGCGATACCCCTGTGCCGTCAAACCCGCCTCATCGGCTACGCGATGGCAAATCGTCAGCAGATGTCCGAGGATCGGACGATCGGACAGTTGCACGTCGGCTAGCGAGGGAATATGCCGTTTGGGAATGACGAGAAGATGGACGCGAGCCTGCGGATTGACATCGTGAAACGCGAGGCATTCGTCATCTTCATAGACGCGCTTGGAAGGAAGCGTTCCCTCGACAATTCGACAGAATATACACTCACTCATGCTCGAGCCTCCTTCTGCCGCAAACCGGACGTTCCGAATCGACGTTTCAATTCTTCATACACGTCATAAGGAGGTATCTCGCACACGCCAAGAAGGACCAACGTATGAAACCAGAGATCCGCAACCTCGTGAACAAGTTCGTGACGGTGGTCGTTTTTCGCGGCCAACACCACTTCGCCGGCCTCCTCCACCACTTTTTTCAACACCCGATCGCGTCCGTCCCGACACAGTAAAGCCACATAGGAATCCGTGCGCGCTTCGCGCTTGCGCTCCAAGACGATATCATAGAGCCTTTCGATAATGCCGCCCGTAACCGAGGAAGCGGGCTCCCTCCACTCGCCATCGACGAGTTCTGTAAAAAAACACGAACGATGTCCGGTATGACACGTCGGACCGCAGGGATCCGCCCGGATCACGATGGCATCCCGGTCGCAATCCACCGAGATCGCCTTCACGCGAAGCTCATGTCCCGAAGTTTCGCCTTTTTTCCACAATCGCTGCCGCGAGCGACTCCAAAAGTGAACCAGCTGCGTCCGAACCGTTGTTTCCAAGGCCTCACGATTCATATAGCCCAACATCAGCACCGTTCCATCCAGCCAGTCTTGCACAATGCAAGGGATCAGGCCTTGGTTATCGAACCGAAGATCGCATGAAGCGGGTAGCCTGCGTTCGCCGCTCATGAGCTGGCCCCTTGTAACCGCGAGGAGTCGCAAACGACCCGGACGTGAATGCCTTTGGAGGCCAAGTATGTTTTGACCTCCTCGATCGTATAGGTTCGGTAATGAAAAATGGAAGCCGCCAACACAGCATCGGCTTTGCCGACAGACAACGCTTCGTACAGATGAATCGGCTCACCAGCGCCCCCTGAAGCGATCACCGGAACCGGCACCGCCTCGGAAACGGCTGCCGTCAGTGTGAGATCATACCCGTCTTTCGTCCCATCGCGATCCATGCTGGTCAACAGAATCTCACCGGCTCCGGCTTCCGTCATGCGCTGTGCCCATTCCACGGCATCCAGCCCCGTCGGCGTTCGCCCTCCATGCGTATACACCTCCCAACGAGGGCGATCGGCGCGGGGTTCCATTCGCTGTTTGGCATCGATGGCCACGACGATACATTGGGAACCGAATCGCGTTGCTGCTTCGTTGACGAAAGCTGGTCGTTCGACTGCCGCTGTGTTGATGCTGACCTTGTCAGCTCCGGCTTCCAGCAATCGTCGAATATCGTCGAGCGTTCGAACGCCCCCGCCCACCGTCAGCGGCATAAACACGCACGCCGCGGTGCGAGCCACCACATCGAGAATCGTCCCGCGGCCTTCATACGAAGCAGTAATATCCAAGAAGCACAGCTCATCCGCGCCTTCCTCGTCATAGATGCGTGCCACTTCGACCGGATCGCCTGCATCCTGCAAATTGACGAACGAGACGCCTTTGACCACGCGCCCATCCTTTACATCGAGACACGGAATAATGCGCTTGGTCAACACCGAGCATCCTCCGACGCCGCAGCCAACGCCGCAGGCAACGTCAGCGTCCCCTCGTATAAGGCTTTTCCAATGATCACACCGCTTATTTTAGCCCCCAATTGCTTCACGGCGTAAATATCGTCGATCGTCGTGATCCCACCGGACGCTACGACAGGAAACGGTGAACGCTGGGCAATGGCTTTCAGCGCTTCCACATTCGGTCCGGCCAACATGCCGTCCTTGCTGATGTCCGTAAACACGATACCCCCAAGGTCATAGCGGCTCAACCTTGCCAGACAGTCCTCGACGGTCATGGCAGTCAGATGCGTCCATCCTTTTAAGGCCACCTGTCCATCCCGCACATCAAGGCCGACGACAATGCGTCCAGGGAATCGTCGGCACGCCTCACCCAACATGGTGGGGTCCTCCACAGCTGCGGTGCCTAACACCACGCGAAAGACACCGAGAGACAAATACCGATGGATCGTGCCCAACGATCGAATGCCGCCGCCTACTTGAACCGGAATCGTCAGCGATTTGACGATCGCTTCGACATGCGGCAAGTTGCGAGGAGCGCCTTCGATCGCTCCGTCCAAATCGACGAGGTGCAAAGCCGGGGCTCCCAACGATTGCCAGTGCTGCGCCACGGCCACGGGGTCATCGGAATACCGGGTTTCCTGCTCCATCAGGCCTTGGCGAAGCCGGACACATCGGCCCTGTTTGAGATCGATTGCGGGAAGAATCTGCACGTCTCATCCTCTTACTCGTAGCAACACGCTCTCACCGCGCTCGGCCCAGAAGATCATCCCGCAACCTTCCCGAGCGGAAAGTGCTGCATGAGTTTGCGCACGCCGCTTTCTGCTAGTTCTTTGGCCGTCACAAAAACCCCGCCATGTTCGATGAATCCGAGGAAATCTTCGGTCAACGGTTTTTGCTCCTCGTAAAATTCACCGCTCCAGAGCACGCTGCCATCCTTTGGATTGACCAACTGCATCTCGAAGCCCACCGCAGCTGGCGTGGCCGCCCACTTCGTGCCCACTCGCTCTCGATAGGTGCGGACCAGACCGACTAGCACCGCATCGGCCTGGAGTTCCTGGCCGAGCCGTCGCACGCGATCCTTCGGAAGCGACGCCAATGACTCTCCACCCAAGACTTGCGTGACGCGATCAGGCGGAATGAGACGAAGCCCCTCCCGGCGCTCCAGTTCAGCCATTACCAATTTGGTCACCAATTCCGCCGCTGCCGGCGGCACGGGAACGACCTTGCGCGCTGCTTCGCGAGTCAATGGTTCATCGGCCAACGGGAGGACAAATTGCGATCGGAGCGAGTCCGGTGTCGGAATACCATCGGCAGGAAGCCACTCGGCCGTTTGAGGCGTGCGTACCACCTGAAACGGCACCACGGCAACAGTGCGAATAGCCGAAGGACGAAAATCCGGTGCGCTCTCTATAGACACTTTGGGCGGAACGCACGCCGTCGACCATGACACGACAGCTGTAAACAGCGCAATTCGTATCGGGAGGAGCGCCGCACCACACCGTTGCCTCCCGTCTGTCATGTCCATGCCCCAAAGTTCCGAAGCACCTGCAACCCACCGCGCTGACTTTTCTCGGGGTGAAATTGCACCGCGAAAATGTTGTCTTTCCAGACGCCGGAGACAAACGTTATCCCATAGTCAGTCGTCGTCGCAATGACCATCGATTCCTGCGGCTCGACATAGTATGAATGGACGAAATAGAAAAAACTTTCCTCTGGAATTCCGTTCAGCGGCGGAGCAGGACGCCGAATGGTCACGGTATTCCAGCCCATGTGCGGGATTTTCAATGCTTCGCCGCCCGGCGCGACGGCGGAAAATCGTTTCACTTTGCCTTGCAGGACGCCCAAACCGGGGTGAGACCCAAATTCCTCGCTTTCTGTAAACAGGACTTGTAGGCCGAGACAAATCCCTAAAAAGGGCTTGCCCTGCGCGATGGCATCACGAATAGGGGTTACCAGGTTATAGCGAACCAAGTTCCGCATGCAATCCCCAAAGGCCCCCACCCCAGGCAATACGATATGGGAGGCATTCTTGATGACACCCGGATCCCGTGTGACAACAGCTCGGTGCCCCACTGCCTCGAACGCCTTGTGCACACTCCGTAAGTTGCCCATTCCATAATCGATCACGGCAATCATGCACGCCCACATTCCCGAGTTCGTTCACCTTCTTTCAGAGCGACCCTTTGGTGGAAAGCACGCCGGAGACGCGCTGATCGTGCCGCGTCGCTTGATCGAGCGCCTTTGCAAAAGCCTTAAAAATCGCTTCCATGATATGATGCGGATTTCGTCCATAGAGAAGATTGATGTGCAAATTGAAGCCGCCGTGATTCACCCATGCCTGGAAAAAATCCTCAAACAACCCGAGGTCGAACGTTTTGATATATCGCGATGGAAGCGGCACATTGTACACGAGATACGGACGCCCGCTCAGATCCACGGCAACCTGGGCCAATGTTTCATCCAGCGGAATCGTCGCCCACCCGAATCGCGCGATCCCGGCTTTGTCGCCCAATGCAGCAGCTACCGCCTCGCCCAGCACGATGCCGACATCTTCGATCGTATGATGGTCATCGATCTCCGTATCGCCCTTGGCTTCTAGGGTCAAATCGAACAAGCCATGCTTGGCAAACACGATCAACATATGATCGAGAAAAGGAATTGTCGTCCGGACCTGATAGTGGCCCGTGCCATCCACCCGCCATTCCATTTGAACGGATGTTTCGGTCGTCGTGCGACTGACCGCGGCCCTGCGCGGTCCCGCTGAAATGTTCAGTCCCATCGGCTCTCCATGGAGTATCCGTGCGCATCCAATCCCTCGATTTGGGAAAGCTGTTTGACCTGCGTACGCACGGTTCGCAGTTCGTCCTTGGTATAACACACGACATTGCTCTTTTTCACGAAATCGTCGAAGGACAGACACGATGAAAATCGTGCCGTTCCCCCCGTCGGCAACACATGGTTCGGCCCAGCCACATAATCTGCGACGGCCGGAGGCGTGTACCGGCCGAGAAAAACTGCGCCGGCATGACGAACATGACCGATATAATCTAGCGCGCGCTCCAGCATGATCTCCAAATGTTCGGGCGCGATGTGATTGGCAACCTCGAACGCTTCCTCCAGTGTCGGGACGACAAAGGCGACCGCATAACGGCCGATGGATTTTTTCGCGATCTTCTGTCGCGTCAATCGTTCCAATTGTTTGGCGATCTCCTGGACGACGAGCTGGGCCAATTCCGAGGAGGTGGTGACGAGATAGACGCGAGCCTCTTCGTCATGCTCGGCTTCACACAACAAATCCGCTGCTACGTGTGACGGCGAACCGGATTCGTCGGCGATCACAACGAGCTCGCTCGGACCGGCTATCATGTCGATATCCACGACGCCATACACCAATCGCTTAGCCGTGGCCACATATCTATTCCCGGGCCCCACGATTTTATCGACGCCAGGAATCGTCTGCGTCCCGTAGGCCATCGCGGCGATCGCCTGCGCTCCACCCACCCGATAGACCTCGTCTACGCCGGCGATATCCGCAGCAACCAGCAAATAGGGATTGATGTCGCCGGTCGAGGTCGGCGTACACATCACCACGCGCTTGACGCCGGCAACTTTGGCGGGAATCGCATTCATGAGAACGGAGGAAGGGTACACGGCTTTTCCACCAGGGACATAGATTCCCACAGTCTCGAGCGGCGTCACCAATTGCCCCAATCGAGCCCCTCGTTCTTGGTACATCCAGGTCGCTATGCGCTGTCGCTCGTGGAAGGCACGAATGCGCTCGGCTGCAAACCGTAAGGCATCCCCTTCGTCTTTTCTAATCCGGGCATGGGCCTCTTTGACGATATCCGGATGCACGCGAAAAGCTGAAGGCCGCAACCGCACCTTATCGAATTTCAGGCTATAGCGGGCGACCGCTGCATCTCCATGCCGAGCAACCGATTGCAAAATCCCTTTGACGGCTTTTTCCACCTGACTATTGGACTGCACGCCTCGATTTCGTACTTGCTGCAGGACGGTGCGAAATCGTCGCTCATGGCTGCATACGATTTTCATGGTAGAGGCCTCACGACATGATAGGGCGGATGGGACGAACCTTTTTTAACCGTGCCACCAGTTGCGCGATCCTGGCATGCTTCGTTTTAAGACTCGCGCGATTCACGATCAACCGAGCGGAGGACCAGGCGATACACTCCGTTTCGATGAGATCGTGGGCTTTCAATGTTCGACCGCTGGATACCAAATCTACGATGCGGTCGGACAATCCCGTCATCGGTGCCAACTCGATCGATCCGTACAATTTAATGATTTCGACCGGCACACCCCGTTGATTGAAATATCGTTCGGCAATATTGGGATACTTGGTGGCAATACGCACTTTGGAAGATAACCGATTGGCCATCGTCGAACTCTTGGGCATGGCCACGGCGATTTTGCAAGCGCCGATGCGCAAATCGAGCAGCTCATACACATCCGGCGACTGTTCGAGCAGGACATCTTTTCCGACAATGCCGACGTCCGCTGCTCCGTATTCCACATAGGCTGGTACATCGCTCGGCCGAATGATCAACAGGGTTTGCCCATCTTGGGGACACGCAAAGACCAATCGACGCCCTTCGTCTTCGACTTCCGGCGGATGAAATCCCGCCCGACGAAACAAAGACAAGGTTGGCGCCAACAGTTTGCCCTTCGACAAGGCAATCGTGATCGTCTCGCTCATGCCGCCCCTGCTACGCGGCGAACGTCACCGCCCAAGCTCGAGAGTTTTTCTTCCAATTGCTCGTATCCACGATCCAAGTGATACACACGAGAAATCTCGGTCTGGCCCTGAGCCGCCAACCCCGCCAACACCAATCCGGCACTGGCCCGAAGATCCGATGCCATCACCGGTGCGCCAGTTAAACTCGCCACGCCTCTGATCACGGCAGATGCCGATTCGACCTCGATACACGCTCCCATCCGTTGGAGTTCCGGTACATGGAGAAATCGGGCGTCGAAGATCGTTTCGGTCACGACGCTGGTTCCATTGGCCAAACACATCACGGCCATGATCTGCGCTTGCAAATCGGTCGGAAATCCTGGATACGCCAAGGTTTTGACCTCTACCGCCTGCAAGCGGCGAGGACCGACCGCCGTCACAGCCTGAGGCTCCTCGCGAATCTCCACGCCGACTTCACGGAGTTTGCTCAATACCGTTCCCAGGTGTAACGCCTCGCATTCTCGAACATGCACCTCTCCTCCCGTGATGGCTCCAGCCATCAAATAGGTCCCGGCTTCGATACGGTCTGGAATCACACGATGTTCGGCGCCGTGCAAACGCTCCACTCCCTCGATCGTGATCGTGTCGGTACCGGCACCGTAAATGCGGGCCCCGCGCTTGGTCAGAAAGCGAGCCAAATCGACGATTTCCGGCTCTCTCGCTGCATTGCGAATCACGGTCGTGCCTTTTGCCAGACACGCCGCCATCATGAGATTTTCCGTCCCGGTCACCGTGGGGAGATCGAAATCGATACACCCCCCGCGCAGACGAGGCGCTCTCGCTCGGATATAGCCGTATTCGAGGCGAATGTCCGCGCCGAGCGCGGCCAGTCCTTTGAGGTGAAGGTTGACGGGGCGCGTACCAATCGCACACCCGCCAGGCAAGGAAACTTCCGCTTCGCCAAAACGAGCCAACAGCGGCCCTAACACCAACACCGATGCTCGCATGGTCTTGACGAGTTCGTAAGGCGCAGCGGTCTGGGTGACTGCGGATGCATTCAAGATGAGCTGGGTCCCTTCCATCCGAACCGAGACGCCCAATAAAGACAACAGCGCGTTCATGGTCGCCACATCACGCACGCGCGGAACATTGCCGATGACACAATCACCGCCTCCGAGGAGACACGAGGCCATGATGGGCAGCGCAGCATTTTTGGCGCCCCCGATTCGCACACAACCTTTCAACGGGCGTCCCCCGGTGATCACGATGCGGTCCATCTCACCCTTGGCGTTCCAGACACACCATGCGTTCGACCCCTTGGCCATCGATACGAATGCGATGAAGTCGATAGGCCTCGCTCCACGGACGTTCCTCGCATAACAGTCGTGCCTGGCCGACCCCGACTTCCAAGATCACGACCCCTCCCGCTTTCATCATTCTCTGGGCATCCTGAAGAAGCCGTCGATGATAGAGCAACCCGTCGGGGCCACCGTCGAGGGCGAGTTTGGGTTCAAACTCTCGAACATCGCGCGGCAACGCTTTCCATTCATCCTCTCGAATATAGGGAAGATTCGCCACGAGCACCGCCACTTTACCTGTTAAGCCATCGGAGGACAAGTGGGTAACGAGGTCTCCTACAGAAAATTTCACACGAGGGGCGACACCATGGCGAACGGCATTTTCTCGAGCCACGGCAATGGCGCACGGGCTTCGATCCGTCGCCAAAACCGTTGCAGTCGGTAATTCGTGAGCGAGACTGACCGCCAAACACCCCGAACCGGTTCCGACGTCGAGGATCAGCGGATGCGGATATGATCCGGCATGGAGCACTGCCTCCTCGACCAACAGTTCCGTTTCCGGACGCGGGATCAAAACTCCAGGACGCACGGTGAAGACGAGCCCACGGAACTCCTGACTGCCCAGGACATATTGAAGCGGTTCTCCGTCCGCCCGTCGTTGCACTGCGCGAGAAAACCGTTGGGCGTCCGAAGACGGCACGGGACGATCGGGCTCGGCATACAGCTCGACTCGCGAGAGCCCCAAAATCTCTTCTAGCATCCAGAGGCTTTCCTGTTTGGCATTGGCGATGCCCGCGCGAGTCAGCGAAGCAACAGCTGTGTGCCACAATCCACGTCGAGTGAAGACGCCAGACACGTTCGTTTTTGTGTTCATCGGCGTACGAGAACCCGGATCGGGAACCATGAGCACGAGAGGGGGGAACCCCGTCTCGCTAGGTTTCTCCGGAGCGAGAAGAAGGTGTCGAGATTATGATGCAACTTTGAGCGCGGACACGAGCTCGTCGAGATCTCCTTCGAGCACCCGATCGAGCTTGTGCAGCGTCAGACCAATTCGATGGTCGGTGACACGATTCTGCGGGAAATTGTACGTGCGGATTTTCTCGCTCCGATCGCCCGTCCCCACTTGCGAACGCCGCTGTTGGGCGATGGAGGCTTCTTGTTTGGCCCGCTCGAGCTCTGCGATCCGAGAGCGGAGCGTCCGCATGGCCTTGTTCCGATTTTTCAACTGGGATCGTTCATCCTGACAGGTCACCACAATTCCTGTAGGAATATGCGTAATACGAACGGCCGAATACGTCGTATTGACGCTTTGTCCCCCAGCCCCGGATGAACAAAACGTGTCGATGCGCAAATCTTTGGGATCGATCTGGACTTCTACTTCCTCGACCTCGGGCATCACGGCCACCGTCACCGTGGATGTATGGATTCGACCGCTGGCTTCCGTGGTCGGCACACGCTGCACGCGATGCACGCCGCTTTCATGCTTGAACGAGCCATACGCGCCTTTTCCCTCGACCAACAGAATGACTTCCTTGTACCCGCCGAGCCCTGTCTCGTGTGCATCCACCATTTCCACATGCAATCCTTTGCGCTCTGCGTACTTGATATACATCCGCAGTAAATCGCCAGCAAACAACGCAGCCTCGCTCCCACCGGCTCCGGCGCGTATCTCAATGAACGTATTCCGATCGTCCGTCGCCTCCGTCGGATGCAGCAATTCTTTGGCTTCGGCTTCCAACGTCCGACACCGCTGCTCCAACGTCGCAACCTCCTCTTCCGCCAATTGGCGAAGCTCGGGATCCAACGACGTATCCTCGGCCATCCGACGGGTCTTGGCCAGTTCTTCTTGCAGCGCGCGATATTCATGATACCGCTTGGCGAGCGGTTCCAATTCGGTGCGTTCCTTGGTGAGAGAAACGAGAAGCGAAGGTTGAGACAGGACGTCTGGATCGGCGAGTTGGGCGGTTACCGTCTCAAATCGATTGGCGACCTCGGCCCATTTGGCCCGAAAGCCGTTCGATCGAGTGTCGACCTGCGAGTCGTGTGAGATCATCGTCATCATTCAAGGCGAGAAAGCCGACATCCATAGCTTACGCCTTCTTTTTCTTCGACGCGGTTGTCGACTTGGCGTATTTCCGCTTGAACCGCTCGACCCGTCCTTCCGTGTCCACGATCTTTTGCGTACCCGTGAAAAAGGGATGACACTGGGAGCAGATATCCACCTTCAAGTCTCCAACGGTCGTACGCGTTTGAAAACTCATTCCACAGGCACAGCTTACGGTCGCGACTTCATAGGCGGGATGGATGCCTTCTTTCATCGCTTTCCTCCTCTGTCTCTTTTCCCATTCCAGTGAACAGGCGTGGCAACACCTCACTCCTTTGTGCTCACGCTGTTACCGATTCATCGATTGCAAAAACTCTTGGTTGTTTTTGGTGCCGGTGATCTTATCCATGAGAAATTCCATCGCTTCCATGGTTCCTAACGGACTCAGCACTTTGCGAAGAATCCACATTTTGTTCAACCGGTCACGATCGACGAGCAACTCTTCTTTTCGGGTTCCGGATTGACTGATGTCGATGGCCGGGAAAATGCGTTTATCCGCTAATCGTCGATCCAAATGGACTTCCATATTGCCCGTTCCCTTGAACTCTTCGAAAATCACGTCGTCCATTCGGCTCCCCGTATCCACCAGGGCCGTCGCCAGAATCGTCAAGCTCCCGCCATTTTCAATATTCCTCGCAGAGCCAAAGAAGCGCTTCGGACGCTGCAAGGCATTGGAATCCAATCCTCCGGACAACACCTTGCCGCTGGGCGGTGCGATGGTGTTGTAGGCCCGGGCCAATCGGGTAATACTATCCAAGAGAATCACCACATCTCGCTTGTGTTCAACGAGTCGTTTGGCCTTTTCGATGACAATTTCCGAAACCTGCGTGTGCCGCTGAGCCGGCTCATCGAAGGTCGAACTAATCACTTCTGCAGCTTTGACTTGGCGCTGCCAATCGGTGACCTCTTCAGGCCGTTCGTCGATCAACAAGACGATCAAAATAATTTCCGGATGATTG
The DNA here is from genome assembly GCA_003695915.1 of Nitrospirota bacterium. Classification (GTDB taxonomy): domain Bacteria; phylum Nitrospirota; class Nitrospiria; order Nitrospirales; family UBA8639; genus J017. The sequence continues at coordinate 24,238 of RFGF01000020.1, forward strand.
TGCAAAATGGCACGAGCCACGGCTTGGAGCAACATCGTTTTCCCTGTCCGAGGAGCGGCGACGATCAATCCCCGTTGTCCTTTCCCGATCGGAGCGATCAACTCCATGATCCGTGTACAATATTCCTCCGAATCGAATTCTAGGTTGATCCGGTCGGTAGGATAGAGCGGGGTTAAATTGTCGAAAAGAATTTTGTCACGCTGAACGTCAGGATCGTCGTAATTGATTTTTTCGACTTTCAGCAGGGCAAAATACCGTTCCCCTTCTTTGGGCGGTCGAATTTGTCCCGACACCACATCCCCGGTTCGGAGGTTGAATCGCCGAATCTGAGAGGGCGAGACATAAATGTCGTCCGGACCCGGGAGATAGTTGGAATCTGGAGCCCGCAGGAACCCGAATCCGTCCGCAAGAGTTTCCAAAACTCCTTCTCCGAAAATCACCCCGTTTTTTTCGGTTTGCGCTTGAAGAATAGAAAAGATTAGTTCTTGCTTTCGGAGATTCGGGGCTCCGTCGATTTTGAGCTCCCGGGCAATCTCGTTTAACTCACTAATCGATTTCTGCTTCAATTCTGCAAGGTGCATACACGTCTCCATAACTCTATTCATAGCGAATCGAATTGAACTCTCCGCGCCCGCAACGAGAGGCTATCCATCACATACCGTCTCAATAAGTAGAGCAACACCATCTCTAAAATTGCCGACGTTTCTATCGCTCACGCCGGAACGAGTTCATCATTATTTTTTATTTTTGTGTAAATCTTACGTTGATCTGGAAGATTGAAGGCTCGGTGAAATAACGCCACCAACCGTCGTACCGAGGCGCTGCGGAATCACTACCTCACATTCACTCTTAATGGATTGGTGAATTGATTTATTCGATCAGGGAAGCCACGCAGGCAGATAATATCCGTTGTCTCGGTAGGTCTAGAATTTTTGTAGCGCAATATTTATCAGAATGTCAATAGAAATATTCGGAAAGAGCAACGCGGAACTGAACCGGCATCATAGAAACACTGGAGGAAATTCGTCAAGCCGCATCAAAGCATCAGATGCGTTTCGCGATGAAACGCAATCAACATATGCATCGGTATACTATAATCCTAATGGGTACCCTGCCAGGATGATACGCGCGTTGCACAGTAGGCATCGTTGTGCTAAACGTTGAGTCTCAAGAATGTGGTATTCGTGACAAGGAGAAAGGGATATGCCAGAAGAAGACGATGACGACCGGGCACATGAAAGCACAAAAATTTTTACGTTGGCCGAGGCCAATCGCTTAATCCCTCAACTAGAAAAATTGTGTGGGGCCTTGCAAGAAGGCAAACAGATTCTAATCCAAACGCGAGATGAAATCAAAAAAGCGAGCGCCAATGCCCACCTGGGAGGCGGAAGTGTTCTCGGCCCGCAATACATTTGCGGACTGTTGCAAATCAACGAGAGCCTTCAGGCCATTCACGAACTGGGCGTAATTATCAAAGACGTCGACATGGGCCTGTGCGATTTTCCCTATCTCCTCGACGATCGACTCGTCTATCTCTGTTGGAAGCTAGGCGAGGATCGACTGCAATGGTGGCACGAAATCGACCGAGGGTACACGGGACGACAACCACTCCCCGATGACGCACAATAATCCGGGAGGCTTTAGCTCATGGTCAAAGATACGTGCTCCCAGCAACACGTCGGTTCCTACTTTCCTTTTCCAACCTAGCGCTTCTTCATGGCTCATGCTCAGCGTTCGGCCCTTTCTTTCACGTCAAACGACACTCCATGCACTTTGTGATCCTAGGTTATGATGGCCCTGACGGGCAGGCCAAGCGGCCGCTTCACCGTCCGGCTCATCTGGAGCGGCTCCGAGCATTGGCCGATCAAGGTCGCTTGATTCTGGCCGGCCCGTTCACCGATCGCACCGGCAGCCTAATCGTGATCGAAGCGGATTCCTTGGAAGACGCCACGCGCTTCGCGCATGAAGATCCGTACACGGTGCATGGCATCTTTCAGCGCGTCGAAGTGCACCCGTTCAAGACGGTCCTTCCCTAAACCATGCGCGTCGAGCACGAGGATCTCCGTCGAGGTCCGGCTCCTGCCGATCTCACCGCGGTTCTCTCGATGATGCCAGATAAGATGACTGGCGCGTCATGCGATGGGCTGCTCGGCGAACCGGATGGATGAATGCCCGCGAGCCTTTGCCCAAGTACTCCGACCCTGCATACCCTATGTGTCTCCGAAACCGTTCAAGAGACAAAGGAAGGACAAGTCGCAGAGCCGCTGAACGTCCCCATCCACCGTCGAAGCCAACGAATGGTCGTGCGCCAGAGACCGTCGCTCGTCGGATGCTTCGCGAAGCTGTCGCGTTCGACTCGCCGATGCCGCCGATGCCACCGACTCTAAAGAACAGACCATGCGTCGATTAAACCAGCCTCTTAACGCACAGCGATGGATCACGGAACAAGCCTGGCCTTTCTTCGCCCCCTTCCAACATGGGTTCGCTGAGCCAATTGGACGAGGCTGCCAATGAACATGCCATGGTTCCGTCGGCCGTGATCAAGACGGCAGCATCGGCGTTCACAGTTCGACCATGATTTGGGCGACCAGCCACATAGACGAGGACGCCTCCCTTGACCGGCACCCCGTCGAATCGGCATGCTGACCGCTCACACGAACGAACCTGACGCACCATGATCGACCAGTTTACGTCAACGATCACATCAGTCATCGATCCGAATCTGCTTCTCGCCCTCTTCGTGTTATCGCTGGTCGCCTTTATCGGAACGCTGATCGCCATTCCAGCGATCCTCGTTCGCTTACCGCCCGATTATTTCGACGAGAACCATCCCCGGACCTGGATGGCCGATCACCATCCCATCATTCGAGGTCTCGGTCTGTTTTTCAAAAACGTGATCGGCGCCATATTCATCGTAGCGGGAATCGCCATGCTAGTCTTGCCCGGCCAAGGCATCCTGACGTTGCTCATCGGCATTTCGCTGATCGACTTTCCCGGAAAGCGAGCGCTCGAACGCAAGCTCGTCAGTCATCCGACCGTCCTGAGCAGTATTAATGCGCTTCGGCGAAAATTCGGCAAACCGCCGTTGACGATCCAGGCCTCGATCCGTGAACCGAGCCAATCATCCTAATTCCCTACATCGACGCTCTGTTCCCCGTTTACTCCTGACACCACCATTGATAGGATTGCGTTCATGCCGGCCTTGATGACATTGCTCTGGATTGTGGTGGCCCTTCTGTGCGCGGTTGGCTTCGCACACGTCACCGGCATCGTCAACCCAGACGAACGAGTGAACGGATTGTGGCTGGTGGTCGCCGCTTCCTGCTTTTATGTGCTCGCGTATCGCTTCTACGGCCGTTTCTTAGCCCAGCGGGTCATGAATCTAGATGATCGACGGCGCACACCCGCCCATCGCTTGGAAGACGGAACCAACTTTTATCCCGCAAACAAATATGTGCTGTTCGGCCATCATTTCGCCGCCATTGCGGGAGCCGGGCCCTTGCTGGGTCCAGTTTTGGCCGCGCAATTCGGCTATTTGCCTGGATTTTTATGGATCGTGGTCGGGGCCGTGCTCGCTGGAGCCGTCCAGGATTTCATCATTCTCGTCGCTTCCATGCGAAGAAACGGACGCTCGCTACCGGAGATCGCCCATGCCGAGATCGGGCGAATCACGGGCTTGGCCACGGCTGTGGCTGTCCTGTTCATCGTGGTCGTCGCGCTGGCTGGCCTTGGACTCGCCGTGGTCAATGCCCTCTATCAGAACGCCTGGGGCACGTTTACCATCGCCATGACCATCCCTATTGCCTTGCTGATGGGCGTCTACCTGCAACACATTCGGCCTGGGCGAGTAGGCGAAGTCTCCCTCCTCGGCGTCGGATTATTGATTCTGGCCATTGCGGCTGGCCGCACGGTCGCGCAATCCGATTGGGCAGAATGGTTTTTACTGGATCGCACGACCTTGGTGTGGGCCCTGGCGGGATATGGGTTCCTGGCTTCCGTGCTTCCCGTCTGGCTTCTGTTGGTCCCACGCGATTATCTCTCGACGTTCATGAAATTGAGCGTGGTGATTTTGTTAGGCGTGGGGGTCATCCTCTTAGCTCCGGATATCGAGATGCCGAGAACAACCCCGTTTATCCATGGCCAAGGCCCCATCATTCCCGGCACGTTGTTCCCATTTTTGTTCATCACCATTGCCTGTGGGGCGATCTCCGGCTTTCATGCCTTGGTTTCCTCCGGCACCACGCCCAAACTCATCGCTCGCGAATCGCAAGCGCTGGTGGGATACGGGGCCATGCTCCTCGAAAGTTTCGTCGGCGTGATCGCGCTGATCGCCGCCTGCCTGCTGGTTCCCGGCGACTATTTTGCGATCAATACCCTCTTGCCCGAAGACACGCTAGCGGCCTTGGGATTTCCCGTGGCCCATATCGACGAATTATCGCGCATGGTCGAAGTCGACGTGAGCGGCCGCCCAGGCGGAGCCGTCTCGCTGGCCGTCGGAATGGCCTCGATCTTTTCAGGACTGCCGGGCATGGCCAGCCTCATGGCTTATTGGTATCAATTCGCCTTGCTCTTCGAAGCGTTGTTCATTTTGACCACGATCGATGCGGGAACCCGGGTCGCACGCTATCTTGTCCAGGAGCTCGGCGGACATACCTATGCGCCGTTACGACAGATCAACTGGTGGCCGGGCGTGATCGGAAGCAGCGCGCTGATTGTCGGATCCTGGGGCTACTTGATTGCCACAGGCACCATCTCCACGATCTGGCCCATGTTCGGCACGGCCAACCAACTGCTCGGCATGTTGGCCTTGTGCATCGCCACCACGGTGTTGATCAAAATGCAAAAAGTCCGGTATCTCTGGGTCACGGTCGTTCCCATGATCTTTGTGGGCGTTATCACGCTCACGGGGTGCTATGAACTCTTTTGGCTGTTTCTCGAACGCCTGAAGCAACCAGGCCAAGCCACGACCATGATGATCAACGCGATGCTGGTGGCCTTGGTCGCCGTGCTGGCCATCGTGGTCCTGATCGACAGTCTCGTGAAATGGTACGGCTATCTGATCAAAAAACACCCCATGACCAGTTCGGAAGTCGTGGAGACCGAGGGCATTCAGCTTCCTGCAGGCCCGTGCTGCTGATATCGCCCGCTCTCAATGCGGTCAGACCCGTCAAGGGGATCAGACGAAGTGTTCAAGGAGGAAAACTGCCATGCCGGAACAACATTCGTTCGACATTGTTTCGAAAGTTCATATGCAAGAATTGAAAAACGCGGTAGAGCAGACGCGGAAAGAAATCGGTCAACGCTTTGATTTCAAAGGAACCAAGACGGAGCTCACGCTCAAAGAAAAAGAATCGGAATTGGTGATCGTCTCGGACGACGAATACAAGCTGCGCGCCGTCATCGACATTCTGCAAAGCAAATGCGTCAAACGCAACGTGTCCCTCAAGGCGCTGAATTACGGCAAGGTCGAATCGGCGCTCGGCGGCACCGTGCGTCAGACCATCGCCATTCAGAACGGCATTCCCGACGACAAAGCCAAAGTCATTGTGAAACGCATCAGGGACGGGAAATTCAAAGTGCAAGCCCAAATTCAAGG
>RFGF01000021.1 GCA_003695915.1 Nitrospirota bacterium
AATCCGTGGCTGTGGCAGGGAGCTTTAACGATTGGTCAACCGATATGCATCTCATGCGTCAAGTTCACGAGGATGGACTGTGGCAGATCACGATTCCGTTGGAGCCGGGCGAGCATCTGTTCATGTACGTTGTGGATGGGAAGCACTGGGTGAGACCGCCGTTAGCGGATGATTATGTGCCGGATGGATTCGGAAATGACAATGGTGTGGTCGTGGTCGAAGAGGGCGGAGCCTCCGCTTCCTGATTCTGTCTTGTCCGACCGTGGCAGGGTGACAGGATGGACGAAAGTATGGCTGGTGCTCCTCATCGTCGGTGCCGTCTGCGGGTGGGATGGGCATGTCGAGAGTGCGGCCTTACCGCAGCGGGACGTCAATGACATTCTCGATATCGGTCGATCCCGAGGGCTCTCGCAGGAGCAGGTCTCTCGCATGCTCGCCCATGCTCAGCGAGCGGCGGATCGCGGGCTTCCTCCGGAAATGATTTTGAACAAGATCAAGGAAGGTCTGGCCAAAGGGGTGCCGCCCGGCCGAATCGATTCCGTGCTGAACGACATCGTCGGCAAACTCGAAACGGCGCGCGAGGTGCTCAAAGAAGTGGCTGGTCGAGCGGGGAAAAAGCAGACTCCGGACACGCGGGCCTTGGAAGTGACGGCGGAAGCCTTGGCGCGGGGTGTGACACCCGATGAGATTCGGGCCTTGAGTCGATCCGGCCGGGGGAAAGGTGGTTCGCTCACGCCCGATGAACTGGCCTTCGGAGCCAAGGGACTGGCCTTGACCAAAGAAGCCGGACTTCCCGGCGACCAAGGGCTTCCGCTCATCAGCGAAGCGCTTCGCCAAGGCTATCGCCCGAAGGATCTATTGGAGCTCGGACGGGGAGTCAAACGGCATGGTCGTGAATTTCGTCAAGATCGCTCGCGTGTAGAGGAGCTCAAGAAAGCATTGAAACGCGGCGAACGGATCGATCGGTTGTTTCGGCGTGATCGTGAGAGCCGGTCGGGAAAAGACAGAGTACGGGCCAAAGGGGACGAACGGGAACGCAGGGACGAGCGCGTGCGGACCGATCGGGATAAGCGAGATCGATCTGGCAAAAGAGATGAAAGGGGTGATCGGCGGGAACGGCTCCAAAGACAGGATCGCATCGAACGAAGCGGCCGCGAGGATCGCAGAGAGTTTCGGAGCGAGCGCGGCGATCGATCGGGACGCGGCAGAGGGCGCGGTGGACGGGATCATTGATTGATTGCTGATAGACATGTCCGTCTGTTCCAGAGGAACGAAGAGCCTCAGAATTGGAGCAAGAGGCCTCCCGAGACGCCGTAATCCGGAGCGCCGTCCGACAATCCGACGAGCCCTGAGGCATTCACACGTAGCCATTCCAACAGGCTATATTGCAGACTGAAGAAGAGATCCCACGGATTGACGCCTGTGTCTGTCACCGCACGCCATTCCTCGTAAAACGCGCTGGCCAGCAGGTCATCGGTCAAGTAATAGCCTACTCCCACGTCGTAGTTCCATTGGTTGTTCAATTCGGGTCCCGGCGGCTGACCGATAAACGTGTAGCCACCATCCACATACACAATAAGATCGTCGGTGAGGAATTTGGAGAGTTGGGCGCCAAATCCGCCGTCGTATTCTCCCGTGCCCAGCCCGCGGTCTTCGTCGGCCGTCGGAAACTTGACGAAGCCGGTGACCGCCACCGAAGGAAGCCAGTCCCCTTCGTCAAAGACGAAATAGCGACCCGAAAGGATGATGTCGCCCAGTCCGCTTTCGGTCGTCCGTGCGGCGCGGATGCCGGGAATTTGGTCATCGTCGTCAACATCGCCATCGCCATCTTTGTCTCGATCGCCGCCGCTCACGCCGCTGCCTTTCCCGCGTTGTCGGCGTTTTTGCCCGTGAGGCTCGCCGCCGATGAACGTCACGCTGCCGTCGCTCTCGATGCTGATGTAAGGAATGGTGAGCGAGATGGAGCCGTCTTCGAACAACCGTTTCACAGTGAGCGGGATATAAAGACTGGTGGTCGTGGTGTCCGTTCCATAATCTCCGCTGTTGTAATTGACCGATGAAGAGACTTGCCAGGTGGGTCCCTCTTCGCCCCCCAGCATGGGGGAGCGATGAGCCCTATCATGACTGTCCCCAGCATGCTGATTGTCGATCCCAGCCGAATGGCGTGAATGCGGGTGCGTGCTCGGTGCGGTTCGCGGTGCATGAGCCCTCCTGTTTTAACGGTTAATGACGGTGACAAGGTGATGTCTATCAGAATCGCTCTCGTTCTACAACCAGATACGTATGAAATTCTCCGTCAGTCGTTTGCCTGCGCCCATGAAGAGCATGCCGAGTGACAGGCCATCAACGGGGACGAGAATCGGATGGGGTAATCGGCAGAATTGATCGAGGAGCTGAGGATCGAATTGGGAATGGGCGGAAGTTCGGAGGAGGCGGAGCGCAAGCGACCGGTCGGAAGCCTGCGCACAGTGAAGCTGGATGCAAAGCTGATCGAAAGCGTCGGCGATGGCGATGATGCGGGACTCCACCGGTATCAGGTCGCCGCGGAGTCCGAAGGGATAACCGGCACCATCCCAGCGCTCATGATGATGCGCAATCCAAATTGCAGGGAGACGAAGTGAGGGCCAGGGAGCCAACAGTGTGACGGCATGTCGCGGATGGCTCTGGGCGATGGCGTAATCATCGCCCGATAGCGGACCCGGATGGCGAAGGATGGAGGAAGGGATGCACGTCAACCCGATATCGTGAAGATATGCGGCTTGTCGAAGGTGGAACAACGCCGTTTCCGAAAATCCGCATGCCCGTCCCAGAGCTTCTGCATAGACGGACGTTCGGTAGCCATGACCACGCAGCGCAGGCAGGGTCGTTTCGATTCGTGCGATGAGGGCACTGACCGGGTGAGGCAAGGCGAGCTCTTCGAGAAACGGCGATGCCTTGGTCGGATCTGGATGGCACGGTTCCATCACGTCCGATGTTCGTTTATCAGGCTGTTGCGTTGCGTGCATGTCGGAGGCGGAGTTTGAGCAGAGAGGTCTCATGCCTGTCGCGCCGACCGAGTTAGACATGCGACGAGACGGCTAGCGATGGTCGTTGCGAGGCCGGCGATTGTTCCCAAGGCCGATCGTGTTCGCGAGCGAGCGCTCGCGATGTGATGGCCAGATGGCAAGCGTGGCATGACCAGTAGGCGCCTGTCGGCATTAAACAGTACTTTCGGCATTGTGGGCAGCATCGTGGGTTCATCGTGAGTCCTCCTAGTGCGATTGGTGATTCAAGCGGGTGGTATGCCCGTCGGTTCGGTGCTGGCTGAAGACATGGCAGCGGCGCGAGGTGCCGGCTCGCCATGGGATTGTCCATTGGTCCGGAGCGTTCCGAACAGCATGCGTCCCGATTGTGTTTGATGGATCCCTGTCACCGTCACATCGACGTTCATGCCGATGTAGGCTTTTGCCTGTTCCACGACGACCATGGTGCCGTCGTCGAGATGGGCAATGGCTTGCTCCCGGGCCTGCCCTTCCTTGAACAAATAGACGCGGATGGTGTCGCCTGGAAGAATGCCGGGCTGGAGCCGGTGGCACAGTTCGTTGACGTTGAGCACGGTGATACCTTGGACAGTAGCGACTTGATTCAAATTCCAGTCGTTCGTAATCAGTTTGGCTTGGTGGGCCTTCGCGCGAGCGATGAGTTTCGCATCTACGTCCGGCAATTCCGGATCCACGTCGTCGATGGTTCGCAATTCCAGGCCGTCGATCCGATGCAAGTGCTGGAGCACGGCCAATCCACGTTTTCCGCGAGCGCGTTTCCAAGCTTGAGCGGAATCGGCGAGGAGATGCAGTTCGCGCAACACGCTTTGAGAGAGCAAGAACGGGCCTTCCAGAAAGCCGGTTGCACAGAGGTCGGCAATGCGTCCGTCGATGATGGCGCTCGTATCCAGGAGTTTAGCGGTGCAGGAAGAAGAAGGAGGTATAGCCGGAACGGGAGAAGGAGCAAGAAGGGTGGAAAGGAAACGTGCTTCGACTGTTCGGCCGATATGAATTCCTAAGACCGCAAGGACCAGCAGGCTCGTAGCAATGGCAAAAGGCGTGACGGTAGGAAAGGAAGCGAATAGCGGGTGGATGGCGATGGAGAAGAGGCTTCCAACCACGAGTCCAGAAAGCAATCCCGCGCTTGTTCCAAGAGACCAATATCGAGTAAGGCCGGAGAACATGGGGCGTGAGCTTCTTAATCAATAATGATAATAAGTATCATTATCACTATTAAATTCATTAACAGATTTCTTGCCTCAAGGCAAGTCCATCTCTGCTCAGGTCATCCGAGTCTTGAAAGGGCCAAGCCGTGAGGATCCGAATTCTGGGGTGGGATCGACGGGTTCAATGCTGCGGCATCATCAAAAAATTTGACTGCTTTCTGAAACAATGCGATTTCGGCAAATGGTGTGCGGCAGGATGTTTTTCGTAGGATGCCGTGATGAACAAAAGCTTGGCGAATTGTTCGAGACTATGCCAAGATGCAGTCCTTTGATGAAGGTGAAATCCATCCTCATTCAGGTTGATTCTAAGTTTCAATATTAAATATATTTGCCTAGTGAATTCTATTGACAATCGTCTCGTTGTCAGATGACAATAATGCACGAGCGGCTGTCATGAGATGTGACAGTGAGCCCCTGTGAGTGCCCGCCGCTGTCGTGCTCTCGATCAAAACGATTCGTTTCCATTTCATTTTCAAGGAGGTGACGTATGAAAGCGAAGGAAGGCGTAATCGACTATCTCAACAAACTGTTGACCAACGAACTAACGGCGATCAATCAATATTTCGTGCATGCGGAGATGTGCGGACATTGGGGATACGATCGCCTGCACGACAAGGTGCGATCCCACGCGATCGACGAAATGAAGCATGCTGAAGAAGTCATCGAACATATCCTCTATCTCGAAGGGGTCCCGAACATGCAGCGATTGGGCACGGTCACCATCGGCGAAACCGTTCCCGAGCAATTCAAAGCGGATCTCAAATTAGAATTGGACAATGTCGCCTTGTTGCGGGAAGCCATCGCTCATTGCGCCAAGGTCGGCGATTTCACCACGCGCCATAAGCTTGAAGAGATCATCAAAAGCGAAGAGGAGCATATCGATTGGCTCGAAACGCAACAAGAGACCATCAAACAAGTCGGGCTCGAGAATTACTTGAGCGAGCAAATCCACGACTAACGGGATGCCGCATGCGCGCGGTCCGAATGGCGAGACGGAAGACGATCTCGCAACCGGCGATCGCGCGCGGCGGTGCGCGTCCGTCGGCTGTCGACGAATAGCCATGCTCCTCGACGGTTGACGATGCAGCGGTCTTTCGCGGTGTTCCTGCGGCTCGAAGCGCGATCCAGCCCCTTCTGTTTCGTGCGCGTTCATGTCGAACAACGATCGGTTCATTCTTTGTTCACCAGCAGCTCGCTCGAGGCGTAATCGTCATGGCAAAGAGACGCGAGCCATCGACAAAAAACGGTCTCGCTGCCTCTCAGAGGGTATCGGCTGGCATAGCGCCGGACCAAGGCGAAGGATGGCGCGGAACGGCCCTTCGAGCCGCTACGCGCGCATCCAAGGCGTCGACGATCCATCCCCGGCCACAAACAAGAAGCGCAGTTCCGGTCTAGACGAATGGGTACGTTATGCGTGTGCTCTTGAATACGGTGGGAACCTCGATCTTGACGATCTGGCGCGATCAGGTGCCGCAGTTCGACGAGGAGTGCCGAACGCGACTCGTTCGAGCGTTGTCGGCGCTTCCGGCTTCCGATCGCCGGCTCGGCGCAGAGCTGACCTCGATTCATTCTCTGTTACGTCAGGAACGGCTGACGTTGGGCGATCGGCTCTATTTTCTCGTTTCCGAGACGCCGGAGGGGCAGTTCGTGGGCAGCGTACTCAGGGATGTGAGTCAGCAGATGGGCTTGCCCTCGGAGATCGCCGTGATCGAGAAATTGCAAAGCGATGATCCGCGGGCGTTCTTGCAGGGGCTACGGAATCTGGTCAAGACAATCGCCGCTTGCTATCAGAACCATACGGATCGAGGACATACGCTCGCCATCAACGCCACCGGCGGCTACAAAGCGCAAATTGCCTTTGCCGGGTTGATCGGCCAAGTGTTTCGTCTCCCGGTATTCTATCAATTCGAAGCGTTTCCGCAGGCCGTGGAACTGCCGCCGCTCCCGGTGGACTTCGCGATGGATCAATGGCTCGCGTATCGTTGTATCCTCGAAGCGCTCGAGTCCGGGAATGAACTCGTGTCGGTCAACGATCCTCGGGTCAAAAGCCTGCCGGATTCTCTTCGTGTATTGTTGGAGCCGAGCCAGGGCTACGTCGTGCTCAATGCGCTAGGAACCTTGTACCATCGAGGATTCTGGAGCCGCTTTGCGAGCCAGGCCAGCGCGTTGGTACCCCAGCCGTCCGGTCTCGACCCTGCGGACAAAAAGATCGTCTATGAAGATCACAATCGCGGCAAACATCGGGGATTGGAAGAATGGTTGACGCGTGTGATCCGAGTTCCCTATGTCACGCGGATTCAGACGTTTTGGTACCATCCCGACTATCCTGGTCTCAGCGACTTCGAGCCGGATCCGACGGCGGGCGATCGGGTGATCGCTTGGTATTGCGAGCATGGCGCGGCCACCAAAAGCTACGTGTTCCTGTCGGAGAACGATCCATTCAAAGCCAAAGCGGCGGCAGCAGATCTTGCGCGTCGAATCATTGGACCGCGATGACGGCTAAGCGGCGAGACCGATCGCAGGATGATATCCTCGTCGCCCTCTGCGGGCTTACGCCCCAGGTGGTGACAGAGACCGTGTGGGCCCTCACGCGGCTCGATCCGCCGGTCTGGCCCAAGGAAATCTGGATTCTGACGACGGAAGCGGGGCGACAAATGTGTCGCCAAATGCTGTTCGGCGAGACCGGAGCCCTTGCGCGTTTTCAGCGCGACTACGATCCGCACCGTCTCCATCGTCTTCGCTACGGCTCTGAATATGTGGTCGTTTTGCGCGATCGCATGGGACAGCCGATCGACGACGTACGCACGGCAGCCGACAATCTTGCCATCGCCGATCAACTCGCCACCTTTCTCCGCCGCCAGACCGCGCGGCCCAATGTTCGCGTGCATTGTTCCGTGGCCGGTGGCCGAAAAACCATGGGGATTTTGCTTGCCGCGGTTTTCCAGCTCTATGGCCGGCCCGATGATCGCTTGTACCATGTGCTGGTCTCGCCGGAATTCGAGAGCCATCCGGCGTTTTTCTACAAACCACGCCGTTCGACCGTGCTCAGAGGGGCCAATGGTCGCCGCCTTCGGACCAGCGATGCCGTCATCGAACTCGCCGATATTCCGTATGTGCGACTCCGCCCCTTGCTCTCCCAGCCATTGCCCTCGCGCTTTACCGAGCTGGTCGAGCGCACGCAGCAGGAACTTCAGGCGCTGACATCGGTCCAGCCGGTCCGTCTCGTTGCCGACCGCAACCAGCTGCGCATCGGCTCGCAGACAGTCTCGCTGACCCCGCAGGGCTGGGAGCTGTACCGCGCGTTGGCCGATCGGAAACGTCTTCATTGTGTCAGGCCCGAGCAGCCGCATTGCGATGGGTGCACCGATTGTTACGTGCGCGTGGGGAAAGAGAGTTGGGACGAGGTGCGGACGGCGATCGAGCAGCAAAGCGGCCGCTCGGGAATCCTGCCCAAGGACCTGACCGGGTTCCGCTCCATGGTGAGCAAGCTCAATCAGGCGATTAGGTCGGCATTGGGATCGGAACGGCTCGCGTCCCGTTACGGCATCCAATCGGTAGGCATACGAAACAACAAAGCCTATGGAGTGGCCGTGGACAAAGCCATGCTGAAGGAGACGGAAAGCCCTGACGCCGAGTGACCGCGCGTGCAGAGCCGGTCCTGGTGCCGACGAGCCGTATCGAGAGCTCGTTCGACATGGAGCCGTACACGGCGCCGGGACACCACGCCACGTGCGATTTCCCCGCTATCGTGCGAACGGATCGACGGTCGAGACGAAGCTGGCCGTGCAGTTCTCAAGGGTTTCTCCATGATTGCGAAGCCTTGGTAGTCCGTCCCAGACCGTAGATTGCTTGCTCTGCGGAGAGGATGCCGCCCGCATGTCTGCGCGCTTCTCCTCGGAAAAATTGTTGCCGACCGTCTGTATAGCGACGCTCCGGCGAGAAATCATAACCAGATTGGCTCGGCTCGACCATCGCGATGCCTAGCGGCGTCGTTTGGCTCGCCAATGCTCTTTCCCGGAAACATTTCCATACTTGCTTTTTGTCGGCCGAGAATTTAGGCTTGGCGCGACGATTCACCGTTCTTCATGTGTTGACTCCTCGACACGACCGAAGGTCAGCGAACACCACGAGGTGCGATAACCTGTGACGCAGATTCCGCGCATTGCGCTGGCGGCCTTGCTCCACGATATCGGCAAATTCAAACAGCGGGCCGCCTTTCCGGACGATGAAGGGCGTACCCACATCGACATCGGCTATGACTGGTTGGTCTCGGAATACGGCGAAGGGCTCATTCCTGCCGCCGCCCGCAATCATCACAAACGAGAGCCGGAATCGCACGAAGCGAATCTCGCCTTGATTTTCTACGAAGCGGATAATTGCTCGGCCTCCGAGCGTGCGAGCTACGATCCGGGCAAAGACCTGGGACAGACCTGGCATCGGGCGATGCGCTTGGGCAATGTCTTTGCACGGGTGCGCGATCCGAACGTCGCCTGGGAAGACCACCCCTTGTCCGCGAGCCGGGAAAGTGACGATCAGGCACTCCCCGCATCCCCCACTATGCCCGAATCTTACTGGCCCCTCCGTCCGCTCGGAGGATGGATCGAGCCGGATCATGAGGCGGGAGCCACGGCTTCGTCGGAAGACTATCGGCGGCTGTGGGAGGCATTCGAGCAGGAATTTCATGCCGTCAAAGCCGCCGGGAATCACGAGAACGTCGAGGTCATGCTTCATCTGCTGGAAAAGTACACGGCGTTCATTCCGTCGATCACGCTCAAAATCACGGCCAACACGAACGAGGCAACCTATCGGAAGCACCCTGACGTCTCGCTCTTCGATCACGCGAAGCTCGCCGCCGCGGCTGCCACCTGTTTATACCATTACCATGCCGCGGTGCACCGTGAACGCTGGGACCGGCAGGAGCTCTTGATCGAGGAAATCACCGGTGACGCGACCTGGGATCCGGAAACGGACGTGCAGCCGTTCATGCTGGTGGGGGGAGATCTCTCGGGTGTGCAGCGCTTCATTTATACGATTTCCTCCGCGGGCGCGCTGAAGATGCTCAAGGGGCGTTCGTTTTTTCTCGAACTGCTGACGGAACATGTGGTGGATCGGCTCCTGGAAGAGCTGGGTCTGACACGCTGCAACGTCATCTTTACCGGCGGCGGGCATTTTTATCTGATTGCAGCGAACATTCCGGCCACCGAAGAGGCTCTAGCGCACGTGGAACGAGAAATCAACGATGAGTTGTGGGAGCGGTTTCAGGGTGCGGTCGCGCTGGCGTTGGCCGCCTGTCCTTTCGGAAAGCCGGCGTTCCGCGATCCGTCAGCCGTCTGGAGTGCCGTGTCGGAACGGCTCGAAGCCAAAAAGCTTCGGAAGTGGGACGCCCGGCTGTCTGCCTTGTTGGAGGAGCCACAGCCCCCCGATCCCTCGTGCGAAACGGAAAATTGCCGGGTCTGCGGCCGCGAGGATCTCCCGCTCACGCGTCATTTGGGCGAAGTCGAGGAACGTTGCTGCGAACCTTGCTGGTTGCAGTTCAAGCTCGGAGAAGGATTGCGGCGAGCGGTAGCGGAAGGGGAGGCTCCCGTGCTCTACCGGTGGGCAACGCCTCCACCGGCACGGCATGGCTACGAAGCCGTCCGGATCGGATCCTGCTATTATCAGCCGGCCCCGGCCTTATGGGAACCCTCGCCGTTCGCCGAAAACACCCTGCCCACCGCCGTGTTCCACCTGAACACCTGGGACTGCCGCCAGCTTTCCACCCCGCACAGTCGGCCGCTGCTCGTAGGAACGGCGCTGTTCAAGGAAAGGAAGGCCGAGCCGCCGGATCTCGACGCCTTGGTCACGGGGGGATACGGGCTATCGCGTCTGGCTGTCCTGCGCATGGACGTGGACCGGTTGGGCGCCATGTTTACGCAAGCCGTGCCGAAACCGGAACGAACCTTTTCGCGCATGGCTTCGCTGTCGCGCAATCTCAGTCTGTTTTTTACATACCATCTCAACCACATTCTATCGCCGGCCGCCCGGGACGGCTACGAGAGTATTCCACGGGCCAATGCCGCTCGTCGCCACGGAGGACAAATTCCTGCTCGTCGTGTGGCCGTTGTCTATGCCGGTGGCGACGATGTCTTTCTCATCGGTCACTGGCTGGATGTGACGGAGGCCGCCTTCGATATCCGAGAGGCCTTTTCCCGGTTCACGGGCAATCCCGCCATGACGATCTCCGGGGGCATCGCGCTGGGCTCTCCCCATGAGCCGGTCTCGCGCTTGGCCGAAGCCGCCGGAAGGGCGGAACAGGCGGCCAAGGAGGCCGGACGCAATGCGGTGACCCTGTTCGACAGACACACAGTCTCGTGGGGAGAAGCGCGGGCCATCCTGAATCTCGTATGGCAGGTCTACCGCCCCTTGCTCACGGAGACCGATCATCATCTGAGTCTTCCGCCATGGTCGTTCTCGCAGCAGTTTCTCTATCGCGTGTTGGCGCTCACGAGAGAGTATCGCACGCGCGGCGAATGGGTGCTCCCGAAGTTGGCCAATTTGATCGGTCGGTGTGGACCCAGGGATATTCGGAAACCGGGAAGCCGGGCAGTGCAAGAGGCGTGGGTGGAGTTGAAAAATCGGCTGATGCGTCTTCCGACGCAAGCCGAACGCGATCACTTCCATCAACTGGAGGTGGCCACCATGTGGACGCTCATATTGATGCGGAAGGGAGAGTAGGATGTGCACCGGAGTAGGATGTGCACCATGGAATCGTTTGGCATGTTGTCCTCGCTCGCAACCGATGGATCGAGGATGACACGCACGAAACAAGGAGGATGCAATGGCTGAACAGGCGAGCACACAGACGGAATCCGGTCCGCGGCGCCCGCAACCTCCGCGTCAGGCAGGGCGGGAAGGAGGCAGAGGGCAAGTCGATCGGTGGAAATGGGCGCGGGAGCTCGGCGAGCAAGTCAAAGATATCGAAACAGTGAAGGCCACTGAGCTCGTCGAGGTCGCCAGAAAGGCCGGAAAGCAGCTCAAATTGGCCGGATTGAATATGAACCAGATTCGGCGATTTCTGACCGAATTGCGCGAAATCGAATCGGCGCTCAAGCATCGGATGGGGGATATCGACCTCCAAGATCGTGTGGTGCTGTTGCGGCCGAAACTGGCGTATGCGGCCGGCCGTCAACGGGAGCAAGTGCGTCCGCTCATGGAGATTCTCGATCCGGCGATCCGCAACGCCACCAGCGAACAGGGCTTCACCAATCTCTTGCGGCTGGTGGAAAGCATTGTGGCCTATCATCGCTTCTATGGCGGCGAATAACGTGAACGCGAACCAGCAAGGAGACGAATCATGACCGAGCATGCCACCTCGCGCAAACT
>RFGF01000022.1 GCA_003695915.1 Nitrospirota bacterium
AATGCTTTCTCCCACCATGAGCGACCATCGTAAGGACGGATCCGATAGAGCAGACATTCGAACCGCACACGCGGCTGCCCACGCTCGCGCGTTCCAGGGATCATGCGAACCACGCCCACATTATGATCCAATGTCATGATGGGCACATGAGCCCGGTCGACCACCCAATAACGCCGCTTGCCATCCACGCTGACGGTGATGCGATCCGGCGGGGCTTCGACGTCAGTAGAGCCGGGTACAATCATGGATGCCGGCGACGCGATGAATTCTGGAACCCCATGCTTCGCATCGGAAATCGGACCGTGCGCCTCGGCGTAGCGCCCGGTATGAATATCGCCGGAGAGCACCAGGATATCATGTGGTTGACGGTGATCGTTATCCCCTTTGAGGCTGCGTTCGATCAATGCCCACAGACGAGCATAATCTCGCGAAAAATTCGACAGCGAGTGATCTTTCCAATCACCGTCCTTTTGGAACAGCGGTTGCCCCAAGACCAAAACGCCGGGGCCGCGCAGCGATTGCTGCCACTGCTCCAACGCCTGCCATTGCGCATCGGGAATAAATTGGGCGTTGCCGTCCTTTCGATACACTTCGCGTTGCGAACGGGTATCGGTCACGAAGAACGACACCGGATCGATCGTAAATTGATACCACCGACCTTCATGAGGATTGAGGCATCGCTGGTAGGCATAGTACAACTGATCGGCGGCCTCTCCATAGCGATCTCGGCGTGCTTGCGTCCACGTTCGGTACAGATGAATTTGGCGCTCGGGATAATCGTTCCAAAATTCATGATCGTCGCAGGTAAAAAAATTCGGGCAGGTTCGCAACGCTTCGCGGTAGGCCTCATCGCTCCAATACTGGGCATATCGACCGGCGTACAGCCGGGCAGCGCTGCCGCCGATTCCCCATTCGCTCGGCCAGTCGGCATAGACTTGGTCGCCGAGCAAGAACTTGAACGCCGGTTGGTGGAGCTTGCCGATCTCTTTGAGTCCTGCTGCGTAGGTGCCTTCCCGATCGCTGTCGTGCCAAAAGCAGGACGCCGTCAAAAAGGTCACCCCGTCCGGACCGATACCGCGGGGAAGACTGCGCCATCGCACCGGCTTGGGCATCGCATCCTCTGCAATACGAAACTCGTACATGGCACCAGGTTCGACCTCCGTTGGTCGCAGCCGAAGGGTGAGCACTCCCATCCGCCGGCCCAGACCGGAAACTCGTGGCAGCAACGACCATTCGGAGGAATCCATCGCTTGCAAGACACCTTTGCGCATAACCTGAACGCGAGGAGCGGGAAATTCCTGCTCCCCTGGAGCACAACACCAAATTCGCCAACCTTCTCCATGCGGTAACGGTGCACCGGGAACGATCCACAGAGCCATGTCGTCTTCTCCTCGTCTGGATGCCGGTCTGAATTACATGGGCGCCAACTCCCGCGCCAAGTCGCCGGGCGATCCGGTCAATTCCATTCCTGCTCCGTTCATCGCCAGCGAACGCAGGGTCAAATGAGCCAACGCTGTCTGCACAGCCTGATCCCGTCGCTCCAGCACGGCGATCACCGGCTCCTCAAACGCCATCGCATCGGACGAGCGATCCGACACCTGCCCATAAGCCAGAAATGCCAACACGTCCGAGATCAACACGTGTTCCGGAGGACGAGCGAGTGTCACCCCTTCGGGTTCAGCCGTCCGGACCACGATCCCGTATCGAATGAACGCCTCCACAAGATCTTCGACGACCGAAGGGGGAACGCCCAGCCTGCGGGCGATATCCTGCTCTGCGAGCGGAGGTTGCCCATTCAGATAGCGGCGGGTAATCAACACGAGCAGGGACAACGCTAACCGTTCACGAAACGCCGGAGACTTTTCACGCCAATGCGCATGCTTGAGATAGGCTTCGGGATACTGCACATAATAGGCAACCTGGGCACCCACGAGCACGATGACCCATCCCACGTACAACCAGATCAGGAAGAGAATGAGGACGGCAAAGCTCGAATAAATGGCACTGTACCGCCCCGAACTCACGACAAACGCCGCAAACGCCATGCCGGCGAGTTGCCAGAGCACGCCGGCCGTGACCCCACCCACCAGAGCAGCTTTCAAATCGACTTTCGTATAGGGCACAAAGGCGTAGATAAACGTAAAGAGTGCGATCATAAACAAATACGGCAACAGTTTCGTCGCCAGCACCACGGCAGCACCGAGCGGTTGAATCTCCAAGAGCCATTGCACCAACCAATAACTTTGTGCGGACGCTGTCAAGCCAAACGCCGTAAAGACGAGAACCGGCCCGACCAGCACCACACTCAAATAATCCGTAAATTTCCGAGCGAACGGACGCCCCTTGGAGACATGCCAGATCGCGTTCAGCGATTCCTCAATCTTGTCGATCAGGGAATAAGTCGTGTAAAACAGTCCAGCGACACCCAAAGCGCCGAGGACGCCGACTTTCAAATTTTGGACGAACCCGATGACTTTTTGTGTGATTTCAGCGCCTTTTTCGCCGAGCGGCTCCAGCGCTTGGGCGAGCACCGGCTCGATTTGCTGGTACACGCCGAAGGCCTTGAGCACGGAAAACATGACGGCCAAAAAGGGAACCAGCGAGAGGAGGGTGGTATAGACCAGGCTCGTGGCCCGCACGCCCAATGCGCTGTTTTGGAACTCCCACACGATCACGAGGAGCAAACGCAGCGTCTTGACAGACAGCCGATGAAGCCCCCGCGTCCGGTTCAAATCCACATTCCAGACATCTTGACGACAATACCGTCCTATCCGAGTCCACCACGTCTTCACACCCAGACCTCCTGGCAATGAGTTCTTCTACCCTACAGAGAGGACCGTTGAATGTCTACACGTAAGAGAAAATTCCCGCTAGGTTGGATGTGCATCGCTCTGCTGCTGTTCGCAGCCTGCAGCCAAGATTCCGAGTGGCAGCGCTTCATGGAGGCGGGCGAAAAAGCCGTGCAAGCCGGGCATGATCGCGAGGCCGAACGATGGTTTCAAGCGAGTCTCACTGAAGTCAAAGAGTTCGGTCCCGGCGACGTGCGATATGCCACGAGCCTTCAACGGCTCGGCGATCTTTACCTCCGTCAGAAAGACTATGACCGTGCCGCCTCCCATTATTGGCAAGCATTGCCGGCATGGGCCCAATCCCTCGGGCCCGAAGATCCCCACATGGCCGAAAGCCTTAAAGGGCTCGCGAATATCTACGACGTTCGCGGCGATCTACACCTTGCCGCTCCGCTCATCAAGCGCGCGCTGCATATTCAAGAAAAAGCCTATGGATTCACGCATCCCGCTCTCGCGGGCACGCTCACGCAGTATCGCGACGTGCTCGTCAAGCAACGCAAGCACGAAGAAGCCCGTGCGGTTGAACAGCGACTCGCTGTCCTCGATCGGCCCTGATCACCAGACGACTCACGCTTCCTTCTTCCTGCGGAATCGCCGCTGATCGAGGCTCATCGATTCACATGCCCTCTCGCAAGCCTCGGGTCGGCCTTGGTTCTCGACCAGCGAGCACAGGCCGCTCTTGCACTCTTGAATGTCTCTCAGTAGTATTCTCAACGAATGCGTTCGGATTCGATATGTGCGCCACAGTTCTTCATCGAATCGAGGATTCGTACACCCACCTCCCATCACCACGATGCTGATGCCCTTGGCCTCGTGAAAAAGCGGATTCCCCTTCACCGACTCAAACCGGGTATGTACATAGCCAGCCTCGACGTCTCTTGGTTTAAAACACCGTTTTTACGACACAAATGGCGAATAACCCGCGAAGACGAGATACGATTGCTTGGGCAATACGGCATCCAAGAAGTCACCATCGATACCGACAAAGGCTTCGACGTCGAAGAAACCGAATCTCCGACAGAGGATGCGCAAGCGGGCTCTGTTCACGATCGACCGGCCAGCGGCTCATCCGAAGCACCGCCGCCCTCCGCCACCCCAGTGCTGACCCCGGAAACGCTCGAGATGGCCCGCGCCATCCGGTCCCGTGCCATCGCTGCGTTGGACATGCTGTTTCACCAAGTCGAAACCGGACATTCCATCCATACGAATCATGTTCGCCGCGTCGTCAGCACGTTGCTCGAAGGGCTCTTCGAATATCAGCACGCCATGCTGTCCTTGATTCAAATGCGGCGGTTCGATCATCAGTTATCCACCCATGTCGTCGATACATCCGTGCTCGCGCTGGCATTGGGACAGGTTCACGCGCTCGACCCGACGCAGCTCAAAACACTCGGCGTCGCAGCCCTGCTCCATGACGTCGGACAGCTCCGTTTGCCCCGCAACCTTCTCCGCAAGCGGAGCCCCTACACGGAGGAAGAACGACGCCTGATGGCATTACATCCCGAGATCGGTGTTGCCATCACCAATCAATTCTCGGATTTTCCCGACGAGGCCAAACAGGCCATTTTGGAGCACCATGAACGGCTCAACGGAACAGGCTATCCGCGTCGCATCACGCAGCCGCATCGATTGAGTCAGCTGTTGGCCATTGCCGATACGTATGACGCCCTCATCAGCGGGCGATGCACGCACCTGGCCATTCCCCCGGCCCATGCCCTCGGTGAGTTGTATCGATCCGCCATCCAAGGAGAATTCGACGCCACCTTGGTCCAACAACTGATCCGATTCCTCGGCGTGTATCCGATCGGATCGCTCGTGGAACTCAATACCGGCGAGCGCGGAGTGGTCGTATGGGTTCATCCTCACCAACGGCTCAAACCCACCGTCAAATTGATCACCGATGCCGAGGGGAAACCCTATGCCACTCCTGTGATCGTTGACCTCTCCACGCCACGGAGCGACGAGCCGACTCGAACGATTACCCGAGCATTAGATCCCGACAAAGAACACATCGATGTGCTCAAACTCTTGAAGCATGTCTGGTGACGGCGTCACGAGAGCCGTGAATGACAACCATTCCAGTCTGGATGCCGCAGGCAGATGCCAGCTTGATTGTCACGATCGACAATGAATGAACGAGTCACCCCAGAATCGGAACCGATGGAACAGATGCTCGCGAGCGAACGGGCGTTTCGACGCACCCTGCTCGACTCGCTCCGGATTGGCGTCTGCCAAGTCGACACACAGGGACAGATCGTATCATTGAATCTCGAAGCAGTCCGCATTTTCGGTCGAACCGAAGATACGTGTCGCGGACAGTCGCTACACGCCTTGATCGGTTGTGCCATCGGTGACGACTCTGCCCAAGAACGCTGTCCCATTCCTTGGGTCGTGCGTACCGGTCGATCGCTCTGGTCTCCGAACGCATTGATTCGTCGAAGCACCGGTGAAACGTGTTGGGTCGAATTTCATTGTTGCTTTCTTCCCGATCCTTCTCGCCCTGGGGCCTTGTTTCTCTTTCGCGACCTTTCCTCCCAACTGCAATTGATCGGCGATCATCAACACCTCGCTTCGATGCCTGAAGCCAGTCCGACTCCCATCATTGAAGTCGATGCCGAAGGCGATATCGTCTATGCCAACCCTGCCACGATCCGTTTGTTGGACGCTGTCGGCTATAGCGAATCGGGGCTTCCCAAGATTTTGCCGCCCACGATTGCAGATATCGCAAAAGATTGTCTCGCCCACCAAACCGACTCGTCTGGCCTTTCCGTCATCGTCGAAGGGATCCATATCGAATGGACGTTTACGCCGGTCATCGAGAAAGGATTGATTCGCGGGTTCGGGCTGGATCTCACTAAGCACATGCGTGAACGCGAAACGCTGATCGAAGTTCAATCGCGCTTTCACTCGCTCGTCAACTCTGCCCATGAGGGCATCGTATCCGCGGACCTTCACGGAAGCATCAGGACGTGGAATCCGGCCGCCGAGTCGATGTTCGGCTATAGCGCCAACGAGGTTCTTGGGCAGCCCATTACGATCTTGCTGGACGAGCCATTCCGCGAGATCTATCGGGATCGGCTGGAACGGTTCAGCTTCGGAGAAGAGACCTCACTCCCGCTCGTCGTAGAGGTTGTCGGCAAACGCAAAGACGGCATGACTTTTCCTCTCGAGCTGACCTTGACGAGCTGGAAAGTGGGGCTCGACACCCACTATGGGTGTTTTCTCCGCGATTTGACCGATCGGAAACGAGACGAGCATTCGGTGGTTGCCGAGAAGGAACACTTGGCCACGGCGGTGCATTCGTTGGCCGATGCCCTCATTGCCACCGACACCGAAGGACGGATCACGCTGTTTAATCCGATGGCGGAACGCCTCACAGGCTGGTCTCAAGCCGAGGCGTTGCACCGTCCTTTACAGGAGATTGTTCGGATCTCGCCCATCACGCCTCCCAGCAATGGCGAACATCCCTTTGCGCATATGTTGACACTGCGGGTCATGACCACGACGGATATTCCCTCCATGCTGCTCGCTAAGGACGGCACCAAGCGAATCGTTACGTATCGGGAAGCCCCCATCCGCACTTATCAAGGGCAATTGCTGGGTAGCGTCTTGGTCATCCGCGATTGGACGGATCAACAACGCACGATGGATGAACTGAATCGGCTCAATCGGCTCAATTCGCTCAGTGTGTTGGCTGGAGGCATCGCCCACGACTTCAACAATCTCCTCACGACGATTCTAGGGAATTTATTCGTCGCCAAGCTCCGGATGGTTCCCCAGGATCCGATCAGTCAATGTCTGGTGCATGCGGAAGAAGCGTGCTTGCGAGCGAAGGAGCTCACCCACCAATTGCTTACCTTTGCGAAAGGTCGCACTCCCATGAAGACACGAATTTCGACGGGCGAGTTCGTGCGACGCAATACCGTCTTTGCTTTATCCGGCTCATCCACGAGCTGCGAGTTTCAGTTGGCAGCGGATCTGTGGGACATCGAAGGGGATGAGGATCAACTCAAGCAGGTGATCCACAATCTCGTGATCAACGCAAGACAGGCGATGCCGCAAGAAGGCTTGATCACCATTCGGGGAGAAAACGTCATCGTCGATGAGGCCAATCATGCGCAATTTCCTACGCTGCTGCCCGGACACTATGTCAAACTCGAATTCGAGGACCGCGGACCAGGAATTCCCGAGGAAGATCTTCCCAAAGTCTTCGATCCCTATTTCACGACCAAACCGGATGCAAGCGGATTAGGATTGGCGACTGCCTATTCGATCGTGCAGCGTCACGGAGGATGCTTGACAGTTCGATCACAACTCGGCGTGGGCACCACGTTTTCCCTCTATATCCCGGCTGCAACGACACCGCCTGAACGCCCGTCGGAGATTCCACCGTCGCTTCCCCAGCGAAGCGGACGGATTTTAGTCATGGACGATGAGTACAGTATCCGGACTATGATGCAAGATGCCCTCGCACAACTCGGGTACGATGTCACCTGCGTTCAACACGGTCAGGAAGCCATCACCGTGTATACCCAAGCGAAACGGGAAGGCCGTCCGTTCACCGCGGTCATCTTGGACCTCACGGTCCCCGGCGCCATGGGAGGGAAAGATGCCATCCAGCATCTTCGTGCCGTGGATCCACAGGTGAAGGCGATCGTCACCAGCGGGTACGCCGATCACGACGTGGTCGAACAGTATCGTCACTATGGATTCGATGCCGTGCTGGTCAAGCCGTATCAAGTCACCGAGTTGTATCGAATCCTTGACGTCTTGCTTGCTTCGGAATCACCCCAGCAACGATCACCGTGACAGAAGCGAGGAAACTATAAACAGGAAGGAGTCCGCTGCTCGCGCGCACGCCGCTGCAAGAGAGGAAGACGAGCCAAGCGCTGCTGAACTAATTCTAAATTTTCTTGGGCCCGTTCATAAAAGCTCGCTTGGCTCTGAACGGCTTGTGTAAAGCATCGCCAGGCCCTCACAGGCTGGTCCGATTCCAGAAAGATTACCCCGACGTTGTTGTAGGCTTTCGCCGTCCCGACACCCTGCTCAAACGCTTCGAATGCATCTCGATATCGCGCCAGTTTGGCATAGGTCAAACCCAGATTGTTCCAGATTTTGACATCAGCACGCCCTGTGCGAATGGCTTGCTGAAAGAGCGGGATCGCTCGTTTGTATTGTCCGCTGAGCACATAGGCCATCCCCAGATTATTCAAAATAGCCGGATCATCGGGATGCAGTGCAAGCGCTTTGACATAATGCCGAATCGCTTCTTCGTGCGAATGCTGTCGGTCCGCAATGATTCCGAGATAATTTTCCGCATCCCACCGTGAAGGATCAAAAGCCAAAGCTTGTTCAAACTCCAATTTCGCTTCGGCATCTTTCTGCAGACGAAGCAGTGCCCGCCCCATCCCGATATATGCAGGCACGTATTCAAACTCATAATCCAGGATACGGTGAAAATGCTCGTAGGCTTTGTCGGCTTTTCCATGCTGCAGGTACAATTGGGCGACTTTATATCGCGTCGGAATATGCGCAGGTTCCAACTCCAAGGCTTTTTCATATTGGACCGCTGCGAGCACGATGTGACCTTGGCGCGCGTGCGCGTCGCCAAATTGCTCGTACTCATCCCGCGTAAACTCTTTGACCGTCAAAACGCGTTCCTCATCCAACGGCAATCCAGCTTTTTGTCGATCGAAAACCGGCTGGTAATGTTCGTCCGGGGTCATGAATGTCGGCCATGGGGTGGCGGCACATCCACCGAGACCGATCAGACCCACGACTGATCCCAACACGACTGACATGAACCTCCTCATTGTCTTTCTCCTTGGCATGCTCTACTCTCTGGGTCCACGCGGTGTCATCGTGAGACTCTGAAGCCGTCATCCACCGCCCATGGCCGGGAAGACTTTATTCATCAACAGCAACGCTCCTGGGCCAAGAATCACAATCAATAAAGCTGGAAAGATACACAAAATCAGGGGCCCCATGAGTTTGACGGGAAGCTTGGCCGCCAACTCCTCGGCCTTTAAGCGTCGATTCATGCGCATGGAATCGGAATGGACGCGCAGCGCTTGGCCGATGCTCGTTCCAAACCGATCGGTTTGAATCAGCAGGGCCACTAAACTTCCGATTTCTTCGACGTCCGTTCGTTGGCTCAGATTGCGGAGCGCTTGTTCTCGCGTCAATCCTGCTCGCAATTCGAGACTAAGAATCCGAAATTCATCACCCAGATCTTTGTGTCCCAAATAAATTTCTTCGCCCACTCTGGCGATAGCTTGATCCAACCCTAACCCCGCCTCGACACACACAACCATCAAATCCAAGGCATCCGGAAAACCATCGACAATGCGCTCCTTGCGTTTGCGAATGGCCATACTCAGCCATCCTTGCGGCGCATAAAATCCTCCGACGGCAGACAAGACCAGCCCCCACATGAAATACATATTGGATTTTCCTTTGAGCAACTCCGGACTAAACACCAAAAACACCCCTGCCATGACGAGCATCAAGAACAACTTCGACCCCATAAAGATGATCGGAGCTTGGGGGTTACGATATCCGGCCGTCACCAACAAGTTCCGTAATCGCGAGGTCTCCGCTTGATTTTTCGGTTTATTCGCCTGTCCGAGTTTTTCAAGCAGGTGAAGGAAACTTGTCTTCACATAGGTCCATCCTTCACCGGCAGATGCCGTGTCCGAAGTCTTCGAGCGCCCTTTGAGACGTTCGCTCCACTCCCGTGCTTTCTGTCGCGCTTGCCAATACGAAAAGAGCCCGACACACGTACAGACCGTCACCATGAATACGAGCATGCTGATTACTACCGGCGTATCCATCGAGCCGCTCACACTTTAATGGCCACCATTCGTTTGATAATCAATCCACCGATGCCCATCCAAATCATCGCTACCAGCAACATCGTTTGGCCGGTGGGATCGGTATATAACGGATCCATGTATTCGGGATTGATCCAGGTCAGCCCGAATAACAAGACAATCGGCAAAGCCATGAGGACGATCGCAGATAATCGCCCTTCTGCAGACAGGGCTCGTACCCGGCCCAAAAGCTCGAATCGGAGTCGAATCAGGCGACTGATGGATTCAATAATCTCTGCTAAATTGCCGCCTGTTTCTCGCTGAATCAACAAAGCAGTGACAAAAAATTTGAGATCCACGCATTCGATTCGACGGGAAAGATTTTTTAACGCCTCGGGGATGTCGATCCCAAACGCGATTTCTTCGACAGCTCGTCCCATTTCGGGGCCGATTGGATCGGGGAACTCATCGCCCACCATCTTCATTCCCACGGAAAAGGCATGTCCGGCGCGAAGGGCGCGGGCAATGAGATCCAGCGCATCGGGAAGCTGTCGTTGAAATTCCAGAAACCGCTTGCGCCGCTTCCAGCGCATGTAGCCATATGGCGCCATCGATCCCGCTACCAATGCCCCCAACATCGCCAGGAGCCCTAAATCGTAACTGGCTGCGATAATGGTCGCCACGCAGGCACAGACACCCGAAAGCAGCAAAAACACGCTGAGCGGCATATGACTGTTGGCCTGGATTAACGTATTCTCGATCACGGAGAGTTTTTTGATACGGCTCAACAGTTCGTTCAACCAGGCCAGCTCGCTGGATTGACGTTTCCTCAGAATATCCACCTGCTCCGTTGGCATCCGTGTCGTCGGCGGTCCTCCAGCAGCAACTCGAAGCCGACGTCGCAGTTGACGGGTCTTGGGATCGAGATATGTATAATAGGTATAGAACAGGCCTTCGATCAGAAGGACCACGCTGACAAAAATGCCCAGACTGATAGCGATCGTCATCGTTCTCTCCTCGCGCAGCGATCAAACGCTGCCGAACACCGATCGTCAGACTTCATAAATTTTTGTGGGGTCGAAAATATCCGGATTGATATCGATGCCCAAGGCCCGAAAACGTTCAACGAACTTCGGTCGCACACCAGTGGCGCGAAATTGCCCTCGGACTTTGCGATTTTCGTCGAGTCCCGTTTGTTCGAACAGAAAGATTTCTTGCAAGGTAATGATCTCGCCTTCCATCCCCGTAATCTCCTGAAGACTCGTTAATTTTCGCGATCCATCCGACAACCGCGTCATTTGAATGATCACATCGATCGCCGAGCTGATGTAGTGCCGAAGCGCCTTGGTCGCCAGATTCAATCCCGCCATGGCCACGAGCGTTTCCACGCGAGTCAACGCATCGCGCGGCGTATTCGCATGGATCGTCGTCAGCGATCCGTCATGACCGGTATTCATAGCCTGAAGCATGTCCAAGCACTCTCCACCGCGGACTTCCCCGAGGACAATCCGATCGGGACGCATGCGCAACGTATTCTTGACCAAATCCCGTTGGGTGACCTCCCCTCGGCCCTCGACATTGGGAGGTCGTGTTTCCAACCGAACGACATGATCCTGCCGCAATTGCAATTCCGCAGAATCTTCGATGGTAATGATCCGTTCGTCGGACGGAATAAAGCCCGACAAGATATTGAGAATAGTTGTTTTTCCGCAGCCCGTTCCCCCGGAAATCAAGACGTTGAGTCGCGCTTGCACGATGCCGCGAAGCAGTTCGGCAATTTCAGGTGTCAACGAGCGCTTGGCGATCAAATCCTCAATTTGCAGTTTGTCTCTCGTGAATTTCCGGATGGAAATCGAGGATCCATCGAGAGCCAAAGGAGGGATGATGGCGTTGACCCGCGATCCATCGGCCAAACGCGCATCCACCATCGGCTGAGATTCATCGATCCGACGACCGACCGCCGAGACGATCTTTTCGATGATCTTGCGAAGATGTTGTTCATCGCGAAATTTGACATCCGTGAGCTGCAATTTTCCAGCCCGCTCTACATAGACCTGATCGGCTCGATTGACGAGAATATCGTTGACCGTCGGATCCTGGAGCAGCGGTTCCAGCGGCCCCAGCCCCATCACTTCGTACTGGATCTCGGTAATCAACTGTTCCCGCTCCCGCATATTGAGGGGCACGGGTTCTTGCTCCAGGAGCTTCTCGACCAGATTGCTGAGTTCTCGCTTCAACAAATCCTGATCGAGCTTCGCGACAACCGACAAATCCAGCGATTCGATCACTTGTCGGTGCAGTCGTCCTTTCAAGGATTCGAGATCGGAGACACCGATACCGATATCGTGCCAGCTATCCGTCACCATGAGCGTAATTCACTTGAGACCGTCGGTTACAGCGAGGCTTGGGCCGATGGAGATGTGGGACGTTTTCCCTTTCGAAACGGAAGCCACGTGATCCAGGATGAATCCGAAGATCCTGTGCTCGGCCGATCGACAAACGCACCGGCCAATTCACGATAGCTTTTGGCCAACGCCGAGCGTGGCGCCATCGTATGAATCGGCTTCCCGTTGTTGATGGCTGCGCTGGCGGTGGCATAGTCATTGGGGATCACCCACCTCGCCTTGTGTTTGAGAATCTCCTCGGTACTCGTCAAGACCTCTTTGTCCTGGGGGACATATCGCGTGATCGCGAGGCAGACTTTTTCTTGGGGAATCCCCGAACCCCTGAGGAGTTCCAGAATACGTTTGGTGCGATGCACGACAGGAATCAGCAATTGCGAGACCACAATAATACACGTGGACATTTCCATCGCTTTTTTGGTGGTCAAATCCAAAACGTGCCCGCAATCGACCACCACAAATTCGTAGACGGATTGCAGGAGTTTCAACGTGGCTTCCACGCAATCGGGATTGAGACGACCAGCGCTTAAATCGTCATAGCCCGATGGCAAGACGTGCAGCCCCGATTCATGCTTGCTCAAGACACTCGTCAAAAACGCCAAATCCACGCGCGAGAGATCGGCAGCAATATCGCGGAAACTGTGCGTGGCCGGCATATCCAGCATTTGAGGAATGTCTCCCCCTTGTTGATTGATGTCGACCAACGCCACGGCCGGATGTCCATCGTGCTCATGCAGACAGGCTGCCAGATTCACCGCGACGCTCGTGGTCCCCACACCTCCCTTCCCACCGAACACGACCAGGAGCTTGCCGGACGCGTGTTTTCCCCCTCCGCCAGCTTCGTTTGCTCGGCCTTTGAATCGTGCAAACGCTGCCTCCACTTCTTCCCGTTGGATCGGTTGGGGAAGAAACTCTTTCATCCCGGTTCGTAACGCTTCCAGGAGTAACTTAGAATCGGTGTTCGCCGACGTCAGAAAGACCTCCGTTCGTTTGCCCGATCCCTGCATGGCTCGAACGAGCGAAAAGGTTTTCTGCGGGTCTTCGTCGATCTCGAGAATCAGGACATGGGGAACGCCATCCTCGTGAGGCTGTTTGAGCGACAACATGGGATTCGCACGAATCAGTTCTTCCAGCGCTTTTCTGGCCTCGACCGTCGTCACGGCCAGTTCGACGAGAATGCTGCCGGATTTCGATTCCGATTTTGCGGCTCCAATCCGCTTCGGTCGCCAGGCATGATCGCTCATTTACTTCCCACCTCCGCTTTTCGCCCCTGCACCGGTTATAAACGGCGGCTTCTCGAACATCGACTCGTAGCCGTCAATGACATGTCGTGCCGCACCGCCATGAAGCTCTCGGAGCGGTTCGAGGTTGCTCGATGCCTCAGGATGGAGAATTTGATTCTCGCGGGCCGATCGAAATGCTTGACCAAAGTCTTCGCTCAGCACCGTCGGAGGAGCGGTATAAGGATACAGAATTTGATCGTGTTTCCCCATTGCGATGGGCCGACGACCATCTTCTGCGGACATGAACGGCCACAATTGGCACCCGCTGAGGACCATACCTGCCGCGAGTGCGATCCCTCCCTGCACCAACCAAGACCCGTTTCTGATCGTCTCTCGTCGTCGCATCAGGGGCTCCTTCCCATCGTTACATCGGTCATCTCGGGGGCTAAGTGACCAAAGGGCCCCTCCAATCCTCCCTGATGCCACGTCAACGGACCTGTTTCCGAACGAGCGCCAGCGATGCCATCTGTGCGTGGAACATGGGGGACTCCTTCGAGATACCCGAGCAACATGAGTTCGAAATCGTTTGGTTCGAGATAGGAATCTGTGGGTAACGTCTGATGCGCCAAATCCAACGGTTTTACAAGCCGCGGCGTGACGATAATAATGAGCTCGGTCTCGTTCTTTTGGAATTGCGTGCTGCGAAACAAGGTTCCCAAAATCGGGATATCGCCTAAGACCGGATACTTGGCGATCGTTTCCCGAATGTTGTCCTGAAGCAGTCCAGCGATTGCAAAGCTTTGCCCGTCGGCTAACTCCAACACTGTCGAAGCTCGGCGGGTTGTAATAGCCGGGATAGTGAACCCTTGAGAATTGACGCCGTTGGCGAAATCCAATTCCGACACTTCCGGAGTAATTTTGAGCGAGATCTTCCCATCGTGCAGCACCGTCGGCTT
This sequence comes from Nitrospirota bacterium, assembly GCA_003695915.1. Lineage (GTDB taxonomy): Bacteria > Nitrospirota > Nitrospiria > Nitrospirales > UBA8639 > J017. The sequence continues at coordinate 14,243 of RFGF01000022.1, forward strand.
GAATCCCAGGCGGACGCCGAATTCCTTGAATTTGATCGTGGTAACTCCAAAGGCTTGCGGCACCGGAATCGGAAACTCGCCACCGGCTAAAAATTCCGCTTCCTGTCCGCTGATCGCGACCAGCGTCGGTTCCGCCAACACACGAGAGAGATTATGCTGCTTCAAGAAATCCAAAAAAATCAGGTACAAATCTTTACCCACCGGTATTCCTAACGTGGCATTCACCACGGCGGAAGCCACGAATTCAAACGCGCCATCTTTTAACGTTAATTCACTGAGATCGTTCAATTCGCCGAAGAAAAAATTATTGCCTGAGCGAAGTCGTGAGAAATTGATCCCTAGCCGTCTGGCTAATTGGCGATTCATTTCAGCGATGTGGACTTCCAACATCACTTGTTGCACGCCCCCAACCTGGAGTAAATTCACAACTTTTTGCGGCGCGTAGGGCTCGGCCATGGCGAGGATTTTCCCGAGCACTTCCGTACTCGACACGGTCCCGGACAACGCCACATTATCATGGCCGGCTGTGACCCTGACCTTCTGTTCGTTTGGAAACACTTCGTGCAACTGCCGTTTTAACCGGGTCAAATCCGGTATGACTTGCACGGTATACACACGGGACAGCGATTTGCGTTGGTCCCATAGGGTAAGGGTCGTCGTACCGATGGTTTTGCCTGTCAAATAAATCTGAGTGGGAGACAAGACAATCGTGCTCGCCACATCCGGATTGGCCAATGATGCCCGGCCGATCGGCGTCGGACTGTCGATGATGATCGATCCTCCCACAGCTAACTGCACGATCTGCGGAGCACGAACGCCAGGCATTCCCGGAGTCAATTCCTCGGCAAACGCGGAAATGGCAGACAATTCCAATGCGATGAAAAGCGCCGCAGACATCCGGTGCGATAACCTACGTCCCGCTCGTTTATGACCTAGCACGGTTTCACCATTGCGGCCCCGTGGTTGGCCGCTCCTGCGTAGCCCTCTCGCTTTGACAGACTGACATCTCCCGCCGACTTAGAACTGGACCACGCTCCTCGCGCTGCCTTGAATGACCTCGATGCGGGTACGCTTGCGAGCTTTTGCCCTGCGCTTGGAGGCAGCTTGAAACGACGTCATCAAGTCGGTAAAGGTTGCGCCGCGCGTCTTTTTCAATTCAGCATTCAGCGGACTGCGCAGCGCCAATCGCAATTGTCCGCCATTCGAGGCCATAGCCAGTTTTTCAGCCTCCTCCAGCGAAACCTCGAACGTGATGATCCGAACCGGTTTCGGTTTGTCCCCGGCAGCCCCCCGTTCCAACTGGGTGTCGGTTGCTAAGACGCGCATATTTTCCAAAATGGTCTTGGTCACTTGTCCCTGCTTTCCGTGTGCAAACGTGGCCATAATATCGACCCGGTCCCCTGGTTTGATAAAACCCGGAAGCGCCACTACTTCGTTAACCTTGACCGCCATCGCCCGTTTCTCGGGGTCGAGCACGGCAACGACTCCTCCGGATTTAATGTCCTTAGGAGCCAACTTGGTTTCCAGGATCGGCTCATTTCGCTGAACCGGGGCCAACAAGACGCGATCCTTCAATGCTTCTACGCTTTTAAAATGACCGGCCGGCAAGCTTTCCTGAGGGAATGGCACCAAGCGAATGACCTCTTCCGTCAACGGTGTGCCCCAAGCAAGATCGGCGCTGGCCACAGCAACCGGGATGCCTTCGACCGTGACAACCTGTTGTTCGACCGGAGCAGGAGCTTGCTGTCGTTGTTGCTGAAGCCAGTTATAAATGAGCATCGTCGTGAAGAGGGCGATGCCGATAGCCAACCCAAGAAAAAGGAGCGGGCGGTGTTGAAACATATCTGATCTCCCGGGGATGCTGACACGTCGGACTCAGCGGACCAATGTCAAGGTACCAATAGGATGAGCGATGTTCAGTGCACCTATCGGTTTTCTTATCATGTTTCTTAAACACTTATCGCCCCGAACGATCATGCTCTCGTCCCGCGCTCCGGCACAGGCAACCTATCCCCCAGCGGTCAATCGCCAGGCTTGGGAGGCCAGCGTTCCCAATCCAATCGCTAAGCCGTAGCGTAAGTTCGGTTGATGACTGGAAGACGATCCGACAGAAAACCGTTTCGTCACCAGCCATGTCGTCATCATGACCCGTACGCGTTCAGCCGTACGCGGCAATCCCCAGGTCATCATCATCAGACTGATCGCATACAGCCCTCCGAAACACGCTGTCGCGAGAAACGCGACAAACACATCAACAGGACCGATCACCGCCCCGACCGCACCCAAGAGCTTCACATCGCCTGCACCCATGCCACCCAAGGCATAGAACAGCAGCAGCGCCCCCAGACCGACGGCCAAACCCTCGAGGCTAAAGAGCACCCCGTCCCAGCCGCGCGTGATTCCGTGCACAGCTACACCGATCGAGGCCAACGGAAATGTTATGGCATTAGGAATCCGACCGGATCGAACATCCGTAGCAGCAGCGATGACAAGACCGACTCCGAGACAACCAAGCAGAAGGGCAGACGTCAAAGCCATCAACGTAACTTCTTTCCCAGCTTCAATCCTCTGACGAGCTCACTTTCCCATGTTTCGCGGCACGTCCGAATCCGCGAGTGCATGAGGGCATGCCTGGCCTTAAGTCGTTGACCGGATAACTCATGTGATCCTTCGGCACAAGACCTCGTCTTCTAAAATTGGCACATGCTTCTAAAAAAGAATGAGCCATGCGAGTGTCTCGCATGGCTCACCGTCAAGCCTCGTGAAAGACAGGATTAGGCTTGGACCAAACGCAATTTGATGTTGGTCGCAATCTGCTGAAAGAGCTCCAGCAGTTGTGTCGAATCGGGTGTGTAATATTGGAAGGCAGGTCCACTGGAGATTTGCGCGAGGAATGTCGGATCCACGGCCCCCAATCCAATGGTATAGATTTTGATGCCCTTGTCCTTCAAGACTTGCGCATGATCGATGGCCATTTGTTTCGTGATCGCATCGACGTAATTTTTCATATTGTTTTTATTGATATCGCAGGCTTGGGGATTCGATGTGCCAATGAGGTTGCTGTAATTGGCCACGCCATAGACCGGATCCTGCAAGATAAGCCATTTGGTATTGGCATAAGGAGTTCCCTCGTGTATGCAAGATGTCGAACTCGTCGGTAAGCCATCACCGGTTTTGTACTGCTTCACCCCACTGAGCCAGGAAAACTGCTTGTCCGGTCGCATCAAGGTGATATCCCAGCTCGCCGCATAACCCACGGCATCATACGTCACCCCATTGCGAACAAACTGTCCACGGAAAGCTGTCGGATTGCCATCGGAAAAAAAGACCAGAAATTGTTGAATTCTTTGATCGCCAGGGACACCCGTTTGATCGGTGAACCCGCCGACACCGTCAGCTCGATCCAGGGCATCTTCTGCGTTGGTGCCGCCACTGGCGGTCATCGTGTTGATGATGCTCGACATTCCGGACACGAAATAGTTCTGCAAATGATACGTCACCTCATAGCCCGGTTCTTCGGGAATCCCTGAGGCAAAGGTGATTAACCCGAACCTGTCGTTATCCTCGGTATCTTCGAAAAACTGCAAGAAACTGATCGCTGCCGTTTTGAGATCCTCTATCGGCGGTCCGGACATGGAGCCTGATTGATCGAGGATCAGCATGACCTCTGCCTCGCGCTGCTGAGCAGCGCCCAAAGCCCCGATCTGCGTTTTTTCATATTGTCCGGCTGTTTGCGGTGTTTCCAACGTTCGAGCCAAGTTATTGAAAACATCCGTGCTCCCCTGAACCGTCACCTTTCCATTCGTCACGCTCCCGACCATGGCAATAGTCGGCACGTTGGCTCCGAAGAAGCCAGGAGTGAAATTGGCCTCACCAGCGACCCTGACGAGTTCACTGAGCCCTTGCCCGTCCCCAACGCCGAAATACGTATCCAAGTAAGGATTGGAGATATTTTTGGCGCCCAGTAAAGCTGCGGCGTCAACCGATTTCGACAATTCGGCACGAACGATATACCATTTGCCCACCTCGATGCCCAAGGCAATAAATCCGAAAATGGACAAAATAGCCAGAGTCGTTACCAGTGCAAAAAACCCTCGCTCATCAGCGGCGATTGACCTTCTTGCCGATGTCAAAGGATGATCGATTCCGTATCGCATGGATGTAGCTCCTTCGTTAACCCGATGACGTCGTTCATTATTCAGCATCCCAACGATGGTCGTGACGCTGCCGCCTTAAAAGACCGCCTTGCTCCCGATCAAAAATGAGTCATAGTGGACGAGGTTCTCATCCCCCGGGCCAGTGGGAACGAAACCTGAACTATCGAAATTCAGCAATCGCACGCTTCCATCCCCAAAATAGGGAGGCAATTTCAGCAATTCAGCCAGCGGGGTCAATGGATCATGCCGGTAGTAGACCTTGACTACAGTCAATTGGGATAACGGCGAAGTTCCAAAAGCCGCGTCATAGCGAAGGAGATCCCACAAGGTATCGGTCAAGCCGCAATTCGGATCTTGCAGCGGCGAAGTGACCCCGATCCCGGACAAGGCGCCGCTCGACTGAACCGTGCATGTCGGCTCCGGGTTGGCACTGGTTCCCGCATCCACTTTCGCGACATAAATTTTAAATTTGGCTTGTTGCTCGCTGGGGACACAACTGGCATCCTCCGGCGGACAGGCAAAGTTCAAGGGCCATGTCGAGGCTTCCAACAACGCCAAAAGATCGGATCCTGTCTTCAAGTCTCGCGAGGCCAAGCTTCCACCCTCGCGAGTGACATTGGTGACGACGGCCTGGGCTTGGATCAATGAGCCGAACTCTACAATTCCAAACGCCAGCGCCATGATGATAAGCGCCACGCCCGCAAATTCAACCGTGGCCATCCCTTGTTGTGAGCGTAGATGGTGTCGAACCATGGCCCTTTATACCCCCGTCTGAAAAAGTTCATTTCGATAGGTTCCCTGTGCTCGCATCAAAAAGGTTCCATCATCTGAAAACAAATGACTGATGAGTGGTGTCAAAAACGTATGCTCGTAGTCCACAACCACTCGCATATAATCAGCGGGATTCCCGGCATTGGGCGCAGCCGTTTCCCATCCTTCTGGGTTGTCGTAATTGTTGCCGACGGTGAAAATGTGGATATTGCTCTGTGGAATATCCATAATCCATGCGGCGCTTTGCTGGATCGTCTGAATAATGGAATCTTCTCGACTCAATGGTTGACCCTGCCCATCGGTCAGAATGCCACCGACCAGCGCGAGTCGCATCCCTTCGCGCGTAGCATATTGAAGCGTGTGCTCGTGAAGATAGAACCACCCAAATTCAACCACTGCCATAATCAACAGCAAAAACGGCAGCAAGAGAAAACCCATCTCGGTCATCGTATGGCCTCGAGAATCCCGAATCATGATTCCGAGGAACCCGCACGGCTGTGTTGAACGTTTCGTCATGGCATTCCCTCGATTTTCTCTCTATTCCCTCACCGAGTTCGATATTCCGGACCTATCAGAGAATCGGACAGCGAACATGCTGCCTGGCGATCGACAGGTGTCGCCACAGGGCAGACAGCGTATCCGCCATCATTGCCTGATCATCAATCGTGTTATGATTCTAAGAACGCACCGGAACACACTCCCTTTTGAATCAGCGGGTACCGATAAAAGGCAAGCATCATGGAGCGCAATGCTTTACCATTTCCCGGCTAACTCGCTGCGGCACTCATCGAGTTGGCGATCGTGTTGAATGTGTTGCTGGCCACCTGGCCTAAATTGGTCACCGCAACGATGATCACTCCGGCAATCAAGGCCGCAAGCAATCCGTACTCCAACGCCGTGGCGCCTTCCTCCTCACTCCATAATCTTTGAATCTGAATGGCCATCTCCATAATTTTCCTTCCTTACATAAATGAAAGCACTCGATATCTCGAACTACCTGCTATTGCTTTTTCGAGACCGGACCGGCACCTCCAAGCTCGGTTCGTCAGCTGGCTGCCGCGCTCATGGAATTGGCGATCGTGTTGAACGTGTTGCTGACTACCTGTCCTAAAGACGTCACGGCAGCAATGATGACGCCGGCAATCAAGGCCGCCAGCAACCCGTATTCCAATGCCGTGGCACCTTCCTCTTCTCGAATAAATCGGTAAAATGCTGTAGTCATGGTCTTGCTCCTTTCTTCATTCATAACATGTCGATGTCAGTGGATCACTCGTTCCTCATCAGCTTCCGTTAACTCGCTGCGGCACTCATCGAGTTGGCGATCGTGTTGAACGTGTTGCTGACCACCGGGCCCAAGGTCGTCACGGCGGCAATGATGACGCCGGCGATCAAGGCCGCCAACAACCCGTATTCCAGAGCCGTGGCACCTTCCTCTTCTCGAATAAATCGGTAAACTGCTGCGGTCATGGCGTTACTCCTTTCCTTGATATTCATCATGCTTACTGTACGTTTCACTCGTTCCTCATCAGCTTCCGTTAACTCGCTGCGGCACTCATCGAGTTGGCGATCGTGTTGAACGTGTTGCTGACCACCTGGCCCAAGGTCGTCACGGCGGTGATAATCACGCCAGCGATCAAGGCCGCCAACAACCCGTATTCCAATGCCGTCGCCCCTTCCTCCTCCTGCCAAAACGACTTCATGCAGATCGTCATATGCAAACTCCTTTCCAGGCACAAATAGGTGTAAAGATCAGCCGCGATGGTGTGCCCATTGATTGACCAATCGCAACTGAGCGATGGGCTCCCTCCTGCTGAACGAGTTGAATGTTTCACGCACATCATGTAGAACAAGCGCCCTTGCCGCACACTCGAGAGGCTCGGAATAAGAGCGCAATGGTTGTTCCAAAAAGACGCTTTCGAACGAGGCGCTGATGCGCTCGTGTCCAATGACGACGCTGTCTGGTTCGACACCCTCGAGGGGGAGGAAAGGGCGCAGAAACGCGGCACGGCTTATCGGGAGGAATCCTAGGCGGTTTGAGTCGTGCCCGACACACAGGCCGAAGACTGGAACATGGTTGGGGTGATCCCAATCCCGGTGAACGGGATGCGGAAGGCAAGATCGTCAGTGACCCAGAGCTTGACAACATGGAGTTCGTCCCTTTCTTTCCCCTCCGGAACTCCACTCCGCCAAGATCTCTGTTCCCGTCCTTCGGTAGCCCGGCTATCAGCAGCTCACTGACCCGTGGCTTTGCGTCCCCGCTTCACAACGGGTTTGCCTTTTTCGGGAGGGAGTTCGATGGGTATTGTTTTTCTGCCCGTGTGTATCGGAATTTCCGCCGAATACTTGATGGCCTTCTTCGCACCTGCCAATCAAAGCCCGGGCTTCACCGCATGCCTGAGGCCACATCTGTTTTCGAAAACGCTCGTCTATCGAGGTTTCTTGTATTCTCAAGGTTTGAAGCAATCGTCCGACCTGTTGTTCAGACCGTAACCGGTTGCAGCTACATTTGTCTCTGCTGTCGGGGCAACAGCCGATGCTCCTTGAACACCCACAGACTAGCCTTTCCTTCGGAACCCATCGTTCTCATGATCACGCAGATCCAGAACTCTCGATTGTTATCCCTTGCTTGAACGAAGCCCAAACGCTCGCACAGTGCCTGCGAAAGGCCAATCTGGCTATCGCGACGCACCGTCTCCATGCCGAGATCATTGTCGTCGATAACGGCAGCCAGGATGGCTCACCGGCCATTGCCCAGGCCTGCGGCGCTCGCGTCATCCATGTCAGTGAACGAGGATATGGAGCCGCCTTACAGGCAGGAATCCAGGAAGCAACCGGACGATTCGTGATTATGGGAGACGCCGACGATAGCTATGACTTCTCTGCTATCTTCCCATTTCTCGAAAAACTCCGTGCAGGCTACGATTTGGTCATGGGGTGCCGGTTTCCCCATGCTGGGGGAACCATTATGCCAGGGGCTATGCCGTGGCTTCACCGATGGATTGGAAATCCGATTCTCAGCGCAATCGGACGCTTGTTTTTTCGTTCTCCTGTCCAGGATTTTCATTGCGGTCTTCGTGCCTTTCGACGAGATGCGATTCTAGCCCTTGACCTTCGCGCACCCGGGATGGAATTTGCTTCTGAGATGGTGATCAAAGCCACCTTGCAGGGGCTCAACATCACCGAGATTCCCATCACCTTGCACAAGGACGGACGTCATCGTCGTTCTCACCTCCGAACATGGCGCGATGGTTGGCGTCATCTCCGATTCATGCTTCTGTATTCACCTCGCTGGCTGTTCTTGGTTCCGGGCATGATATTATTTATCATGGGTATGGGTGTGGGGATATGGCTGCTTTTTGGACCGAGAACGATTCGGGGCGTGACATTCGACACCAATACGTTATTGGTGGCGGCCATGACGATGCTCATTGGGTTCAATCTGATCACCTTTGCCATCTTTTCGAAAGCATACGGCATCGCTACGCGGTTGTTGCCGGAGGATCCCCTTTTCAGGGACATTCTCAATCGGTGTTCATTGGAAAAGGGTATTATTTGCGGCCTCACGACGCTCGCCTTAGGAGCGGGGTTGCTCTTGTTGGGCATATGGCAATGGAGCCTGCAAGGATTCGGTCCCCTGTCGTATCCCGACAGTCTCCGGTTAGTGATCCCCGGAACGACCATCCTGACACTCGGGGTTGAAATTGTCTTTTCGAGTTTTTTGTTGAGCCTCCTTCAGGTATCACCCCGCTGATCCAAGCTCTAGATGAAAGTGCACCACCACAACGGAGTACGCGAGTGCTCAATGGCCAACACTTCACCGGTCGTGAAACCCATACCCCACAGTCTCGAACGACTCGTCCCGGATCAACTTGAACACGACGAGACGACTGGACACGCCGCGCTTGCGCTGCACATCGAGCGATACCAGTTTGCTGCTCGACATAGTCTTCCTAGCCGAATCCTCGACATCGCTTGTGGCGTTGGATATGGCACCCAAATCTTGCGCGACGAGATGACGCAAGCGTGCGAGGTCATCGGAGTTGACTGTTCCGCAGAGAGTATCGCTTATGCTCAACAGCGTTATGTCCGGGAGGGAATACGCTTCATCGTCGCCGATGCCATGACCTACGACGATCCACAACGCTTCGACACCATCGTGTCCTTGGAAACCATCGAGCACGTCCCCGACCCGCATCGCTTTCTTTTCCGCCTCCGGCAACTCCTGAGGCCTGGCGGCGTCCTGATCGGATCGGTGCCAACGAGTTTTACAACCGATGCCAACCCTCATCACCGCTCCGATTTCACGGAGCGGCAATTTCGTGCCCTTGTGGAACCCTGTGGATTCTCGGTCATCGCAATTCTCCGCCAAGTACAACCCTTCAACCCGTTGTCGGTGCTTCAACGAAAAGAGCGGCGGCTTCAGGATCTTCGTCCCCGCCTCGGACAGTATTACATCACCCATCCGCGTGCGCTTCTGGGTCGGCTGTGGTCTACCCTGCGATTTGGATTCACCAATCGCTACGTGACCATCGCCTGGCGTCATAACGGATGACCATCCATTATCGGTCTGTGCCAAGGTCGTATTTCATCGACATGCCCCCGCGACGCCCTTGTCGTGCATCAACTGCTCCGTTTACTCACGCTCGGAATGATCGACAACCTGAAACAACTTGAAATGGGCCGCGAGAGGTGACGGCAATGCAATTGCCTTCAACCATGACGGGACCTGCCCGTATTCCAATCGGCTATACAATGCCTGATCGCCATGCGATTCCCGATAAAACGATGGTTCAGTCGGCGATGTCGGGCACAACACAATGAGATCGATATGACGCGTGTCCATCAGTTTCTTGGCTATCGTCTCATCATCGCTAGCCAAAATGGTATAGGCATCGAGAATCCCTCGGGCATTGCGGTGATAAGGCGTGGCGACCACGCGGTGCGGTGTCCGATATAACAACTCCGGTCCAAAATCGATAAACGCCAAAATCGTCTGCTCTTTCGTTCCCATTCCTCGAGGATCGCTCAAATAAGCCGAAAGCGGAATCAAAGGGCAATCGTGAGGGGTGGTACCACCAACCATACTGTTCTCTGCAGCCATCAATGCCGCTCCGAACAACAACGGCCAGGTACACCCCGCCATCACAATCCCTGCTTTGACGATGGGTTGCCAAGCCGCGTTGAGCGGGACAGCCAATCGCTGAAAGGCATAGCCGATCATCCGAGCATAAGGAATGATCAATAGGATTCCGGCATAGGGCACCCAGCGCAGTTCCATGCACGCGAGAACCCCGTACACGATGCTGCCTGCACACAGGAGGATCCACAGCCACTGCCGTGCCGAATCGCGGTCTGACCACAGACACCACAGCAGATAGGGAAAAGCCGGCAGCGCAATGCCTAAATGAAAAATCAAGCGACCGAATTGCCAAGGATTCGTCGAGACGAGCGGTTGTGTTTCCGAGACGCGGTCCCACACTAATCGCAGAATTCGTGGATCGACATCGATCAAAGGGCCGAAAAAAAATTTGGGGAACAAGCTCCACTGGACACATGCGATCATCAAACCTCCAATCAGCCCTGCAACCAGTCGACGATCAACGGCAGGCAGCGCCAGTCCATAACGCTGGGAGACCGCTATCGCTCCCCAAAATCCCGCAAGGGCCGTCAGCACTGTCCAGTGAACGATAGATACTCGATCATATTCCTCTACGAACAGATTGCCTGGCCCGTGCTCCACCAACAGGGCAAGAGAAATCACACCCCACAAACAGCTGGTCATCCATGCCATCCGCGATGTCCAGTTCTGTCCAGAGCGCAACCAACCGACAGCCAACACACCCAGCGCCAGAGCGACCGCAACAAGCGCTTCCACACTGATCCAGATCGCCAATCCGCCGACGATTCCCGCTTGGATCGCGGTCGATCGACACACGGAGTCACCAGTCATCCTGAGCGTCAATCCCAATAAGAGCACGAAACACATCAAGAGCAAACTGTGATGATCGGGACGCCCGGCGAAAAAATACGTCATGATTCCGGGCTGAAGGAGAAACAATCCTCCGCACAGCAATTGATGATCGCGGTCAAAGAACGGACGGACCATCCACAAGACACTGACCAATGTGAAAAACTGGATCACCGGGCTCACTACCACGGCCCAATAATGCAAGCCTGTCTTGAACGGAACCACCAAGGAAGCAAGGCCCGCACCGATCAGCAACACGACATCCAATGGACGAGTCCAATGCCATGCTTGTCCATATGGGGCGTTGCTTCGAGGATAGCGTGTGGCAAACCATTCTCCAGAGTCTGCGAGTTGAAGCACACGGTTCAACCGCATGAAACTATCCGGGTCAACCAATCCTCCGTCAGCGAACGGGACAGGTCCCCTCACAATCCACACCGTCTGGACAGCGCACAAGACAAAGACCAGCAACCACAGCCCGGAAGCCTGGCTATACATTCTCCTTTTCGCCGTCATATCGACCGATCAATCCGAAATGAACGCAAGAGGCCGTTCCGACAAAGGCGGGATTCCATAATCAATGTGACTCGTTGTTCGGCCATACCAAACGAATTCTTGATTTTGTTTTTTTCAGCGATTCTCTATTGGGTCGTGGTGCGTTCGTTCATCGCGCTTCAAGCGTCGACCCATATTGGCCGATATCTCGGCAGAGGTCATATGCGGCTTCCTCCGGCGAGAACTTCCGTGGCTCACTCCATCAGGAACGATCATGACCGACTCCATCATTCTCTCTCACCTGCAACGCGTCCGAGCCAGCCAGACCGCTCGCGGAGGCTTTGCTGATCGACCGGACGGACAGTATCGCCCAGATTGTACAGCCTGGGCCATTTTGATCCTGCAGACCCAGACACAGGATACAGAGCAAATCGATCATGCACGCGCTCGTCTGGCCGCAGAGTTGCACACAGACGGCCGGCTGTGCATTTCCCCTGAGCATCCCGATGCAATTTGGCCGACCCCGCTAGCTATTTTGGCATGGACCGGTGCGTCGGCCTATCAAGATGCACGGACGCGAGCCATTCAATTTCTGTTGCAAGTCCAAGGTACGCATTGGGAAAAAGATCCGACCAATACGATCATCGGTCACGATCCTTCCATTCCAGGATGGCCATGGGTGATGCAAACGCATTCATGGGTCTACCCGACAGCCCTGAGCATCGTGGCGCTCACCTCGGCGGGAATCAGAGAGCATCCGCGCATTCATCAGGGCATCCAACTCTTACTCGACCGACAACTCGCACAAGGAGGATGGAATTATGGAAACACGACGGTTTGGGGGCGCGAGCTTCATCCTTTTCCAGAAACCACGGGCATAGCATTGAACGCGCTTGCGGGACACGTCCCGTCCGACATCGTCGCTCGCAGCCTTGCCTATTTGCTGGAGGTCCTTCCTTCGATTCGGACTCCATTGTCCTTGGGATGGGGATTACTAGGACTCAGCGCGTGGCGCCGAACACCTGCTCAGGCCGCTCATTGGATCAGCGAATGTTTAGCAAGGCAACGTCGCTACGGCGAATACGAAACCGTGTCATTGTGCGTGCTCCTTGCTGCTGCATTGGCTCCACGAGGGCTCTCGAGCCTTTTGCCGTCGCCGGGCGAATCCGAATCTCGTCCATAATATTGGATCGAACCAGAGACCGTGCCATGCATGAGCAACGCGCATTCGGAACCGGGCCACCATTGACCCGCCGGCAATTGTTGAAAATCACACTGGCCGGTGGCCTCTTGGCAGCCTCAGGGACCTCCCTTTGGCAATGGACGAACACGCCGCGTCTTCATGCCGCCACGTTCATCGGCGCAGCCGCAACGTACGATCTGAATTTGACTCAGCTCATCGGACAGGGTTTTCACGAACTTGGCATCACGGCGGCAACCATCCGTGGGAAGCGCATCCTGCTCAAACCTAACTTAGTTGAAACGCACCCAGGCCATGAGCACATCAATACCCATCCCTTCGTCGTCCGAGCGGCCGCAGAAGCATTCCTTCGCCTCGGCGCATCCCGTGTCTTGGTCGGAGAAGGGCCTGGACACCGGCAGGATACGTTGCAGATCTTGGAAGAATCCGGACTTGCCGAGGTCTTGAACGAAGACCATATTCCTTTCATGAATCTCAACGACCTCGTGGGAACCAGCGTGCCCAATGCCGGAAAGCAAACAGCCCTCTCCACGCTCACGTTTCCTACTGTCCTCCACGAGGTCGACTGGATCGTGTCCATGCCCAAGATGAAAACGCATCATTGGACCGGTGTCACCCTGTCGATGAAGAATCTCTTCGGCCTCATGCCCGGCTTGTACTATGGATGGCCCAAAAACGTGTTCCATCATGCAGGTCTGCACGAATCCATTCTGGACATCACCGCGACACTCAAACCGCATTTCGCCATCGTTGACGGGATCGTCGGCATGGAAGGAGACGGTCCCCTGATGGGAACGCCAAAACCCCTCGGCGTGCTCGTCATGGGGAGGAATCTTCCCGCTGTTGACGCCACGTGCGCCAGGCTCATGGGTATCGATCCCTACAAGATCGGATACTTATCGACCGCAGAAAACTGGTTGGGACCGATTCACGAGCGGGATATTGAACAACGCGGAGAACGAATCGATTCCCACCAACAGCCGTTTCGATTATTGGAACACATTCCTGCCACTCGAGACATCCAATTGGTTAAATCCTAATGCCATTCCTTGCAACTCAGGATCTCTGCCCAATGAGATTCAGTTTTCAAATCCTGAAATCGGTTGGTCGCATCGGAGGCATGTTCATCTACAGCATTGCTCTCCTGTTCCTTATGATGTGGAACGGTATATTGGCATATCTGATGGTTGCAAAAGGGAATATGATTGATTTCGGCATATTTTATTACACTGCTCAAGCTTTCTTGAACGGCCAAGACATGTATACGGCTTCACCAGTCACATTAGCTCCGGTCAATCCGCTGTTCTGGATGCATTTTGGAAATTTGAATCCACCGCACTTCCATTTTCTTCTTTTACCTCTTGCCTGGCTTTCACCAGCTTGGGCATTGAGTCTCTGGACTGTGATGAATCTTGTTGCGTTCGCGGGAAGCCTCCTTCTGGTTGCGAAGGAATTGAAGATTCGCCTACCACCATGGGCTGGCGCGCTCCTTATCCTTGCCTTCCTGGGATTCTCCGGCACAGGCTTCCTCATCCTAACGGGCCAAATGACATTTTTACTCCTCCCATGGCTCACCTTGGCCTGGATCAAAGCGCGCCAGGGGCACTGGACCCAAGCCGGAATCTATTTAGGTATAGCGATGAGTCTCAAATTGTTTCTGCTGTTGTTCCTAGCCTATTTCCTCATCCGTGGCCAAGTTCGGTCTGCCGCTGTTGCCTGCGGGGTCATGAGTTTTTGTTATTTCACGGGGATGATGGTCTTTGGCCTCGAGTCGTACCAATCTTGGCTATCCACCTTGCAGACTGTGGATTGGCCAGCTCTGGCCACCAATGCATCGTTCCTCGGATTCCTCAGCCGGACATTTTCTGAAAGTCCCCAATTCGCTCCTGTGCTAGTGCTTTCAGCGGTCAGGCCGATCTGGCTCCTCGGCATAGGTCTCATTGCACTGATCACCCTGTGGGTCATCAAACACGATCGAAGTCCATTCGCAGTAGATCGGGCCTTCGCGCTGATCCTAATCAGTGCGCTGTTGATCTCGCCCTTAGGCTGGATCTATTATCTTTTTCTTCCCTTGGGCCCTTGCACGGCTTTGATTGTCTCGTGGCGCCGATCGATGCCTGAAATCCAAAGCGGGCACAGGTCTCCTTGGAAATGGGCTCAATTTATTGCCATCGGGGTCAGCCTTCCTGGCCTTTTCCTCCCATATCAATTATCGGATCTCTGGCAACCCAATCCCATGGCTACCCTATGGTTGGCGAATTGCTATTTTTGGACGCTCTTGTCTCTCTGGATCGTCTTGCTCGTCGACTGGAAAAACGCGCAGCCTCGACCAGCGTTTTCGATGTCCCAGTCTGTTCCACTCGGTAGCACTCGTTAACCTCATGTCACAAAATTCCACCACCTTAGAGTCCACATCAGCCAGCCTTCGCAAAGAGGCGGATCAGGCATGTCCCACAACAAGCCAGGAATCACCTGTCCTCTGCGTCGATCTCGATGGAACGCTGATAGCCACCGACTTGTTTTGGGAATCTCTTGTGTTGATGTTGAAGCAGGCGCCCTTGACGGTGGTTTGTCTGCCCTTCTGGGCATGCCGAGGTCCTGCCTATCTCAAGCAAGCAGTTGCCCGCCGCGTGACCATCGACGTTCGTCACCTGCCTTACCGAATGGAAGTGTTGTCATGGCTGACGCACGAACACGCAAAGAGACGCCGGCTGCTCTTGGTCACAGGTTCGGATCTGCGTTTGGCTCAAGCCGTTGCAGCTCATCTGGGATTGTTTACCGATGTGATGGGAAGTCAGGGAGATACGAATCTCATAGGCCCGGCCAAACGCGATGCCCTGATCACACGATTCGGCTCGCACGGATTCGATTATGTGGGAAATAGTTCGGCGGACTTGCCTGTTTGGTCCTCTGCCAACGCAGCCATTTTGGTTGCCCCTTCTTCCATGTTAATTCGGCAAGCTCAACGAACCGCCCGTGTGGCGCGAGTTTTTCATTCCGGAAATCCATCAGGTCTTCTTGCATGGGCGAAAGCGTTCCGCCTTCATCAATGGATTAAAAACACTTTAGTGTTTCTTCCGATCATCGCCGCTCACCCGCCATTGGAGATTTCGCTCGTTGCCAAAGCTCTCTATGCCTTTTTCGCTTTCAGTCTTTGCGCGTCGGGTCTTTATCTCGTAAACGATTTGCTCGATCTTCCTGCAGATCGACGACACCCGCGGAAACAGCATCGTCCATTAGCCAGTGGAGCTCTGCGGATTCCCCATGCCTTGATCGCGATTCCTATCCTGGTTAGCGCGGGGTTCGGACTGGCTTTGACCAACTTACCTGCGTATTTTACCTGTCTTCTTGCGCTGTATGCCCTTGCCACGCTCGGCTATTCCCTGTCTCTCAAAAAACTGGCCATCATCGATGTGCTCACATTGGCTGGATTCTACACATTGCGGGTTCTCGCTGGCGGAGTGGCTTTGGGCATCCACATTTCTGCCTGGTTGCTTGCGTTTTCACTGTTTTTCTTTCTCAGTCTGGCACTCGGGAAACGTCATTCAGAACTCCGATTCCGCAAAGTCACCAAGTTCGAAGGGATCGAACGACGAGCGTACCTCGGCATCGACAAGGAAGCACTAGGGATCATGGGGATTATCAGCGGGTATTTATCGGTTCTGGTGCTCGCGCTGTATTTGACCAGCGAAGAAGTCTTGATGCGTCACGAGCGACCGCAACTCCTGTGGTTGCTGTGTCCGCTTTTGTTGTATTGGATCAGCCGGACTTGGCTGCTCGCCCACCGCGGTACGCTCGAAGACGATCCCCTCATCGTGGCCTTGAGAGATCCCCATAGCTATGCGGTCGCCGCAACGATGGGGCTCTTAGGAATCTTGGCCTTGTAACCGACATGGAGGACACTTCGGGCATGAATCGCTATCAATCCTGGGGTCGTTATCCAACAGCCGTTCCGAGCGCTGTGGTCACCATGACTTGGCAACATGATGCCATTCCCTTTGATGCTGCGCCCGAATCCTTTCTTCCCTATGGATACGGGCGAAGCTACGGAGACAGTTGCCTAAACGATGGAGGCGTTTTGTTGGACACTCGCCGACTTCGCCGTTTTTTGGCCTTTGATCCGATTCTCGGCACGTTACGGTGCGAAGCCGGCACCAGCTTAGCGGACATTCTTGCCTTGATCGTGCCACGCGGCTGGTTCCTTCCCGTCACACCCGGGACCAAATTCGTCTCGATCGGTGGCGCGATCGCCAACGATGTGCATGGCAAGAATCATCATCGGGCAGGAACGTTTGGAAGGTTCGTCCGATGTTTCGAGCTTCTACGTTCGACCGGTGAACGAGTGTATTGTTCCCCGACAGCAAACGCTGACTTGTTCAAAGCCACGATCGGAGGCCTCGGACTGACGGGACTCATTCTGTGGGCCGAGATTCAACTCAAGCCCATTGTCAATCCGTGGATCATGGTCGAGCGCATTCCCTTCAACCACATTGCTCAATTCTTTGATCTCTCTGCCGAAACTGACCGGCGGTACGAATACACGGTGGCATGGATCGATTGCTTTGCACGGGGAACTGCACGCGGACGAGGCATTTTTATCGGAGGGAACCATCATCATGGCGACCACCCAACCCGTGCTTCGCAATCCGCGTCATGGTCGTGGACCGTACCGTTTACGGCCCCGTCATGCCTACTCTCGCCGTTGGTTCTCAAGCTCTTCAACAGGGCCTATTATGCGCTCCGTTCCGCATCCGCTCGGTCCATCCCGGAACACTACGATCAGTTTTTTTATCCCTTGGACAAAATTCGCGAGTGGAACCGTCTGTATGGCAGGCACGGCTTGCTTCAATATCAATGCGTCATTCCTCCCCCGCATCAACAAGCTGGCATCACCGCCATACTCGACCACATCCATCGGGCCAAGGAAGGCTCGTTTCTCGCCGTGCTGAAACAATTTGGTTCGCTCCCATCTCCCGGACTCCTTTCGTTTCCGCGGGAAGGAACGACACTCGCATTGGATTTCCCCTTTCGAGGTGCGAGTACTCTTGCCCTCTTGAATACATTGGACGCCATTGTTCGGGAGTGCGGAGGAGCGGTGTACCCAGCCAAAGACGCCAGAATGTCGCCTCGACAGTTCGAAGCGTGTTTCCCGCAGTGGCGCGAATTTCTCGCATACCGCGATCCAAAGTTTTCGTCGAGTTTTTGGCGCCGAGTGACGGACAATGTCCCTATCGATCCCTTAGGCCACACACTTTCCGGCTTTCCTTCCCGTAACTCGCACGAATCCACCTTGGCCCTCGCAGGCGATTCGAGCCTATACGAACAGGTGTCATCATGAAAATTTTGATCGTTGGCGCCACCTCGGCGATCGCCCAGGAAACCGCCAAACACTTTGCCCGGGAACAGGCAGAATTGTTCCTCATCGCTCGCGACAAAACCAAAGTCGAAGCTGTGGCTGCCGATCTCATCGTCAGGGGCGCGGGACACGTCGCCTCCTACCCGCTGGATGTCACACACATCGATGCGCTTCACGCTGCAGTGCAAGCGGCTGTGACCGATTTGCAAGGCCTGGATGCGGTTCTCATTGCTCACGGCAGCCTGAGCGATCAGCGAGCATGCGAAGACAGCGTCGCGGAAACACTGCAGGAGTTCCGGATAAACTGTCTGAGCGTCATCGCGCTCTTGACGATTGTAGCCAACTATTTTGAACGACAAGGAACCGGCTGTATTGCCGTGATTTCATCCGTGGCTGGAGATCGAGGTAGGCGGAGCAATTATGTTTACGGAGCGGCAAAAGGGGCGGTCTCGATTTTTCTCGAAGGCCTGCGTAGTCGGCTTGTCCGCGCGGGTGTCTCGGTGGTGACCATCAAACCGGGATTCGTCGATACACCCATGACTGCGCATATGAAGAAAAACGCGCTGTTCGCCACACCCGAGGCCGTAGGGAAACGCATATACGAGGTGATCAAGCACCCGCGAGATGTCCTCTACGTACCCTGGTTTTGGAGGCCGGTGATGAGTTTTTTACGCCATGTGCCCCATCGCGTGTACAAACAGCTTCCTTTCTGAGGAGCCGGACAGGACGGCATCGACCACAGACGCATGCATTCCTCGAGGTCGGACGCTACGAGCCTAATTCCCTATTGGGTCGCATGCGCCTGCCGAAAGTCATGGATGAACAGCTCGACGAGGGATAATATTTTCTCTCGAATGCGCTCCAGCCCCCCTTCGCCGACCGTGGATCCCTTCCACGTAACGGCATAAGCCGACTGCGACGCTTGTCTTTTGAGCAGCACCGGCTGATGCAGCCGTGCCGTGAGGAAATGAACAGCGGAACCGAGACGTGGCTTCACCGTCATTACCTCAATAATCAGCGCTGGCTGCTCATAGGAGGCTCCTTCCTGTTCAGGCAACAGCTGAATGGGAAGCACGCGCAAGGCCCGTTCGACATCGGTCTGGAGCCGTTGTCGGGTCGGGCCTTCAAGCACGGTCCCCATCCTCACTTTGACCCAGAGAGTCTGAATGCCATGTAAGGTCTCCTGTTGATGACGCCATTCCTCGAAGAGCGCTGCCCAGCCACAGGGAGGGTCGACGGTTAGCGCGCTAAGGAGACCCACGAGTATCACCCACCCAACCAGCGCGCGGGGAAATCCGGTTTGGCTGCAAGGCCCCATGATGGACAGCGCCCAGGACTCTTCACGAGGCGCTCTTGGGCTGACTGGACTGCTCAGCCATTCGAGCATACGCTTTGGCCGCTTCTGGACTGTTGGGAAAAAGACGAACGAGTTGGCGAAACACAGCCTTGGCAGTTGCCGGATCTTTCAATTCCAGATGCGAATACCCGATTTTGAGCAACGCGGCGGCAACTTTGTCGCTCTTGGGATACAAGGTAAACACGCGCTCAAACTCCACAATGGCTTGTTGAAACTGCCGCTGTCCATAATAACATTCTCCAAGCCAATATTGTGCATTCGCTGCTAACGGAGAATCGGCATAGCGCACTAAAAAATCACTGAATCCACGCAACGCCTCCACAAATCGCCCTTCCTTGAGTGCCCTTCGATGCCGCTGGTATTCCTCCCATGCACCTTCAGGGGCAGGGCCCGAGGAAGACAACACAGAAGATGGGGCGGAAGCCGCTTCCATAGGCTCAGTGACGACCGTCTGTGACAACGCCGCGAGAGCTGATATTTCATTCGATCCCCCGACTGCAGTTGATTGGCGGCGTTGCAATCGGGCCAGTTCCTCCTCATGCGCATCGACCCGTTCCCCGATGCGATTCATCGCTGCATGAACCGCATCGCGCAATTGCGTCATGGAGCGGGTCATACGCTCGAGCTGGCGTTGTTGATGGTCGATCCGCGCTTGGGGAGTATGTAGACCGTTAACTCGATCTGATAACGAGGCCAATGCGTGATCTTGCTCGGTCACGCGCTTTGTGAGCGTCTGACCAATTTCTTCCACAGCCGCAACGATAGTCGGCAAACTCGTCTTGACCTCCTCAAGAGCTTTTGTGAGCTGGCGTGACTCTTCAGCTTGTGCGGTGATTTGTGTTTCCAGCCGTTGATGAATCGTCACCACTTCCGCTAGGTGCTGACGTTGGGCATCGCGAAGGGTTGTCAGAGCGGCCTGAAAATCGAGAAGCGCTTGCCGAAACTCTTGGGCTTTTGCTCCCTGATCTGTGAGGACCTCTTCATGGTTGGCCAACTGCACCCGCATGTCTTTCAGAAGCGGCTCGACAGATTGCACGTGTTGTTGAAGGAGATGCCGGGAGGCTTGGAGCTCTTCTGCCACCCGTTTCACCTGGCTGGCTACCACTCGAACCTGATGTGCCTGCGTTTCTAATTCGCCCCGAACCCGAGACAAATCCCCATCTTTCAATGTCGTGACTTGATCCATCAATTCCGCACGGGCATGAAGCAATTCCTGAATTTCTCCTCGTTGCTGGGCAATGATCGCATTGGCGTCGTGCAGCGCGGTCTGGGCATCAACCACGGCCCGCTGAAGTTGCGTACGGCTGGCATTCAGCTGCTGAATTTTGCCATCCAATTCACGTTTGATCCGCACGACATCCGCTTGTTGGGCTACACACCCGCTCATCAGAACTCCCATCACAAACCCTGCTCCTGCGAGGCACATCCATGCTTTGCATCGATATCGCCCGAAGACGAAGCTCGAACAACGTTGCCACTCCCCGAGATAGCCCCCCATCATCGACGTCCCCTCCATCGAACCTGCACGTTGCCTACCGTCATGCTCGATCCTTTGTCATGGCTTATTGTCCTCGCTACTTCTCGCGCGTCTTCGCGGCAACAGAAACCCCCAACAAAAAATGAGCCCGGCGATTTTCGGCATAACATTGTTCGGTCGCTTGACGACAAATCGGCTGATCCTTGCCGTACGACTGAATTATCATCCGCTGAGGCGGAACGCCTAACGCCGCCAAATAATTCCGCGCGATCGTCGCCCGTTGTTTGCCTAAAATATAATTGTAGGCCCGCGTTCCCCGCTCATCGCAATGTCCCTCAATCGTCACGTACGCATTCGGATGGTGTTTCAACCATTCGGCATTGGCGGCCAAGATCCGTTTCGCCTCCGGCGTCAATCGCCAACTTGCGAATGGAAAATGGATATCCTTGATGCCCTGCTGAGCAGCCATGAGCTCCGCTCGTCGCCGGTCATCCCAATACGCATGTCCAGATGTTGGGGGCACCGTGTCGGCAATATGGGATTGGCCGTCATCAATCGGTTCCACTTCTGCAAATTCCGCAAAGTCCTTGCCGATCGCTCCTCCATTGGAGTGGGCCGAAGCGTTGGCATCAGACATCAGCAAGCGCGATGGTCGAGTTGTCTCTTTCGCCGCCGCAATCCATGAAGGCTCTGGAAGATCTGCCGCATCGCTTCCCAATCGATCAAGACGCACATGGCCATGGCTAGTGAATGATCGGCCAGCACATCCTGTACCTTGCACCATCCCACCGACCACGAGCGCCACCATGGTCATCAGCCACCACGTTCGAGAGATCTTCATAACAGCCATAGATCTGCTTCCCTCCGCTTCGGACAATCAACTATCTTCTCGTGTTTTATTCGCGCATTCCTCGGAAGATGCAAGAATAAGACCAGATACGCTCTAAGCAAAACATCCTCATCTTTCACAAACGCGCCTCATCCTCTCTCGCGGTCTCGAATTTTCAATCTCCAGCTTCCCGTTGAATGCGAGACATCACCGCAACAGCTCGTTCATATTAGGCTTCTGAGCTTCGTGCCTCGCCAAAAAACATGTCTCGTTGCCTTGTCTCTTTGCCTCTCGTCAAAGGAATTTTTCTCCAGAATGCCAATCATGCTCTCGCTCGAACGCAGCATTTTTTCAACACGCGTCGCATTTCTTCAACGATTGACGGTGAACAGGAGACGGTGTTTATCTCTGGCAGTCCGATTCTCGAACAGGCCACACCGCGGCGAGAAACGACAGGCAGCGAAGAAATCCAGAATGACCGTTCCGAGCGGAGTGAAACGTACGCTGCAAGGACGAATGGGACAGTTGTGCTCTTTCCGCTTCGTCGCGGAGAACCGAGGCTAAGCACAAGCAATGTTCTCGATGGCTGCGCGATACCTGGCACGATCGGCCAACACAACCAATTCATCCTGGTCCGTCGTAGCGAAAGGAGACATCGCCATGTCCAAACTGGTCCGATAGCGAAGATCCGATCATCCGAGCAAAGCGGCTCGGCCAGGTGGGCTAGCATCTTTTGAAGCTGCATCGATCCATTGAATGTCGGCATGGATAGTTGTGATACAAACGGCATGATCGGTGAAAGCCATGGCCGCGCCGGGTACGACCCATTGCTGCCTTCAGCGGAACCACACCATGGTCATGCTCACTCGGGCAGCGATCATGTCGAGCTAGGCCCGAATGTACGATGGCTGCCGATCAGCCCTTCCTCCAGACAATGCGAGGACACCGAGCATCTGATCGTGGCAGCGTCAAGAAACGACGATCCCGCATCGAACCGCCTGATTGCCGGCGAGTACGCCGTCTTGTCTTTCATCCTTTTCGGGAAACGGGTTGAAGCGTCAGGTCCTGCATCGCGCATTCGATCGGCTTCGCCTCGGCCGACTGACGATCTACCGTGTATCGCCAGAGGGCATGCGATAGGCATCAGCTGGCAGTCCAGTGATCGCTAGAAGACGTCTAGGCGCTGTCCCATTGACCAAGCCGATCCAGATCAGCGAAACCGCAAGGGTCTCGACCAAACGCCGACACATGTCCGACATGGAACCGACACAGAGCGCTTGGACAACACGCATCGGTCGAGGAGAAGGGAGTCAACTCGGGACCATGGAGACGTCCGGTTCTTCTTCGAAGCGGCACTCGCTCGAAGGGCGGTGAGCTGCACATGAGGAATTCTTCCCATCTTCAAAGAGACGTACCAATCCTTGGAAGGCTGGCATGAGTCGATAATGAGTCGCCGTCGTGAACGCCCTCGATGACGTTTCCAGTCATCGAGCGACCGAAGAAACGTGCGACGCTAATCATCGGATGGCGAACGGCGGTGCGATCATGATCGCAGGTCACACAAGCGATCGACCTCATCGCGGCATCTAGGTTGATTCGCGCAACATGTGGCAGCCGGTCAGCAGACCGCGCTGGACATCACGTTGGGCTTGCGCATACCGCTCAGGAGTTCCGATATCCTGCCAGTACCCTGTCATGAGATAGCCTGCAATCAAACTGCCTCGCTTCAATTCCGCCACATAGGCGTCCAGGATGGACGAATACTGACCTCGAGGGCAATGCCGCAAAAGTCGTGCATCCATCACATGGATACCGGCGAACATATAGGGCTTGCATTGTTGTTCTGGGCGAGGCGGGTCTGTGACACCGCGCCCGGCAATCGTCACAATGCGCCCGTCGTCGTGCGCCTCGACTGCACCCCATGCCCACACGTTCGGATCTTCTCGCAGAACCATGGTGGCCAATGCTCCTCGCATCCGATGCCAGGAGAGCAACGGCGTCAACGCGAGATTACACAGGATATCTCCATTCAGCACAACAAACGGTTCCGAACCAAAAAACGCTTCGGCCTGCTTAATTCCTCCGCCCGTTCCCAGAATTTCCGGTTCGTAGGAATAATGCACACGCAGGCCCCATGGAGAGCCGTCGCCAATTGCTTGTTCAATGAGATGACCCAGATGATGCAGATTGATCATCACGTCTGTGACGCCATGCTCCCGCAATAAGCGAAGCTGCCATACCAACAAGGGCTGACCGGCAATCGGCAAGAGAGGTTTGGGCACGGTATCGGTGAGGGGGCGGAGACGCGTGCCATAGCCGGCAGCAAGAATCATGGCCTTCATAGGCTACTGCCATTCCGGAACATAAGGAGTCAACGCCGCCCGCAAAACGGACAATTCGGGATATCGTTTCAGATTGTGGAGCACATAGGTCAACGTCCGAGGAATATCCACCAAAAACTTGGCATTGCCTTTCACCCGATCGATGTACACAAAACGACCGGCAGCCTTGAGATTTCGTTGAATGCTCGTGAAATCCAATAATCGGCGAAACATGGAAGCATCGTCCAATCCCAGCTCTGTATACACTGATCGAGGTAAGGCTGCACGCATGCCAGTAAGATAGTAATCGATCATCTGATCCAGAAAGCCATCATCGAGGGTAACGTAGGAATCACGAAGCAGCGAAGCGAGATCATAGGTGATCGGACCGAGCAAGGCGTCTTGAAAATCGATAATAGCCAGACGATCCGCCTGGACCATGAGGTTACGTGAATGATAGTCACGATGGGTCAAGACACGCGGTTGCTCGGCTAAATACGTAGCAATGTCATGAAAGGCCTCTCGCGCTCGCTGACGGTCGCCAGGCGGCATAGGCGTTCCCCGACGTGCCTCGATGCCGAATTCGAGAAAATGCTCGAATTCCCACATCAACAACGCTACATCGAATCCCCGCTGAAATGCCATGCAGAGATTCGTGGCTCGTGTTCGAGCATGCTCCAGGCTTCGACATTGGAGATGCACCAACGAGGCGACGGCTTGACCGTACCATGCTTTCACCTGTTCCCCGGTGCCCGTGGTCGAGGCTTTCTCCAATGTCTGATCGCCAAGATCTTCGAGATACAACAGACCAGCGGAGTGGTCGTAGTAATAGAGTTCTGGCACAGGAAGCGCTAAGCGCTGCAAATACCGATGCACATTCACAAACGGCAATTCGTCAATGTCGACAGGCTGACTGACGGTTTCCTCCGAGGCTTTGAACCCCTCTGGGTCTGCCAATTGCATAAGAATCACCGAAGGGACAGAACTTCGGGCCAGCACGAGGCGGAAATACCGCCGATTACTGGCATCGCCTGGCAAAGGCAGACAGTGCTCGAGTCGTGACGAGAAGGGTAGGCGAGTCCGGAGGGTGCGATCGATGTGCGCAAGATCGAGAAGTCTGGCTTGAGAAGCTGGGGGATACGGCAGGGTCATCGAGTCCTTCATTCGTATGAAGCGATTATACGAACTCCTCGCTGTTGTGTCATTCACCCATCGAGCATCACGCCATGCTCAGCTAGGCCATTGTTAGGTTTATCCTCTTTTTTTCCGACATTGTATAAGAGATGACCAAAATGTCATAAGGACTCACATTCCGACAACCCATTTGCAACAGGTGCCGCATGGAGATCCTTCCGATTCCGGCAATTCTTCCTGTTCCGGCATTGTCCCCTGAGCATTCAACGACGGTCCCCATCGCCGATCGTGAAGGAAACGCTAACCGACGTTCGCGCCGCCCTTCAACGCTTGATCAGATCCAGGAGGAACAAGAAACTGCCGATGACACGGAACCTGACCTCTCGCATACCATCGATATTCGGATCTAATTCGCTCACTGCGATGAACATCGAATCCTGCTCGATCCGCGGCGAAATTCTTCGAGTCAGCTCGCAGCATCATCGTTCAAGCCTAGCGCAGCATCTCTGCAGTAAACGAATTCCACACCATTTCAACCGAACCGGCAGACATCATCGCGCCAAAGCACCCCGCCGGATCCTCGTTCGGCATCGGTGGTCTTCTTCGGTCAAACATGGTAGAGTGCGCTCCGCTTCGCTATGATCCATTCGAACCCGTCGGTTGACATCCCTTCCCCAGCACAGTCTATGTCTTCGAGGCCAGAGGTGGTGCTCTCATGAGCTACAAAGCCATTGGCGATTACGGCGTCATCGGCGATCTGCATACCGTTGCCCTTGTGGGCTTGGACGGTTCGATCGATTGGTGTTGCCTGCCGCATTTCGATTCCCCCAGTCTGTTTGCTGCCATTCTCGACCATAAAATCGGCGGGCATTTCAAAATCGCTCCCGTCGAACGAGGCAATGCCCGACAGATGTATCTCCCGGAAACGAACATCTTGCTTACCCGGTTTCTGCAGCATGGCGGAGTCGGTGAATTGACGGATTTCATGCCCGTAGAATCGGATGAGCCTGGATATCGCCCGCGCCGCCATCAAATTATCCGCACTGTATCGGTTGTCCGTGGAGAGGTTCGATTCCGGCTGGAATGCGCTCCGGCGTTCAATTATGGTCGAGATCCGCACACGGTGGAAATCAAACGGAAGCGCGTGATCTTTCGAAGCCCGAAAAGCCTGGTGGGACTGGCGACGCCCATTCTGCTCAAGGTGAGGGAAGGCATGGCGGTTCAGGAATTTACGGTCAAACAAGGCCAGAGCCTGACGTTCGTGCTGGAATATCTCGAATCCGCCAATGAAGGGAATCTGTTTGCATCACCGCAGTCCGGTATCGACGCGTTTCAAAACACCTCGGCCTTTTGGCAGCGATGGCTCGGCCAATGCCAATATTCGGGTCGATGGCGGGAAATGGTGCATCGGTCTGCGCTGACGTTGAAACTCTTGACCTATGCCCCGACCGGCGCCATCGTCGCCGCACCCACGACGAGTTTGCCGGAACATATCGGGGGACAGCGAAACTGGGATTATCGCTACACCTGGATTCGAGACGCCGCTTTTACGCTGTATAGCTTGCTCCGGCTGGGCTTTACGGTCGAAGCGGCTCGATTCATGGATTGGTTGAATGCCCGCTGCCATGACTTGAACCCGGACGGGTCCCTCCAACTCATGTACGGGATCGATGGACGTCGCGATTTGTTGGAAGAAGAACTCCCTCATTTGGACGGCCATCGCAGTTCACGCCCAGTGCGGATCGGCAATGCGGCTTCGACACAGCTGCAACTCGATATGTACGGAGCACTCATGGATGCGGTGTACCTGTACAACAAACACGGTTCGCCGATTTCATACGATCTCTGGGTCAACCTGTGTCGCCTCTTAGATTACGTCTGCGACAACTGGGAGCAACCCGATGAAGGGATCTGGGAGGTTCGAGGGGGACGCCACCATTTCGTCTATTCCAAAGTAATGTGCTGGGTGGCCCTCGATCGCGGGATTCGGTTGGCCGACAAGCGAGGATTCCCGGGTAACCGGGCTCGATGGATGGCCGAGCGCGATCGCATTTATACTCAGGTCATGCAACGGGGATGGAAGCCACATATTGGAGCGTTCGTGCAACACTACGAGAGCGAGGCCTTGGACGCCGCGAATCTCATCATGCCGCTGGTCTTTTTTCTCTCGCCCACCGATCCGCGTATGCTTTCCACCATCGATCGAACGCTCGAACAGCTTGCGCTGGGGAGCTTGGTCTATCGCTATGAAATCGGCAAGGCCGCTTCGGATGGCATAGAGGGAGAGGAAGGTACCTTCAGCATGTGCACGTTTTGGTTGGTCGAAGCCCTCACCCGAGCCGGCCGACTGACCGAAGCGCGGTTGATCTTCGAAAAAATGTTGAGCTATGCGAATCATCTCCGCCTGTATGCGGAAGAAGTCTCGCATACCGGTGATCAATTAGGAAACTTTCCTCAAGCCTTTACGCACTTCGGACTCATTACCGCAGCCTGCAATCTCGATTTGGCCCTCAACGTCAAACAAGGATCGCACACGGTGGCCAGAAGGAATCGGTCGCACGCTTTGGCCTTCCGTCATGATTGATCACTTGGCCGAACCATTCTAGGATTGATCACAACATTTTTCTTACCTTTCCCAAGGAGGGGCGGAGCATGGAGATCGGATTCGTGGGCTTGGGCAAAATGGGCATGAACATGGTCAGGCGTCTGCGACAGGATGATCACCGTGTCGTGGTCTACGATCGAGTGCCTGACCTCGTGTCACAAGCTGAAGGATACGGATGCATCGGCAGTTCTTCGCTTCAGCAGTTGGCGGCGCAACTGACTCCGCCCCGAGCCGTGTGGATCATGGTGCCGTCCGGTCCTCCCACCGAGGAAACCATCCACGCCATGGCATCGGAACTCAGTGCGGACGATGTCATTATTGACGGCGGAAATACTCGATTCCATGACGACGTGCGCCGAGTTACTGAGCTCAAGCGCCTGGGTATTCATTACGTCGATGTCGGCACGAGCGGAGGCATTTGGGGCTTACAAGTGGGCTATTGCCTCATGGTGGGCGGCGATCCTGCCATTGTTCAACGTCTGGTACCGATTTTTCGAACCTTGGCACCTGAACATGGCTGGGCTCATGTCGGTAGCCATGGAGCCGGCCATTACGTGAAAATGATCCACAACGGTATCGAATACAGTATCATGCAGGGCTATGCGGAAGGGTTCGAACTGCTTTCCAAAAGCGACTATCGCTTGAACTTGCCGCAAATCGCCGAGTTATGGATGCACGGCAGCGTCATCCGTTCATGGCTCCTCGAATTGGCCGCAGCCGCCTTGCGCGAGGATCCTCAACTCACAACCATCTCGGGCTATGTCCATGATTCCGGAGAAGGACGCTGGATGCTGATGGACGCCATGGACAAGGATGTACCCGTACCTGCCCTCGCCATGGCCTTATTCACGCGATTTCGCTCACGCCAAGACGAATCGTTCGCCGAAAAGATGCTCGCCGCCCTTCGGAAGGCTTTTGGCGGTCATAGCGTGCGTCGGCGCGAGTGATGGTGGCTACTAAAGCACCCATTCTTGGAGCAGCCCCATGCCAACTCCACCCACACAGCCGGTATCCACATGCGACGACAGCTTGTGGAGCGCACTGACACAACCCTGCTCTTTGGTCATCTTCGGGGCGTCAGGCGACCTGACGAAACGCAAGCTCTTGCCGGCCCTCTACAATCTTCTTCTCGACGGCCTTCTCCCTCCCTGCCTCGTGTTAGGGTTGGGAAGAAAGCCTTGGTCCGATGAAGATTTCCGGCAGGTGGCACGGGAAGGGATCGAACAATTTTCACGCCAACCCCTTCAGCCAGAGAGGTGGGAGGACTTTCAGCGTCGCTTGTTTTACATGAGCGGAAAATTGGACGATCGTCAAACCTTCGTCCAGTTGAAGAAACGGCTCGAAGATTTGGAAACCCGCCATCACCTCCCTGGAAATCGCATTTATTATCTGGCCATTCCTCCCACGGCGTTTGCCGCAGCATGTCAAGGGCTCGACTATGCGGGGCTCGTCTATCCCGTCGATGATCGCTCGCCGTACTCACGCGTGATCGTCGAAAAACCCATCGGACGCGATTTGCAATCGGCTCGGGAACTCAACGCTATTTTTGCTCGCGTATTCGATGAATCCCAAATCTATCGGATCGACCATTACCTCGGTAAAGAAACCGTTCAAAATATCATGGTTCTCCGATTCGCGAACGCCATTTTCGAGCCACTGTGGAATTATAAATATATCGACCATGTCCAAATCACAGTAAGCGAGGCGGAAACGGTCGGCAAGCGTGCCGCCTACTACGAAGAAACCGGTGCCCTCCGGGATATGGTACAAAACCATCTCCTGCAACTCCTCTGCCTGATCGCGACCGAGCCGCCCTATTCCCTCGATCCCGATGTCGTGAGAAACGCGCGGATGGACGTGCTCCGAGGATTGCGTCCCATTCGCGGAAAAGAAACGGAAACAATGACGGTCCGTGCGAATATTGCGCACGGCGTCGTCAACGGCGTTCCAGTTCCCGGCTATCGACGAGAGGAAGGGGTCCGACCGGATTCGACGACTGAAACCTACGTCGCGCTCAAAGTGTTCGTGGATAATTGGCGCTGGGCCGGTGTGCCGTTTTATATCCGCACGGGAAAAGCGCTTCCCAAGCGTGCCTCAGAAATCGCCATTCAATTCAAAGAAGTGCCTCAGATTCTTTTTAACGCCAATCCTCACTGCCCGCTCGATCCCAATCTTTTGCTCTTGCGCATTCAACCCGAAGAAGGGATGGCCATGCGTATTATATCCAAGGTTCCTGGGACCAAAGCTCAAACCCACCCCGTGGAAATGAATTTCAAATATGGCGACGCTTTTACCGCCCCCTCACCGGAGGCCTACGAACGGCTGTTGCTGGATGTGATGGCAGGCGACGCCTCGCTGTTCATGCGCCGAGACGCAGTCGAAGCATCGTGGGCCTGGATAACCGAGATCCTGGAAGGATGGGCCCGATATGGGACGAGATGGTTGCCGGAATACCCCGCCGGTACCTGGGGACCCGTGGAAGCCGATCGCCTGATCGAAATGGATGGGCGAAAATGGCGAGTGTTGTGACACTCGTGTTCATGTGCTAAATTCGATTTGCTGAAAAGCCCGCTTCATGATTTGACGTCCCTTTAGAACAAGAATCGGCACCGCTAGACCCGGCCGGCCATAAGGCCCCCACTTAGCGCTTCTTCCAACCGTGCAAGCCCTTTCCCCACATCCGACCCGAGGTGTACGCGGATGACACGCCGGCCTCGACTGACCAAGCTTTGCAGATCACCAAGCGCCTGGGCCGCCTTGAGCACGCCAAAAGTGTACGGTTCGCCGGGAATGGGAAGATCCTCAGGATCATCGCAAGTGAGCTGAAGAAACACTCCAGAATTCGGCCCGCCTTTATGTAGCTGTCCGGTCGAATGCAAAAAGCGCGGGCCATAGCCTACCGTAGTGGCGACTCGTTTCGCATCCCGGATGCGCGATCGCAGTCGTTGAAGCTGGTCATGGATAGCCGGGGTTCGTTCAAGGTAGGCATTGATCGCGACGTAGTCTCCCGGTTGCGCTCTGGCCAAATGAGTCGCCAACATTTCCTCCATTGTTCGAGCCCCTTGTAACGCCGCGCGATTGGCCGCATCGGCATAGAGACGAAGGGGCTCCTCGACGAACGCTGGATCGTCCTCCGGCAATCGGCCTGTACGGACATACTCCTGAAGCAGCGCCTTTGTGCGATCTTTGCTCTCCTGCACATTAGGTTGATCAAAGGCATTGATCCCTAATATCGCTCCGGCTAAGGCCGTGGCTATTTCCCAAAGAAAGAACTCCTGCCCAAGATTGACGAGAGCCTCGACCGCGATCGTCACCACGGGATGCCCTGCCGCTTCCAATGCCTTCATGGTAGCCTCTTGTCGAGGGTCGACGTGTTGGACGTCGCGGAGATAGACGAACGTGCGATCCGAACCATACACGTCCGGGATCCCCAACGGTTCATCGTCCACGGGAACAATGCCTGTTCCTTCTTTCCCTGTGCTTTCGGCGATCAATTGCTCCAGCCAGGCCCCGACATCCCACAGACGCGGTGAACTGACGACTGTCAGTTTGTCGCGCCCCGCCCGTGCCAAGCTGCCCAGCGTCGCTCCCAACTTCGCTCCGGGATTGTCGCTGGGCGGCACGCAGGCATCGCAACTCCAGCGCATGTGCAGCGCACGGCGGAGCAACAATTCGATATCCACCCCCATGACCGCCGCTGGCACCATCCCGAAATTGGACAAGGCCGAATACCGTCCACCGATCTCGGGCACGCCCGGGAAAATCGCGCGAAATCGCTGTTCGCGAGCGAGGGTTTCCATGAACGATCCCGGATCGGTAATCGCCACGAAGTGATCGCCCACTCGATCTCCTACCACGCGCTGTACACGATCGAAAAAGTATTTGTGAAACATGAGCGGCTCAATGGTCGATCCCGATTTACTCGCCACGATGCAGAGCGTCTTGGACAAATCGACGCGCGACTCAACGGCCCGGATTTGTGCCGGTACGGTGCTGTCCAACACGTGCAATTCCGGAAATCCTGGGATCACCCCGAACGTCATGCGGCAGACTTCGGGACACAGACTGCTGCCTCCCATCCCTAACAATACGACATGGCGATATCCGGCCTGCCGAATAGTATCCGCGAATGCCTTGATGTGATCGACCGCCTCGAGTTGCGATTCGATGATCGTCAGCCACCCCAACGACTGTCGAATGATCGCCTGGTGTGCAGGATCCTGGTGCCAGAGCGAGGCATCCCTTGCCCAGAGACGCCGAACCGTGTTCTGTTCTCGGAGTTCGCGCACGGTGGTTTCGACCGCCTCAGCATAAGAACCAAGCGCATAGAATTGTCGATCGAGCCGATCTCCGAGCGCCGCTTCCCGCTTCCGATTGATCGCGCCCATCAATCGATCGAACGAATCGGCAAAGAGCTTAGCCCCGTCGACGAGCAATTGCTCAGCCACCTCGGTCATGTGAATCCCGACTTCGGCAAGCTGATGCAGGACCCTTTCGCTTTCTTCCAATCCTTGCAGCAAGGTCGGGGCAAGCGTGCCATGATCGCGAAAGGCCACCCATGTCGCCTCAGGCATGGTGTTCACCGTATCAGGGCCGATCAGGTGATCGACATAATAGGTCTCGGGATACCGAGGATTCTTGGTCCCGGTACTGGCCCACAATACGCGTTGGACCTGAACGCCTTGGGCTTTGAGTTCGGCAAATTCCGGACTCCCGAAAATCGTTTGAAACCGTCGATACGCCTGTTTGGCGTTGGCGATGGCCGCACGACCTCGAAGTTGGTCAAGATGGGCGCGGCGAACGGGATCGGCTGTGGTCTCGAGTAGTGCCTCCAATCGGCGATCGACCAGCGTATCGATCCGACTGACAAAAAAACTGGCCACCGAGGCCACCGCTTGAGCGTTGCCTCCTTGCTCCAGCCACCGTCGAATGCCTCGAATGTAGGCCCGCGCAACTTGCTCGTAGACCTCGACGCTGAACAGCAAAGTCACATTGATGTTGAGTCCCATCCCCACGAGGTGTTCGATGGCGGGCAATCCTTGCGGAGTGCCTGGCACTTTGATCATCACATTGGGCCGATCCACGAGCTCCCGCAACCGCACAGCCTCTTCGATGGTCCCCTCGGTATCGAAGGCTAAATGGGGGGACACTTCCAGACTCACGTATCCATCGCGGGCCTGGGTGGATTCGTACACCGGACGGAGCAAATCGGCCGCATCCTGGATATCACGCACGACCAGCGCTTCATAGATCTTTGCGACACTAGCTCCCTCCGAGGCCAACGACGCCAAGTGTCGATCGTAATCCGTGCTTCCTGCGATAGCTTTTTCGAAAATGGACGGATTCGAGGTGATGCCCATCAAGCCGTCCTGCTCGATCATCCGTTGAAGTTCTCTAGACTCGATCAATCGTCGGCTGATGAAATCAAACCACGGGCTTTGGCCAAATTCTCGAAGCTGCACAAGCCGGTTCATATTGTACGCTCCTCGGATGGTGAAAGGTGGTATGCAACAGCGGCAAGGGCTCTTTCGCTGGAACAATCGGTAAGAGAGGCGATGGATAGCCCATACATTACGCTCGAATACCCGCCAAGGCAAGCTGATGTTGAGCCGCGGCGATCACCCGATCGCCGTAAACCCGAATTTCGTAGTCAGTTCTTTGAGCGGTGCCGATGCCCCAAACGTGGTCATGACGATCGTCATGCCGGTTAATCCTACATAGCGTTCCCATCCAAACGTCGAGGCTTGCTCCACCGCTACACGCGCGGTAACGGCAGGAGGAAGGACGGCATCTCGATACGCCTGTGACTGCCGCTCGAACAATTCCCACGACGGCATACTGACGACCCGAGTAGGGATCCCATCTCGGGTCAATCGTTCATACGCCTGAACACACAATCCCACTTCGCTCCCCGTTCCCAATAACAATACTTCCGGCATCCCGTCAGGAGGATCGGCCAACACGTACGCGCCTCTGGCCACCCCTGCGGCAGAGGCATAGAGAGCACGATCGATGGTAGGCGTCGCCTGGCGCGAAAGGATCAAGGCCGCGGGCTCATGGCGCAAAGTCATGATGACCTTCCAGGCTTCCACGATCTCGTTGGCATCCGCAGGGCGCAGCGTGATCAACCCAGGGATCGCGCGTAGCGAAGCCAATTGTTCGATTGGCTGATGCGTCGGTCCGTCTTCACCGACTTCGATAGAATCGTGCGTGAAAATCGAAATCACGGGAATTTCCATCAATGCGCTGAGCCGAATCGCCGGGCGGGCATAGTCGCTGAAGATCAGAAATCCTGATCCGAACGGTCGAACTTTCGACAGGGCCATCCCGTTGAGAATCGCTCCCATGGCATGTTCGCGCACTCCAAAATGGATGTTGCGACCCGAGTGAGTAACGACTGTAAAATTGTCGGCTCCTTCGAACGTTAAGCGCGTTTTGGTCGATGGTGCCAAATCGGCGGATCCGCCGATCAACCAGGGGATTCGTTGGGCCAATTCGTTCAAGACTATGCCCGATGCGTCCCGACCCTCCATACCTTTGGCGTCAGGGGGAAAGTGGGCAAGTGTCGATCCCAGCCTTCAGGCAGTTCTCGATGCTGCATCCGCACCAGATGATCGGCAAGCTCCGGGTAGCGAAGGCGATAGGCTTCATATCGCATCATCCAATCATCGCGCAGGGCTTTGCCGCGCCGACCGATCCCTTCTTGAAAACAGTGGGGCACATCGGGGGGATTAAAAAGGCCGCATCTTCCGGCCACCCATACTTCCGCTTCGTGAGGCGAATCTCCTCCTCTCCGAGCGGCTCGCCATGAGCCGCACTCGTGTCCTGTTTATGCGGGGCTCCGAATGCAATATGACTGTTCACGATGATCAACGTCGGCCGATCCGTTTCGCGTTGAAACGCGGCCAACGCCTGGTCCACCATCCGGAGATCGTTCGCATCGCCGACCCGTGTCACGTTCCATCCATAGGCAAGAAATCTGGTAGCGACATCTTCGCTGAATGCTTAATCCGTATGTCCTTCGATGGTGATGTGGTTGTTATCGTAGATCCAGCACAAATTGGACAATTTCAAATGGCCAGCCAACGACGCCGCCTCCCCGGAGACGCCTTCCATCATACATCCGTCTCCATACAGCGCATAGACATGATAGGCAAACAACTCGAATCCCGGACGATTAAAATAGGCAGCTATCCAGCGCTGCGCGATCGCCATGCCTACGCTGGTCGCCACACCCTGCCCTAGCGGGCCGGTCGTCGTTTCGACCCCCGAGGTCCAGCGATATTCAGGATGCCCAGGGCATTGGCTGTCGATCTGGCGAAACCGTTTGATGTCGTCCAACGTGACGGCCGGGTGACCGAGACGTTCGTCCTGTCGGTTGACGGCTTGGACTCCGGAAAGATGCAGCAAGGCATAGAGCAACATAGAAGCATGTCCTACCGAAAGCACGAACCGATCACGGTTGGGCCAAATCGGATCGTTCGGATCGAAGCGCAGATATCGGTTCCACAACCAGTACGCCACCGGTGCGAGAGCCATCGGTGTCCCAGGATGGCCGGAATTGGCGGCCTGCACGGCATCCATCGCCAGGGTCCGAATCGTATCGATACATAACTGATCGCGGGCATCTGTTATCCGATTCATGCTCGACATGCTCATCTTCTGATGAACGTCCTCGTAGCCAGAGACGGTGCAACAACTTGCTGGGAATTTCTTGCAGAAAACCACTATTGTCTTTCGTTTTCGGCGATTCGCGCTCAGGGCTTGATCAACAGCATGCGAGAACCGATGGACTAGAATCCAAGCAAAACGCAATAAGGAATCTTCGTCTCCTTTTGAAAAAACCTGCGTCAAGTATTGTGCCGTCGAAAAACACCAACGTGATGAAGGAAAAAATCGTGCTTTTTCGACCACAATGAACCGTTTGCACAGAACCTGTCAATGCCCGTATGATGCACGTATCCATGCATGTTCGCGTGAATCATCCTCCAAAAGAATTGGAAATCCCTGGGCCGAAGCGCGTGCGCGAGGTGCTGCGGGAACTCGGTCTCATCCCGGAAGCATACTTGGTCATTCGCAATGACGAACTGGTCACCGAGGACGAGATTCTTCGAGACACGGATATCATCGACATTCGACCTGTAATTTCGGGGGGCTGACCGATGCGATGCCGGAAATGTCCCACACGGGCCGTCATCAAAATTCCCCGCCATCACACGGCCTTTTGCGGGCCCTGTTTGACGGAGTTCGTTCGCACCCAAGTGCAGCGGGCTATTAAAACAGAACGGATGTTCACCCCCGACGACCGCATCCTTGTCGCTGTTTCCGGAGGGAAAGACAGCTTGACCCTCTGGGAGATCCTGCTTGCCTTGGGATATCGGGCCGATGCCCTATATGTGGATTTGGGGATCGGTGGGTATTCCGCCCGATCGCGAGAAAAAGTCGAGCAGTTTGCCCAACAATTTGCCGAACCCCGCCAGGCCCGGTTGCTCGTGCATCAGATCAAAGAGGAAGAAGGAGCAGGGATCCGGGAACTCGCCGATCTGGTTCGTCGACCGACGTGCTCTGCCTGTGGGACGATCAAGCGCTATCACTTCAATCGCGTGGCCCTTGCCAACCAGTACGATGTGATGGCGACCGGGCATAACTTGGACGACGAGGCGGCTCGCTTGCTGGGCAACGTGTTGCGATGGCAAGAAGACTATCTTCACAAGCAAGGGCCGAATCTTCCGGCTTCCGTGGAAGGCTTCGCCAAGAAAGTCAAACCGCTGTATCGGCTGACCGAACGGGAAATCGCGGCCTATGCCCTCGTCAATCGAATCGACTATATTGTAGAAGAATGCCCCATGGCGAAAGGCTCGAAGATGCTGCTCTACAAAGACGTGCTCAATCGCTTGGAAACAGAATCGCCAGGAACGAAACAAACGTTTTATTGGCGATTTCTCGAACGTCAAGCCAATCAGACTTCGACGGCACCATCGATGCAGGATACCGATCGCACTGTCCTGCAACCTTGCCGCTTATGCGGACAACCGACCACTGCCGATACATGCATGTACTGCAAAATGATGGCGCGGGCCAAGTCCGCGCTCGTCTGAGCGCCATGCTCACCCCTCACGATACTGCGAAACTTTCTGATAATTGACCGAGACTCCCTGCTCTCCCTATAGTCTAAAGAAAAGGCGGAAAGAGCATTCGCAGCACCTTGACCAACAGAATGCCAACCGAATATGCGCAAGACGAGAAGACAACCTTTTTCATGCTTTGCTTCTTTATTCTCTCTGCCTGAGCTATCTTTTACGCCGCGCATGGTTCACGCGCATACACGGCAAACTTCCTTGATGATCGGACTTGCCTTGTTGCTGTTAGGAGGCTGTGACGCTGGATACTCTTCGGATCGCCCCGCACCACCCCGCGCGGACCTCACGCGAGAAACAAGACCGACACTGCACAAGCCCGTACCGGACTTTTCCCTTGTGGATTTAAAGGGCAACCGTGTCTCGCTCGGAGATTTTCGTGGGAAGGTTGTTGTCCTGAATTTTTGGGCTACATGGTGTGGACCATGCAAGGTAGAAATGCCAGCAATGGAAGCACTCTATCGAGACTTGCATCCCGAAGGGTTAGTCATCCTTGCCGTATCGATTGATCCTCAAGGTGCTGTGGTCACTCGCCCCTTTCAACAAGCATGGGGACTCACTTTTCCGATATTACATGACCCGGACTACCGCGTCGGGTCGCTCTATGGCGCTCGAACCCTGCCCATGACGTTCGTGATCGACCGCCGCGGCGTACTTCGTCATCGCATCTTTGGAGCCAGAGATTGGAACAGTGCGGAAGCGCGCTCCTTGATCCACTCATTGTTAGCTGAAAGATAACGTCATGCTGGAGTCAATGTCACACGTGTCGCTTTTTGCCGCGTTTACCGCCGGCTTATTATCGTTTGTCTCTCCCTGTGTGCTTCCACTGGTGCCTTCCTACTTGTCATACATTACCGGCCTCTCTATCGAGGAACTGGCCAATGTCCAAGAGCGGAAACGGTTTCGCAAAGCGATTGCCCTTAACGCGCTCATGTTTATCGCAGGTTTTTCGAGTGTCTTTATCGCCTTTGGCGCCTCGGCGAGCTTCATTGGCCAATTGCTCTATGAATATCAACACATTATTCGCACAGTCGGCGCCGTCGTGATTATTCTCTTTGGTTTATATCTTTTAGGCATTCTTCATCCGCGGTTTCTCATGACGGAACATCGCCTCTGGCAGTTCAAGGCCAAACCTGTCGGTTACATTGGTTCGTTTTTCGTAGGCACCGCTTTTGCCGCAGGCTGGACACCGTGTGTCGGCCCTGTGCTCGGAGCCATTCTGGCTTACGCCAGCACGAAAGATTCCATGCTCGACGGGATCATGCTCTTGGCCTCCTATTCGGCAGGGCTGGGAATTCCTTTTTTGCTTACCGCATTCGGAGTGGATAGCTTTTTGGCATCCTTCAAGCGTGTGCGCACCTACCTCGGCGCGGTCTCGAAAGTCAGTGGAGGATTCTTGATCGTCGTGGGCCTGATGATCTATACGGATTCGCTCACCATGATTACCAGCTTTCTCGAACGATATGGGATTGGCTGGTACATTGGGCAATGACGGTCGTCGCGCGCGCTTCTCTCGACCGGTTTCTACCCGAGAAGGATTGAAGGCAAGAGGGCGCATGTCTCTTTCGCAGACTTTGGGACAAGCGCTTCCTTCACCGGTGTTGGACGGAAAGGGACAACCGTCGGCCAAGCAACCGAAGAATGCTCAACACCATTGTCCCAGCTTACACACGGTAACCGAAGGAGGGGCGGCTCCATTTTCCGACGGTGACGGGTGACTGCTGGAGGCTTCCGACGAGTCGCACCAAGTCCCGAGCGGACAGGTGGCGGAATCGTCGTCCTGTGGGGCGACGGTTTTCCTGTGAGGAGCGCCGACCCCGTCGCCATTCTGATAAGCAGGAGAAGAGTGACGAGGACGCGAAGAGACGGGAATGGCCTGTGATGCACTGCCCCCATTGGCTTGAGCAACACGCACCGAAGGCTCCTTGCTCGAGGGGCCTTGCCCGTTGGCGGCACGCATGGATCGACGAACGACAATCAAGACATCGGGATTATCGACCTGCATGTCTGCCAAGAGAGTCAGGGCGTCTTCCCGATGTGGCGAATCCGGAAACCGATCGAGGAGTTGTGCAAGCCAGCTCGCCGCCCATTGATCGGCACCCAACGTCCGATAGGTTCGCGCCAAATACAGCATAGCCTCGCTCGACGTCTTGGATTCCGGGTAAATGTGCACGACCTTTTCTAATCGATGGGCTGCCGCCAAGTACGACTCGCGGCGGTAATAGAATTTCCCGACGAACAAGTGATGCTGCGCGAGCAATTCCCGGCACAACCGGATTTGGATCCGCGCCTCGGTGTCATACCGACTGCCAGGAAATTCCGCGCGCAAAGTTTGAAACGCCTTCATGGCCTGTTCGATGGGTGCGGGATCCCGGTCAATGGATTTGAACATCTTGATATGGCTCATTCCGATCTTGTATTGAGCATAAGGGGCCAAGATGTGCTGGCGGTGCAAATCCAAGAAATGTTGGTATTCCACCAACGCCTCCGCATATGATTCTTTCTCAAAATAGGATTCGGCCCGCTTCATGATCACATTGGGATCATAGTTCATTTCGATCGAATCACCGATAAACACTTGCTCATCGGTCCCGCTTAGGGCCTGAGCATCAGAAGACGGCGTTTCAGAGGTGCTCGCACACCCTGCCGCCAATATTAGACTCCCGAGAAACATGAACACCAGCTTCAAGAGAGACTGTCGTTCTCTGGTATCGACCTCCATAATCCTCTTTGCGTACACTGTTTCAATGACTGGAACGAAAGGCATACAAAAATCAGGCCAAAGTAACAAAGCCGTTCTTGAAAAGGCAAGGCGACCCCAAAGCTTGTAAAACGGTCTCAACTGATGACACAAGAGTATGTGGACGCTCACGAATTTCGGCTTCACTGTACTCTTTTTGCCACGCCTGCTCTGACACCATGGCGATCCATACAATCCAATCAGCCTTCGGTGAGATGGTAAACACCCCAGCTACAAGGATTATCGGAACCGGGTCGGCACTCCCCAAGCAGGCCATCTCCAATGCGCAACTGGCTCAGCGGCTTAAGATCGATGAATCGTACATTGTCCGGGTTTCGGGCATCCGCACTCGCTATTGGGCATCGAATGACGAACAGTGTTCGACCTTGGCGGAAGTGGCGGCGCATCGGGCCCTCGACGCGGCTGGCATCACAGCGCACGACGTCGATGTGATCATCGTCTCGACGACCTCGCCGGAGATGCCCTTTCCCTCCACAGCCTGTATCCTCCAAAGTCGGCTCGGCGCTTCGCGGGCTGCCGCATTCGACGTGGCCGCCTCGTGTTCCGGGTTTCTGTATGCGCTGTCGATGGCGGATCGGCTCATTCGAGCCGGCCAATTTCGTCGGGGTCTCGTCGTGGCCACCGAAATCAAATCTCGGTACGTAAATCTCGACGATGCACAGACTGCGATGCTCTTCGGCGACGGAGCCGGAGCCGCTGTCCTGGTCCGGAACCACGACGGAACCAGCGGACTTTTGGACATCCGCATAGGGGCTGACGGGCAGCGACACGATCTCATTACGATTCCGGCCGGTGGTTCGCGGCAGCCCATGAGTGTGGAAACTGTCAAACACCGATTGCACACGATTCATTTGCGCGGGGCCGCATTGTATCGCGCAGCCATCAAGCACTTGGGCACGCAAATCTCGGCGCTGCTAGACGATCACCGGCTCTCCGTGACCGATATCGACCATTGGATCTTTCATCAAGCCAATGGCCGGCTCTTGGCTGCTTTGCGGGATCGCTTGGGGATCGCCGATTCGCATGTGTTATCAGTCATCGAACAAGTCGGGAACATCTCCTCCGCCTCGCTTCCGTTCGCGTTGGACATGGCTTGCCGCCAACAGCGTTTGCAGCCTGGCCACTTGGTCCTTCTGGGCTCGTTCGGCGGAGGATTGACCTGGGGCACTGCCTTACTGCGGTGGGGATCGCCCACTGAACGCCCAATGCTTCCGACAGAAAATCGAGGACGGAAACAAGAGATGGAACCTATTCGTTCGACTTCGCGTCGCACTCGAAGAGTTGACGAAAGACGCACTGGTGCCCTATCGTGACGCACTGGTCAGGCATCTCAAGAAGGACCGCTACCAAAGCCCTCGATTGTGAGACTAAGGAGGATATCGTGAAGATTTATCTCGCCAACCCTCGAGGATTTTGTGCCGGCGTAGACCGTGCCATTGAAATTGTCGATCTCTCCCTCAAGACCTATGGCTCGCCGATCTACGTCCGTCATGAGATCGTCCACAGTCGGCATGTCGTGCAATCGCTGCGGGAAAAAGGGGCCGTGTTCGTTGAAGAACTCGACGAAGTGCCCGATGGATCAATTGTCATTTTCAGTGCCCACGGCGTGGCCAAAAGCGTGTGGGAAGAGGCCCGGCGTCGTCGGCTCAAAGTCATCGATGCCACATGTCCTTTGGTCATCAAGGTTCACAACGAGGTCAATCGAGACTATGCGAACAACTACGAGCTCATTCTGATCGGCCATGCCGGCCATCCGGAAGTCGTCGGAACCTTAGGACAGGTTCCCGATAAATTCCATTTGGTTTCGTCGGTCGAGGACGTCGAAAACCTCCAGGTCACCAATCCTTCTCATTTGTCGTATGTCACACAGACGACGCTCAGCGTGGATGAATGCCGCGACATCGTCGAGGCGTTGAACCGACGATTTCCCGGCATCAAGGGTCCGCATCAGGAAGATATTTGCTACGCCACTCAGAACCGTCAGAACGCCGTCAAAGCGTTGGCTGAGCATGTCGACGTCATTTTGGTCATCGGATCGCCGAACAGCTCGAATTCCACCCGCCTCAAAGAACTCGGCGAGCGGTGCGGGAAGGCATCGTATCTGATCGATTCGTACAAAGATATCGATCCTTCATGGCTCAAAGGGGTCAATGCCGTCGGGATTGCCGCTGGTGCCTCCGCTCCGGAGGTGCTGGTCAGCGAGGTCGTCGAGTATCTCCAAGCCCATGGAGCCCATGAGGTCGAGGAACTCACCGTTGTGGAAGAAGACGTGGAGTTCCTCCTGCCACGCGAACTTCTTGCGGCACAACGCCAGACTTCGGCTCGCCCCGGATAGCGTTTTTTGCTTTGAAAAAACCTGCGGCAAGATAGAGACCGATTCCCGACCGCGTCCTTTCGATCCATGTCCTCTGACCCACTAGATTTGGGTTGCGCTTTCGATATTCACGCTATTCCTAGTAGCTCATTTTGCATTTTCTTGCTGAAGTGTGATAAAGGTGAGCCCACATTTCGCTATCCGCTCGCCATCGTTCCCATGGAGGCCCCATGTACCTTCATACCTTATTGATCAATGGATTCAAATCCTTCCCCGAGGCCAAGATCCAATTCCCGCGCGGCATCACGGCAGTGGTCGGGCCAAACGGCGCAGGGAAAAGCAATATCGTCGACGCCATCCTCTGGGTGCTCGGAGAACAGAGTGCCAAAACCTTGAGAAGCGAACGCATGGAAGATGTGATTTTCAATGGAACCGAACACCGAAAACCCATTGGCATGGCGGAAGTGTCGCTCATCTTGGGCGATGTCGCCAAACACGAGTTGGAAGCTGTGGCTGGTATCGGGGAAAGCCTCGGATCGTCCAACGAGATCATGATCACTCGGCGATTGTATCGCGATGGAGAAAGCGAATATCTGATCAACAAAATTCCCGTGCGTCTTAAAGACATCAGGAGTCTGCTCTGGGCCGCACGGGCTGGAGCAAAAGGCCATACGGTGATCGAACAAGGCAATCTCGAGCAACTGCTCAATGCGTCGCCTCAAGAGCGACGAGAGTTCGTTGAGGCAACCGCGGGCATCATGAAATACAAAAAACAAAAGGCCGAAGCCCTCCGCAAGCTCGCCTCTACCGAACAAAACTTGCTGCGCGTCCGGGATATTTTAGCTGAAGTGCGCCGACAACTCCGCACGCTGGAGCGGCAAGCCAAACAAGCGCAGGAATATCAGACACTCAAAGCAGAAGCTCGGACTCTGGAGCTCAACCTCTTGCTCCACGAGCATCGCACGCTCCGTCGGCACCAACAAGTGATTCAAGGAGAACTGGGAGCAGCCGAAGCTGAAGAATCGGCCCTGTTGGCCCAGGAAACCCGCATGCTCACCGAACAGGAAGAGACCAAACTGACCCTGACCACCCTCAGCAATCAGCTCCAGACCAAGCAGGAACAACGACGGGAAATCGAGCACACAGTCGGTCAGTTGCTCACCACTTTGGAGATTACGCGGACGCGCGCCGCGCAATATGAACAGGAACACGACCAGGCCATGGCCGAACGCACTCGGCTTAGTCAGGAAATCCAGGAGACGGAACAGACCATTCAGACGATTTCCGAAGGACTGGAAAGCATTCAGCGCGAGCTGGACACCTTGACACATTCACTGGAAGAAGCCGAGGCCCACGCGCAGATGCTGGCCACCCAACGAACCACCGCCAGCCAGGAACTCGAACGGGCCCGCTCTGCCGTGCTGGACATCGCAGTCGAAAAAACCAATGCCGAAAATCGCCGCCGAAGCCTAGAAGAACAGCGCCAGAGTCTCAGCCGGCGATTGGACCGACTTGCTGCGGAATTTCAGGAATGTGAGACGCGCCATCGACATTTGGAATTCGAGCGCGAGTCGTATCGAGACCAGGAGAGAGAATGCGCACAGACCCTGACGGATCTCAAGACCCAACGCCAAGACCTCGATCGCCGACTGACCGATCTTCATGTACGAATCCAGCACGTGGAAACCGATCTTGCTCAGTCGCGCACGACATTGGCCAGCGCCGAGTCGACTCTTCGAACCCTCGAAGCCACAATCTATGAAGAATTCGGATATGATCGCATGGGATCCGTCGATCCCCAATCCTTGCGAGGTCTGTCTCAATCGATCAAAGGGGCCTTGGGGGAACGATTAGCCGTGCCGGCTCATCTCGAAACCGCCATCGAGGCGGTGCTCGGCGATCGACTCAAGGCATGGATTGTGGAACACCCTGAAGACGCTGTTCGCGGAATCGACCTGCTCAAATCCCATCATCTCAGCCACGGCAGTTTTTTGATTGTTAACGTTGCACGGCCTCGTTATCAAGACCCTCCTTCCTGGTGGGCCACACTTCAATGTGATCCCGATGTGATCGGCCGAGCTGTCGATGTGGTTCAGGCACCGGAAGAATGGGCTTCCATCTGTGGAGCGCTGCTCGACCATGTCGTTCTGGTCAGGTCTTTGGCGTCGGCGATCCGCATCATGACGGATCATCAGTGGTTTCACGGAATCGGCCCTGTACTCGTCACCCAGGATGGCGAGCTGCTTGACCCCAGGGGCCTTATAATAGGAGGGGCTCACGATTCCTACACCGGCATTCTCGCGCGTCGGCGAGAGATCAGCGCAATGCAAAAACAGGTCGCCGAGCTTTCTCCCCATCTTGCGGAGACTCAGCGAACCCGGGATACCCTGTCTGAACAAGTGACCGCTCTGAACGCATCTCGAGACGAGCTGGATGCCGCCATCGAACCGCTCGAACAGCGACTCATTGATTTGCAACACGAAGCCACGGCTCGGGAGCAGGCCCTGCCAGAATCCACACGACGTCTCCAGCTCCTCCAGCGGGAACAAATGAGTGAACAGGCCGAACTCG
The DNA here is from genome assembly GCA_003695915.1 of Nitrospirota bacterium. Classification (GTDB taxonomy): domain Bacteria; phylum Nitrospirota; class Nitrospiria; order Nitrospirales; family UBA8639; genus J017. Next base: position 58,697 of record RFGF01000022.1, read on the forward strand.
ACCGCTTGGCACAAGAGCTCGCTGATGTCGAACGGCATCTTGAGACGCTTCGCGCCGAGGAAGCACGCTGCGAAGAAGCGGTACATGCTGCAGATCGCCATCTTCGATCTGTGGATGAACAGGCCCAGGCACTCACGAACCACATCACGGACATTCGACTCGCGCTCGGTGCACAACAAGCCCGTTGGAATCATGACCATGAGACCCGTGCACGTCTGGAACACGACAATGCAGCGCGACGGGATCGTATCGCTAATCTGGATCAACGTCTTGAAGCCTTATTTCTCCAAAGCCGCAACAATCAAGCTGAACGCAGCCGAGCGGAAGCTCGCCTCGAGGAGCTTGACCAGCACAGACACGGTATCGAACAGGAATTGAAGGCCCTCGACGCGGAATACCAGGCCGTCTCGCTCCGATCGCAGGAGCAGGATCGCCAATTGCGGGAGCTTCGCGAACGGGTCGCTCAAATGCTCAAAGCCCGTGGGGCCATCGATATTCGACTGGCTGAAGTGAGGACGAAACTCCAAACCGTTGAAGAAACTTTGACGGGAACTTACGACTATACGCTATCGCCTCCAGATCTCCAAGAGATGGGAGAGGACGATGAATTGCATAGTGAGGACGGAAAGACAACAGATTCACCAGATCGCTGGCATGAGGAATTACGCACGATTCGCCGCAAACTGGAACGCATTGGAGCGGTAAATCTGACCGCCATTGATGAGCACCAGGAATTAGAGCAGCGCTATCAATTTCTCGCCGCGCAAGAGGAGGATCTGACCAAATCTATTCACTCGCTCCAGGAAATCATCCAACGCCTCAACCAGACGACGAATCGGCTGTTCACCGAGACGTTTCACGCCCTACAAGAGAGATTCAACGAGGTCTTCACGGCTTTGTTCGCTGGTGGCCGGGCCGAATTGCTTCTGGTAGACACGCCCGAAGAGGATGCGTCATCGAGTACGATCGGACTGGAACCCGGAATCGATATTATCGCTCAACCACCGGGGAAGCGCTTGAAGAATTTGAGCATGCTGTCCGGAGGGGAAAAGACCCTCACCGTGCTCGCCTTGTTGTTTGCGAGTTTTTTGATCAAACCCTCACCGTTCTGCATTCTCGATGAAGTCGATGCACCGCTGGACGAGACGAACGTTGCCCGGTTCAGTCAATTTATGCGGCAAATAGCGGATCGCTGTCAGTTTATCGTCATCACGCACAACAAACACACGATGGAAGTCGCGGATTCGTTATTCGGCGTGACGATGGAAGAGCCAGGAATTTCCAAGCTGGTTTCTGTGAGACTGGCTGAACTCGAGCAGGTCGCCTGACAGGCTCTCGCCATATGCGGTGTTCTTTGCCGGATCCAACCGATCAGCCGTCACGGACACCAGGATGGCCAATGGTGACCGTCAGCGAGCAAACGCGCTTGTCGTGCTCATACGCCATTCGTCAACAAAAAAGCCGCGCAGTCAACATAATGACCACGCGGCCTTTGCACAACAGCTTAGAGCAAGACAAGCTGAAGCAATTATCCTCGAACGCCGCTCCACACCTTGTTGGGATCGATTTCTTTATCCGGGTTCAAGCGACGCGCTTTTTCCAGCAATTCCTCGACCGATTCGGGATGCTGTGGGTCAGGCACACAACAATCGTCCACCGGACACACGGCTGCACATTGGGGCTCGTCAAAATGACCGACGCATTCCGTACAGCGTTCATAGGAAATGACGTACACCGTATCCCCTTCGCCCTGCCCTTCCGAGACTTTGCATCCGGCAGCTTCTGCAGCGCTTCGGGTCTCGAAAATGGCTTCGTTCGGACACTCGGGCAAACAGGCGCCGCAATTAATGCATTCTTCCGTAATCAATAAAGCCATAATTCCTCCTTCTCGATAGATCAGCGATTCTCGAACAAATACGCCACCTTATATCTGCTATCTTTGTGAATATCTTCTGCTGAAATTGTTTCTCATTGTAGCTTTGGGCTTTTTCGATCGTCAACAGCGCAGAAGACCTAGGTCCTTTAGGACCAAAATGTGGCCCAGTTGAAAGCGGCTACGCAACAGTTCATCTCTGGCTCTGCTCAGAAAAATACGTATCCCAGTTCCACTCGAAACATCGAACCTGCCAATCCTGTCTTTCGCCGACCAGAGCGGCAAAATAATTCCGAGCCGGTGACCATGCATGCACTCGCCATCGATGCGCTTCCGCCGCTGGGTCGTCAACGAGTGTCAGGATCGGCGAACCGCGGCTCGATCGACATGAGACGCTGACCCCGGACAACGGGAACCGCAATCCTTTCCCGATAGCTTTCCCATAAGCTTCTTTGCAGGTCCAACACGTAAAAAATGCCGCGCGCTGAGCGCGCTCGGGAAGCGCGTCGATCCATTGGCGTTCTTGCAACGAACACACGCGCTTCGTCATTGCCGCATGATCGAAACGGGAACGAGCCAGCTCGATATCGACCCCGATTCGCCGCGAACGCCCAACAGCGACCAGTGCCAAGGATCCAGAATGCGCGATGTTAAACGTGATGAGTGAATCGGCAGTCGGTCCGCATAGATATGGCTTGCCCTGCGGCTCGAGGGCAAAGGCCACGGCATCAGCGGAAACGCCCAGGTATCGGCTCAAAATCAAACGTAAGGCGGCTCGCGCCACCAACCGCAACGTCCGCACCGGCGCGATTTTGATGCCATGCACTCGTTGCCGCTCAGCGCCGCTCAAAACGGATTGCAGTTCGGCCACTTGTTGCGGCGCAAGATCGGACGTGACCGCCCAAACATGAACCTCTTGAAACGGCAATCTTATATGCGGAGCCGATTCCATACGAGCGCACCTTCGGAATCGTATCGATTCGCTTCCATTGGAACCGTTCCCCAACCTCCCTCCCAGTCACGCAAATCCGTGCTTTTCGACAAATTTCATCGTTACCGTGTTTCCAAGCTGGATCGATCAAAAAGCGCTTCATCCACAAGCATGCGCGAGCACAGCGAGGCACGGCAAAAGCCGGATCCTTGACCGTATGAGAAAGCACTTGCTATAGCAGCGAGGAGGCAATCGGGAATTCCGGTCGCGTTTCCGCTCGCACACCGTTCGGGATTGTAGACAGACGCACCATGACAACGACGACTCATTCATCCACTTTCATCGCATATGGAGCCCTCACCACGGCAGCGATAGTCTGGGGCGGATCGGTCGTAGCTCAAAAAATAAGCCTCAACGGTTTCTCGCCCGTCGAGGTATCGGTCCTTCGAGGGATCGGCGCACTCACGATTCTGATCACGATTTGGAAGTGGCAGGAAGGCCGTATCGCCGTCTCACTTCCCGACCTCGGCATCTTGACGCTCCTTGGACTGGGAGTCTTGGGCAATCACTTGTTCATCCTGTACGGGCTGCAATATATCGGATCCGGCGCTGCCGGCATCATCATCGGATCGAGTCCTGCGATCACCGCCTTGTTATCCTCGCTCCTCATTCATGATCTTCCTTTCCGAGCTGTCTGGTTCGGCTGCGCTGTCTCCTTCATCGGTGTCGCCCTAGTGTCCGAATTCGGCGGAGATCCAACCGTCGGGACACATCCTTGGCTGGGTGGCACTCTCATTATCTTGGGTCTCATCAGTTGGGCACTGTATACCATCGGAAGCCGTCGTGTCATGGAGCGCTTTTCTGCTCTGACCGTCAATTGGACGACCTTAGGGATTTCCATCCTGCTCCAAATTCCTTTACTGTGGATCAACCAGAAAATGCTGGCCCAAGGGCTCGCGACGGTCTCGGCGACGGATTGGATCGCTTTGGCCTATTTGATCGTCTTTGCCACAGCGATCGGTCAACAAGCCTGGCTCTTCGGGGTCGAACGCGTAGGCCCTTCTCGGGCTGGCATTTTCGGCAACCTGATACCCGTTTCCGCGTTGCTTTTTTCTTATTTGATTCTCGGCGAACCGATTGGCATCTGGAAAATTCTCGGTATCGCCCTCATTCTTCTCGGGGTCTGGCTGGTCACACGTCCGTCTGTCTCGGTATCATAGGCGGTCATCGATATGTCGTAACGGAGCCCACACGGAGACACTGATGCTCACACAACGGATTGAAGAAGTGACGCGAATGAACGAAGCGTTTTATCGGGCGTTTGAAAACCTCGATATCGCCGCCATGGATAAAATCTGGGCTCACCAGGAATATGTGACGTGCGTGCATCCTGGATGGAGCATTCGAGTGGGATGGCCAGCGGTTCGCGATTCGTGGGTCGTCATCTTTAATAACACCTTCTCCATGCAGTTCGAGTTAACGGAGCTTCAGGTCCAGGTCGCTGCGGACATCGCCTGGGTTATCTGTACGGAAAACATCGCTAGCCGGGTGGATGAAGCCGTCCAACACAGCCGTGTGGTCGCCACCAATCTGTATGAACGAATCAACGGAACATGGAAAATGATTCATCACCATGGTTCCCCGTTAATGGAATAATCCACGTCTAGTTGCGATTGTTGGCTGGCCATGTCGTTTTTTACGGCCCAATAAACCGAATGGGCTCGTTTCCGACAAGATGATTCGGTGTCAAGACGTACGTACCCAAAACAGCGCGCGACCAAACGACCTCCGCTGCGTTGAGATCGCCCCCGGCGAGAACATACGTCAACCCACCGACCACGGCTCCGAGTCCCGCATAAGCCAATTTGAGGGCTCCATAGGGAATGGTCGCGAGAAAACTCGCCACACCGAGTCCGGCGTCAGCCACGGCATTCCCTGTCTGCGCCCACGCCGGCTGAGACAATCCTCCTGCGACCAGCAAGAAACATAGAAGGATCACCAGAATTGGTTGCCCAACCATCGAGCTGCCGCCTGTGCCCGTCGTGCTGTTTTTCATGCAATGCTCCTTTCGTCGAGCAGGATCATATCGTGCCGCATCGATAACAAGCGGCACCGCCCACATGACCGGTCGCGTTTCACCGCGTGCAGATCTTCACCAAATTTCCATCGAGCTCACGGAAGATATCTCGTGAAAGGCGGCACACAGCGAACGTCCGGAGAACCATCGAAAAAAGATTAGCGCGGGTGCACGAGCACGGTTTTGGCCCACTCATCCACTAGGGGATCGCGTTCTTGCATTGTCATCGCGCTATATTTTCGAAACAACGCTAATCCACCCTTCTTTTTCCGCCATTTCACGAAATCCAGAAAATGCTCCTTGCACAAGGCACGGGTTCCGGCAGGCGCATATACCGGCTGAGTGCATCCGCCGACCAAACACATCGTATCGTGCATCGTCTCGCTCATATCCCCTCCCTCGCTTCAACGAATTATTATACCCTTTCACAGGTGATGGAAGGGCGCCAATATCCAATTGGTCATTTCAAACAGGCAACGTAGCCTGCTTCCCGTCGATTGGGGACGCTGTGCATAATCGAGCAGACGAAAGCCCGCTCCCTTGCACATCTGTCCGAGCGGCAGGTATCGTAAGCCTCGCATCGCGTCTATGGCAAGAGATCGTGTTATTCCATTGTTCTGACGAAAGGAGTTCTCTGGTGTTGACCGCACAAGATGTCTTCGAACACCTCCGCAATGCAGCAGTCCAAGCCACAGGCCCGGATGAACGAGCTTTACAAATCGATTATCCGGCATTGGAACAACGAATCCGTAGCGCTCTCGGTCAGCGAGCCATTTCGCTTATTCACATTAACCAATTCCTGCCGGAAGGTTACGAAGATCAAGGGCGCCTGAATTGTTTGGTGCTCACTCGAGGCCATGTGCTGTTCGACATCGTGATCGGAGACCAATATTTTCGCTACGATATCTTTTCCGTGCAGGACCTCGACAAAATTCAAATCATCGACGCCGTGTGGGAGAATCGCGAAAAGCGCCAAGAAGAGCCCTTTCTCAGTTTGCGGCTCATGCACGGAGATGAAGCCCACATTCTTCTCGCGTTGGACGACGAACAACGCAAAAGCGTATTGGCCTTTATCGAAGCGGTATCCATGTACCGTCATCCGGAACGAACGACGTAAAGGACTCACGTTCGTAGAGTGATCGCGAATTTCACTTCCCGTAGCAAAGTCCGGATCTAAGCTTTCACATTAATTGGATTTCTGAGAGCGCGAATAAAACGGCAAAGGATGCACCACGGCGGGCACGCGATTCCCATGGAGATCGACGAGCAACGGGGTGTCGGGCCTCGTAAAATCTCGCAGCGGGAAGCCCAGCGCCACAACTTGTTTCAGAACCGGCGAGTAAGCCGCACTGGACACCCATCCGATTTCTCGTCCATCATTGAACAACTTCGCGCCCGGCTCCGGCAGCTGTCCTTCTGGCCCATGGACCACCAACCCAACTAACCGCCGTTTGACGGACCCGTAGGTATCCATGCGGGCTACCACTTCCTGCCCCGGATAACACCCTTTGGTCAGGCTAAAGGCCTTCCCTTCCAAATTGGCTTCGGGCGGCACGATGGCCTCCGTCAACTCCGCGCCCCCTTTGGGCAATCCCGCTTCGATGCGGAGCGAATCCAACGCCAGTCGCCCGACGGCGCGGATCTGCTCCGACCGCCCGGCCTCCCAGAGTCGATCCCAGATTCGAGAAAGACCCTCAGCCGGAGCGAACACTTCCACATCGATTTCGCCCGTTTCCTCCGTCAGCGCAACGAGCACACGTGATCCATCGACGTCGATCTGACGAATCTCCAGGAGATCGAACGTCTCCACCTCAATCTCGAATGCGGCCCGAGCAACCTGCGGAGCCCGGGGACCGGCTATCAATAGGACGCCCCATTGTTCGGTCAAACTCGCCAATTTGGCCTTGGTGCCGAAGAGCAAGAACTTTCGGAGCGCAGGATATGTGGTTTCGCCGACATCGCGCACGTCTTCGAGCCAAACTTCCTCGTCCAAGACGTAGACCCGGAAATACGAGAGTATTTTCCCTTTGTGATTCATGAACGCCGAGTAAAGTCCATGCCCTGGTTGCACAGGACGGAGATCGTTGCTGATGATGCTTTGTAACCAGGTGAGACGATCCTCCCCCGTCACACAGGCCAAGCCTCGTCCGGAGAGATCGGCCAATCCTACACCAGAGCGCACTGCAAGATGTTCGGCGACCGGATCTCCGTAATGGAGCGGAACGTTCCATTCCTCGCGCACATCAAATGCAGCGCCCAACGAATGATGTCGATCGGCGAGCGGGATGACCTTCATGTCGCTGGAGGAGCTACGGTGAGTTCTTCGAGAAGAGCTAACGTTCGGGCCGAAAATTCGTTGCGTGAGACAATCTTGTCGATACCAGCCCCTTTGGCTTGCCGCCACGTGTCTACATCTTCATGATTGGCAAAAGCCAATACTGGCAAGTCTTTCCATATCGTATTCGTCTTGATCGTGCGAAGCAGGGCCAACGTATCCAGGCGGGAATCGTTGAGGTCGAGAATCATGGCCGACGGCCGGCTTTTGGAAAGACGCTCCGCGAGACCCGTTTCCGATTTGAGCCGCTCCAGGGCATAGCCTCGCGGGGTTAACGCTTCGCGGATTTTGGCATAAAAAAACACATCGCCAACCGCCACCAATACTGTCTTGTCATTCGTCATTGCTCTCCGATCCTTCTTCCACGCCCGGCCACTGTCAATTCATCATGGTCAACAATCGCAAAAGCGCGCGTTTGGCCGCCGTGTAATCCGGATTCAGCGTGACCGCACACTTATACGCTTCAAGTGCCTTGTGCCATTCCCCTTTCCGTTCATAGACCCGTCCGAGATTCATATGCGGGAAGGCCGGGCACTCGTACCGTTTGGCCTGCATGGCCTTTTCAAACCACGTAATGGCCTCGTCCAATTGATTCAATTCAATCAAGTAGGCACCGATATCGTTGTAGGGATTCCCAAAATCCGGATCGCGCGCAATGGCCAACTGGCATTCCTCGATCGCTTCATGAAGCTGCCCCATAAAACTATAGGTCCACCCTAAAAACGTATGGGCTTCTGCCGTCGGAAATGTCCGGATGGATTCTTGGTACAGTTTCACCGCTTCGTCCAACTGTCCATTCATCTGGGCTTCATAAGCCCGCTGAAACAGATGCCAGGCTTCGATCTTATCTTCTTCTCGACCTTCGCCTTGTTGGAGAAAGTCTTGCAAATCCATAACCAACTCCTCCGTCACCATCCAGAAATAGTCACCGTCATTCGTCCTTCAACTTCCGATGGATCAATTCGGCCGCTCGTCGCCCGGACAACAGCATCGATCCGAAGGCCGGCCCCATGCGAGGCGAGCCATCGACCGCCGCGACGGCCAGGCCGGCCACGAAACAGTTCGGGTAGACTTCCCTGGTACGCTCGACCACTAACGCTTCCGAGCGTGCCACCCACATGGCTCCATTCCCGGGCACAGCCTGATACAGGTTTCGCCGATGCAAGAGATCCACGACGACCGCATCATGGCCCGTGGCATCGACGACAATCCGACTTTCCAAGGCAATCGGATCGACATGAATTACGTCGTGTCCGGCCAGTTCTGCGGTCGTGTTATTCACGACTACGCCTTCGAGTCGTCCATTGTCCCGAAGGATCAGATCCACGACTTTCGTCAGATTCATGACGCGCGCGCCGGCCTCGTAGGCTGCCGCGATCAGCCGAGCCGTCGCATGAGGAGGATTCACGATCCACATGCCCGGACAATCCTTGATCGGTTTACACGGAACGCCGAGCTCGTCGAGGAGCAGATGGGCTGGCTCACAAATCGTGGCCTTGTTCATCAAATACCCCCCGGACCAAAACCCGCCACCCAAGGCCAACCCTTGCTCGACGAGCAACGTGCGAAAACCCTTGGCGGCCAAGTCTCGTGCACAGAGCAAGCCAGAAGGCCCCGCTCCTACGACAATCACGTCGCTCTCGATCCAGTGATCAAATTCTTGATAGAACTCGCGTGCAATATATCGGGTGATATCCCGCTCCCGTAAGGGAGCGACGGTGATCTCGTTCATGAGAAATGCTCCGGTCTCTTGTCTCGAGTCATGATCGTCACAAATAAATCTCGCCTCCAGCCTTCCGAAATTCTTCCGACTTTTCTCGAAGGCCAACAACGATCGCGTCTTCCTCTGACACGCGTTTTTGAGCCGCGTACTCGCGCACGTCTTGCGTGATCTTCATCGCGCAAAAATGCGGCCCGCACATCGAACAAAAATGGGCGACCTTGGCCGCTTGATCCGGGAGCGTGGCATCGTGATACGCTCGCGCGGTCTCGGGATCGAGCGACAGGTTGAATTGATCCTCCCAGCGAAACTCGAACCGGGCTTTGGACAATGCGTTGTCACGGGCCTGCGCCCCTGGGTGGCCTTTGGCCAAATCTGCAGCATGTGCGGCGATTTTATAGGCAATCACCCCCGCCTTGACGTCCTCTTTGGTCGGCAATCCCAGGTGTTCTTTGGGCGTGACATAACAGAGCATGGCGCAGCCATACCATCCGATCATCGCCGCCCCGATCCCGGAGGTAATATGATCATAGCCGGGAGCGATATCCGTGGTCAGCGGCCCCAAGGTATAGAACGGCGCTTCGTGACACACGGCAAGTTGCTTGTCCATGTTCTCTTTGATCAAATGCATAGGCACATGACCCGGCCCTTCGATCATGACCTGGACATCATGTTTCCAGGCGATTTTCGTCAACTCTCCCAGCGTCTCCAATTCCGCAAACTGGGCCTCATCGTTGGCATCGGCAATCGATCCCGGACGCAGACCATCCCCAAGGCTAAAGGAGACGTCATACGCTTTCATAATTTCGCAAATTTCTTCGAAATGCGTATAGGCAAAATTTTCCTGATGATGCGCTAGACACCATTTGGCATGAATCGAGCCCCCTCGGGAGACAATGCCCGTCAACCGCTTCGCGGTCAAGGGAATGTACGCCAATCGCAGACCCGCATGGATCGTAAAATAATCCACACCCTGCTCGGCCTGCTCAATCAACGTATCCCGATAAATTTCCCAGGTCAGCTCTTCGGGTTTGCCGCCGACCTTTTCCAATGCCTGATAAATGGGGACCGTCCCGATCGGTACCGGCGAATTCCGAATAATCCATTCCCGCGTTTCGTGAATGTTTTTCCCTGTCGAAAGATCCATGACCGTATCCGCTCCCCATCGGATCGCCCATATCATCTTCTCGACTTCTTCTTCAATCGTGGACGAGACGGCCGAGTTCCCGATATTCGCATTGATCTTGACAAGAAAATTCCGACCAATGATCATCGGTTCCAATTCCGGATGATTGATATTGGCGGGAATGATCGCACGTCCCCGTGCCACCTCATCCCGAACAAATTCCGGCGTAATCTTCTCCGGAATCTGCGCTCCCCAGCTTTGGCCGGGATGCTGAGCCCACCGACCATGGTCGTGGCCATGCTCGCTCGCTTCTTCTCGCGCCTGATTTTCGCGAATGGCGATAAATTCCATCTCAGGCGTCACAATGCCTTTCCGGGCGTAATGGAGTTGGGTGACGTTACGTCCCGATTTCGCGCGCCAAGGCCGTCGGCGCATCGAAAATCGGATCGCTTGCAACCGCGGATCGTTCGCCCGAGCTCGTCCATACTGTGAAGTCACATCGTCCAACTCTTCCACATCACCTCGTTGGAGAATCCATTCCCGACGGAGCGCCGGCAAACCCTGGCGAATATCGACATCATAATTCGGATCGGTATAGGGACCAGATGTATCATAGACGAGGACCGAGGGATTGCCTGCGCTTCCGTTCGCGGAAGGACCAGGCGTCAATGCAATTTCCCGCATCGGCACACGGACCGAAGGATGGCGCTTTCCTTCGACGTAGATTTTTCGAGAAGCGGGAAACGGTTGGGTCGTGATCGACGTCGAGGACGGCACCCTATGATTGTTCGAAGACGTGGACTCGCGAGTCGAACATGTATCGGTAGTGTTGAGACCTTGAGAAGATTTCATAGCGACATCCTTTCTAATTAAAAAGGGGGAGATTGTTTGCAGGAGACGCCGGCTTCTGAGCACGCGACGATCGAGGAAGCTGTCTCGAGACGACCGAGGAGTCAAAGACCGCTCCACATCGGCGGCCTAATATAGGGGGAAATTCGGTTTCATGCTTCCCTACGCTGGCATTACCCAGATCAGGTGATAAGGGTCGCCCAATATCGCTATTGGACTCTCAGCCTCACGCTCCCCTAGCTCATCATGAGATGCTACATGTCGTGAATTTTCGTTGTCAATGCAATGGAGAGCCGCCCTCCGCTAACCGGTAGTCGCCGATCTCGACAGACACACACCAATCGCAATGACCTCGAGGTTTCCCTTCTTCCGATTCCACCAACGGTCAATGCTCGTCTCCCGCTTAGGCCTGGAGAAAATGGCGCGCAACAGCAGCATGACTTGACCGTCAATGCCGTTCAGGGCTAGGCTGGATCAACCCACATGATCGGGGTTCTCCATGGCACATATCATTCTTCCTCCGGATTGGCGAATTCCCGAACGCCACATCACGCCGGAGTCGTGGTATTGGCAATCGGTCAGCCGCCGAACGTGCCTCAAGCTTATGGGACTCGGAACTTTAGCTTTGACTGGCTGGCTCCCCGGTTGTTCCGGGCCCGTCAACGAACAAGAATTTGCACGCAACCCTCAACATTATGAATGGACCGATCTCGATCGCACCATCTATCCCGCGCCGCGAAACCCGACGTTCACCCTGGATCGCCCGATGACCCCGGAACACATCGCAGCGCAATACAACAACTTTTACGAATTCAGTCAGGCGAAAGATGATGTGTGGAAACGTGTGACCGCGTTCGAGCCGAGACCATGGGACATCCGCATCCACGGCCTAGTCCACAAACCGCGAACCGTCTCCATCGATGACCTGCTTCGAACTATGCCGATCGAAGAACGCACGTACCGACTGCGGTGTGTCGAAGCCTGGGCCATGGCTGTACCATGGTCAGGATTCCCCTTCAAGGCGCTGATCGATTGGGTGCAACCCCTAAGCACCGCACGATTCGTACGTTTGACCGCGTTTTACAATCCGTCCGTGGCCATGGGGCAACGAGGATATGGACCGTGGCCCTATACCGAAGGCCTCACGATGGCCGAAGCGGCCAACGAATTGACCTTGTTGGCCACAGGGATCTATGGCCATCCGCTCCCCAAGCAACATGGTGCTCCGCTCCGGTTAGTCACGCCTTGGAAATATGGATACAAGAGCATCAAGTCCGTCGTGGACATTGAATTCGTCCGCGAACAACCGGCAACATTCTGGAACACGCTCGTGCCGTGGGAATATGACTTTCAGGCGAATGTCAATCCGGCCGTCCCGCATCCACGATGGTTGCAAGAAACGGAACGCATGATCGGTACCAACGAACGCCGGCCCACGCTCTATTTGAACGGGTACGAGCCATGGGTCGGAACACTCTATACCTGAGCCGGCTCGAAAAGCATGCCGCGCGCTTTCTGATCATGATCAAGGAACCCGCCGATGGTACTAACGGGAGACAACCAGCGCACGACTCACTCGGACCGATCGCGCTGGACCATGCTCCATGCGAGCCGGTGGAAGATGGCTCATCTTCATGGTCCTTCGCCATCCTTTGGTTCAACCATACGGGTGTATGTTCCGGAGGATTCCTTCGTTCAGCGCAAGCCGGACACCGATGTTCCAAAACTGCGGCCGCTCGATATCGCTGTGGGAGGCTGATCGGATGGTCTGGTGGCATTGGGCGCTGCTCGGCTTGGGCTGTCTTGGCTTGGAAATCTTGACGCTGGGCGGGCTGGGAAACTTTTACTTTTTGTTCTTCGGCATTTCGGCACTGATGGTCAGCGCGATCGTGGCGCTGGGGCTTTCCGAACCCGCTTGGTTGCAATGGCTATTGTTTGCCGGATTGGGACTCATCTCATTGTTGGCTCTCCAGAAACCCTTGCAGCGTCGCATCACCCCCACCGTCGATTTTTCCGCTTCCACCGACACGCTGATCGGAGAAATCGCCATTCCACTCGACGATGTGCCCGTTCATGCTGCCGGCAAAGCCGAACTCCATGGATCGACGTGGACCGTTCGCAATCTCGGCCCCATGCCTGTCAAAAAAGGCGATCGGTGCCGGGTCGTGCGTGCCCACGGACTGACCCTGGATATCCAGCCAGAAACCGTTTTGCAGGAGGATCAGCATGTCGGGTGAATTGATCGTCGTGATCGGGCTCACGCTATTGGTCATTATTATTCTGGCGAAGTCGACGGTGGTTGTGCCGCAGCAGAGCGCCTACGTCGTGGAACGCCTCGGGAAATATTCCTCCACCATGGGCGCCGGGTTTCACATGTTGATCCCGTTTCTCGATGTGATCCGATATCGACACACGCTCAAAGAGGAAGCCGTCGATATCCCCGCACAAATCTGCATCACCAAAGACAACGTTCAAGTTTCTGTCGATGGCGTGCTGTACATGAAAGTCCTGGACCCCGAACGAGCCTCGTATGGAATCACCGACTATCGATTCGCCGTCTCGCAATTGGCTCAGACGACGCTGCGCAGCGAGATCGGGAAGATCGACCTCGACCGCACGTTCGAGGAGCGGACGACCATCAACGTGCAACTCGTCAACGAGTTGGACAAAGCCTCGACGCCATGGGGTGTCAAAGTCATGCGATACGAGATTCGGAACATCACGCCGCCCCAAGACGTCATCGACGCCATGGAAAAGCAAATGCGTGCCGAACGAGAAAAGCGCGCCGTGATCCTCGCATCGGAAGGGACCCGCGAAGCTGCCATCAATACCGCGGAAGGCGAAAAGCAGAAAGTCATCAAAGCCTCGGAGGCCAAAAAACTCCAACAAATCAACGAAGCCGAAGGACAAGCCGCCGCGATCTTGGCCATCGCCAATGCGACATCGGAAGGGATTCGCAAGGTGGCCGAAGCCATCTAGGTGCGAGGCGGCTATGAAGCCGTACAATTGCGCGTAGCGGAACAGTACATCGAGGAGTTTGGGCGCTTGGCCAAGTCCAGCAATACGGTCGTGCTCCCGGCCAACGTCGCCGATGTGGGATCGATGATCGCGCTGGCGATGAACGTCATCAATCGCAAAGCCGGACCGATGCCGGCGAGCGGTCCGTCATCACCGAGTCTGTGAGGTTCTGCCTCAGCTACTCCCACCGCACTTCTCGGAGCGGCACCGAGCGTCCAATCGTACAATCCGTGCGATGCCGGATGATTCGCACCTCGTGCCCGGCATCGGAAAGCAGGATCCGATCTCGAACTTTCGCGACCTTATGAGCCGCCACCAGCACTTCGCTCAGTTCCAGCAACGTGTCGATCGTCGGGCGGTCCGGTAATCCCAACGGACGATAGGTCTCGATTTCATCGAGCCCGAATTTCATCAGGCCTTTGGTGTAAAACCACACATGGCCTCGCCCCAGATGTTCTTCCTGAAAGACACGAACGTGGTCGCGCAGCGTAAACCCGTCCAAGCGCATATCACTCCAATCCGACGGATTCAAAAACACATCGCCGATCACATCGTATGCAGTTCCCTCGGTCAACAATGTCAACCCTCTCGCAATTCTTGCCGTATGGAGCGCCAGGTCTCGTCTGTCTCCCCTGCCTTGGGGCGACTGCCGAATTTCGACCACATGGGCATGAGACCAATTGAGGCGATCACGCCAGCCATTGACGACATCGTCCGGCAGAGCCATCTGCACGGTCGCTCGCCAGGTCGTATGTGCAGCCTCGTATCGATGATGCCCCATCGATCCCATCAGGTGAATCGTGAGCGGCCCACCATACGCTTCATTGAACCAGGCTGCCAAATATCCGGGAGGCGGGGGATCCGCATGCGTAAACCCAACGACAAAGGCCGGAGGCGTTCGCGGTTTCGACGAGGCGGTTTTCTTTTTGATTTTTTTCATGCCGGGGCGATCATCATCATGGGGCGACTCCGGAACGGGGGTTCATCCCAGACTTCAAGCACCCATGGTCATGGAATGAACAGAACCCGAGCTTACCATTTTGCTTCTTCTGGCGGCCAATCGAGTTCGGTACGTCGTCCACAGTAGTAGCAAAAAATAGCGTACCGAGCACGTCGACGTGGATTGGGAAGCGAATGAAAGTGGAGAGGAGCCTGATCATAGGGGCAAACAGGCTCCAAGTGAAGAAGATGTTCTTCAATAATCGCCATCAAGGACGATTCATCCCAAGGTGGATCGATCTGCTCCGCTCCCCCGACCTGGTCCTCCCATCCACAGGCTTCGCACTGCAGCAGAAATGTTTTCACCCGATCATGGGCAGCGGACACCTCTTCGATCGTCACAGGCTGAGTGCAGGAAGGACGCGGACAGGAGATCGGCATCCCGCGCAGAGCTCGAATGAACAACTCTGGAGCTTTGGCCATGGTCATAGCACAGACTCCGCCGAACACACAGACACACACTCCGTTCGGCTAAGCCACGCAGCAGCAGCAGCATCGACGAACCACACAAGCTGTCCATCGACCGGGCGCACAATTTGAGCCGGATACGTGTCGGGATCGTAGGGTCCCTCTAAGACTGCTTGGAGCGCTCGCGCTTTGGCTTCGCCACAGACGAGAAACCATACTTGCCGTGCCGCATTCAACACGACCGGCGTCAGTGTAATGCGATAGGCCTGCAATTTCTCGACCCATGGAGCGGCGACGAGCTTGGCCGTTTCGTGAATGACCTCGCTACCAGGAAACAGCGAAGCGGTATGTCCGTCTTCACCCATACCCAACAAAATCAAATCGAACCGTGGAGGCGCGGATTGCACCGGAAAAACCGTTCGCAACTCCTGTTCGTATCGTTCCGCCGCCTCGACGGCACGAGGCAATTCGCTGTGAATGCGATGAATCTGACTCGCAGGAACCGGGACTTTGGAGAGCAACGCTTCGTACGCCAAACGATAGTTGCTCTCGGGATGATCGGGAGGCACATGCCGCTCATCGCCCCAGAAGAAGTGCATATGCCTCCAGGGCAATCGATCCGCCACATCCGCGCTCGCCAGTCGCTCATACAACACTCGAGGGGTCGAGCCCCCGGCCAACGCAAGACAAATCCGATGGTCAACGTGCCCCAACAATCGAACCAAACAGTGCGCAGCGAACAGGATCAGATCCCGAGTATCCGCAGCTCGGTAAACGGTCTGGTTCATTGAACGAGACCGTTCTCGTGCCGCGGAGGTCTCATGACGAAAGGATAATCGGAGAGAGCCCCAGACCAGATGTCACATGTGAGACGAGGATCGCCATCGCTCTCCAACCTGTGACGCTCAGCGGTCTGTCTATTAGCAATCCGTATAATCGTAGGACTCGAGCTTGCCATCCTCGTCGAAGTCCAGCGTGATTTCACAGGCATTGGGAGAAAAATTAAAAAACGGAAAACGATTCACGCCACCAGCAATGCGGTGATACACCCACGTTTCGCCGCCAAAAAACCGCTTGGCCTTCCCACTCGGGGGCCCCCACTGTTCTTCGAACCACGCTTGCCGCTTCCCTTCCAATTCAGCTGGGTCCAGCGACGCGTCCAAATAGGGATTTCCACCGCATGCGGAAAGCATGCCGAACAACAGCCCCCCGAGAACGACGTTCCAAATCCACATCATCCGAAGTCCGACGTGACCGCTTTTCACCAGCATATCCGAGACCGTCGCCTTTCACCAAGTTCGCGCGAACTACCACCGGTCGATAGAAAATTCTATGCTCACCCTCCCGTTGAGTCAAACACACGATGGAACACCCTGCATCTGTTGTCGCGAACGCTTCTGCCGCCCATCTCCTTTCATCGATCCGGATCATCCTTTTCCGGCTGCCGATCAGCACGCTTCGGTCGCTCCCGTTGCGTTGACGCCGTCGATCGCCTACACTTTTCTCATGGTTTACGAATTGCCAACCGCCTCCACAACATCCTTCAAACTTCTGCCTGCATACACCGGCATAACCTCTATGGACGACGTGCTTCGCTGCCCGCGAGCCGCCCGACTCCTCTGGTTGGAAATTTTGATCAACGATCGCCTCGAACTTGAGCCCTGGCGACACCTGCCTTCCGTCCAAGCCGCCTTTGCCAAGGCCTGTCGCTGGTACACGGCGTACCGGACTGTGTTGACCGCGACGCTCTCCCGAACACCGCTGCCGCACGATCCCGGTCCCATCGATTGTCGAGACTATCGAACATTCGCTGAAGTCCTCCGTTTTGTCACCGCTCAATCTTGACCGACTCATTGCTGTCCTTCAGGACTATGTGCGATCCACGGGATCGAGCGTCGATTTGATCCTGGTCGGCGGGCTCGCCTTGCAAGCCTACGGACTCCGAGAGCGCGTGACCCTCGATGTGGACGGCGAACTGGTCGGAGAATTGGAAAGTCTGGTGGAGTTTCTCCGGCAGCGACACATCCCCGCCGACCTCGGCGAAAACATGTCCGGCTGGGCTGTGGTCGCTATGCCACCAGGGTACCGAACGCGGACCACGGTCTTTCATCGCGAAGCCGGTTTGACCCTGAGACTGCTGAGTCCCGTGGATTTTGTGATCGCCAAACTCCGCCGAGGAACGGAGACGGACCTGGACGATGCCGAGTTCGTGGTTCAAAAATTCGATCTCGCCACGACCGACATCCAGCATGCAGCCGAACAGGCAATTGCCGCTTCCCCAAAAGATACCGCCTTGTTCATCTTCAAACGGATCGTCGCGGCTTTTTGTAAACGGATCGAAGCGAACTCCTAAAGAACAATGGTCCATCATGGGTAGGCCGAGGGCCGATAGAAATAGCACAACCCAACGCATCCATTCCTGTAGGCTATCGGTGTGCGCGAAGGCTTCTGAGCCTCCAAGCAAGCGACATTGGTCCTTTTGGGCGCAATGCCGTCAGGCGTCGATTGAATCCGTTCCTAGCGAATCTTCGGCTTTTTCTGATCCTTCACGCATTGGCCGGTTCTTCTCTTTCTGCTTGACCCACGGCATAAAGAAAGATACAGTCAGCGCCAGACGACCCCCGTACCATCGATATCAGGAGAACACCTTATGTCGGAAATCATCGATTATCGCCGCGGTACACGCATGCATCTAGGAAGCGGGTACGATGTACTTGCCCGAACGGTCAAACGCTCGCCGCTCAAACCGATCCAGAGCGGGAAGGAATTCTACGGAGACACCGATACGGACCTTCGCTTGGTGGAAAACGCATCCGAGCTTCATGAATTTCTCCAGATCGGCGTGGAAGGCGTCTACGATGCGTTGATGTTCAAGGCGTCCGTGAAATCGGAATTCCTCTTGGAGACCAACATCAACTCCTACAGCCTGTTCATTGTGGTCCGCAGTTCGTACGTCAAAGAAGTCGAATATGCCGACCAGCCCGAACTCAGCGAGGAAGCGCTCCGTCTGATTCAGCGTGGACAATTTACGGCCTTTCGTCAAGCCTACGGGGACCATTATGTGGCAAGCCTGACTCGCGGCGGGGAGCTCTATGGGTTGATCCGGATCGACACCAGCTCCGAATCGGAACGCATGGAACTCAAAATGGCTCTCAAAGCCAGTGGAATCGGCTGGAGCGCTCGAACCGATCTGCAATCGCAACTCAGCAAGAAAGTGTCAACCAAAAGCATCCGCGTGCGCGTGCGGGCCAACGGCATCGCCAATTTTCGTCAGCCGACCACCGTGGCTGATCTCATCAAGTTGGTCGAGGACTTGCCGCAAAAGGTCCAGGCCGGCGGAACACCGGTCAAAGCGGAACTGGCCCCGCTCACGGAATTTCCCCAATACACCCAGGCCGTCGTGACGTTCGACAGCGACACCCGATATGCCCTGTTCAGTCTCAGCCGCCACTATGCGGAATATGTGATGCTGCGCAACGACATCGATTTCATGTTGTCGCCCTCCGCCACCGGCCGGTTCAATTTCGACAAAGTCAGTAAAACGACAGTCCGTCAACAACGGACGCGCGTGGAGCAACAACTTCGCACGATCGACTCGCTGTCCGACCAACTCATCCATCAACGTATTCGCCCGAACGATCGTCGGATCACCGGCTTCATGGATGCCTACCGGTTCCGCGGTACTTTACGCTTGCCGAACCCCATCGAAGAGTACCGGCTCAGCGACGTGCGGGTCTTTCCGCTCCGCTACAACACCCGGGGCGATGCGGAAATGGCCGGCCATCGGCCGAAAATCTGGATCACGGCGACGCTCAGCACACCCGCCAACCGGCGAGTGCTTAATCTACGGGTGCACGTCAAAATGCAGGAAAGCAAGCGCGACTGGACGACCTTCGAGGATTCCCTCTCCACCATCGCCGTCGATCTGCGAACCACAGGCTTGAAGATCGTCTCCTTCAAGCCCACGCGCGGGTCCCTGTATGCCCAGGCCGGGAAAAACGATCACAACTGGCATTGGTACCCTGGACGGGATTTGATCAAACAAGCCTATTGCCGTTCCGATACCAAAGGGAAGGAAACCGGACGGATCGGGGCGGAGAAGATTCAATTCAATGCGGTGCGTGTGGAAGTCGCATCGTTGGCACCCCCGAAACCACCCAAGCCGGTTACCGTCGGCGCGTTTGCCACCCGCGTCAAAAAGGCGGTGCAATTCTGGGCGCATCCGCCGGCTGCACGGCTCAAACTGCCGGTCCTTCGCCCAACGACGCTGAAGAAGCTCAAAGATCTCAAGACAGCGCGTCTCACAATACGATCCAAACGCACGACACGATAACGGGCTGACATCGTTCTTGTGCAGCCGGGTTTGAGATCCCGTTCGAACGGAAAGGACAGGATAGGCGGAGGCGACAGCATCATGAGGGTGAGCATCCCTTGACGCGATCCCCGGTTAACGTATCTTTCTTAGATCATTGCTGCTGACTGTCCGCAGCCGACGAGGAAAGTTCCTGGGCGCTCCCCTGGACATTGAACCATTGTGTCCCCGAGCTTTGGCTTTCGAGCGTGACCGAGACATTCACGCTCAGCGTGTTGGGCGAAGTCCCGGAGTAATACCCACTCGTAGGGGCCACGTCTTGGTAGTCCCGTCCCACCGCGACCGTCGCATAGCGTTCGTCGCAGCGGCGGTTATGCGTAGGATCGAAAGGCACCCACGTAAACACGCTGTCGGGCGGGATCGGGCATAGTACTTCCACCCACGCATGCATCTGTCCCTCCCCTGGCAGATACCCGGAGATATAGCGGGCCGGTAAGCCGGCCAGACGGCATAGAGCCAGCATCACGTGCGCATAGTCTTGGCAGACCCCGCTGGCCTGCTCGAACGCCTCGGCCGCCGTCGTACCGACATGCGTGGATCCAGGCTTGTAATGCATGTGCGCATAGACCTGGTGCATCAAGGAGTCCGCGAGTTCGAAGTGCGGCAGGGCCCGTTCTTTGGCACGGCGGGCGAGTTGCAACAGAGCATCCGAGCTATTGACCAGGGATGTCAACTTGGTGAACTCTGCCGGATGCACCGTGCAATCGGTCTCCTGGGGTACGACGCCTTGCAGGGCGAGCGCACCATCCTCTTCGTAGAAAGCGCGGGTAGCCACGCGCATTTCGACCCGGCAAAAGATCGTCCGCTCGATAAAAGCGTGATCGAGCTGCCAGACGAGATTCCCGAAGGCATCCGTGAAATGCCGGTAATCGGCCGGCGGATCGATATGCCATCGCAGATCGAGCCGTCGCTGAAATCCATAATGTTGAGGAGGCGCTAACCGGACCACGGTCGTCACCTGCGACACCGGCTCAGTGTATTCGTAGGTAAACTGATGCCGAATCGCGACCACCGCCTCGACGATTTTTCGACTGGGCACGACGACATGGAGACTGGGCCGCCGCCACAGGCGCGTATCCGGAGCCGGCAATTCGGAATAACCCTGCGTCCGGAAAAACGCTCGACCCATCATGTTCGTAATGTGATCGAGTTGATAGATAACTTGCGATAGGAATGTCGTCAGTCCCAGGCGAAAGATGTCGTCCAGGCTGCCGAACTGCAGATCGGCCGCGAATTGTCCGGCAAGCCGTTTGAGTTCCCGTGTTTCCGGTCGCGGCAGCGGACCGCTCACCCGATCGAGCAGCCGGCTCACGGCTTCGGCGCAGAATCGTACGGAGCGGGGGAACTTGTCGTGGAACAAAAGAAATTCTACGATTCTTCGCGGCACCAGATCCGCCGTATAACACTTCCGATAGGCTTCGAAGGCGCTCGCCGATTTCAGGATGGCCAGGCAATGGTGAAATTCGGAAATTTCCCCCGGCTCATGCGCGACCTTGCTCAAGACCGGATGTTCCAGCAGGCGGGCTGTTTGTCCTGCGCGTTCCACATTCTTCCCCAAACGGTAGAAATTCCATCCCTCGTCGTGGAGCATGGTGCTGCCAAACACCCCATCCAACATGTACGAGGTATTGAACACCTTTTCCAGAAACTCGTAAGGACTCGCCCAAAAATCGGCTGTCGTTTTTGTTTTGATGTGCCAATAAAATTCATTGATGTGATCCCAGACTTCGCTGGAGAGCTGGTCCTGAATGCCCCGGGCGTTGGTCCGCGCAGCCTGAATCAAGTTTTTGATGGAATTGGGATTCTGCGGATGCAGGGCGATAAATTCCAGGACCGTGCGGGTGGTCAGCGGCTGGCAGAGTTCCTCGGCCAGGGGCAACTCTCCTGTCACGTCCAGATGATGGCGCCACGTGGCCAGTTGGTCGCGAAGATCGGCGATCTCCAGGATCAAGCCATAATGCACGTTGGTGAACCGGGACGTGTATTCCGCCCGCTCCAGATAGCGTCCCAACCAAAAGAACGATTCCGCGGCCCGGCTGAGCATAATCACCCTTCTCCGTAAAGCACCCAGGTGTCTTTGCTGCCACCGCCTTGCGACGAATTGACGATCAGCGACCCTTCCTTCAAGGCTACCCGCGTCAATCCGCCGGGGGAGGCCGTTACATCCTGACCCCAGAGGACAAACGGACGTAAATCGATATGTCGCGGAGCCAAGGTCATCTGTCCCTCGGCATGATGAATCAACGTGGGATGCAAGGACAGTTGCACGACAGGTTGGGCGATAAAGTTCCGCGGTTCGGCCAGAATACGGCGGCGGTATTCTTCCAATTGCGTTTTGCTCGCCATTGGTCCCATCAACATGCCGTATCCTCCCGAGGCGCCAACCGATTTGACGACCAGTTCGGAGAGATGATCGAGCACGTAGCGGCGATCGTCGTCGTGAAGGCAGAGATAGGTAGGCACCTGTGGGAGGATGGGCGTCGTCTTTAAATAAAATTCGATCATCTTCGGCACATAAGCGTAAATGGCTTTATCGTCCGCTACCCCTGTGCCGATCGCATTGGCCAGTGCCACATTGCCAGCTCGATACGCCCGCATGAGCCCTGCCACGCCGAGCACCGAATCGCTCCGAAAGACCTCGGGATCCAAAAAGTCATCGTCCACACGCCGGTAGATCACATCGACCGGTTCGAGGCCCGTCGTGGTTTTCATGTACACCCGGTCGGATTCCACGACCAAATCCCGTCCTTCCACCAATTCCACACCCATCTGCAACGACAAAAAGCAATGCTCGAAGTAGGCCGAGTTATAGACCCCTGGCGTGAGCAACACGACCTCCGGGTTTTCCCGCGACTCGGGCGCGAGATAGCGCAGATTCTGGAGCAATTGAGTGGTGTAGTGGTCGACCGGGCGGACCCGCATGTCCGAGAATAAGTCGGGAAACAAATGTTTCATTACCATGCGGTTTTCGAGCACATAAGAGACGCCGGAGGGACAGCGCACATTGTCTTCCAGCACCCGGTACGTGCCGGTATCGTCCCGGATAATATCGATCCCTGAAATATGAATATAGATATCCTTGGGCGGACGAAAGCCGATAAACTCTTTGCGAAAATGCATGCAGCTTTCCACGAGTTCCCGTGGGATGATCCCTTCTTTCAAAATTTTCTGCTCGCCATAGACATCCAGCAGGAAGAGATTGAGCGCCCGAACCCGCTGGCGGAGGCCCTCTTCGATCGTTCGCCATTCGCTGTTGGGAATGATGCGCGGCAGAAGGTCGAACGGGAAAATTCGTTCCGTTTGTTGCGCATCGCCATAGACGGTGAAGGTGATGCCCTGCCGGAGAAATGCCTGATCGGCCTGTCGCTTTTTCAACGCAAAATCCTTCGGCTTCAGTTCCTTCAACCGTTGATAGAGCTGGCGATAATGCGGACGAGGTTGATCTTTCCCCTCGAACATCTCGTCATAGCCTAGGCCGAGCGGGTAATTGGCGAATAAATCAATCATTGGAGTGACCCGTTTGTCATGGATGCGGGAACCGTACCATGCCTCTCCGTATTCGTCTCACGGTATGGAAGCATAGCACACTT
Organism: Nitrospirota bacterium; assembly: GCA_003695915.1. Taxonomy (GTDB): domain Bacteria; phylum Nitrospirota; class Nitrospiria; order Nitrospirales; family UBA8639; genus J017. Next base: position 81,995 of record RFGF01000022.1, read on the forward strand.
TCGAATCGAATGTGCGTGCACCCCGAGTCGGAAATCCCCGAAGATTTTATAAGGTCTATCACGGCAAAGAAGAAATGAGAGCGGGTTCAAGACTCCTAACATGCATGAACCCATGAGTCCCTATGTCTTTCATCATCCCTATCTCGAAATGATTCAGTGCCTCGCTCCAGGCCTCTTCGCGATTTATTTCAAGAAGTGAAGAAAAGCTCCCCGAACCTTCAGACAGAATAGTCGGATACCGATTGCTTGAAGAAAAAGCGTTCGCAAGCTACTCATGCCACTAAGCGTTTTTAGTAGTTTTATTCAATTTTTTCGCTCGGACCTCTGATAATCTCTCCTGCACAAGGAGGAACGAATTATGCGATATGGAGATGCAATCATCTTCAGACTGGCAGTTTTCCTTAGCATGTTGGCCTTCCCATCATTGGCCATAGCCAATCACGAGATACCGAAAGGCCATAGCCCTTCCATGAGCGGAAGCTCGCCTTACCCAACAGCTTCTTTCTTTCCTAAGCAGACGTGGGGGATCAGTATTCGCGGCGGCAGTGCCTTGCCTTCTTCTTCTTTTGGCAATGATATCGGCTACATGATCAACGGCCAGCTTTTCTACGCTATCCAAGGGCCTCCCAACACGATCGGTGGAGACTGGAATATCGGAATCGCCTTCCAATGGACACGACATACGAATGTAAAAGACACAAAAATCGACATCGAGGTTTTTACGCTCTCCCCGTTCCTGGAAATTCACTCCCGTTTCAACCGCGTCTCTCCCTACATCACCGTTGGAGCAGGGATCAATATCAATGCCGCCAAGGATGAAGGCGCACAAAAGCCAGGGCTCGATATCGAAATGAAACCTTCGTTCGCTTTCAAAGGCGGGGCAGGTATCGATTTGTTTCTTACCGATCATCTTGCGTTGAACGTGGAAGCAGCGTGGAAGCTAAATGAAGGAGCCCCGAAGTTTAAAGCCGGCACTTTAAGTGCAATACAAAATTTTGATGCCAACACTGTCGATCTTCTTGCAGGGCTGAGGTTTATTTTTTAGCTCCTGTGCATACTCGGATCACATCGCTCGCCATCCTTTCATCCTTTCTGTTCAGATACGTTGGGACCGGCAAATCGAGGCCCAAAGTCCGACTGAATCACAAAGTTCCCGCGGTGAGTTCTCGCCAATCTATCTATCGACGACGCCTTTCCTGCCATACTGGAAGAGTCCGTATCTAGGAATGATGCGATCTTCTCCCATCCCTTGGATTCCGGGCATTAACGCTCACTATCGTTTTGTAAAGAATTATTGCCTTCGAAAGTCTCGCCGAGCTTTATCAAATCGGCCTGCGTCAGTTTCCTGGCGGCCGGTGGCCGATCTCCCCACGATACCCGATCGGGATGCAGCAGCGAGGCCAGCAGTTCCGCGCCGTCCACGACGCGCGGGCCAGGACGGGCAAAATAACTGTTCGCATCGACGGCGTACACACGCCTGTTCCGCACAGCAGGCAATGCCTCCCACCCGGGATACCGGGTCAGCACACCCGCCTGCCAGACCGATCGCTCCAGGTCGAACCCGCACGGGCTCACAATCAAAACGTCGGGAGCGGCCTCCCGCACGTCCTCCCATCGAATCCGCTCCGAGGGCTTTCCGCTTTCAGCGCACAGACTCTCGCCTCCGGCCAGCGCGATCAGCTCCGGCATCCAATGCCCTGCCGAATACAACGGCGAGACCCATTCCAGGCAACAGACTCTGGGCCTCTCCGGCACTCTGGCTAGACGCTGACGGAGCACATCGATCCGGTCACGCAATCCCTGCACCAGTGCCACGGACCGATCATGAACGCCCACAACCTCGCCGACCTCGAGGATCGAACAAAGGATGTCCTCCAGGCATTGCGGCCGCAGCCAGACGATTCGCGGAGCGCGCGGGAGATGCGCCAGCACGCGTCCGACCTCGTTTCCCGATGGCGCGCACACCTGACAAAGATCCTGCGTCAGGATCACGTCAGGCTCAAGCTCGCGCAACAGCGCTTCGTCCACGACATAAAGGCTTTGGCCTTGCCGAAGGGCCTCGCGCACCGCATGGTCGATCTGCTCAGGCGTCCGATCCACGATGTCGATCGCCGAGCGCACGACGACGGGAAGCGTGCGCACCGTCTCGGGATAATCGCATTCATGCGTGATGCCCACGAGCTGCTCGCGCAACCCCAAGGCGCAGGCTATCTCCGTGGCACTGGGAAGAAACGAGACGATACGCATGCGACCTCAAGACGGGATCATTATGGCGGTTGAATTATTGAGTCTGACACGATTTTTATAATGATGCGATGGCTGGAAATGCAGTGACCACACACAAGAGACGACTGCGCCCATCGAGTTTTCCATCGGAAAACCCATGCCCTGTTCTCAGGCGGATTCCAAATCCTGCAGCGCGGATTCCGCCCACAGTAGAATCCTTTCTGCATCCTCCAGCAAGCCGTCCGCCACCGACATGCCGAGCGCAAGCTCGTCGTCGTCGAGCACATCGGCAAGTCCCTGCTCCTGAAGCAAGGTCACATCCCAAAACACGAGGCCTTCCTGCCGGCGTTCGCCGTCGAGCGTCACCAGTGCGGTAATATTGTCCCCGTGCTCCGTGGGCGTGTTGTGGAAGGTCACCTCGGCGCCCGCCTCCTTTGCACGCATGAGCAAATCCATAAACGCCCGAATACGGCGCAAGCTGGCAATATCGATCTCCATTGGATATCCTTTCACAATCGGATGAAACAGCTTCCCGACGCGGCCTGATCCCCGCTCCGCATGGGATAGGCACCAGCGTCGATCACCTATCACCTTCGACGACACACGCTACCATAAACCGACAACGCACGTCGAAGCCGCCAAGGCGATTGTGCTCACGGCTGAAGCCTTCCTACCCGCGATTGTTTCTCCACTAGATCCTCAGTTTCCCATCCATCGCTCATATATCATCGCCACCTTAGCTCTCACAAACCCTGGTTTTGATTTCCCTAGGTAATTTAAGTAATTTATTGCTTTAAATTTTTAGAAAAATTTAAACATCGCCATCTTAACAGCATCATTCAGCTTCCTTCCTGGAGAAACATTCATGAATTCATCCCAACTTAGTTGGATCGTCAATTTCATCTGGGGCATCGCCGACGACGTGCTCCGCGATCTCTATGTGCGGGGCAAGTACCGCGACGTCATCCTACCGATGACGGTGATTCGGCGCCTGGATGCCGTCCTGGAACCCACCAAACAGGCTGTGCTCGAGATGAAGGTCAAGCTCGACGAAGCGGGGATCACCAACCAAGAGGAAGTGCTGGGCCAAGCCGCGGGCCAGGCCTTCTACAATACCTCGAAGTTCACACTGCGCGACCTTCGTGCACGCGCCAGCCAGCAGCAGCTCCGCCAGGACTTCGAGGCCTACCTCGACGGCTTCTCGGGGAACGTGCAGGTGATCCTTGACAACTTCGAGTTTCGCAACCAGATCCCACGGCTCAGCAAGGCCGATGCACTCGGCACACTCATCGAGAAATTCCTCTCGCCCGACATCAACCTGAGCCCATACCCGGTCCTTAATCCCGACGGCACCGTGCGCCAGCCCGGTCTCGACAACCACGGCATGGGCACCGTGTTCGAGGAGCTGGTCCGCCGCTTCAACGAAGAGAACAACGAGGAGGCGGGAGAGCACTGGACCCCGCGCGATGCCGTGAAGCTTATGGCGAACCTGCTCTTCCTCCCGATCGCCGAAAAGATCGAGTCGGGCACCTACCTGCTCTACGACGGCGCCTGCGGCACCGGCGGCATGCTGACCGTGGCCGAGGAGACGTTGCAACAACTCGCCAAGGAGCACGGCAAAAAAGTCTCCACCCACCTCTACGGCCAGGAGATTAACGCGGAGACCTATGCCATCTGCAAGGCGGACCTCTTGCTGAAGGGCGAGGGCGAGGAGGCCGGCAACATCGTCGGCGGTCCAGAGTTCTCGACGCTCTCGAATGACGCGTTCCCTGCGCACGAGTTCGACTTCATGCTCAGCAATCCGCCCTACGGCAAGAGCTGGAAGAGCGACCTCGAGCGCATGGGCGGCAAGCAGGGCATCAAAGATCCGCGCTTCGTCGTCCAGCACAAGGGCGAAGAGCTGTCGCTCATCACACGCACGAGCGACGGCCAGATGTTGTTCCTGGTGAACATGCTCTCCAAGATGAAGCAGAAGACCAAGCTCGGCAGCCGAGTCGCCGAGGTGCACAACGGTAGCGCGCTCTTCACTGGTGACGCCGGCCAGGGCGAGAGCAACATCCGGCGCTGGATCCTCGAGAACGACTGGCTCGAAGCTATCGTCGCCCTGCCACTCAACATGTTCTACAACACCGGCATCGCTACCTACATCTGGGTGCTGACGAACCGTAAGCCCGCGCATCGTAAAGGCAAGGTCCAGCTCATCGATGCCACACAATGGTACCGCCCATTGCGCAAGAACCTCGGCAAGAAAAACTGCGAGCTCGCCCCCGAGGATATTCAGCGTATCTGCGACACGTTTCTCGCTTTCGAAGAAACCGAGCAGAGCAAAATCTTTCCGAACGAGACCTTCGGGTACTGGAAGGTCACGGTCGAGCGGCCGCTGCGTCTGCGCGGGATCGATCCCGAGCGTGCCTACAACGCTGCCGAGATCAAGACCCTCAAGGAGACCCTTGAACGCACTGAGGATGCCCAGCCGGTCATTCGTAAGATCCACAAGAAGGGCACCGAGCCCGACCCCTTGCATGGGCTGTTCGAGACGACCATCAAGGGCAAGCCCGCCATCGTCGAGTACGAGCCCGATCCCGAGCTGCGCGACAGCGAGCAGGTACCGTTGCTGGAAGAGGGCGGGATCGATGCGTTCGTTCGGCGCGAGGTCCTGCCCTACGCCCCCGACGCCTGGTACGACCCTCGCAGTGTGAAGATAGGCTACGAGATCAGCTTCACGAGCTACTTCTACAAACCAAAGCCCTTGCGCAGCCTGGAAGAGATTCGGGCGGATATCCTCGCCGTGGAGAAGGAGACGGAGGGATTGCTGGAGGAGATTATGTGCGGCGGGCCCCGGTCGCGACGCCTATCGTCCTCCGGGTGACTTGTCCAAGGCAATTGGCAGCACTGGCGCCGCCGCATGCTGGATTGATGCGTGGTTTCCCCAGGGAATTGCATCTGGTATATCTGGTATATCAAAGAGGCGAGCTAATGCATGGCACGGTCTGATTTGATATTGAATCTCATTCGAGCCGCTACTCGTGGTGATCAGGTACTGGTGCAAAAGACCGCTGAGGCGCTGGCTGCGGATGAAAGAGCGAAGAAGCACACAATCTTGGCCGATCGGATCCTTGCGCAACTCAAAGACGAAACGAACGGCAAACCCAGGCATACAGCATCACCTCCGGCCATACATAGCTCAGGGCCTCTCTGGGCCGAATTGACACCGAAGCGCAAGCTGTCGGATCTCATTTTGCCCGGGCACGTAGAGTCATCGGTGCGTGAACTCGTCGAAGAACAACACCGAGCAGATCTCTTGCGCTCCCATGGTCTGGAACCGCGGCACCGCGTTCTCTTTGCTGGACCGCCCGGTAACGGGAAAACGTCACTGGCAGAAGCCATCGCCGACGCACTGTACGTGCCTTTCCTGGTGGTGCGCTATGAGTCACTCATCGGGAGTTATCTCGGTGAAACCGCCCAGCGCGTGGGACAGGTGTTCGAATATGTTCGCTCACGGCAGTGCGTTCTATTCTTCGACGAATTCGACGTGGTGGGTAAGGAACGCGGTGATGTGCACGAGACCGGGGAAATTAAGCGCGTGGTGAGCTCCTTGTTGCTTCAGGTCGATGCCCTCCCGAGCTATGTCATCGTCATTGCCGCAAGCAACCACCCTGAATTGCTCGACCGTGCCGTATGGCGGCGGTTTCAGCTTCGGCTAGAACTCCCCATGCCCCGCCAGGAGCAAATTGAACAGTGGTTTCGCCGTTTTGAGTCACGAACGGGGCATGAGTTGGGCTTCTCTCCGCGGAGCCTGGCGCAAAGCCTGAAAGGACTTAATTTTGCCGAAGTCGAGGAATTCGGACTCGATGTGCTGCGGCGCATCGTGCTGGCTGGGCCGGCCGCCGATCAGCGGGCCATCACAAAAGCCTGTTTGAACCAATGGAAAAAAAGGTTCTCCCCCGCTGTTCATGAATAAAAAGTAACAATGCCAGAATATCCACTTCTGCTCTTCCCGGAGCCGGCGCTCGCCAGGCAAGCAAAGAGACCAGGTGGCCCCAGAAAGATCAAGGTTCCACCTCACCCACAACAGGCAGTACGCCTCTCGCCCCAGCTCAGTCGGCTCTCCGAAGCTATCGATCGACGCCGGATCGAGATCCAGGACAGCGCGGCAGGCATTCAACCCGAACTCGCGCTGGTGCTCGAAACCGTCGGAGCCATCGAGAACTTCCTCAACGCCGTTCGAAGGATTCAAGGTCTGGAATGGCTCGCGGAATTTGATGTCGATGACATCGCGCCGGGAGACGGATTCGAGGATGCAAAAGACCCGGAGAAGCCGCTATCGGGGCGGCTCTATCTCGTGATGACCGATGAGCAGGCGATTCGCCAGATTCAAAGTCTGTTTGATCGCTGGAAGCAGAACCCTGATACCGATTTCCCCTACGGCCTGGCAAACCTAAAGCAAGTCTTTGCACATCTTCGTACCATTCGGCCGTGGGATGTTCAAGATCGGATCGCAGAGACGGGCGTTCTCGACAACTGGCAATTTCGTGTGGCGCACGGGCAAGAGATGGTGCCCTTCGAGACCGAACTGTGGTTCCGCCATAACCCCGAGCGCCGACGCCAGGCCGAGGCTGTGTTTCGCGCGCTCGTGGAAGAGATGGGCGGGGACATCGCCGGACAATGTGTCATCGAAGAAATCGGATACCACGGCATCCTTGGGCGCATTCCTGCGCGTGAGGTGCAAACCATGCTCGAGCATCGCGAGGTCCGGCTGCTCCAGTGTGACGACGTCTGGTATTTCCGTCCCGTCGGGCAGTGCGCGGTGCCGTCGTACGAGGACCTGAGTGAGGCGAAGCCGCTGGCAGGTGCCGTTCCGAACAGGCCGACAACGCCAGAGCCGCTGGTTGCCCTGCTGGACGGCCTGCCGCTGGCGAACCACAGGCTGCTCGAGGGTCGCCTCATCGTGGACGACCCGGATGAATACGAAGCGACCTACCAGGCCCACCAGCGGGTTCACGGCACGGCCATGGCGTCGCTCATCTGCCACGGCGACCTCGATGAAAGAGGCGCACCGTCGGACCGGCCGGTGTATGCCCGCCCCATCATGCAGCCGCGCCGTGGTTTCGCCGGGCAATTCCATGAGGCCATACCGGAAGATGTGCTGCCCGTCGATCTGATTCACCGGGCCGTTCGCCGGTTGTTTGAACGGGATGGGGACGAGGATCCCGTTGCCCCCACCGTGCGCGTGGTCAACCTGTCGGTCGGTGATTCGGCGCGTCTGCTGGACCGGGAAATGAGCGCCTGGGCACGGTTGCTCGACTGGCTGGCCTGGAAGTACAACGTGCTGTTCATCGTCAGCGCAGGCAATCACGGCAAGGACATCGTGCTGAACGTACCCCGCGCAGATTTTCAGCGGCTCACGGATGAGGAGCGGGAACGCGCAGTGATCTGTGCCCTGGCGAGCGCCACCCGCAACCGGCGGCTGCTGTCTCCGGCGGAAACCGTCAACGGCCTGACGGTGGGCGCCCTGCATGCGGACGCGTCAACACTGCCTTCGTACCACCAACTCATCGACCCGTATGCCCGCACGGGCCTGCCGAGCCCGGTGAATGCACATGGCCCCGGATACCGCAGGGCCGTCAAGCCCGATATCCTGCTTCCCGGAGGCCGACAGTTCTATCGGGAGAAAATGGGCAACACGCATTCCAATGCTACGCTGGAAGTAGCCTCTTACCTACGCCCGCCCGGCCAGTGCGTCGCCGCCCCCGAACCTGCGGGACAACTCGACCGGACGGTTCATCTACGGGGCACCAGCAACGCCGCCGCGCTGGCGTCGCGTGCCGCGATGCGCCTGTACGACGAGGTGCTGGAACGACTCCGCGCCACGTACGACGTGCCCGCCGAGTACGACGCGGTGCTGCTGAAGACGCTTCTCGCCCACGGGGCCAACTGGGGGGATGCATTTTCCATTTACGAGGGCATTCTGAAGAATCACCGGAACAGCCGGACCTTCAAAGACTACGTGAGCCGCTTCCTCGGCTACGGGCCGGCAGACCCGGCGCGCGTCGTGGCCTGCACCGATCAGCGGGTGACCGTGCTTGGCTATGGTGTGCTCCGTGACGGCGAGGCCCACGAATACCGTTTGCCGCTGCCGCCCAGCCTTTCGGCCCGCACGGAGCGACGCCGCCTGACCGTGACGCTGGCCTGGCTCACCCAGGTCAAACCATCACGCTGGGGTTACCGCGTCGCCCACCTCTGGTTCGACGCGCAGAACAACCTTGCACCAACGCGTTACGATGCTGACTGGCGAGCAACAACGCGCGGCACGCTCCAGCATGAGGTGCTCGAAGGACATAAGGCAGAGCCGTTTCACGACGGCGACGCGATCATCCTCAAGATCAATTGCCGCGCGGATGCAAGTGAAATCGAGGAGCCCGTTCGATACGGCTTGGCGGTTACCCTTGAGGTGGCGGAGGGCGTTTCGTTAGCGATCTATAAGGAAGTGCGGGACCGGCTTCGAATCCCGGTTCGCGTTGCCGCGCGTGAGGGCACACCATGATCAGTGAGCTCAAGCCCTATCCCGAATACAAGGACTCCGGCGTCGAGTGGTTGGGCAAGGTGCCGGCGCATTGGGAGGTGCTTCTGCTCGGCCGTCTTGGCCGCCTCTTCAAAGGCAATGGTGGCAACAAGGAGGACGAAGTCACCGAGGGGATCCCGTGTGTCCGATATGGGGATCTCTACACACGGCACGAGTACTTCATTCGCCGGGCGAAGGCCTGCATCGCTCCGGAACGCGCGAAGGATTACACCGCGCTTCGGTACGGCGATGTGCTGTTCGCGGCAAGTGGGGAAACGATCGATGAGATTGGCAGGTCCGCGGTAAACCTCTTGGAAGGAGATGCACGCTGCGGCGGCGACGTGTTGGTGTTGCGGCCAACATCGGAAGCCGTTCCCGAGTTCCTCGGTTACGCCAGCGATAGTCCCGCGTCGAGAGCACAAAAGGCACGCATGGGCCGCGGGTTCACGGTGGTGCACATCTATGCCAGCCAGTTGAAGCGGCTTGTCCTGCCCCTCCCACCCCTGCCTGAACAAACCGCCATCGTGCGGTTCCTAGACTACGTGGACCGGCGGGTGCGGCGGGTGATCCGGGCGCGGCAGCGGTTGGTCAAACTGCTGGAGGAGTACAAGCAGGCGCTCATCCACCAGGCCGTCACCGGCCGCATCGACGTCCGCACCGGCCAGCCCTACCCCGAATACAAACACTCCGGCGTCGAATGGCTGGGCCAGGTGCCGGCGCATTGGGAGGTCAAGCCGATTGGGGCGTTCTGTCCCTATATCTCCTATGGATTCACCAATCCGATGCCGACATCCGACGAAGGGCCTTACCTGCTCACGGCAAATGACATCGGGGAAGGGGTAATTCGTTACGAGACAGCTCGGCACACAACGCAGACGGCCTTTGACCAACTCTTGACTCAAAAGAGCCGCCCCAAGCCAGGTGATGTGCTGGTGACGAAAGACGGGACTCTTGGGAGGGTCGCGGTAGCCGACGAAAGGCCTGTATGTATCAATCAGTCCGTTGCGCTGCTCAGGGTGAATTCAAGCGAGATGTTCCCGCAGTTTCTGGCTACTATCCTAGAGGGACCTTTGTATCAAGAGAGGATGGAATTCGAAGCTGGCGGCACGACCATCAAGCACATATATATTACACGCTTGGCAAAGATGAGGCTCGCTTACCCATCCAAAGGTTAACAAACCGCCATCGTCGAATACCTCGACGCGCAGACCGGGAAGATCGACCGCGCTGCCGAAGCCGCCCGCCGCGAGATCGACCTGCTCGAAGAATTCCGAACCCGCCTGATTGCGGACGTGGTCACCGGCAAGCTGGACGTGCGCGAGGCCGCGGCAAGGCTCCCTGATGAACCACCCGAGGACGATGCCGAAATACTCACTGAGGAAACGGCTGAGGAGGGAGAACCGACAATTGCGGAAGAAGGAAATGAGATTGCTTTGGAAGAGCCTGTCTGACCTTGAAAGGCTGCTCCTTGCAGGCCACTCGTTCAGCATACTACCCTTTTTAGCAGAGGGATGACATGCCTTTGAGCGACAACGATTTCGAGACTCTTTTGAACGATTCCAGCAAATGTATCAACGGCAACATCGAATGGCGCGCCGATGAAGATCAATCCTCCTGTGTGGAATTCCGGGTAGAGGTAGAATCCGAAACAGGGTGGCCGCTGTTTGTCCGTGGGAGCTTCAATCCCAGAATTCCGGCGCTGTCATAGGTCCTAATCCTCAAAACCGAAGGACGCATCTATGCCCTCGACCTCGGCAAGGATCACCACAATCCGGACTGTTCTCAAGTCGGGGAATGTCACAAACATCGCTGGTCTGAACAATTGCGAGACAAACAAGCCTATGCACCTTCGGACATTACGGATCCGGCAAGCCGGCCGGTCGTCGTCTGGGAACAGTTTTGCCGGGAGGCACACATTCACCATGACGGTCGTCTGGTACCACCACCTCCCTATACCGAGGAGCTCTTTTTATGAATGCCGCCACCATATGCGAAGATCTGAAGCGAGGATTGGGAGCACTGTTCGTCTGTGAGCCTCATGGCCGGTATATTCGCATTCGCACACCCTATCTGTATCCGGATGGGGATATCATCGACCTCTTTCTCAAAGAGGAAGGCGATATCACGTTCGTGACCGATCTTGGTGAAACGACGCGTTGGTTGCGCATGCAGACCCTTTCCTTCAAACGCTCTCCAAAACAGCGGGCACTGATCGAAGATATCTGCCTCAATCATGGGGTCGAGCTGTATAAAGGCATGGTCGTGGCGCGGCAACGTCACGGCGACTCGCTTGCTGCCGTCGTGCAACGCGTGAGTCAGGCCTGTCTGCGCATCTACGACTTGTGGTTCACGTTCAAAACGCGCGCCATCGAATCGGTGACCGATGAAGTCGCGGATTTTCTCTCCGAACGACATTTTGATTTTGAGCGGAATGTCAAACTAGCTGGACGTTCCGGGCGGACTTGGCGGGTGGACTTTCATGTCATGTCTATCAGGCGCGGCTCGCTCGTGTATGTCCTGAGCACGGGCAACCGCTCAGCGGCGCGATCTGTTGCCGAGCACGTTCTTGCGGCATGGTACGATCTCAACCATCTTGCCGTCGGCCCTGAAGCCCTGCGCTTTATCAGTCTTTTTGATGATACGCTCGATGTCTGGACGGCTGAGGACTTTAAATTGGTAGAAAGGCTCTCCACGATTGCACGGTGGTCTCAGCCGGACGAATTTGCCGACTTGCTAAAAGAGGCTGCCTAAGTATCTTGCGCCATGCCAACCGATTTGTCAGAAAAAGGGTTGGAAACGCTCATCTGCCGCGCCTTGACTGGAACGGATTGTCTGCCACAGCCACCTCCGCCTGCCCCGGTGAGCGCCGAAGCACAACCTCTCGGAGTCCCTCCCATGATTGTCCAGCCTCCTGTTCCTCGTTACGAGGGAGCGTCCGGTGCCACCGCTGCGGCACGCGCCGTGGGCTGGATTCCCGGCGACCCGGTTGATTACGACCGTGAGTACTGCGTCGATCTCGCCCAGCTCACGGCTTTCCTGCGCGAAACCCAGCCCGAAGTGGCCGAGGCGCTGGCACTCGGTGAGGACGGCCCGACGCGGCGCAAGTTTCTCTCGCGGCTTCAGGGAGAGATCAGCAAGCGCGGCACGATCGACGTGCTGCGCCACGGCATCAAGCACGGGCCGTACCACCTCGATCTGTTCTACGGCACGCCATCATCCGGCAACCCGAAGGCAGCCGAGCGCTTTGCCGCCAACCGCTTCAGCGTAACGCGCCAACTCCGCTACTCGCGCGACGAGACCCAACGCGCCCTCGATCTCGCCCTGTTCATCAACGGCTTGCCGGTGGCCACCTTCGAGCTCAAGAACAGCCTGACCAAGCAGACCGTTGCCGATGCGGTCGAACAGTACAAACGCGATCGCGATCCACGCGAAAAGCTCTTCGAGTTCGGCCGTTGCATAGTCCATTTCGCCGTGGATGATCATGAAGTGCGCTTCTGTACGCATCTCAAAGGCAAGGCTTCGTGGTTTTTGCCCTTCAACCAGGGCTGGAACGACGGCGCCGGCAACCCGCCGAACCCTAACGGCCTCAAGACCGACTACCTTTGGAAGCGCATCCTCACCCGCGCGGGCCTGACCGATATCCTCGAGAACTACGCCCAGATCGTCGTCGAGAAGGACCTGCGTACGGGCAAGAAAAGCGCCAAGCAAATCTGGCCGCGCTATCACCAGCTCGATGTGGTGAGGAAGCTCCTGGCCGATGCCGCGGAGCACGGCGCGGGACGGCGCTATCTGATCCAGCACTCGGCGGGCAGCGGCAAATCCAACTCGATTGCGTGGCTGTCGCATCAGCTCATCGGGCTCACCAGGGAGGACGCGCCGGTCTTCGACTCGATCATCGTCGTCACCGACCGACGAATCCTCGATCAGCAGATCCGAGACACGATCAAGCAGTTCGCTCAGGTCGGCTCGACGGTGGGCCATGCCGAGCGCTCGGGAGACCTGCGCCGCTTCCTGGCCGAGGGCAAGAAGATCATCATCTCGACGGTGCAGAAGTTCCCATTCATCCTCGACGAGATCGGCAGCGAACACGCTGGCCGGCGCTTCGCCATCATCATCGACGAAGCGCATTCGAGCCAGGGCGGCCGCACCACGGCCAAGATGCACCAGGCGCTCGCGGGCGGGCACGAGGGTGACGAGGACGAGACCCTCGAGGACAAGATCAACCGCTTGATCGAGGCGAAGAAGCTCCTTCCCAATGCGAGCTACTTCGCGTTTACCGCGACGCCCAAAAACAAGACGCTCGAGCTCTTCGGCGAGCCGGTGCCACAACCAGACGGCACCGTCAAGCACCGGCCGTTCCACAGCTACACGATGAAGCAAGCGATCGAGGAAGGATTCATCCTCGATGTGCTCGCCCACTACACGCCGGTCGAAAGCTACTACAAACTCGTTAAGAAAATCGAAGACGACCCGGAGTTCGACGTCAAAAAGGCGCAGAAGAAACTGCGGCGCTACGTCGAGAGCCACGACCATGCGATCCGACTCAAGGCCGAGATCATGGTCGATCACTTCCACGAGCAGGTGACTGCGAAGAACAAGATCGGCGGCGAAGCGCGAGCGATGATCGTCACGAGCGGCATCGAGCGCGCGATCCAGTACTACCATGCCTTCCGCGATTACCTGCGCGAGCGCAAGAGTCCGTATCGGGCCATCGTCGCTTTCTCCGGCGAGCACGAGTACGGCGGCGAGAAGGTGACCGAGGCGTCACTCAACGGCTTCCCGTCCAACGCAATTGCCGACAAGATCCGCGAGGACCCGTACCGGTTCCTGATCTGTGCCGATAAGTTCCAGACCGGATACGACGAGCCGCTGCTGCACACGATGTACGTGGATAAGCCGCTTTCGGGTGTCAAGGCGGTGCAGACCTTGTCGCGACTCAACCGCGCGCACCCCAAGAAGCACGACGTCTTGGTGATGGACTTCCAAAACGACGTCGAGACGATCCGCAAGGCCTTCGAGCCGTACTACCGTACGACCATCCTCGCCGAGGAGACCGACCCCGACAAGCTTCACGACCTCAAGGCTGCGCTCGATGGTTACCAGGTCTACGCGCCCGAGCAGGTGTGCGAGCTCGTGCGCCTGTACCTAGACGGCGCGGACCGCGACCGGCTCGATCCCATCCTGGATGCCTGCGTAGCCGTTTACCGCGAGGCGCTCGACGAGGATGGGCAGGTCGACTTCAAGGGCAAGGCCAAGGCGTTCCTGCGCACGTACGGCTTCCTGTCTCAGGTCCTGCCGTACACGAATGCCGAATGGGAAAAGCTCTCGGTCTTCCTGACCTTCCTGGTGCCGAAGCTACCGGCACCCAAAGAGGAGGACCTGTCCCGAGGCATTCTCGAGGCCATCGACATGGACAGTTATCGTGTGGAAAAGCGCGCGGCCGTCAAAATCTCGCTGGCTGACCAGGAAGGAGAGATCGAGCCGGTACCGACCGCGGGCGGGGGCCACAAGCCCGAGCCCGAGCTGGATCGTCTGTCCAACATCATCAAAGCCTTCAATGACCAGTTCGGAAACATCGAATGGACGGATCGAGATCGTGTACATCGCCTCATTACTCAGGAAATCCCGGGCCGTGTGGCGGCGGACGAAGCCTATCAGAATGCTGTGATGAACTCGGATAAACAAAATGCACGCATCGAGCACGATAGAGCACTCGGACGTGTGATGATTGCATTGCTGCAAGACGACACGGAGCTCTTCAAGCAGTATAGTGACAACGAGGGCTTCCGCCACTGGTTGAGCGAAACCATTTTTACTCTCACCTATCCTGAAAAGCAGCGCAGTGCGTGATCTTTTGCTGTGGATCAGAAACTTTTTCATTTAGAGTTTCTGCGCTTATACCATTCTGCCAAACCGCACGCGGCGATAGCGGTCTTTTCGCACCTCATGTTTCGCTGTTCTTTTTAGGTCCTCCGATATCTCTCCTTCCGTGTGTCGATGCTTTGCCTGCTCGATCGACCGCGGCCAGAGGGCGCGCAACCTATGCTTGCTCGTCTATGCTTGAGGCGGTTTGCTGATCCTCCACCGTGTGCCTACCTCGCCAGCATTCCCACTCATACTTGCTCGGTGATGAATAGCGTGTCATGATCGAATCAACACGCATGCGCAAGGTTGGAACGGGGAATGGCACGACGACCTGCTCATTATGCCATGCTCGAAGGAACAGCCCAGGATTCTTGAAATATGTCGGTTCTTGAAACAGCCAGGCAGTTTGCCATCGCGGCGCACGGCGCGCAGCGCTACGGCGACCAGCCGTATATCCTCCATCTGGATGCCGTGGCTCGACTGGCCGAACCCTACGGAGAAGAGGCGGTCATTTTGGCCTATCTGCACGATGTGCTCGAAGACACGCCGGTCACGGAGGCGGCGATCCGCCAAGCGTTCGGAGACTTCGTGGCCGACTGCGTGGCCATCCTCACGGACGAGCCCGGAGCGGATCGCCGGGAACGCAAATTTCTGACCTACGCCAAAATGGCCGATATCGAAAACCGGCTCGCCCTGGCCCTGATTGTGAAAGTGTGCGATCGGCTCGCCAATGTCCGGGCCTGTGTGAGGGAAGGGGACCGGATGCGATTCGAGCGGTATCGCCAGGAACATCCGGCCTTCCATACCGCCGTCTATCGTGCAGGCCTGTGCGACGACTTGTGGGCCGAACTCGACCGGCTGCTCGGGGTGTGAGCCCCAGCCTGTAAGGAGGTCGACAGCGCCGGCATTCTTCGACACCGCAGCCTTGGCGACCATCGGCCAGAACTCGACCATCACGGATCGAGCGTTGCCAGCGAGGGATTCCGGCCGCGCTCGTCGATCGGCGTCGTCGCTACCCGAGGTTTGGGTGCCCGGGTTTTCGCGCGGTGCATTTTGTCCCGCGTGTGATAGGGGAGGATGCCGCTCAACACCTCACCGAGCTGGTCACACGGCACGTCCTCCAGCAGTTTGAGGGCCGGCTTGGGATCCGGACCCGACCGGCCTCCGACGTAGACATCGACTGCCTCGATGATCTCGCCCCGCCGTTTGACCTTTTTCCCGATCAACCCCACGTCGGCCACGAGATGGTTCCCGCATCCCGACGGACACCCTGACCAGTGCATGGTAATCGGCTTGATCTCGGTGCCCACTTTTTCCTCCAGCACCGCCGCCGTTTTTAGCGCCTGCGACTTGGTTTCGATCACAGCCAAGTTACAGTAATCGTTGCCGACACAGCTTACGAGCCCTTTCTGCACCGGAGAAGGATTGTAGGCAAAGCGTGTAACGAGCGGCTCTTCGGCCAAATCGCCGATCATTTTGTCAGGGATGTTGGGAAGGATCACACCCTGATTCACCGTGAACCGAAGCTCGTGGCTCCCGTAGCGATCGGCTAGATCGCAGATGGCGATGAGATCGTCGGCTGTGATTCGCCCGACCGGAATTTTCAGTCCTACGTAATTCATCCCCGGCTGTTTCTGCCGGTAAATCCCGATATGATCGTTGACCGTCGTTTTGCGCGCATCGCGGCCGGCACGGGTGAGTGAGCGTCCCACTCGACTTTCCAAGGCGACGCGAAATTGTTCTTCGCCCCATTCATCGAGCAAAAACGCCAGACGCGACGTCGTTCGGGACTCCCGGTTGCCGTAATCCCTGAACAATTGCACCACCGCACAGGCCACTTCCACCACTTCATGCGCTCGAACGAAGATATCCAAGGGTGTTGCGATCCGATATCCGCCGGAGCCCAATTTCCCGCCGGCCAAGACATTCCAGCCGTGTTCGACGCCCTCGTCCGTTTCCATTGTCGCGGGGACGAAGGCGAGATCCTGCGTTTCCAAATGCAGGCAATTCTCCACACAGCCGGTGATGGCGAGATTGAACTTGCGCGGGAGATTCGAATAGGCCCGCGTGCCGACCAGTCGCTCCGTCAGCTTGCGGACCAATGGCGTGGCATCGAAAAGTTCCGTGGTCGTCAATCCGGCGACGGGGCAGGTCATAATGTTCCGCACATTGTCCATCCCTGTCTGGAGCGAACAGAGGCCAACTTCGTCCATGCGCCGAAAAACCTCGGGCACATCCTCGATGCGGAGATGGCGAAGTTGGATTTGCTGCCGGGTGGTGATGTCGAGCAGCCCGTTGCCGTACTGCTTGCCGAGTTCGGCCAGCCGTTTGACCTGCTCCAGCGACGCGCGCCCGCCGGAAATCCGCACCCGGATCATAAAGAAGCCCGGTGTCGGGTTGCGGAGAAACAGGCCGTACCATTTCAACCGTTGGACATCGTCATCGCTGATATGCTGCCAGCCCTCTTTGGCGAATCGGTCGATAGAGTCGCGAATATCCAATCCGTCTTTTTCCGCTTTCAACACTTCCACTTTGTTCATGTCTCGCTCGATACTCCTTTCTTCTATTATTCTTCTATTCTTGCCTTCTGTCGGTTTGCTCTCTCCTCGATATCGTGACGTTAGGCATGCCGGATCTCCTGTTCGGCTTTCGCAACCAACGCGGGCATCGCAGAGATGGTCGACGCGCGCGCGGCCTGCCGTTTGGCATGAGACGCGCCGATGACCCAGTAAGCGCCGCCCACCAGGACCGCGCCGCCGACCATGTTGCCGAACACGACGAAACATTGGTTCCAGAGAAATCCGGTCCAGGAAATCTCCGCCCCGTGCGGGAGGAACAACGCCATGCCCAGGACCGATTGATTGGCAATACTGTGTTCGAATCCGCTTCCCACGAAGGCGAAGAGGCACCAAAAGATGAGCAGGATCTTGGCCGTGTCGTCCTTGGTCCGCGCCGCCATCCACACCGCCAGACAAACGAGCCAATTGCACAGGATGCCACGGACGAACAGTTCCCAGGCTGGCAATGACATCTTCGTCGCGGCGACCTTCATGAGCAGATCCGCTTGGGGCGCGTTGGCGAGCACGCCGGATTGCGCGATGAGCCAGGCCACGCCCAACGAGCCGAGCAGATTGCCGCACAACGACCACAGAAACACCTGCCCTACCTCCAGCCAGGAGAGGGATCGGGACAACCCGCCGATCATGCAGACCATGTTGTTCCCTGTGAACAACTCGGATCCCGCAAAAATCACGAGCGTCAGCGCAATACCGAACGACACACCCATGATCAGTTTCACCGCGGCCGACCCGTCAGCCGCGAACGGAGCGCCCACGCTGAAGATCAGGCAGATCCCCAACCCCAAATAGGCCCCGGCCAATATCGAAAGGAGCAGATACCCGACGGGCGAGGTTCGTCGAAACTCTGCTTTGGCCTTGGCCATCTGCATCATGCGGTCGATATCGCTGATATGCATCGTCATCTCCTTTTCTCCTTCATCCCCTTCTGGTTCATCCTTTTCTGGTTCATCGACGGAAAGACACACTGGCCGGGGATGTCGGCGTTCATCACCTTTCGCCAAATAAAAAAGCGCCACGGATCGCAATGCAGAGACTGCGTCTAGCATTGAACGACCGTGGCGCCTTTGCCACATTGGCTACGCGAGCCATGCGGTGCTCGATAGCCGCGAACTTTTTAGAGCCTCGATTGGCGGCCCGGTTCGACCGGCTGTGCGCCTCCTGCGAACCGACCGGTCGCAACACTCCGAAACTCAAGGATGTCTGTCTGAGCGATTCGAGAGAGCAATTTGTTTGCCACTTTTCGGTCTTGAAGATTTTCAAGAGGTTATGCCGTACCTTGTGGCATGACGACTCCGCCAGCTCCGACAATTTTGTCGTCCTCCGGACAAAGATGTCGGATCCTCTCGATGATCATCGGTCTGTGCGCTTTGGATCTCGGATGGTCGCATCGCTCACGAGTGTTCGGACAAGCCGTATTTCTTGATCTTGTACGCCACTTGTCGTGGAGTGAGCCCCAATTCGCGGGCGGCCTTGGTCATCACCCAGCCAACCCGGTCGAGCGTGTGCTTCAAGCGCTCGCGCTCCAGCCCATGCAATTCGGTGGGCAAGCTTGCCCGGGTTCGCGATTTGCCCGGCGGCGGCATCGCGGTATCGCGGGAGGCTGCCTCTTGCATATGATGGAAGTATGAACGCAAAGGTGCCGGAATAGTGGCAAGCGTCACGATTTCTCTCTCAGCCATCACCACCACGCGTTCCATGCAGTTTTGCAGTTCGCGGACGTTCCCCGGCCAGTGGTACGCGGACATCAGTGCCAGCAGCTCCTGTCCCACTTTGACTTCCCGCCGATAGCGCTGATTCAGACGGCGAAGAAAATACTCGATCAGCAGCGGAATGTCCTCCTTTCTCTCCCGAAGCGGTGGCAATTCGATCGGCACCACATTGAGTCGGTAATACAGATCCTCTCGAAATTCTCCTGCGGCGACCATCGCTTCGAGATTCCGATGAGTGGCGGCGATGACACGGATGTCCGCCTGCAAGGTTTCGAGCCCGCCCACGCGCTCATATTCCCGCTCTTGCAGCACGCGTAAGAGTTTGACTTGCGTGGACAAAGGGATATCCCCGACTTCATCGAGGAAAAGGGTTCCCCCTGCAGCTTGATCGAGCTTTCCGGCTTTTCGTCGCAGCGCACCGGTAAAGGCTCCTTGCTCATAGCCGAACAAGGCGGATTCGATCAGCGATTCCGGCAACGCCGCACAATGTACCGGCACAAAGGGATGCTCACGCCTCGGGCTTATGGCATGAATGGCCCTGGCGATCAATTCTTTTCCCGTTCCGCTTTCTCCTCGAATCAGCACCGTGGCATCGGTCGTTCCCACGTGACGCACGGCATCGTACACGGCTTGCATCGCAGGGCTGGTCCCCACCAATTTCCCCAACGCCTGTTCTTGGTAGCGAGCGGCATCGGAATGGCCTGCCTCGCTCAGAGGCTGACCCGGCTTTCCTTCTTCCATATCCCGTGATTCACGGGGTTCCTCTTGTCTCGCCGACGCTCGCATCTTCTCGAGATAGGACAGCGCATCGGCAATGCGGGATACCGGATCTCCTGGTCTTCGGAGAATGGCTGTGAGCGTTGCCAGTTGGCGTTGATGTCGGTCTGTCATACGGCCATCGTTCAGTCCCAGACTGATGATCTTTGCCTCCACACGACCCTTCCCGAATGTGCATTTCGTAGAATAAAAAAACGCCCATCTCCACACCATCGTCGGTGGAAATGGACGTTCGATGTCCGAAGAGCCGTCGAAGATGACCACACGAGCGACAGCGTTGTCGCTTGCTCTTTGGTAGCAGACCGTTTTGGGCATGTCAATGGTGTTCGGTTCCACCCTTCGGATCTTGATAAAAGCCTGACGGCTCGGCATCTCGGAAGACTTTGCAGGGAATCCGTCTTCATAGAGAGTTGAATCAGGAGAACTTAGGGATCAGCTTACGGTACAATCACGATCGACGATGCGGCTCCTCATCTTCAAGGAAGATTGTTGACCATGCATATCGTCATCGCAGGAGGAACCGGATTTATCGGACGCACCGTGGCCATATGGCTGACCACGGGTGGGCATCGCGTCACCGTGCTGACGCGGAATCCTGAACGCTACCGATCGCGATTGCCCGACGCTATCGCGCTGACGGCGTGGGACGGCGAAGATCCCCAAACGGTGCAATCCATCCTCGATGGCGTTCAGGTGGTCATCAATCTGTGTGGCGAATCCATCGCTGCCCAACGATGGACCGCCACAAGAAAGCAGGTCTTGCTCCGCAATCGCCTCGTGCCCACTCGATGCCTGGTCGAAGCCATGGGCCATCTTTCCGAGTCGGGAGTCTGTCCCGGCACCTTCATCAGCGCATCGGGGGTCGGCTATTACGGACCGACGGACGACGTTGTGGATGAACATGCCCCTCCGGGGCGCGGGTTCTTAGCCGATCTGTGCCGACGCTGGGAGGACGAAGCCGTGCGAGCCGAAACCTACGGGATTCGGACCATCCGATTGCGCATCGGCATGGTGTTGGGCCGCGATGGTGGGGCGTTGCCGCAAATGCTTCTACCCTTTCGACTGTTCCTCGGCGGTCCGCTCGGTTCAGGGAAACAATTTGTGTCTTGGATTCATCAGGACGATTTGGCCCGCTTGATGGAATGGATCGGCGAGACGCCGGCTGTGCGTGGGCCAGTCAATGCCGTGGCGCCGCACCCTGTAACGATGCAGGAATTCAGCGCCCTGCTGGGTCAAGTCTTGAACAGACCATCATGGCTCAGAATCCCGGAAGCCCTTCTGAAGCTGGGACTGGGCGAACTCGCCACCGTCATGACCACCGGGCAACGCGTGCGCCCGACAGTGGCGCTCGATCACGGCTTTCGATTCGAGTACCCGGATTTGCTGTCGGCACTTCGCTCGCTGTTGGCGGACTCGGGCAGCTGATCGCCTGCTCCTAGAAAGGAGCGCGATCGCCATGATCCGCTCGCTGGAAACAGGTTTGCTGGAGCGGGCCGCCAACGCGACGTGCCACGCTCTCGCTGAATCAAAGTTCCGTACTGGGATCAGCCGTTGTCTGTCTGGCAATGCCGTCCGGCACGACGGAGGCGGAAGCGTGAGTCTTTGTCGGCTGACATCCTCGGTCGTTTGGCGGAATGGATCCCCTCTGTCCAAAAGTCGTCCCCTCTATCAAAAAGTCCAGGCAGGATTCGACACGCCGCGCGAGGCTATGCATCGCGCGGGTTCTCTTCGTTCCACCGCATTGCGAAGATCGCGACGAGGTCCCGCGGAGGCCGTTTGCACTGGCCTTCCCGATTAAGCTCCTCGATCAGTACATCCATATCTGAGACCTCACCTATCGTGCCCAACGGGGGATCGTTGCCTTGTCACCCGCGCAGGCTGACGACGCCTGTCCGGCATCATGCTGGTGCTACGGGTACCATTGTCCACACCCCTTCGATGGGTGATGCTCTCTTGGCTTCGCAGCCTCGAACAGGCTACAGTGAAGATCCACAAAGGAAGATCCACGAAAGGAGCATCTTCATGACGGCAATTCGACATGGCATTATTTTGGTTGGACATGGGGGCATTCCCTCGGATTATCCCAAGGAACTCGTGACCAAATTGAAACGACTGGAAGCCGCACGCGAGGCCAGCGGCGGCCCGATGTCTCAGGAAGAATTGGAATTGGACCGGAAGATTCGCACATGGCCGCGCACGCCGGAGACCGATCCCTATCAGGCCGGATTGGAGCTCCTCGCTTCGCACATGCGCCCCTTGCTCAATGGCGCAAAGTTTGCCATCGCTTATAACGAATTTTGCGGTCCGACCCTGCCTCAAGCCGTCGAAACCTTGGTCGCACAGGGGGTGACGAAAATCACCGTGGTATCCACCATGTTCACGCCTGGCGGCTCGCATTCCGAATTTGAAATTCCGGCGACCCTCGATCAGCTCCGCGCGCAGTATCCTGCTGTGACGTTCACCTATGCATGGCCCTTTGACCTCGCTCAGGTTGCCAAAATGCTCATGGAGCATGTCCGTCGATTCGATTAGCCGCTCTTCAGGATTCTCAAATCGATGTGTCTCGAAGAAGGCCTCGACGGGCAAGCACATGGATATCACGCCCCCTTTCGCAGCGGCGGATTGACAATTCCCGTTCCGTGGTTAATTAACGTATTATGTTCGTTTCACTGTTTATTCATCTCGAATATTTCGTTCATTTCGTGAAAGGGAGCAGACGATGGAAGTGCTCACACTTTTGATCGCAGTTGCCGCTTTAGTCATCGCGGTTTTGGCATTCCAACGAACCGGGGGGATCGAGGATCTTCGGCGTCAAATGGAAGACATCAGCTCAAAGAGTGCACGCGAGACTGTCGCGGATGCCCTGGATCGCCTTGAAAACCTGATCAGAGGACAACAAAAATCTCAGGCCGAGGCGCGACAGGGAAACGCCTCATCCACGTTTGCATCGGGAGAAGCGCCGCCACCGGCTTATTCCGAGCCATCGGCAAAGCCTGAGGGCGAACGCTGAAAGCGTGGACGTATCTTCGTCTTCAAGAGTTACCGATAGGCGTGGCGAGACCATAGCTGATAACCCGCGTGGTGTCTCGGGATCGGCCAGAGGCGCTCGCCTTTTTGCCACACTCTCGTTCTTCAGTAGTAGATCAGAGCCCGTCGATTCCCCACGCGCTTCTTGAACGATCATCCTTTGACGGATGACGGCTTTCCTCTGAACTACGAGTAACTTTTGGTATAGACAAAATTTTCCCGAACTGACACGGGCGCCGACACTTCAGCCGACTTTTCCGATTGGCCCGCAGATTCCTGAGGTTTCTCCGCCGATTGCGACGAGGCCCCGGCATTCTTGGGCAACGGGCGCTGCTTGTCGTGTGTGGCGCACAGCATACGTGGTCCGTGTTGTCTGGGCACAACGGAAAATTTGGGCGCAGGGGGGAGAGTCATCGATGCGCCAGAGTTCGAATTCCACGCTCACCCAATCGATCAGGTGTTCCAAGGTCTGGTCCAACCATTCGAATACCTGACGATGGCTTTGGGAGAATTCCTTCGCAATCCAGATGACCAAGGCCGGCTGGACATGTGCCGTCAAGGCGATCAATCGACCGAGCGCCTCATCGCTGCTGGTTTCTCATTGACTGACGATCAGACCTTTTCCTCCTGGGCATCGCACTGTAATGGCTGCCAGAGGGAAAGAAGAAGCCGACTGGATGAATCCGTCATCGCCCCTGATCAGCTTTTCGCCCACGATTTCTCCCGACATCTGCAAGACATCGTCTTGCGCCAGCCATTCGCCAAACGTTTCCGCTTGGCCTGGTCACTCTCGCCAATCCACGCGCGTCAATTTTCCCAGAGTGTTGGTGTTCATGTGTCTCCCTTTTGGCTTCGTTCTTGTTCATTTTTGTCATCTATCCTGAGCTCTGGATTTTCTCTATTTTTCTCTATCACCATCTCTCAGCAAGATTGATCGCGCGATGACGGAACAGACACACTCAGCGAGATTGCTCAGCTCTCTTGCTGACCATCCACCGTGGGCTCTGGTCGGTGCTCGAACAACCTTAAGGGTATGAGCAGCGTTCTCTCACTCATGTTTTTCGTCCACGCTCCGCGGTTGTCACCCTCTTTGACAATTCGTTGATTGGCGTCTCCGTCCGTTATCCTACTTTTTCTTCGTTCGAGCCGGTTGCTATGCCTCGAGTCGAGTTCTGCCGGAATTCTTTACAGCCCATGCACTCGACAGCCTGCTGCTCAAGATAGCAGCGCGCCGTAATTTCCAGGATTCTGATAGGACTACCAACATTTATTCATACAGAGCTTCGCACTCGATTGGGCCGAAGTTTTGCTAGAGCATTCTGTACCGGGCTGGTTGGTCTTATGGGCCTATTATCCTGACCTTGCACGGAGAGCTGTCACACCGACTCCATCACCATCATCACACGATAAGGAGGGCTGCATCATGACGTACGTTGATTCCCGCTACATCAAATGTGCCTGGGAAAGCGAAATGCGACATCACGAGCGAGCCATTGCTCAGTTGCGTCTTAAACTGGAAAAACTGGTCAAAGAGCTTTCTTGGGAGCTCGAGCAGCATCATTCGCGACTCAAAGAGCTTCATCGTCTCGACGGGGAAAAAAAGCTCCCGTTCCGTCAAACTGGATCGTACCCCAATCCTTCAGCCTATCAGTGGGCGCGAGCTCGTCGCGTTTCGGCCTATGCTGAGCAAACCGCACAACAAACCTGCGAATAACATCTTCTTTTGCCCAATGGAGCACTCGGCGATCGAGCCGAGCGCTCCATTCCTATCTGCACTTTCCCAACGACTAATCGCCTCATATCCGGTGCACAGGTGTTCCTTTTATGTTTAGGGTTCATCCTACAAGGCGAAAAAATCGGTTGACTCTCTCTTAGGATCGGAGTGTGTAGCATTCTACAAATTAGGGAATCTTCCCTAAATAATCACTCCATTACCCGAAAGGAGGGTACTATGCGGCGCTCTCAGAGTTTTGGCATTGGAGTCACCATAGGTTGTGCGGTGCTGATGCTTCTGTTTCCGCTTAGTCAGACAGCCGAACTGACCAAGGATCTCGCCGTGAAATATATTTTGCCACGGCCAAGGCGGCACGAACGGTGTACGTGAAAGGGATTATCGCACAGACCAAAAAGCCGGTATCAAGCCAAGTGAGTCCTGGACCAAAGACGACCACGCGATTATATTTCCAGCCCAATTCGTCAAAGAAGTTGGAGCCAATATTCAGGACTTCGAGCTCGGCTTAGTGGGCACGCATCCGCTCTACGAGTCGAACAAACCCAGAACACCGGCGGAGGAGAAAGCCTTGCAAGAACTCGCGTCAGGGAAGAAAAAAGTCGTGGTGTTCGAAGACGAAGGGATGATCAAAGGCATGTCAGCCGACTTTGCTATTGTCCAAGGTTGCGCTGATTATCATAACAACCATCCGAAAACCACTAAAAAAGACTGGTAAAAAGGGGATTTCATGGGCGCGATCGTCGTCCGCTTGAAAGGATGAGCGCGTTGAGACTTCTAGCTTGAGCGAACAGGTGCAGGGCTCGACACCCTGCACCTGTTTCCTCTTCACGGTCATCTTTGGACCGCCTCGATATCGATGACCGCCGGTTATACTCCCTGCAGCCGCTCGATTTCCCGCAGTGCCTGGCCCAATGTTCGCCCGAGTTCGCGACCGGTCCGTGTCAGGACGTGCCGAAGAGACGTGCGCAGGGCTCGGTAAAATCGTTGGCCATGCGCGGATTCAACGAAGCGACATAATGCTCCAGCTCTTCATCGGTGAGGCCCCGGTACAAGCTCCATAGACTGTCAATGGTTCGCTGTGATGTTGCTAGGCGCTCACGCCGATGCTCGGCCTCCAACTCCTTCCGCATGAGTCGGGGATCAATTTGCTGATCGGACGGCAATAGGACATCCAATGCAGCCGTGAGCGCCAACGCGGTGCTGATCGCAAATTCTTCCCTCACCGCTTGGAAATTCAATGCCGACTCCAGACGCCTGACCTGCTCAAGGCGACGCAAGGCAAAAGGCTTGGCTATTTGATCGTCGGCGAATTCTTCGTCATCGAGCCGATGAAACGACTGCGTTGCCTCGATCGCAGCAATCTTTTGTCCTGTGGGACCGTTATACCAGGCGATCACCGCATCGAGAGTCTGCTCGTCGAGGCGAGCTGCATGGCATGCACCAACATGTGTTCAACATGAGATTCGTCATACGAAGCCATCATTCGCTCCATCAGCTTCGTCTGATAGCGTTGTTCAACGAGATTGCGGGCTTGCCGGAGACCAGCCAGGATGTGAATGGGGAATTGACGAAGACGCTCGAGCGATCCCGATCGAGCTAAGATGTCCTGTACGCGATCCTCCATGAGCGATTGAGCTTCACTGATCGGGACCGTGATGAGCAGAACGATGATAGCCATACCCAAAATTCCCATGCGCTTCTCCTTTCATCCAATTGTTTCGGAGCACTCCGGAGCATGTGATGTGTCTTCCCGTTGCGGGAACTCTTTTTTCCTTTCGGCGGAGACAACTGCTCCATTGAGCGTTCAGCCGTGCAGACTCCGCCGCGCGACGTGATGTCTCGGGTTGGCAAAGAAGAAACCACGGCGAATGATGAGGGACAGCTTTCAAAGGCTTGATGGATCCGTCGTCGAATACTGTGGGCAATTGACCGCTCACGTTCGTCTGTGTCACATTCCTCTCACTGCGCATACGATCTCATCATCCACCCTATCTATTATTGACACGGAGGATTGTGCATGGCATCTGAACTGAAACGACAAAGCCGCATGTTGACGGAGGGACCTGGGCGGGCACCCGCCCGAGCCATGTTACGAGCCGTGGGGCTAACCGATGAGGATTTGGAGCGGCCGTTGGTGGCTGTCGCCAATACCTGGTCTGAGGTGACACCGTGCAATTTTCATCTTCGCCACCTTGCGGAAAAGATCAAAGCCGGTATTCGTGCAGCCGGTGGGACACCGATTGAATTCAACACGATCGTGGTCTCCGATGGAATCAGCATGGGCACGGAAGGCATGCGGGCGTCATTGATCAGCCGCGAAGTCGTCGCAGATTCGATCGAACTCGTCGTACGGGGCCATCTTTTCGACGCCGTCGTGGCCATTTCCGGATGCGACAAAACTATTCCCGGGACCGTTATGGCCTTGGCTCGACTGAATCTTCCTTCGCTGATGCTGTATGGGGGCTCCATCATGCCGGGGCAATTCCAGGGGCATGATGTGACGATTCAAGACGTGTTCGAAGCAGTGGGAGCCCACGCTCGTGGGCGAATGACCGATCGGGAACTCGCCGACCTTGAACGCTCGGCTTGTCCGGGTGCCGGAGCCTGCGGCGGACAATTCACGGCCAATACGATGGCCATTGCGTTTGAATTTCTCGGGATGTCTCCCATGGGTTTTAACGGCGTACCGGCTCTCGATCCATTGAAAGAAACGGTCTCCACGCAATGCGGATCCTTGGTAATGGACCTGCTCCGCCGTGATCTTCGTCCACAGCACATCATCACCCGTGCTGCGTTGGAGAACGCCATTGCCGCCGTGGCCACGACCGGCGGATCGACGAACGCAGTGCTCCATTTGCTGGCGATCGCTCACGAGGCCGGCGTCCCCCTCCGCATCGACGACTTCGATACGATCAACCAACGGGTCCCCTTGCTGGCTGACTTGAAACCGGGCGGCCGATTTGTCGCGGCGGACCTCTACCGTGCTGGGGGTACGCGCCTGGTTGCCAAACGCCTCTTGGACGCCGGCTTGCTTCATGGAGAACAACTGACCGTCAGTGGACACACATTGGCAGACGAAGCCGCTCAGGCCTCCGAAACGCCTGGCCAATCCGTGGTGCGGCCGTTGGACAATCCTCTCAAACCGACCGGCGGCTTGGTCATTCTGAAAGGCAATGTGGCCCCAGAAGGTTGCGTCGTCAAAGTTGCCGGACACGAAAAGCTCTATCATCGAGGTCCGGCCAAGGTCTACGATTGCGAAGAAGCGGCTTTCGACGCGGTGCAAAAGGGCGAGATCGAAGCCGGTGATGTCGTGGTGATCCGTTACGAAGGCCCGCAGGGCGGGCCGGGCATGCGAGAAATGCTCGGAGTGACCAGCGCCATTGTCGGTGCAGGATTAGGGGATTCCGTAGCGCTCGTCACGGATGGGCGCTTTTCCGGCGCTACGCACGGACTGATGGCTGGACATGTGGCTCCCGAAGCCTCGAAAGGCGGCCCGATCGCCGTTGTTCAAACCGGAGATATCGTCTGCTTCGATATCAAAGCCCGCCGTTTGGATGTCGAATTATCCGAGGAAGAGCTTCAAACGAGATTGAAGCGTTGGCAGGCTCCACCGCCTCGGTATACTCACGGCATCTTTGCCAAATATGCACGACAGGTCTCGTCAGCCTCCCTGGGTGCAGTGACGACCGCGTAAGCGATCAGGCTCAAAAAGCAAAGCCGACTGGACCTGTTACCGCTTTTTCAAAGGAATGTTCTTCTTTTTTTGCAAGACTTCCACTGCTTGGAAGGCCCGGTCTTTTGTCCCGAGAGGGGCTTCTTTTTCGATTTGATCGAGAAATTCTTTGGGACCATGCACTGGGCTGTACGTCACCGTCAGAATCACGTCCATCGAGGGGGCATCGGTGGGCGTCGGGAATGTAAAGCTCTCTACCCGCGTCTCTTCGGGTTTGAGGAGGGTGTCTTTGAGGATGGTGGCCGCTTCAAAATCAAAGACGGTCGGTGCTCCATGGGCATCGCCGTAGACGCGCTCATAGAGTCGTTGCTCCCCATAGACTTTCTTGAGATTTTTCCCCAAGATGGTTAAATCCAGCACCATGCGAGACCACCCTGGATGGGGAACAGGCAAATGATGAGGAACGAGACTTCGAAGCGTGACCGTAACGTGCGAGGTATTTCCTGTCACTTCGGTTTCGAAATCTACTTCAAGGGCTTTGGCCCGTACTTTTCCAAACCGGCCAGGAAAACTATGGTTGGCGATTTTTCGATTTCGTTCTCCATTGGCTGATTCGCCAAAGGCTTCGGGCATGTGACAGGTTTGACATGTCTTTCCACTTTTTTGGGCTTTAGTGGCTCTCCAGTTACCCAACCATCCCGGCAAGGGCTGGGCGTTGTCCATTGAAGGCAAACTGTGATGGCAGGTGACGCAATAGTCGGATCGCCGATACAGCGGATTGGCTTCGGACTGATGTGCGAGGTTTTCCACGGCATCGGCATACCCTCCGAAGATGGTTTTCCCTAGCGCATATATCGGCAACGGCGGATTCTCTTCCGTCTTCACGTCTTTGATGAGATGACATTGCGAGCATCCCACTCCGTCGATCCGTGGATCTCGAGATCGCACTTCATCGATAAACGACTTGAGATGACTCGGATATTCGAGGATGTGGGGAGCATGACATCGAAAGCACATCATCGCTCCTTTTTCGCCTTTTGCCTCGATGAGCCGATTCAACGAGATCCGAAACGGCGCAGTCAAAATCGATCGTGACTGTGCGGACGCTTCCCATTCCTCGAACACGCGCAAGTGACACCGCTTACATTTTTCAGAATGCGGAAACGCTTTCTCCAAGGGTTTGGTCGGTTCGGCTCCGGCACTCCTTGGGGCTATCGAGTCCGCCGCGATCATCCACCCGAACAGCACAATCGCACATCCAATCAGCCGCCCAACCTTCAGGAAGAACTTGGGGATCATATCAACCTCTCGCCGTTACAAGCGTCGTGCCGCCACCCCGATCCATCGAGTCCCTTACAATGTCAGCGATCGAAAGGTCAGGAGGCGTTGGGCCGTGTAATCCTTGATGATACTGTTCGCCTTCTCACGATCTTTGTCGGTTGGCAGCGTGGAAAGATACCGATCTTGCAATTCCGGACTCGGTTCCGGAATCAGCGCATAACTGAGTATCGCCTCGACGATATGGGCCGTACTCCCTCGAGGGATGGACACCGTAAAGGGGATCCGTCGCGTGGTTCCTCCTGTGACCAATGGTTTGGGAATAGGGCCACGGAGCAGCTCTTCAAATGAACGCCCAAATCGCTGCGTCATTTCTCCTAAGACGTGACCCCTTGCATCTTTGATCGTCACTGTGACGAAAAATTGTTTCAGGACCGGATCGCCGCCGGGAAACATATGGGGCAGAACCCCGTTGCGGACGAACACCGTTCCTTCTACAGCTCCGTTTTTCGATGCTGCCTCGACATCGACGCGGGGAAACCATTCAGCCTGAAGATTTCGATTGCTGAGCATAATCCCCGGAATCACAATGCCTTGGAACCAATGCCGACCGATTGGCCGAGTCAGCGCCCCCCGCTGAGAGGTTGAACTGCCGGTCGAGCGTTCCATATGACAGTCCTGACAAACGGTTCCTTTGAGAATCTCGCCGGGGATATCTGCCCGCAGCACGTCTTTCACCTTGCTGAAATGACATGAGGCACAATAATGAGCCCCCCGATAGACCTCCGCCTCTTGAGAAGGATGGACCAAGTTCTCAACCGGATCGGCATAAGGACCGAACATGGTCGGACCAGGATTCAACTTATACGTAGGATGATTGTAGGGATGAGACTGGATTCCATCAATCAGATGGCATGATGAGCATCCGATCCCTTCGACCTTAACCTGTTTGGGATCGCCCATGATCTGATCAATGATCAGATCTGTATATTGCGGAAAGACTGTGACACTCGGCGCATGACAGGATAAACACCGTGTTCGTTCTTCAGGCGTCGGATTTGTCTGGAGCCAAAGCCCCAAGACGGTTTTGAAAACAGGGGAGGTAAATGCCATTCCATGAAGAAGCGCTCCGTCCACTCGCCCAAACGTCTTGAGATCCGGCGTCTGTTCTCGCATGCCTTTCCATTCTTCATAATGGCGATCATGGCACTGTTTGCATTGCTCAGAAGGAACAAAAATCTTATTGATTTCTTCGATCCACGATTCATCTGACGAATCGGACGATGTGGATGGCGATTGCGCAGACACCGACAACACGAGACCAATCGGCACCAGCAAACTCAAGAACAACCCTGTCCAGGCGGGCCAACGCCTCATGTGCTTCCATCGATGCCTCCGCGCCTGTTTCAGCATCGACCGTCAGTCCTCTTCCGTCCGAACAAAATGAAAATTCAATCCCCCTGTCACGCCTTGATTGTCTGGATCGGGTGGCTCATAAGTCGCAATCGTAAAGTTTTTGGTCGGCAATACGGCTTCCAAAGCCCGCCCCAGATCCAATAACGTTTTAATTTCGTACTTGTCGATCTCTTTGATGATCGATTTCACCTTGACTCCGGCGCGATCAGCCGGTGTTCCGCCAATCACAGCAAAGACGACAACGCCTTCGGGTTGCGGAAGCCCGAGATATTCTTGAATTTCTTTGTCCACCTCTCCGACATCGACACCGAATTGTTCGGCTAACTCCAAAGCCCGTTCTTCGGTCATCTCGCCGTTGGCTTGTTGAGCGAGAACGAGCATCTGAGGCGAGAGCGACATCGCGCACACTATGACGCTTGCACAAAACGCTCTCCCATGGATAATCCGCCCGATCAACTGACCCCAGCCTGAACGATATAACCAAAAAGCGCGGCTTCTAATTGCTGGCATAGTGCGAGATTCATCCTTACCGGTTCGTCGCCCCGGACTCTTCGTTCACCGGATCGATCTGTAACTGAATCCAGGAGGCGACCGCTTTCTGTCCGTTGCGCTCTTTGTTTTCACCATTCCACACAGCAAACGAGATGGCCTGCAAGCGCCCAGGAAATAACAGCGCTTCATTTTCCGGAATTTCATTGGGTTTGCTTAATTCGCGCTTCATGACCACACGCCAAAAACCACGTTTCCACTCTGCCTGTCCTTTCACGCGCCCTTGTTGTTTCTTGCTCGTCAACGTGCTGAACCCGCCCCCGATCAAATCCTCAACCGAGGATGGACGGCGGGGAATGACTTCAAACCGTCGAATGCCTCCGCGCTTTCGCTTTCGTTCTTTGGCGCGAGCCGCACGTCGATCTACATCGCTTTGCCAGTCTGCTTTCCAATGCCAGATGTTCACATAGTGATCGAGCTGACCCATACAAAAGAAGGCCGGGGCAGTCCCCAACGGAAAAGCCACTGCGGCGCCATCTCGAAAGACACCAGGCGTCAACCGTTCGTTTTTCGTTGCATCCCGCCACTCGAGTAAAAACGCTATGTCTTTGCCATTGTGAACGGAGCGAACCGAGAGGACCCGCACGCTCGGTTCCGGCCATACAGGCCGTGTTATGATCTGACCGCTGAGGGGGATGGGAATAGGGGCGATGGTTTCCCACACGGGATCGTTGGGATAGGACGGAACATCGCCCTGAATGAAATGCGAACGGATGACAATTCCGTGCGAACTGACGATCGACACATCCCCCCAAGCCAACAGAAGGACGAGCAAGATGATACAAACGGCTGTGCATCCTCTCACGGAAAACCGTGTTTTGTGTTGGCACAGCCAATGAATCATCGGTTCACACGTATGAGTATTGGAAACGCAGAGTTGAAGGAGGACGCACGATGATGTGCCCGCAGTGTTTTAACGGATCTTGACACGACGGATCTTGTTTTCATTTCGTTCACAGATATACAAGTACCCTTGTGAGTCCAGAGCCAACCCTGCCGGGGCATTGACAACGGCCTCGACTGCTGGACGTCCATCACCATGTTTTAAGAGTCCTGCCTCTTCTTTGGCGATAAACCGTGCCGCGCCGCAGCCACCCATGTTTTTATCTTCATATCCGCTGTCACCGTTTCCGGCGATGGTTGTGATAATCCCTGTTTGGGCATCGACCTTGCGCACGCGGTGATTCATGGAATCCGAAATATACAGGTTACCCTCGTCGTCCACAATGGCCGCTTCAGGAACGTTCAACATGGATTTCACAGCCAATTTCCCATCGCCATCGAATCCATATCGACAAACACCGGCCAACGTCGACACAATACCGGTCGCCATATCGATCTTCCGAATCCGATTGGTTCCCTTATCCGTCACGATAAGATCTCCGTTCCGATCGACCGCCAACGCCACGATATCATAAAACTTGCATTCCAGTGCTGGCTTTCCATCATCTAAATACGGGGAAAGATCCAGGCCATCTGAACATTGCGGCCGCAACCAGCCATGATCGTCGCTGAAATCGATTCCAATCGCATCTCCTGACAGAACAATAAGATTTTGAGCCGTGAGCGGACTCACGCGATCATCGTCTTCGTTCGACCACGTCCCTGCAATGGTCGTGACCATTCCTGTGGCCGGATCGTATTTTCGAATCCGGTGGGCTTGCGTATCGGCGATGTACATGACATCGTTACGGTCGAAGGCAATGGCTGCGGGATAAGTGAGATTCACCTCCAAGGCTGGACCATCTCCGTTGAACCCCCATTGCCCTGTCCCCACGACGGTGGTGATAATGCCGGTCTCAGCATCGACTTTTCGAATTCGATTACTTCCTGAATCGACGATGTAAATATTGTTGTGAGAATCACAGGCAACCCACAAGGGCAGGTATAAGCCGGCTTCTCCACAAGGACCATAATCTCCGCTATAACAGGTTTCCCCAATGCCTGCGAAATTGTGAATCGTTCCTGTGCGGAGATCGATGCGTCGAACGCGATCCGATCCAGACTCGGCGATATAGAGATAGGCTTCGTTGCGATCCAGTGCAACATGGTTGGGGAGCGGAATGCCCGCTTTCACGGCGCGTTTTCCGTCGCCGGTACTCCGGGACTTCCCATTGCCAGCAAAGGTTTCAATCATCCCCAGTTCCAATATCGTTTGCGTCTCCATAGACATCCTCACTTCCTCATCGACTGCTATCTGTTCCGCTCTCGTTGTCCAGTTTGCCCGTCTGCTTCCAGCTTACATCGTACGATTCGATGATCCCATGCGATTTCGTTGAACGGTATTGCTTTAATGCAGCGACTCAGGACTTTATCGCCTCGCGCGACCGCTTGGCAAATCGATCCTTCAATTTTTGCCGTGTTTCTTCGGCGAGGTCGAACATTTTGCATTTCTCATAGGTATTGATGAGATTGTAATAGGCCAAAGGTTCATCAGGATTTTGCGCGACCGCTTCCTCCATTACTTTGATGGCCAGTTCAGGCTTCTTCAGATTCAGCGCGATATCCATCAATTTAAAGCTGCACTCCAGGTGATGCGGATCGAGCTCGAGAACCTTCATATAGGCTTGGATTGCCATGTCCAACGTATTGTAATCAGACACCTGCGGATCATCCAATTTTTCATACACTCCAGCGAGGTTGTACCAGGCAATCGGATCATCGGGGGTAATCTCGATGAGCCGCTCGAAATAGTCTTTGGCCTGAAGATACTCTTTACGTTCACAGTGCAGCCGCCCGAGATTGAACAGCGCAAGCACGTCATATTTGTTCAATTCCAAGGCTCGGCGGAACTGGATAGCCGCATCATCCATCATACCTTTGGTGCCGTAAATGGTGCCGAGATTCGAATAATACATGGCTAGCGACCGATCCATTTCCGTTCGCAGCCCCTCCGCCATCTCAATGGACTTTTTCACTTCGGCTAAAGCCTCGTCGAGCCGGCCCTGGCTGAAATACAACTCCCCGAGCCGACAGCGGGCTTGAAAATCGTCTGGCTCTTGGCTGAGAAGCTTTTCCAATTCGGCAATTTCTTCTTCAGGCGTGAGCGGTCGATCAGTTTGCTCCTGCGGAGCAGGAGGAGCGTTGGCTTCCAATGGTGTTTTTTCCGATAATGTTTTCGAGTCACTCATAGTTACACCCTTCTTAGCGACTAGAATGAGTCAACACTGAATCGGTTGGAGCCAACGTCATGGATTCGGCCGCTTTTTCGCGTATGCGCCCCAAAGTGCCATGTTTATCCAAATTCAACAGAATCAGCCCTAGTACCACCATCAACGTCAAATGAGACAACTGAAGGGCATATCCTGCCATGAACATGAGCCCCAACCCATATCCTGCCAATCGGCCAATAATGACCAACTTGATCACGGTATATCCCCATGCAATCAGGCCGGCGACGTAAAAAGCAAAGGGAAGATAGAATGTATACCCCATTCCCATTTGGAAAATCCATCCAATGCCTTCGCCCGCCTTGCGGACCTCTCGCGCCATGGCCGGATCGATCAACATCAAAAAATAATCTAAGAACAACAAGAGGCCGAAGAGAGCGCCTCCCGAAGCCAGCAATGTCAGAGCCCACCGACGTTGTTGTTTGTTCTTGGTAAAGAAGGACGTACTTCCGTAGGCCCAAAACGCCAACACGCTGGCCAACACCATCAGCGCTTCCCCGATTCGATTCACTTCGTGCACCAGCGGCGGAGGCGTGGTGATGTTCATCATCCCGTATCCAGTCGAAACCGTCTGATAATACAACCAGGAGGTAATCCCCAGAACAAACGTCCCGACCAAAAGACGTTGAGCCAATACATGATGCGTCGCCATAAATTCCGTCACCAAGACGACCAATACCACAAAGGTGATCACATTGTAGACGACCGACCCGGCCATGGCTGGTGGAACCACCAGATAGGCCAATGTTACAGCGATCAACAATCCTAAACTCGGAACGAGCAGTTTATCGTATTGTCCGACCCAATGCGTCTTGCGAACTTTTTGATACAGGAGAAGAAAAAGCAGCAGGAAGGCTAAAATGGCCGTGAGATTGAGGAGCATAAATCCTAGCGAAGAAATGGTTTGCAAGGTCAATTTCACTAGTTCATATTTCGCCGCAATCTTGCTCAAATGCATCCCCAGGCGAGAGACCAACCGATACAGGACCAACTCTAAAAATGCTGAAACCAACAAACACTTCAGCGCATATTCGAACAGCAATATCGACATGGCCGTATTTCCTTGCTGCTCGGCAATCCCGGTCCCGGAACGTATAGTCATCGCTCTCGACTTCAACGACTCAACATCCTATCCACTTCGGCGTTTACGCGCCCCGCGTTATTGCATTCTCGCTTGTCAGACCCCGGTCGGCTGCCGTTCCCGCTGACGATTATGACGTGCAATGTACAACAATCCATCTGCCATGGAATAATTGAAGGGCAATTCACAAACGACTTCGCTAATTTTTTCATAGACATGTTGATATACTCGTTCAGCTTGCTCGGGAGTCATGCCTTCCTTGACCTCGTAGAAAAAGCCCAAGCTAAGATCTTCGGAAGCCGGACGCATAATCCGTTGGATCCCATATGCTCCAGGATCGTTCATAATCGGCGCTTCTTTTTCCAAATCAAATAGGCACGGTTGGCACGAAAATCCATATGAAGAATGGAGTTTCGTGTTGTTGATGATGAAGTTCATAGTTTCCAATGCTTCTTCTTCCCGCTCGGTAGGAAATCCGACAATGATGTAACAATGAACCGCAATGCCCAAATCGACACAATCGTTGCAAATCCGATTTACATGCTCCTGTGTAATGCCTTTTTTCATAAAATCCATCAACCGTGCATTATAGGTCTCCAATCCGAACACGATTTTTTGACAACCAGCATCGCGCATGAGCGCCAACAAGTCGCGTGTGAGATTTTTTTCAAATCGAAGTTCTGCCGTCCATTGTAAACCCAAGTTTCGGTCGATCAATTGTCGACACAATCGCTTCGTGGGCGACAGTGCCAGGCATTCATCGGTGAAAAAGAAAAATGGCGTATCGTATTTCTTCGACAACGCAGCTAACTCATCGACAACTTTTGTGGGGTCTTTTTGCCGAAAATTCTGATGGTCCAACGTCAAGGCGCAAAACGCACAGTCTTTGTAATAGCAGCCTCGCGAAAATTGAACCGGCAAAACGGTTTCCGGAGCCAAATACCGTCCGAGCGGAAACCCGTCATAATTAGGGGCTGGATGCTGCGCCAAATTCTCCGAATAAAACGGTTGGTTGACGACAACCTTGCTGTTGGCTTGATAAATTAAATTCGGGACCTTTTCAAATTGCTTCTTCCCCTCCAATTGATTCACCAACTCGACCAGCGCGGTCTCTCCCTCGAAGACAATGAAATCATCGGCTAGCTCAAAAAGTCGATGACATCGCCTGAGATTGTCGACGAGCCGAGTGAAGATACTCCCGCCAATCGTCACATGGATGTCTGGTCGTGTTTCTTTGATCAACCGACAAAGAGTCAGACCAGGAATAATTTGCGAGGTCGCTGTAATAGAGACGCCAATGAGATCGGGCGCATCTCCTATGAGGCTCGGCAGAAATTGATGTCGGAACAAATCGATATACGGATTCTGGGTTTCATCGCCAACAGCTTTCAAAATGTCGCGCGAT
The DNA here is from genome assembly GCA_003695915.1 of Nitrospirota bacterium. Lineage (GTDB taxonomy): Bacteria > Nitrospirota > Nitrospiria > Nitrospirales > UBA8639 > J017. Next base: position 119,044 of record RFGF01000022.1, read on the forward strand.
GAATAAATCGAATAGGCGAATTGGTTATCGACAACCGTGATGCGGGTTGGAAAATACAGCGAGGAAACCAATTCCAACCATCGATCAATTAAAAATAAACATTCCCGATAGCGCTCAATGTCATAAAACTCTTCGCTTCTCAACGATGCTTTGGCTGGTTCGATCTGATCAATAAGATAGGGAAACCGTTCGAGCGATTCGACCACTCGCGCATAATGCTCTCGGCTATTTGGCCCAACGTCGCCTTGGAGCGAGCGTTCCAATTCTTTCGCCTTATCCAACAATCGCTGATACACGTCGAGTCCATAGGAGCGTGTCAAGACGAAATCCAAAAGCTCCATATTAAGATCACGTTGACTCTTATCAGGAATTCCAGCTTGATCGAGAAAAGCGGTAAGACACGGAAGACTTAAATACGGTTGCGATGGATGCCAACTGGGTGGGAAAAGCAAAGAAATTTTCATATATCACCGTAGGGACAGCTCAACGAAATTTACTAGCCATTCATCTTGAATTCACTTAACCTAACGAGATTTTTTAACCTGACGAGGTTTTTTCACGATTCTCTGCTTATTTACACACCTTTTATACACACCTTAATTCAATGAATGCAACTAAACGGCTAAGTCCCGAACAACAAGGCTGAATTTCATTAAAAGTTTGCGATAAAAGCCCTCGATCTAAATGGGTTATGGATCCTTAAATTTTGCCGAGGCCACCGATACTCGGAAAGCTTTCTTGTAAACATGCCTCAAGGACAACACGAATACCAATCGCGGAGTAAATATTTTCTAACATTCTGCGAGCGTAGAGCAATAACTCTGATGAACCGATAGCCAATCGATTATTACCAGAAGATAGGGTTCATATTCCTCCATGAAGAATTCGGAAATGGGAGCAGCTCGGTGTCAGCACGAAAAGCGATGGGCATTGAGCGCAGATATCAACGCCTGTCCCGGCGGAGATGCAGAGCGAGTGATGGGCTAAATTGGTACCGTTATGCCTGTCACGTACCAGTGCGATAGCTTTTGCGTTGGCTTGAACCGGAGACAGCGGTCAGATCCTTACCGAGAGAGCTATCTAGAATGCAGCATAGAATGACGATAGGCTCTCCTTCCCGGCCGGAAGACCATAGCTCATGACGTACCAGGCATATTCTCGGACTTCGTCGAGATTGTGCAGCCTATCCCAGTAGATTCTGGCTGAACAGGCACCAGAGCGAGTGTAAGAGTAGAATGTACTGTGCATTGCGGTCTACTATGCAGACCGTCTTTTTCATTCTGACCCAAGGAGATCGAGTCTGGACAGCGATGCTCCCTCAACATAAGAGACTAAAACTCTGTATACCCTGCTGCGTCAACGTGTAACGGCATGCTCGGCAATCTGCTCACATATTTTGATCAACGATACCCGAAACCATGCGCGATGACATCCACAGGCGGATAGAGCACAATGTGCCATTGAGAAAACCGACAGTTGGTCATTTCCCTAGTTCAAATGTGGTCTGGGGTCTCTCAAAGCGCTGATCGACCATCATACGAGCTAGCGAATGTGAGCCCATACCTCTTCTTCTAGCATACGGATTATGATCCAAAATACTTCCATTGGGATTGCCTTTTGGAAACAGTTATCCTCTTCTAATGAGGCTCATTAGGGAACAGCCAGGTTAACCACTAAACCCTATGTTTTTCGACCCCTGCCTTCTCAACGAATCATTGCAAAAATAAAAAGGCTTTAGGAGGCTGCTCTTTACAATCGAGCAACACTCCTAAAGCCTTTGCTTAAACCCAATTGGGCTTTAAACTAGTTTACTTTGAGAATCCACCAAAGCAAGCTCATATCGAATTTTCTAGCTTTCTCAAGGCATTTGAGCAGTAAACCAGGTGGAGATTCCTTTCATCCCGTTTCGTTCCATATTGGCTCCATCCCATACAGCAAAGGCAACCGGAACTGACGCACCTTTGCTAAACTGCACATCGTTGGGATCCTTGGTGGTTAACGATCGTTTGAACACAACCCGCCAGGTTGGTCCGTTACAGCAGCCACCTTTCAAAGCCCCATACGGTTCCCACAATCCATTGCCCAAGACATCTTGATGCGCTTGTGTCGTTAAGGTGCTGAAGCCATTGGCGTTCAAATCTTCGACAGGGCTAATCCGAAGGTCTGGATCGGACATGATATTCCCTGACCAAATACCTGGATTGAACGGTCCTAAGCTTCGTCCAATACGGTCAGGATACGTCACACCACCTGCTGGCTCTTCATAATAAAAGTCCCAAGCAATGGATGGATATTGTTGATCCACATCCCACATTCCTGCAACACCGGCTCCAAGATCTCTCTGCCACTCAGCATTCCAGCGCCAAATATTTACCGTACCGCCAGGCTGCCCCATACATTGGAACGGAGGTGCGCCGGACGTTTGGACGGGGAATTGAACAGCCATCTGGTCACGAAAATCTTGTGGCCCAATTGTCGTGTTGTTCAATGTTTGATCGCCCCAGTTGGCCCACACACCGATCTCATTCCCATTCGTAGCCATCTTTATCATGACCACCTTGACCGAGATATTCGGGTGCATTGGGGTGGTAATGGTTTGACCACTTAACGGAACCATCACTCCTGGTACCATCTCCCATATAGGATTTGCGCCATCCATCGGGATAGGTCCTTTGATCATTTTCACCGGAATTGTGACGGGCTGGCTGACGGCCAAGGGAACTTGCCCCATGGTTAAGAGACCACCGAGAAGCAGCGCCGCGAGAAGAACGCTAAACACGACCCGTTTGTTACGCGTCTGCACAACTCTCATAATGACGCATCCTCCTTTTTGATGAAAGATTAAAATCGAAAGGACTGCCGGCTGACTATCACACTATCTTCTTTGCTGCTTAGTTGCTTATGCTGACCCAGACTGGCCGGATTCCGGGGTTTCTTTGTCCAGGTAAGCCTGGGCACCAACCTCGTTCATCAATAGACTCAGCTCGTTGCCTTGATCTTGGGCTCCACATTCGTATGACTGTCCCTCAGGATTCAAGAAACTGGCTGGACGATAATCGGTTTCCGAGTATGGCTGCGGCGTCACGCCCAAGAACTCGACCTCAAACCCGACCCAATCATTGGTAAAATCCGCTAAGATTTTATAAAATCCATAATCTGCTTTCCGTTTTAACATCCCTGCAAACAAAGGAACCCAACGGCCGACATGTTCCTTCACGAACTTTTTTTCTGCATCAATGACGGTCTGCAATTTTTCCGGACCATCATGAAGCAATGCATAAGATTCTTTGTAGGCAAGATAATGGAGAAATTCCAGCTCGACGCTCAAATGATCGAGCCGCTCATGGATGTCACGCGAAAGCTGAAGCCCGAATGCACTATAAAATCCGGCAATATCTCCCATCACGTACGATTGCCCAAAGACATGATCGTTTCCAAACAGCGTCTCGTAAGGTGGGCAATCGAGAGAGATCACGTTGCTGAATACGCGACGGTGTTCGTCGCGGAGATCTTGAATATCCCAATTCATCCCCTCATTCGAGACCCACTCTTCAATGGCATTGAAATGGGCCTCAATCCCCGACAACCGCTCACGAGCCGTCTCGCTATCGGCAATCGGCAATCCCTGAATAGCACTTTTAAGGCTTTCTAACGCCGCACGTCCATCTTCGACAAACTCTCCAGCTTGCAAGTAGTCGAGAAATTCATCATCTTCCGGATAAAGGAAACTCCAAGACAAGAGAAGATACAACTTGCTTCTGGAAAGAGCCCGCTCTACGGACGGAGCTTTTTGCGGGGGGATTGTGACAGGCTTGTCAACGACAGATTGACCAACTTTGTTCTTTGCTTCTTTCAGACCCATAACGTTCCTCTCCTCGCCTGTCTGTCCTTCGGAAAGCGTCAATCGTTGTGACCGAAACACATTCCTTATTTCCGAAGGAGCATGATGATAGGACAACAGAAAAATGAAGTCAAGCGCAAATTCGCATGACTGACTCTACCGAACTCCATTTTTGTTTTTACCGATTCAAACAACCTCCTGGATTTCAAACTTTCACGACAGCCAAACACCGAGCAAGATCTCATCGTGCCTTGCCGACCCTATTGATTCGGTTATCATCGCCCTCTTCTCATGCTATGCGATCCTTCCATCCCAATCAAATTCATGGCAATGTAGGTATTTCTCTCGCAGGAATTATCTTGATCGCAACACGGTCATTCACCGACTGACAAATATGTTGACAGATCCCACATCCAACGCAGACCGTGCGGTCAATCTCGATCTGAAAGGACGAAAAACTCATGTGAATAGCTTGCACAGGGCACTTGGACACACAGGCATTGCATCCTTGACTGGCCGTACAGAGGCGAGGAGAAACCGCAGCTAGTCCCATTTTGACATCGAGGCGATTTTGAACAGGCAGAAGCGCTTCCGTCTGGCAGGCTGCGATGCAGGGGAAATCGTCACAAAGCTGACAGGGTGCTTGATCAGGGAAAAGAATCGGAGTTTCGTCGACTGGATGATTCTGAATGACTTCATGAGGACAGGCTTCGACGCAATCGTCGCATCGCGTACATCGAAAGAGAAATTCCGATTCCTCCACTGCTCCGGGCGGACGCAACCAATCCCTGCGAAGCGGCGCTGGAGCCGTCGGTTTTGGCGTCGTTGGAGCATCGCGATGTTTAAGGTATTCGTGGACGGTAACCCCGATGGAGGCAACGGACTGCCGAAGGAATCGACGACGATCGACCGGGGGTTCCGACGAGACCTTGGGGGGACGAGAAGAATCAGCCATGGAAGCCTACCCTTGCTGCCCGATCCCTTTGGAGAGAGACATCAAACCGTCTAATGCCGATCGCCGGCACGCCCAGCAAAAACCATGTTCGACTTACACGACACCGGCTGCGCGAAGCTTATACACTTCAACGCACCGATCACAGGCTCCATATTCCGTATCCCAGCCTGGGTGATTTTCCCGGATATAATCCAGCACATACGGCTCAACTTTCTCTTCCAAATCCTCGACCCAAGAATACGTGGGGAATCGGCACAAAGGGCAAGGAAATCCGGGCATCAGCAAGGGTTTGCTGGGAACTTCGGGAGCTTCGCCTTCTTCGACCGTCACAGCCCGCTCTAAAATCCGCATCGTGTCGGTCGCCATGTCGACAAGCTCAGCATGCGTAAAGTAATCCGTTTGCCACAACCCCTCGAATACCGCTTCGATCTGTCCTGGCGGAATTTTTCGATACCATGACCGAAATTCTCTGAATCGATACTCTTTTGGAAACATCGGTTCCCGTTCCATCCGCATTATTCGACTATCGATATGAAGGCACCACAACACGCGATAGCGATTTTGAATCAGATGCTCTTCCCCTGGATTGAAACCGAGTTTGGTATCGGGATCGAATCCAAATCGTTCATCCAGCATATCGGCGATATGGGTCAATTCATGGCGGAGGTATCGGTTAATCGCTGGATCATAAAAGCGCCGAGGTATTAATTTGATGCCGACGCCCTTTTGGCCCTTTTCTTCAAACTGCCTCGCCAGCTTCTCCTCAACGGTCCCCCATTTTCGGAGAATATCTACGCCTTCTTGATCCTCTTTCAAGACCCCACGTACCAAAACGATACCAACCTTTTCTTCCAACTCAGGGAATTCTCGAAACGCGTCTCGAAGAATATCTGCAAATCCCCATTTGGCAAACAAGTGTTGATAGAGTTTTTTGAACTCCGGTTCGCGGTCATCGAGCGAAAATCGCTCGTAAATCGGATCAGCCAACTCATGAAATTCATTGTAGTACGTAGGATCGCCCTCGCGTTCGGTCTTTTCCGCAAACGAATCGACCACTTCTTGGAGCAGTGCTGGTTGAAACCGGATCTCCATAATTCTTTTCTCCTCTTGCCTGGATTGGGAGACGAGACTAGGCAGTCATCGGTCGGATGACTCCTCGTAATCCTTCATCGCCCGTAACCTTGACTCCCCCACAAACAGCGAATTACCATTTTCTATCGAATTGATGACCTGAATCACATGAGCTTGGACGCCTTATTATAGGAAGCCTAACTTTTCATTCGCAACAAGAGGCACCAAGAGGCTTCCCGAATCTTTCGAGATCTCAAGTCTTACCAAAAGGAGTACAGGGTCAATGATGGACTCAACCAGTACGACACCAGCCCCAGCATTGGGTTCTCAGACACCGGAAGTGGCCCAACCAGAGTTAGACGCTTTGACGTATTGGAAAGCCGGCGTAAAAGAATTCAAAACCTTTCGCGGCCATACGCAAGAAGTCTGGTCGGTAGCCTATGCCCCTGACGGCCTCACCTTGGCAAGCGGTGGAAACGATCGCTATCTCCGAATGTGGGACATCGAAACGGGCCGCCTGCTTCGATCACTGCGAGGCCACACGCATACCATTCGACAAGTGGCGTATAGCCCAGACGGGCAATTGCTCGCTAGCGCCAGCGAGGACCGCACCATTCGCCTATGGAACCCCGCGACCGGCGAAACTGTTCGGCTCCTGTTTACCCGATATGACCATGCGGTCTGCAGTATTTCTTTCTCTCCCGATGGACTCATGCTGGCACGGGCCGGTCAAAACAAAGACGTCAAAATTTGGGAAGTTACCACGGGCACGGAGCTCATGACTTTGCTCGGGAAAGATCAATTCGATCTTCACTGGACCGTCTGTGCAGCATTTTCGCCAGATGGGATACATTTAGCTACGGGAAACGATATCGGCAAGATCAAACTCTACGAAGTGTTGCCGAGCGGCGAAGAGATACTCGTGCACAATGGGCATTGGCGAGAGATCGACGACGACGAAGAAACCGAAGCGCGCGGCTATTTCGTTGACGACCAGGGCACGTTCCAACGACCCATGGAATATTGGATTGGCGCGTTGACGTTTACGCCGGATGGTCGACTGCTCATCTCCGGCAGCCGCGATTCCACGATTAAATTTTTCGAAATGCCGACGCTCCGCGAACTGCGAACGTTAAAAGGGCATTCCGAATGGGTCCGCCACCTGCTCGTTTCGCATGATGGGAAAGTATTGTTCAGTGCCAGTGACGATGGGACCATAAAACTGTGGGATATCCAGACGGGCCGGCACTTCAAAACGCTCAAAGGCCACAATGGTGCCGTTCGCGGCCTCGCTTTATCACCGGACGGGAAATATTTGGCCAGCGCCTCAACAGACCGCACTCTTAAATTATGGGAAGGCGGTGGCTGATTGCACAGGAGGGTAACGACTCGCAACGCTTCGCTATTCCCTCTGTTCCGATTCAGAGAAAAGGTGCGGGGAGATCAGGGTTCTTGCTCGTCGCCAGGAGTGACGATTCCGTACCGCTTGCATTTTTCCCATAATGCTTTCCGGGAAAGCCCCAACATCTTGGCGGCCATGGTTTTGCTCCAGTCGGCACGGTGGAGCACATCCAAAATATGCGCGCGCTCAAATCGTTCTCGTGCAGCAGAGAGTGTCGTATCCTCGATCGTTGGGCTAGTTGGACCCGAATACGCCACGGCACAAAAGCCGCAATCCGGCAACGGTTCGCCGCCTTTCAAAAATGGACACTGCGCCTCTCCGCAGAGATCCCAAGCTTCGATCGACTCGTTGAGCTGAGCCAGCGCGACAGCCCGTTCGATCGTATTTTCCAATTCTCGAACATTCCCGGGGAATGGATACCGCAACAGGATTTCGCGGGCTTTGGGTGAAAGGGTTTTCGCCGGTTGTTTCAAGCGTTCGCCAGCTACCTGCAGCAAATGCTCCGTAATAGCCAAAACATCCTCTTTGCGTTCCCTGAGCGGCGGGAGTTCTATCGGAACCACGTTGAGACGATAATACAAATCTTCCCGAAACCGTCCAGCTGCCACTTCTTTCTTTAAATCCTTTTGCGTCGCACAGACTAATCGCACATCCACATCGATGGTCTCCGTGCCGCCCACGCGCTCGAACTGTCGCTCTTGCAAGACACGAAGCAACTTCACCTGTACAACCGGCGAAATTTCGCCGATTTCGTCGAGAAACAACGTGCCGCGGTGAGCTAATTCGAACCGACCGCGCCGTTGCTTCAAAGCCCCTGTAAATGCCCCTTTTTCATGGCCGAACAATTCGGCTTCCAGCAAGGTTTCGGGCAGCGCTGCGCAACTGACTTTGATCAAAGGGTGCGCTCGCCGCGGACTATTGTGATGAATGGCGTTGGCGATCAATTCCTTGCCCGTGCCGCTTTCCCCGGCGATGAGAACCGTTGCATCTGTCTTGGCCACCAATTTGACTTTTTCTAACACATCGCGCATGCGCTGGCTTTTTCCGACAATCCCTTCAAAGGCGAATTTGGATTTGAGTTCTTCGCGTAATTGCACATTCTCTTGTCGCAACGACACCATATCCGCGACACGAGCGACAATCAACAGCAATTCATCCATAGAAAACGGCTTCGTGATGTAGTCATGCGCTCCGCTTTTCATGGCCTGAACCGCCGTATCTACGGATCCGTGCGCGGTAATGACGATGACTTCCGGTCTTCGGGGTGCCTGCTGACAGGCGCGGACGATCTGCACGCCGTCGGCACCAGGCAACCGCAGATCGGTAATGACCAGATCGAACGGCTTGGTTTGGAGCAATGCCAAGCCCTCCGTGCCATCTGCTGCCTCTTGGACATCATGCCCAACTGCTTGCAGGGCATCCACAATGGACATGCGCATCAAGGGCTCGTCATCGATGACCAAAATCGACAGTGACGTCATACTACCCCCGTTTTCGACGAAACCCGGCACCCGATCGGCAGACGAACAATAAACACGGTTCCTTTTCCTATTTCGCTTTCCACCATCATTTCCCCTCCATGGCGTTCGACAATCCCCAAACTCACGGAGAGACCCAAGCCTGTCCCTTCGCCCGTTTTCTTCGTGGTAAAAAATGGATCGAAAATATGAGGCCGAATATCCGGCGAAATACCGCACCCGGTATCCGCTACGTGGATTTCACAATGCGTGTCCTCGAAGCGTGTCCGGATCGTGAGACATCCGCCGGGATCCATCGCATGGACTGCATTGAGAATCAAATTCATCAAGACTTGTTCGATCATGTGAGGATCGACCAGCACAGTGGGGCCAACCGGATCGCACTCACGTACCAATGTCAATTGCTTGGCGCGCAACGCATGATCGGTTAAGACCAGCACGCGCTCGACGAGGGCGTTGAGATCCGTGGGAGTCAATTCGGGATCGTGTTGTTGAGAAAAATCAAGCAGCTGCCGGACGATTTTCTGCACACGGCGCAAGCCATCCTCCATATAATGCATGTATTCTTCCGCGCGAGCCGGACTGAGCATGCCCTTTCGAATATTATAGAGACAATTGAGAATCCCCCCTAACGGGTTGTTAATTTCGTGCGCCACTCCAGCCGCGAGCTTTCCGATGGATGCCAGCCGCTCGGCATTGCGTACTTGTTGCTCCAGCACCTTCCGCTCGGTGATATCGCGAGCGATGCCCAGCACGCCGGTGGGCTGTCCTTGCTCGTCTCGCAAGGGCGACACACTCACGAGCACCGAACGCGTTTCGCCTTGGCGACTGGCTACCTCCACCTCGTAGACCCGTTTCTCGCTCATCGCCAGCATGTCTTCCAAATGCCGCCCGCGATACCGTTTGGACAAAATCGACAAATATGGCCGGCCCAGCACATCATCCTTCGCATAGCCCCAGGTTTCGATCCTGGAGTTGACGTACGTGAACCGTTGCTCCTCATCCAAGGTGTAGATGACATCGTTGGCGTTCTCCAACAGATTCTCAATATAGTGCTTGGCCTGTTCGATCTCTCGCGTCCGTTCCTGCACTTTTTCCTCCAGCGACTCGCTGTACTGCTGGAGTTTGGTCTCCAAGCGCTTGCGTTCCGCGATATCCCGGAGTTGCACCATGACCGATCGTTCGTGACCGACATCCACACGAATCAAATCGATTTCCATGGGTACCACCGAGCCGTTCGCGTGATAGACCCCGAATTCCCGCGTGGGAGCTTTCCGACCGCCGCGCTTGACCTGATCGAACAGCTGCGCAAACGGTGCCCGATCCTTCTGCTCAATCAGTTCGTCGACCGATCGACCCAGGAGCGCAGCCGGATCATAGCCTAACGCATCCCGTTGGCGGTCATTGACAGCCTGAATGCGACCGCGTTCGTCGACGACGACAATCGAATCGGCCGCCAAATCGAACAGCGCCTTATATCGCGTTTCCGATTCGGACAACTGGCGCGTGCGCTCGCGCACCTGCTCTTCCAGCCTGGTCGTATACCGTTCGATCTCCCGCTGGAGAATCTTTCGTTCCGTAATATCGCGCACGAACCCGCGCGAGTACACCACGATTCCCGATTCAGGATCGACGAACGGCGTGGAATGTATTTCCACATCGATCGCCTCGCCTCTTCGAGTCAGAAAGACCGTCTCGATAGATCGTTGGTGCTCCGTCCCCAGTGCATCGAGGTAGGCAAGAAGGTCCTGCTTCCGTTCCTCCGGAACAATGTCGGTAATGGACATCTGCAGCATTTCCTCGAGGGAATAGCCCAGCTTCTGCAGTTCGGTTTGATTGACATGCACGAAGCGACCGGTTCGATCGAGTTGATGAATCATCTCCGGAGAATTTTCGATGAGATCGCGATATTTCTCTTGCAACTGCGCAATTTCAGCGACCTTCTGATTCAACTGCGCAAAGGAATCCTTGAGATTGCCAGCCATCGCGTTGAACGCCTGCGCCAGGCGCTCGATTTCGTCTCCCGTGCAAATCGTCAAGTGATGCCCCCAATCGCCTTGTCCAATGCGTTGCACGCCTTCGTAGAGCAACTCGATCGGTCGCACGACCCGACCGGCGACGAGCACGCCGGTGACCCATAACACTACAAACACCGCCCCGCCGTACGTCACCACCTTGGTCAGTAATTGGTTCAACGGCGCGAAGGTTTCCGTGGGATCTTGTCGCACAACGACGCGCCACTCCCGCCCGCCAAAACTCTCGGGAGCTAAATTCAAGCCAAGGTGCATGGGCGCAAATCCCACAATGGAGCCGAATTTCCCGTGCGAGTCGGGTTCCGCCATGACCCATCCCGGTTCCGGTTGCCCGATAGCTCGCGCCAGTTGCGGCGTGACGGAATGGGCTTCCAACGAAAGGATCGGGCACAACAAAGGCGTGCCATCCGATGCGACCAACATCCCGTGACCGGTTTCGCCGGCCGTGACCTCGGCAATGGATTGAAAGAGTGAATCCCGACGAAGCAGAATGCTGATCGCCCCGACGACGGACTGCTGACGATCGTCGAGAATCGGAACTGCGATGTTGAGCACGTGCGTGCCAAAAGACGGGTCGAAAAACAGGTCGCTGACGTAAATCTGTCCCCGGGGCTGTTGAACCACTGCCTGCCACCACTTCTGATTCCCATGGAAAAACTTGACTTGCGGAAAGGAGCTCAGCACCAGCGCCCCGCGGTTGTCCGTGACCAAGATGGCCAAATAATCGGATTTTCGAATCGCATGCCATTGCACCAGATAGTTCGTGGCGTACTGATTGACGAACGGCGGGAATTCATGCTCCTTGACTTGGGACCGCCAACGGGTTCTCCACTCCTGGATAAGGGCGGCGATTTCGTCGGCATTTTTGTGCTCGTAACTCCGATTGGATTCGGTCACCGCCGTGCGGATAAACGGGATAGTGGCGAGTTGTTGGGCCTCGTTGATGCTGCGGGTAATCTGCGTTTCGATTTTGCGTGCGAGCTCGACGGCAATGCCTTTGAAATTGATGCCGGCAATGGTCCGAAGAGCCCGGCGCTCTTCAAAATACGTGAGGAGAAGCGAAAGGATGAGAGGTAAGAGCCCAACCAAGACCATCGCTAAGATGGTCTTGCCCTTCAAGTTGAGGGGAGGCAGGAGGCGTTTCACTGCGGTAATACAGCCGAGTCAAAGAGAGCATCTGAAAACGATGGTGAATGTTAATATTTTCGATGTGTAACGATTTGGATGTCAAGGAGCGGTAACATGGGGGCATTTCAGGCTTTGCGGCTCAACAGCCTTCCTTCTGCGCCTGGCCACACTAACAGCAGCGGACTCGCCACAAAAATCGAAGAATAGGTTCCGATGATCACCCCGAGCAACAAGGCCAACGCAAAATCATGCAAAACTTCGCCACCGAACAGCGTGAGCGGCACCAACACCAAAATAACCGTCAGGGTCGTGATGAGGGTCCGGCTGAGTACCTGATTGATGCCGTTATTGATGATCGTCACGATCGACTCGCGACGACGTTGCCGAATGTTTTCCCGAATTCGATCGAACACGACCACCGTATCCGTCAAGGAATAGCCGGCCAGGGTCAGCAGCGCCGTGACGACGAGCAACGTAATTTCCTTGTTCATGACATAATACAAACCCAGAACCGCCAAGACATCGTGAAAGGTCGCAATCGCGGCAGCCACACCGAATCGGAATTCGAATCGGGCCGCGATATACACCACAATCCCGATCAACGAGATCGTGATGGCGATCAAGGCATCCTGTTGCAGCTTTTTCCCGATCGTGGGACCGATAGATGTGCTGGACTCCACCACGACATTGGCATTCGGAAATGCCGTCTGAAACACGGTGACGATCTTTCTCCCGACATCTTCCTCGATCACTGTCCCGGTTTTCACCCGAACGAGCAATTTGTTTTCACCGGTGAATTCCTGAATCTCGGCCTCGCCGAGCCCATGTTGTTTAAGGGCCCGCCGCACCTCTTCGATCGGGATGGGCTGATCGAATTTCAACTGCACCGCCGTGCCTCCGGCAAAATCGATCCCTAAGTTTGCCGATCCTAATCCGATTTGGATGAGGGCAAGAATCCCCAGCGCGACCAAGACGCCGGAAAATCCAAACGCGATACGCCGCTTGCCCAGAAAATCGATATTCGTTTTCCCGATGATTTCCATCATCTTTCTCGCTCACTGTCGCCTAAATGTTCCGGTGCCAGTTGATTCGAATGCCTGCACACCATCGACGAGGCTCTCGCTAGATGCTGAGGCGCTCGAGTTTGCGCCGATTCATGAGATCGAACACGACCTTGGTCCCGATCAATGCCGTAAACAAATTAATAAAAATTCCTAAACACAAGGTTACGGCAAACCCTTTGATCGGCCCCGTCCCGAACACAAAGAGGGCCATTCCGGTAATCAAAGTCGTCACATGAGAGTCCACAATGGTCAGAAGTGCCTTTTCGTATCCGCGATCGACCGCCAATCGGACCGGACGTCCCTGTCGCAATTCTTCGCGAATTCGCTCGAAAATGAGGATGTTCGAATCCACTCCCATCCCGATGGTCAGGATAATCCCAGCAATGCCCGGAAGCGTCAGCGTCGCATTCAGGCCCGAAAGCGCTCCCAATAAGCAAATCAAATTGAGCGCTAAGGCCATATCGGCGATCACGCCCGACAACCGGTAATAGACGATCATAAAAATCAACACCAAGCACCCAGCGATGAGCATGGTGTTGAGACCTTTTTCGATCGAATCCCGCCCGAGCGACGGACCGACCGTCAATTCGTGGAGTGTGCGCATGGGCGCAGGCAACGCCCCGGCGCGAAGCACCACGGCCAGATCATTGGCTTCCTCGGTGGTAAAGGCCCCTTCGATCACGGCCCGCCCTCCGCTGATCCGATCGCGAATGACCGGAGCCGAATACACGGTCCCGTCCAAGACGATGGCCATACGCTTGCCGATATTCTCCGCCGTCAAGCGCTCGAATTCTTTGGCTCCGCGACTGTCGAACGTGAGCGCGACAATCGGTTCATTAAATTCCCCGATGGTGACACGGGCATCCTGCAACACATCCCCGGTCAACGCCGCATCGCTCTTGACCAAATACGGGATACTGTACGCGCGCCCATCCTCCGTCTCCACATGTTCGAAGAGAATTTCGGTGCCTTCAGGCAATCGCCCTTCGAATTGCTTTCGCAGCTCATCTTCCTTTCGCCGTTCGATTTGAGCCGGCAATTCCAGGCGGATTTCGCTCGTTTCATCCAACAACTTGAATTCAAGCAGCGCCGTTTTCTTGATCAATTGCTTGGCCCGTTCCGGATCCTTGATACCGGGAAGCTGAACAGCGATTTGATTTCTTCCTTGACGCTGGATCAACGGCTCGGTGACCCCGAACTGATCGATCCGATTGCGAATCGTCTCCAAGGCTTGGTTGATGGCGGAGTTTTTGATGCGATCGACTTCCGTCTCTCGGAGGGCATAGACCAAGCGTGTGTCCGTGGCGTCGGTCAGCACGAATCCTGGAAGTCGGTCCTCGACAATGTCCTGAACTTTCGCCTTGTCCGTCTTCGGAACAAGCGTTACCACAAAGCCCGTAGAGCCGTCTCGTTCAATCTCCTCCACGGCTAGTTCTGCCGCTTCCAAGGCCTCGCGCAGAACTTTGATGGATCGGTCAACGACAATTTGCACCGCGCGATCTTCTTCGACCTCCAAGACAAGATACATCCCGCCCTGAAGATCCAAGCCCAGCGTGAGCCCCCGCTCGCTCAAGATCGCTTTGGCCCAATCAGGCAAATCACGGTAGATGGAAGGAAACGAAGGAATGGAAAGTACAATGGAGAGCACCGTCGCAAACAAGAGCAATGCCAGCCGTCCGCCTACTTTTTTCATGCCGGTCTCGCCTACTTTTCCTCGCTCTCCCGAAGACGCGCCACATGCTCGCGCTCCAACCGAATTCGGGTGTTGTCAGCAATTTGGACGGTCACGGTGTCTTTGTCCAAGTTGGTGATGGTGCCCCAGATGCCGCCGCTCGTGACAATCTTGTCGCCTTTTTTCAAGGCTGCGATCATCTCGCGATGCTTTTTCTGCCGACGCTGTTGCGGCAGAATCAACAGGAAATAAAAAATCACAAAGATCAGTAAAAAGGGCAGCAAGGCCAGCAACCCACCAGCGCCCTCTGCCCCTGTCCCCGCTTGAGCCCATGCAAGCGATGTCATCACTCTCCTATCCCTTCGTTTGAAAGACCGATTTCGAACTCCTGCCTCGATTCCCTCACCGGGCTACGACCCAACCGCGGTGACGGGCTCGCTAGTCTGTCTCGCCGCGTAAAATTCCGCACGAAATGCCTCCAAGCGCTGCGCCCGAATCGCAGCCCGGATCTCAGCCATCAACGTCGCGTAATACCACAGGTTATGCAACGTGTTGAGCCGCACGCCCAACATTTCGTTGGTCAAAAACAGGTGGCGCAGGTAGGCTCGGGAAAACCGCCGACACACCGGACACGCACACGCCGGATCTACCGGTCGTTCGTCACGTGCGTATTGCATATGTTTGATGAGGATCCGTCCGGTAGTCGTAAACAACCAGCCCGTACGACCGTGGCGCGTCGGCATGACGCAATCGAACATATCGATGCCCCGCCACACGCCCTCGACCAGATCTTCCGGAAGGCCGACGCCCATGAGGTAGCGCGGGGCCGTCTTCGGTAGCACCGAAATCACCAGGGAAACGATTTCCCACATCGTGTCTTTCGTTTCGCCCAACGAGAGCCCACCGATGGCATAACCATCGAACCCCAAGGCTGCCAAGGCTTCTGCCGATTCTCGACGCACATCCGGGAACACGCTTCCCTGAACAATTCCAAAAACCGCTTGATGCGAGCGGCGCGGCGCATCCAAGCATCGCTTCGCCCATCGTGTCGTTCGCGCGACACTGTCACGAGCCTGGCTTTCCGAACACGGAAACGGCGGGCAATGATCCAGCACCATCATGATGTCCGACCCCAAGGCCGCCTGAATCTCCATCGCCCGTTCGGGAGTGAGCTGATGCAGACTGCCATCGAGATGAGACTTGAACACCACCCCGTCTTCCGTGACCTCGCACAGGTCGGCCAAGCTCACCATTTGAAACCCCCCGCTATCGGTCAGCAAAGCTCCGGACCACTGCATAAACGTATGGAGTCCTCCCAACTCGGCGATCACGTGATGACCGGGGCGAAGATACAAGTGATAGGCGTTGGCCAAAATGAGACCGTATCCGCATTGCCGAACCTCTTCGGGATCCAAGCCTTTGACGGTTCCCAATGAACCGACCGGCATGAACACCGGGGTGTCGATGTCGCCATGGGCCGTGCGCAAAACCCCGGTCCTGGCTGCACCGGCCGAGGATTCCTGCTGAACCGAAAAGCTCACCATTCGCTTATCCTTTCCACCTTTCGCCGGAGGACTATCCATCTCGCCCGCAGAGTTCGCCGAGGATGGTCCACACGGCGAGACCGCGAGATCTACATCTGTTCCGGGGCGCTTACGCCCAACACGGTCAGTCCGTTTCGAATCACGGTCTGCACCTGACGAAGCAAGGCTAACCGCGCGGCTGTGGTTTCCGGGGTGACTGCCTCCCGTTCCTCTTCCGACTCATCGCTATGGGACGCAGCAAGCGCTCGGGAACGATCCCGATCCGGGTCGAATTCTTCCCGGACAGAAGGCAACACGCGATGCCGATAGTAATATGTATGAAGCAATCCAGCGAGATTCTGGAGATAAAACGTGATCCGATGTGGTTCCAAGGCCGCCGCGCTCTGCTCCACCAACACGGGATAGGTCGCCAGTTGCTTGATGATTCGCAGTTCGTCAGTGCCGACCAACAGTGCAGGGACGACGCGATCGACGGTAGGAACAGGCACTCCTCGCGCAGCCGCCACTCGAAAGAGGCTGGCCAATCGGGCATGCGCATATTGCACGTAGTACACAGGGTTTTCCGCGGATTGACGCTTCGCCAAGTCCAAATCGAAATCGAGATGCGTATCCGAACGGCGCATGAGGAAAAAAAACTTGGCCGCATCAGGGCCCACTTCGTTCACCACATCTCGCAGTGTCACAAACTCGCCGGCTCGCTTGGACATTTCGAGCTTTTTCCCGGCGCGCAACAACGTGACCATTTGGACCAGCACGATGCGCAATCGCTCTTTGGGATACCCGAAAGCCTGAATCGCCGCATGCAGGCGAGGAATATACCCATGATGATCGGCGCCCCATATGTTGATCAACAGATCGAACCCGCGT
Organism: Nitrospirota bacterium; assembly: GCA_003695915.1. GTDB lineage: Bacteria > Nitrospirota > Nitrospiria > Nitrospirales > UBA8639 > J017. The sequence continues at coordinate 136,099 of RFGF01000022.1, forward strand.
TCGAGCTTCTGTCGATGATATGCAATATCGGAAGCCAGATACGTGTATTCGCCGTCCTGTTTGGCGACGACCCGATCTTTGTCGTCGGAAAACCGAGATGAGGCAAACCACCAGGCGCCGTCTTTTTCAAAAAGCAACCCTTTCTGCCGGAGTTCCTCCAGCGTTCGCTGAAGCTGACCCGATTCCAACAGCTGCCGCTCGCTGAACCAATGATCGAACTCGACGCCGAATGCGCGCAGATCCTCTTTGATCTGTTCGAGGAGCCGTTGATAGGCAAACTCCACGCACCGATGCTCCGCCTCCTCAGGAGACAGCTCCAACAAGGCCGTTCCCACTTCTTTCGCCAATTGTTCAGCCAGGTCCCGAATATACTCGCCATGGTAGCCGTCTTCGGGAAACGTCGTCGCCAGCCCATACTGTTCTCGATAACGCGCCAAGACTGATTGACCGAGCAACTTCAGTTGCCGACCCGCATCGTTGATGTAATATTCCCGCTCCACACGATAGCCAACGGCGGCGAGCAGCCGTGCCAGCGCTTGTCCTAAGGCAGCCCCTCGCCCATGCCCGACATGGAGCGGCCCCGTCGGATTGGCACTGACGAATTCCAACAAGACCCGTTGTCCCTGACCGAGCTGCCCTTCGCCATAGGCGTGGCCGGCCGTCTCGATGTGCTTGAGCACTTCGATCCAATGCTGACGGCGAATCGTGAGATTCAAAAATCCGGGAGGAGCCACTTCCACGCGCTCGAACAACTCGGAAGACTCGTGTTCCAACGCTGCGGCAAGGGCGCTCGCCACCTCGAGCGGTGGGCGCCGAACCCCACGGGCCAACGCCATAGCGACCGTCGAAGACATATCCCCCCACTCCTCACGCTTGGGGAGCTCCAAGGAAGCGGAAGGCATGGAGACGATGTCCCAACCCTGCTCCTGTTTTGCCCGCTCCATGGCATGAGTTAACGCCGTCGCGGCTTCATCCCGGATCAAGGCATACGGCACAAATTCCACCTATCTTCGCAAAATATAACGATATTTCGGCAACGAGCGCGGCAATGTACCATAGGTGTCCTGCTCAAGCAAGTTAAGTGACCATGATTTCGCCAGGCTGGGCGTCCTTTTGTGAAAGACGAGACCGTCGCAAGCCCCCCCAACATTGCTTGGCTATGTTGTACGATCTGCGCCGGATCGATGGCCAGACATGGCTTGGAAACGCAAGCCCGCACGTCATCCCACGTCCGACATTGACAGGCTGATCCCTGGACGACCCTGACAAATGGACCGCGCGGAGCCCACCGGGCCGGTGAAGTCGGCCCGAACACCGCCACCGTGGGCGTGCCGGCAGCCGCAGCCACATGCGTCGGTCCTGAATCGTGTCCCCAAAACAGATCAGCGGAAGCCAGGAGACTCGCGATGGTCGCAAGCTCATAATTGTGAAACACTTGTACCTGGTGACGGTCGAGCGCTCGACGCAGCCCCCATAGAGTGATCTCGTCAGCTGGTCCGCCGATCAGTGCAATAGTCCACGCTGGCTCGCGACTGATCAATTGTCGCACGGCTTCGGCCCAAATTTGAGGAGGCAGACATTTGTGGGGGCTCCCGCTTCCTGGATGGATCACCAGAAGCGGAGAGCCCGATACGTGAAGCTTCTCCATAGGGCATAACGGTCTCCACGCTGGCCGACGTACATCCCAGTCGCGGAGAATTTCCAGATACCGATCTTCCTGATGTTCCTGTTCCAGATCGGTGCTGTTCGGAGAGCGAACGCTGGTCCAAGGGATACCTGCACGCTTTAGATTGGCAGCAACCGTTCCGTCAGCATCGTTCATCCAAACCACAGCATGGCTCACGGAGTCCATGATCCTCTCGGTCGATGCTTGCCATGTGTCGCGAGAAAGCAGGCAATCGGTCCATAAGGTATGTTCGAAGGAAAGGGCCATGTCCACTTCGCCGCAGTGGAGAAAAAGCTGACCGATTTGCTGCTGGCCCACGAAAATCCGGCGTGCAAAATGGAAACGGGCATGCAATCCTCGCAGCGCGGCCAGCGCCAATATGGCATCGCCGAGCGAACCGGGATGGACGAACAGAAGAGACGACCGCATTGTCTGCGCAACGCATTCGGCGCTTTCAGCTGGATTCTCCTCGATCGGCATGCCGAATTCTCCTCTGGCGCGATGCATCGTGATCGCAACTCATATCCGGTAGCTGGCAGCAGCGGGCAAAACGGTTTGGTAACGAGGCGAGAATGAGCCGAGCGCGTGCAGGGGAAGTTGGTGAGCCGCGTAGGGATCGAACCTACGACCCTCGCCTTAAAAGGGCGATGCTCTACCAACTGAGCTAGCGGCTCACCAGGTAGGTGATGCTAGCAATGGATCGAGTCCTTGTCAAACGCGAGCGCACGACACTACGGTTACGCCGAATGACGTTTGAGACTCCGCATCCGCCCGCCTGTCAGCGGATGGTGAAGAACGATGACATCCTCCCGTCTCGATCCCGTCGAGATCATGGAAATCGGACAAGCCGCCAATTCTTCGATCCGCGCAAGATAGCGCTTAGCTTGCATCGGAAGCTGCTTGTATCCCGTGATTCCCGTCGTGGGCATCGACCAACCCGGTAACCGCTCATATACGGGCGTACATTCGCGGAGCACGGTCAAATCGGCGGGCATCTCTTTATAGAGCTTGCCGCGATGGCGATAGCCAGTGCAGATTTTTAATTCGCTCTGCCCGTCTAAAACATCCAATTTTGTCACGGCTAACGAGGTCAGACCGTTGACACGCACGGCATACCGCAACAGAACCGAGTCCAACCAGCCACACCGCCGCTGTCGCCCCGTGGTGGCCCCAAATTCTTGTCCGCGCGTTTTGAGTGCCTCGCCCATTTCATCTGTCAACTCCGTCGGAAAGGGGCCTTCCCCGACCCGCGTCGTATACGCCTTGGTCACGCCGATGACTCCGTCAATTTTGGTCGGTCCGACTCCCGTGCCCGTACAGGCTCCTCCCGCCGTTGCATTCGAAGACGTCACATAGGGGTATGTCCCAAAGTCGATATCCAAGTGGGTCCCTTGAGCCCCTTCGAACAAAATATGTCGGCCTTGGGCGATGGCCCGATCCAGCAATGCGGAGACATCGGCCACATACGGACGCAACCGATCAGCATAGCCGAGATATTCATGGCAAATTTTCTCGGCTGAAAATCGGTCAGCCTGATACACATGATGGAGATGCCTGTTCATCGCCACCAAGTTTTCTTCGACCTTTTGCCGAAACACGTCGGGCTGAAGCAAATCGCCGATGCGGATGCCGACGCGCGCCATTTTGTCCGCATAGGCCGGGCCGATACCTCGCCCTGTGGTTCCGATTCGCCGACTGCCTTTCGCTTCTTCCGACACCGCATCGAGCGCCTTGTGATATGGCATAATCAGGTGAGCACGAGGGCTAATGATCAAATTTCGTCCAATTTTGACACCCCGTTCGATCAGATGGTCCAATTCCTGGATCAACCCGGCCGGATCTATGACGACCCCATTGCCGAGCATACACAGCTTGCCGCGATACAAAATCCCCGATGGCACCAAATGAAACACATAGGTTCCCCGTTTGGTGATCACCGTATGTCCGGCATTCGACCCCCCTTGAAACCGCACGACGATCTGAGCTTCTTGCGCCAGCAAATCAACGATTTTCCCCTTTCCCTCGTCGCCCCACTGCGAGCCCACCACAATCAAGGTTGCCATCCTGCTCGTACCCTTTCCCGTTTGAGTCCATAAAAAAGGCCCTGTGCGCAACCATCCCGCCAGAGCCACGGCTGAAATCCTAGGTCCTTTCCCATGCGTTGTCAACCGCGATGAGCCCTTCCTCATAGCTCGATTGGGCTATCGCAGAGCACGGTTTTCTTGACCGCTTTTCCATCCCGTGTTAGCATCTGCCGTTGAGTGGGGCTGTGGCGCAGTTGGGAGCGCGCGTGAATGGCATTCACGAGGTCGCCGGTTCAATCCCGGCCAGCTCCACCAACACTTCACATCTTCCGGTTCCCTTTAATCCCTCTTCTATTTCCTGCTTCTATTTCCTGATGCAGGACACGCGCGATTGCCCCGAACGCCGTAACGAGGCATCAGGGGAAGCGGAAACGCAGCCAACGGGAACCGACGGCATCATCGACGTATGATCCATATCGAAAGCATCGTCAAACATTATCCGACAAAAATTCTGTTCCAAGATGCCTCGGCTCATTTACGACCAGGCACGCGGGTTGGGCTAGTTGGACCCAATGGAGCTGGAAAAACCACGTTGCTCCGCATGATCATAGGAGACCAAGAGCCAGATGCCGGACGCATTCGCATACGGCCACACCTTCGAATCGGTTATCTGCCTCAAGAGCTGGACACGCTACCAGGTCGATCGATCCTCGAAGCTACCCACCGCCATGAATATCCCGAATACGAAGCCAAGCGGATCTTAACCGGCTTGGGATTTCAAGAACGAGATTGGGATCGTGATGTGAACAGCCTCTCGGGAGGCTTTCGCATGCGAGTGGCGTTGGCGCATTTGCTGTTATCGAGCCCTGACGTGCTGATGATGGACGAGCCCACCAATCACCTGGATGCCAGCACCCAGACTTGGCTCGAGAAGTTTTTGCTCGCCTCAACGACTACCTTATTGATCATTAGCCACGACACCGCGTTCTTGGACCGCATAGCCACACATATCTGGGAACTGCGACACCATCGCATTGACGAATACCGCGGGAATTACTCTCGATTCCGCACGCTTCGCGCAGAACGCGATGCCCAAGAAGCGGCCGCCGCGGCTCGGCAAGCCAAAGAAGTCGCCCGCGTTCAAGCGTTCGTCGACCGATTCCGGTACAAAGCCACCAAAGCCAAACAGGTCCAGTCGCGCCTCAAACAGTTGGAAAAGATCAAACGGATCGAGCAACAACGCGACGCCAAACGCCTTCGATTCAAATTCCCCGAACCGCGTCCCAGCGGCAAGCGGGTGATCGAGCTCCAGAACATCCACAAACGCTATGGATCGACAGTGGTCTATCGAGGCATCGACTTTTTGGTGGAACGGGGACAGCGCGTGGCATTAGTGGGTGAAAACGGCGCAGGCAAATCGACGCTGCTCAAAATTCTTGCTGGGGTGCTCGAATTCGAGGAGGGCTCGCGCACGATTGGTCACAAAGTGACGATCCATTACTTTGCGCAGCATCAGGCTGATGTCCTCAATCCCGAGCACACGATCTTGGATTCGTTGGAAGAGGTCGCGCCGCAAGCCGACCGCAATTTTCTCCGAAGCATCGCCGGCGTGTTTTTGTTCTCCGGTCCAGATCAACTCAAGCCGATCAAGGCCTTGAGCGGCGGTGAGCGAAATCGCGTCGCTTTGGCTCGCATGCTCGTCGAACCGGCCAACACGCTGCTGCTCGACGAGCCCACCAACCATCTGGATCCAGCCTCGGTGGACATCCTCACGGATGCGCTCACCGATTTCCCCGGCACGATCGTGTTCATCTCGCACGATCCGACCTTCTTGGCCCGAGTCGCGACCCGGGTCGTGGAAATCGACAATGGCCAAATCAGGGATTATATCGGCGATTATGAGTATTATTTATGGAAACGGGCGAAGGAACTGGAAGCCCAAACAGAGGAAGTCTCTTCAGCGAAACCCGCTGCTCCCCGTGCACGAACGCAGCCGCCCCCTAGTCCGACCCGCGCTTCGGTGCAGTCCAACGGGGCCTCGAACTCCGGAGGCCCTTGTCGTCGCGATCTCAGGAAGCGCGTAACCCGCCTCGAAAAACAGGTAGCCAAGGTGGAAACCGAAATCGAACAGCTTGAACATCGCATTAAAGCTCGCGATAGGGAGCTCGCCTCACCGGAACTCTACCAAGATTATCCCCGTTGGCAGACCCTTCATCTCGAACGAGAAACCTGGGCCCGTGAGCTCGATCGCCTAACCCATCACTGGACCTCGCTGTCCACTGAACTGGAAACTTCGAAATTCCAATTGACTCAAAAGAGCCAGTAACCGCTGCCATATTCCAAGGGCAGGCGACACACGAGGGGACCCAGCTTTGCCCTTTTGAGCTCCGAACCGACCGATGAAGAGCCGAAAGGTTCCTGGATCAGCCGAAAGCTTCCCGATTGTTTTTTATTCAGATTTCGACTTCGTTTCACATTCTTATTCCGACTTCGTTTCAATTGTTCTCTTGTGAGTCGTCGACGCTCCCGCCCTGTTCAATACCGCACGGCTGCGTTAGGCCACCGAGAACTCCACGAGATGTCGATATGGCTTCGCTTTCTCCGCGCGCACTCGGACTCGATCACCTAAGCGAAAGACACGTTTGGTCTTCTCGCCAATTAAGCATGGTTTTTCGGGATGAAACACATAGTCATCATCACGCAGCGTGCATAGGGAGACGAATCCATCTACCGCATGGTCTACTAATTCCACAAACAAGCCGTTGTGCTTGACGCCGACGATGTAAGCTTCAAATACCTCTCCCAATCGCTCTGCGATGAATCTGGCCATGATCCCACGCACGATCTCCCGCTGAGCTTCCTCTGCGTTGTGCTCCCGCTCGTTGACTTGTCTCGCGATCTTTGGCAGTTGCCGCACAAGACGGCGCATCCCGGTGAGGCGCGTTCGGCAGGCCGCCTTGATCACTCGATGGATTACCACATCCGGATACCGCCGGATCGGGGAAGTGAAGTGGGTATAGGGCGAAGTCGCCAAGCCGAAATGTCCGACATCGACCACGTCATAGTACGCTCTCGGAACGATTCGAAGCAGCAAGTTGGCCAAGACCGTGGCTTCCGGTTTCCCCTCTAATTGGCGAAACAGCCGATTGAAATCCTTGGGTCGATAATCCCCATCGTGCCCGGGACGCAAACGATAGCCGAAACGGCTTGCCGTATCCGCAAATTGGGCGATTTTGGTCGGATCAGGTGGTTCATGCACCCGATACAAGACGGGCAGTTTCCGCCGTTCCAACGTTCGCGCCACGGTTTCGTTGGTCACCAGCATGAATTCTTCGATAATCCGGTGCGCTTCGTTCCGGCGTTCGCGAACAATATCCAACACGCGTCCGCTCGCATCATACGCAACCTCAGCCTTTGGCAGATCGACATCGAGCGCGCCCCGTTCAAGGCGGCGTCTCCGCAAGATATCCGATAGCTCCTGCATCCAGTGCAATGAGCTCAGATGATCCTGAAACTGGCTCCGGAGTACAGAGTCCCCTCGAAGAATGGCGGAGACCTGATCGTACGTAAACCTCTGATCGCTCCGAATCACACTTTCGCAATAATCGACGTGCAGGACATTCCCATGCCGATCCAGATCCATGCACGCCGTCAGTGCCAAGCGATCGGCATGAGGACGGAGACTGCAGAGGTCCTCGGACAGACGAGGGGGAAGCATAGGAATCACGCGATCCGGAAAGTACACGGACGTGCCCCGAAGCATCGCCTCCCGATCCAGCGCACTGCCCGGCCGAACATAGTGAGCGACGTCGGCAATATGGACCCACAGCCGATACCTTCGTCCACGCTTGTCGATGCTGATCGCGTCGTCGAAGTCGCGTGCCGCGGGGCCATCGATCGTGACGGTCAAGAGATCGCGAAGATCCCGGCGCCGGCTCACGTCTTCGACATCCGTTTTTCGGGCTTCGTCCGCCTCCTGCAACACGTCATCGGGAAAGGTCGGCGAGAGAACATATTTGTGACAGACCAGGCGATACGGGGTTTCCGGATCCTCGGCGTCGCCGAGCACTCGAGTCAATGCTCCGTGGGGAATTGCGCCGGGCAGCGGATGCTCAAGAAGCGATACTGCTACGATAGTCCCTTCAGCGAGCTCCCAGTCGGCGGCGCCTGCTAGCCGCAGCACATTCGGATAGTGTTCCTCCAAGGGAACCGCATACACGACTCCTTCGAAATGCAAAACCTTGCCGATCACTTCTTCCCGACCACGCCTCGAGATTCGGACCACTTCGGCTTCCCACCTTTCACTGCGACCCTCGCCTTTCCTGGAGGAGCGAGGCAGGCGGACCAGGACCCGGTCACCGGGGCGAGCCGATCGCCGCTTTTGCCAGGGGATGAAAATGGGGCTCTCAATCCGGTCCGGTTCGTCCGGAATGAGGACGACCGAACCGTCAGGGCGCGACGTCAAGCGGCCAAATATCAAAGGAAAAGAAGTCTTGGAGGACCTGCCGATCGGTGGTTTCCGCATGCAAACGGACTGCATTTCTATCGGTGACGAGCAAGGGAGCACTCAAAAATCCGGCCCGAGTTGTATCAAAGAATCCGCCCGGGAGCAATGCGAGATGGCTCGCGTATCCGAACGCGAACAGGATCCGCCAATGGCATGTTGCTGACTGCTTGGTGTTCTTTTATCGAAAGTCGATGCCGACCTGTACCGAGGCTGAAGAGCGTTCGAATTCGACGAGGAGACGGCATTGGCCGGCGGAACCCAAGTGCAGCATCCTGTTCGCGAAATTCTCGGCTCGGCACATCGGATCTTTCGACGCTCCGCTCGGCGGACCGATTTCCACGAAACGGAAATTTGTGTGGCTTTCAGCTCTTGGAGGCGAGTGCGTTCATGAAGCCTCCACCTTGCTCTTGAAAAACCGATGGTTCGACGCTTCGACGAGTTCGGCAGACTCGAACCCGCCCCAAGCGGACCCCAGGGCTGCTCACCCGATTGACTCGTTGAGGTGGATCCATCCTGTGGAACCCATGCAAACGAAAGCTGGGCGTGCAAGAATAAAAGACCAAAGCCAAAACAAAACCGGAAAGGAGATCACGACACGCCTATGCCACCGACCACACCTTTTACGACGATATCCGACGATTCTCACGACCGATCGCGCCTTGACGCGACGAACGTACTCCATCCAACTGTCGCCATCGCGCGACATGCTTTGGAATCGCAGTATCGGAAAGGGAAATTCAACGTGCCGCTGATCGCGTTGCCCGACGATCTTCCCACTCAGGCTGGAGCGTTCGTTACCTTAGCTTCTCGGCCGACGGAAGAACTGCGCGGTTGCATCGGCACGCTCGAGCCGACGCGCCCAACTCTGTGCGAAGAAATCGCATACAATGCCCTAGCGGCCGCCATGTGCGACCCTCGATTTCCTCCTGTGCGCGCCGAAGAACTCGACCGTTTGAAAATCAAAGTGGATGTCTTGCTCCCACCGGAGACCGTCACCAATCTTGCCGAGCTCGATCCGCGGCGTTATGGCATCGTCGTCATCCAAGGGACTGCACGCGGCCTTCTGCTCCCCGATCTGCCAGAAGTCAACGATGTGAATACCCAGTTGGCCATTGCGATGCAAAAAGGAGGGATCCAACCCCATTTGCCCATGACCATCAAGCGTTTCGGCGTCATGCGTTTTGCAGAGCCCTAGCAAAGTGGCTCGGCAGCGAGACATCGAAGGCGACAGAGTCACAAGCGACCATGGTTATGAAGAACATGTCCTCGCCCTGATCCCTCGTGCACATGTCCCCTGCGGAAGCGGGCATGAGCTGACGGTGTATGATCGACACCAATCCAACAGGCAGAGAAGTACCGTCAAGAACCCGTGGCGCCTGAATCAGGGAGCAATGGCAGGCAGACCTCACGAAGCGGCGAGCAAGACGAGCAGGAGGGGGCGTTCCATCATGGCGACACGGCATCGCACGGAAGCGGGCCTATCTTTCAATTGCCCTTTCCGGCTTGGGCAACATCGCGGTGGCACTGCAACGCTTCGAGGAATGCTCGATGGGCCAGAGTCAGCGCGCGCAGCGTATGGTACTCTTCGACGGCGCTGCAATACCCGCCTTGATCTTCGCGTCGGCACGGCTCGAGTGGATCGAAAAAATTTCCAGACACCTGCCGAGCGATCCGTTCGATTTCCCCGAGTCGCTGGAGTTCACTGCGAAGATCTCGTTCCAGTTCGGCAATTGCGGCATCCAGGTCGTCGATCTGACGAATCGCATCGGGTATGGATGCAGACAACGATTCCCGCATGGTGCGGTTGAACTTCGGGTTCCTCAACAAACTCAAGATCTTTTCCATCTTGGGCATCAGACCCTGGAGGTTGGCAGGACACTCGTCCCCGGGAGTCGGGCGAGAGACGTTCGGCTCTGGACTCCGCTCCTCCACCCCGGCAGTCTGCACGAATAGGCTGTTTGGATCTTTCAGTGCGTGTTCTCCGCCCGCAATCCTGACCATCATGGGAGATCGGAGAAGCTCAGCCTGTCGAACGATCCCGTGTGCCCCGCTCGGTTCTGCCACCCCGAGCGCCATCCACACGATCCAGATACGCGACAGCGCGGACGTCAGTGCCAGGGGATTCGCAAGACCGACCATTTTGATTTCCTCCACCCATTGCAATGGAGTCCAATTGACGAGGGCGGGCAATCACACTGCAAGCGTTTCAATCTGCCGAACCTCATCCGGCGCCAGCGCAAATCCGTCGAGCACCGCTAAATCGTCTTTCATATGTTGCATGTTGGTCGTACCGCTCAGCGGAAGAATGCCGAGTTGGAGCGCAAAACGAAAGACGATTTGTTCGGGCGTGGCCCCAAGGCGCGAGGCGATTCCGCGGACATACGGGCTCTGGACCACAGCCTGATTCGCGGTCAGCAGCGAAAATCCTTGGTACACGATCTCTCGAGATCGACAAACCTCGCGCACGTCCCGATCCCACCCGAGCACGGCATAACACCGGTTCTGCACGACCATAGGTTTGACTTCGGCACGGTCGCACAAGTGCTGCAGTTGCTGCGCCGTGACATTGCTGATGCCGATCATCCTGGTGCGCCCCGCGCGATACAGTGCTTCCAAGGCTTGCCAGACTTCCCAATCTTCCGCTCCCAAACCGAATCGCGAATACGGACCGTGGAGGAGGTAGGAATCGAGATAATCGGTGTGCAGGTGACCCAGCGAACTCTCGAAAGATTGATTGACTTGCGTCGTCAAATCCGCTCGCGGATCATAGGGCGTACGGTGATCCTGTCCGCTCAACGGCGTAAACTTCGTTTGCAGGAACAGCTGATCGCGCCTGATCCCTTGACGGGCCAATGACAGCAACGCCTCGCCGACCAACGCTTCATCGTAATGGATGAGCTGGTTCGCCGTATCGATGGCGCGGAAGCCCGTGAGGACGGCTTGCTCGACCAAGGCTTTGGTCGCCTGCTTTTTCCAGGCCGTGCCATACATTATGGCTGGAATATCGATCTGATTGTAGGTCGTGAACACCATAGGCGAATGCGTCACTGAATGCGCCGGTCATCTCTCGATCGCATAGTACTTTACTCCCGTTCCGGTCGGACTTTCCAGCGGCTCGATCGAACACCGTGCTCGTTGAGAGACAAACTTCCCGTTCTTTCACGCCAGAATCAGGCGATAGCGTCCGAGCCCGAAACTCGTCCCTTTCCCCACATGGCAGATTTCGCCGGCTCGCAAGAGCGGCACGAATGGCCCAAGCGGTCCTTCATAGGTCACCTCGCCGAGCCATCCGCCGAGCGCCATGCGGGATCGTTGCCGGGAGGAATACCGCTCCCAATCGAACCACCTCAGTTCGGCCGTCACGGTCTGCACGCGTTCAGCCAACGCAATGAGGTCTTGAAACGGCACACCACCATCGGGACCCTCGCAATGAAAGTACGAAAGGAGCGCCACGCGCCGGAGCAAGGGTCGAACGAGAACATGAAACGGCAGGCTTTTCGTGAGCTCGCCCTGATAACGAATTCTGGCCGGCGTGAGAAATTGAACGGTCACCCGCGACATCGGCTCATCGACGCCGCTTCCGACAGAAAGGTGAACAGGCAGGTGCTCGACGAACCCATGAGCCGGCTTGGGACAGGGGTCGCCCGGCGCATACACCAGCCAGTGTGCCTCGCGCTCTACCGCCTCGACGTTCACCACCTGACAGCGGATCCGCCCTCGTCCCAACCCCTGGCGTCCCATCCGCTCGAGCGCAAAAAGAAAATAGGGAAGAAACGTCGTCACGTTTCCAAAGAGCGTCAACCCCATGTCGAACGGATGATGCGGAGGAATCGTCCGGGCACCCATCTCCGGTGGTTCCAAGACGAAGGGATGGGGAATCGTCCGATACTTCCGCATGACCTGTGCATCGGGCGGCGGCGCAGTGTCGAACACCTGAGGAAACAAACATCGCTCGCGCACGCTGCACGGCGGGCACTCGTATGTCCGTGTCACACAGATCACATGCTGGAGCGCCCAACCGAACGCCCTGCGAAAGAGGCTGCCGGAAAATGGAGGCAAGGGAAGTGGAGCCTCGGCGACAAGCCGGAACACATACCGTCCATAAGCAAAGGGCAGGGAAACCGACGGCGCGTCACCAGGTTGGAACGGCATTGTCCGGTCGCCATACACGCGCTCATTCATGTCGTGTCGTTCTCGCGAGATTCCGTGAACACGCGTCCATCGATCATCACCGTCACCCCTTCAGGCGTCAAGCTCGAGCCACCCAAAGCTTCCAGAGTCGCACCCGATGGAAGCGGATACAGTCGCACATCATCTTCATGTTGGCTGATCAGCCGGACGAGATCCGCTTTTAGCTCCTGCAATTCGGCCCAGGACAGCGAACACACGAAGACGGAGTATTGCAGATGTTCACCACGCCCTCGCAAGAGCCGATAAACCCTGCCCCACCGAGCGGGATCGGCGATGTCATAACACACCAGGTACCGCGTGTTCACGGCGTTAGGCCTCCCACAGAAGCCGTTCGTATTGACGGAGCATCAAGCGAAGCAGTTTTGTCAATCGACCGTTGGCACGCTCGAATTCCCTGACCAACCCGAAGGAGGTGGCAAACGGCGCCCGGTTGTTGGCCATCGCTTCGATCCACACTCGATCCGCTTCCGGACCCAGCGCCTCCGTCAGATCATGGGCCAATCCCAACGGCCCGGTCGACCGTCGAATCCCCACATGCGGATCCCACCCTTCGCTCGCCAATTCGCTCAAGACGAACTCGAACAACAGCCCGGCCACGAAAGCCCGCTCACCGCTTTCGGCAACCGGTCGATCGACGTGATGTTCGAGCACGGCTTCGTAATCCTCGGGCCGAAACCCGTCTCGCTTCCATTGCGCCAGCACCTGGGGAGCGATGCGTCCTGCCAGCGCCATTTGCCGCCCATGCTGCCAGGCCTCCAACCAGGCGATCAACCGATTGCGCTTTTGCCGATCCTCGATGGTGCCCAATTGCCGCATCACGCGGCGCTGATCGTTCGACGAAATTGGCAGAATCACGGCGCTGGGCGTGCCGTCGCGACGCAACAAGGTGATAGGCACCCCGCGATCGGCAAACAGCATCATGCTGCCGGTATCCAGGGCTACATTCCCGCGGATCAGCACCCGGCGGACGAGCCGGGCCGGCACCCGGCGTCCAGCCTGCTCGGCCTGTTCGATCCAGAGCGAGGGTCCGTCCCGGCGAATCCGCAAATCCTCGCGCTCAGCTAGATACAGCGTTTTCTCCATCCAACACCCTTTGCACAAGTTGTGACACATCCGTCCGCATGAGCGGCCGGCGATTCGCCATCCACGCTTCGTAGAGCTCGTAGTATCGGGCCCGAGCGGATTTGGTGAGCGAGCAACCCGGACGATCGCGGTCCGACGAAAAATCTCTCCCGGTTATCTGCCGGGTATGGAACACCTCCCAGACCCACCGATCGATGAGGGGACGGTCCGGCTCGAGGAGATCGCAGGCCAGCGAATCTCGACCATACTCGAAGTCATGATAAAACCCGATCACGGGATCCAGGCCGATCGTTTCGCATTCGCGCACCCACTCCCAATGGACCAACGTATAGGTCAGGGAGAGCAAGGCATTGACCGGATCGGGAGGCGGCCTGCGCGCTCGCCCGTGAAACGCGAGCGAGGGAGGAAACGCGGTGGCGAACGCACGAAAGTAGGCGGCGGCTGCCGCCCCTTCGAATCCGCGGAGTCGATCGAACGACTCGACTTCCCCGACCTGTGGAAGCACCGTGTCCAGCACCCCCTGGGCGTGCAAGGCCGTCACGCGATCGAGTCGACCGGCTTCCGCCAACTCGGCGAGAAGGGCACGTTGTCGCTCGAGTTTGGTCAGAACCCATTGCCGGGCCAGCACCAATGCCAACGGACCTCGACTGCAGGCATATTGTGCGACGCGCACGCGCCCATGACGATGCAAGCGCCCGACCATCCGGCCATGAAACCGTTGGCGTTTGCCGGATAGAAAAACCACGTCGACACCTTCGTCGGCGAGTCGATGCAACACCGCTGTTTCCACCGTCAAGCGACCGACGAGCACCAGACGACTGATAGGGACCAACGGCACGGTCCCCTCTCGCTCGCCGTCGACGTACACTGCTAGTGCCCGCCCATCAAGCCGCAGTTCGGCATCTTTGCGATCGATATAGACCGTTCCCCCCATCGTATCTCATCCAAAGTAAAAAAACGCCGGATCCGCCGGCGGTACCGCGATCCCCAACGTATGGGGACGACTTCGGCCATCCAGCACGATCACGTGAACGCGGTCCTCGCGAGGATCGATGATCCGCCGAAGGATCGCCGTCACGTCATCGTGTTCTGCAGGCGTCAACCAGCATTCATAGACCGATTTCTGTCCGCCGGTGCTATAGCCTTTCAGCACATCCCGCACCCGCGTCAAGCGGGCCGCATCCGTTATGTCGTACGCAACGAGATACAATCGCCGCACCGTTGCTCCATACCTCTCTTGGCCTCTCTTGTCCGAATCAATCTCTAGGCCGCATCAGAGCCTGCCATCCGTTCTTGCCCCCTTCAATCAGGCTCCGCCATGCGCAGCATAGTGAGATCGGTGCTGATCGGGAGAAATGCTGTGATGATCGTATGCAGCGAGTCATAGGCTTCGCGCGTCGTCGGATTGAGCCCATGGGCCAACATGCTGAAATTCCTGGCCGATTGGATCTTCCGCATATCCTCCTGCCGCTCGAGGAACGACAACCCTTCGGGTTCGCCCAGTTCTGCCAGGAGGCGATAGGACGCTTCCATGGGCAGTTGAAACACGCCTGGCTGGACTTCATACCCTCGCCGGACATAATCGGCACGAAGCGCCTCCGGTAGGCGATCGGCAGGCACCGCACTCGTTTCGCATCTGAGCCTCCGAAAAACGGCTGTCTGAGCCCCTAATTCCAGTGCCCGATACAGGCGCACGACTGCATCGTCGTACTTCCCTTCCTCCGCACGGCGCTCGGCATTGGCGATCATATCGGTCACGAGATCGGCGTGCGGACAGCGAAAGTGACGGGTATGCGTGCCAAGCTGTTCGAGCCATGCGACATTGCGCTCGAGCACCGGTCGAGCCTCGGCATACAGAATCGATGGATTGGCCTCCACCGCCTGGCGCCACGAGCGCAAGGCCGATTTTAGCACGCGCAGTGCTTCGTCATAGTGAAACCGTTCCCAAGCCGCATAGCCTCTCGCCACCTGGGACAGCATCGAAAAGGCGACATGCATCGGTCCCGAGGGATAGCGTGTCAACAACGCTTGGAGTACGGTCTGGGCAGCCTCGAATTGATAGTGCTGAAAATACCAAGCTAGTTTCCGGCGCTCGTGATGCGCATACAAATGAAAAGGATCGGCTTGTCTAAGCAACCGTTCGGCTCCGGTCACGACCAATCCCAGACCATCTTTGGTCCGTTCGCTTCCCCCGACATAGGAAAACCGGCACCCGCGTCCCATCGTGGCCAGCGCGAGCGCCACGGACATGATTTTCGTCCCGCCGGTAAAATCCACGAGAATGTCGGACGGGGTTCTCCCTTTCGCTAGGGCGCGATCCAGGCACTCCAGCGCGCGTTCGTAACAGGCGATCAGGTCTTGAGCGTCGGCTGCGACCACGTTCTCATTGGAAAATGTGATGCCCTCTGCACGGAGTCGGTCTTTGATGATCCCTAATAGCTCGACGCTCTGTGCCGAGGTGAAAAACACGACATACTCCGGACGATAGTGGCAGAGGCTCGTGACGATGGGTTCCGGTGAACCGCCGACTGAAAAGATCATCGCGTTTGGTGACGAAACGGTCGCCGCGTGCTCGGTCATCTCTGCCCTCCTTCAAAAGCCAACACCGATATCGGTGATCCGTTCGCATCCTAAACATCACAAACGGCGCATTCAACCACAGAAACGTTGCGGCAACGTTTCCGGCGGGAAACAACGACAGCGTTCTCGATAAGTTCTGCTTCCGAGTCCAGCACGAAATGTCGAGGAGACCATCTGTTTCATCAGGGTTGACGATGCGGCAAACGCGTGCCGAAAGAGACGACCGGGCGCGCCCTGTCAGCTTTCCGCCTGGCGCGCACCATGAATTGACACGGCTGCGACGGCGGCGTACGTTCTTCATCATCGACCAATCCATCCGACGGTGAAACGATTCAACAGAGCGGTGCAGGCGCTACCGCTCATCCAACAAGGAGAGAAGCATGATCGATCGAGACGCCATCGCCCGCGAGTGGGCATCGCGCGGATTCAGTTGCGATGAGTGGGTCGATCCGCCCGGTCAGCGCTGGGAGGATTTCGTGCATTCGACCGACGAAGTCGTGCTCGTCGTCGAAGGGAACATGGAATTCGAAATCGACGGCAAGGTGCTTCGCCCGAAGATCGGCGAAGAACTCTTCATCCCAGCCGGCGCGCGGCATTCGGCTCGCAACGTGGGAACGACCGTGGCCCGGTGGCTCTATGGCTATCGCCGTCGGTAAATTGGCCGGCGACCGATCCTGGCGAGGCGTTCGTCACAACGCTCGCGCATGGACGCCATGCAGCCGGCCGAAGGGATCGACTGCCGCCGGGTTTCGCAAGAGCCTCCCGTGTGATGTCGCACGTACCCCCACACCACGCCTCTTTCCACACCTCGACAAAACGAGCATCTAAAACCGGAGCGTGGACTGCAGATACCAGACGTGCGTATCGCGATCCGTGAGCGTCGTCGCCCCTTGGCGGCGCAGATCGGTAAAATACCCGCCCTTGAACCAATGCACCATTCCGCCTTGGACCCAGAGATTGGTCAACCCCACGTTCCATTGGATACGAACATCGAGCGTCTGGCCGAGGTTGGACGACGCTGAACCGGTGGGATCCTGAAGCCCCGTTCCCACGAAGGCATCGCGCGTCGAGGCCAAGTTCCATGGCTGGCTTTGCGCGGATAGAAACGCGATCGGAGTTTTTGTACCGGCGTGCGATTTCGCTCGCTATCAGTGTTCGTATTCGCTCACTTTTTTGGAGAAAAATTACAAATTATGCTCATTTTTATCAAAATTGTATGGCTCAATTATTGCTTAGCTTAAAATCCTGCGTGTTTAAAAAATTTTATCGATGCTTCTGAAACAGCTTGAGTTCCTCCTGTTTTATACTGCTCCCCTGAGAGAGTGGACACTTTGGAGAGTGAGTGGTAAGGGATCGGATCACTCAAGGAGGAGGTGTCCAACATGAAGGGGCGTCACTGGGCTACGGAAGAGAAACTGGCCATCGTGCTGGAAGGGATCAAAGGGACCAAGCCGGTGGCTGAGATCAGTCGGGAGCATCAGATTGCCCAGACCCAGTACGACCAGTGGCGGGATCGCTTCCTGGAAGGGGGCAAGCGGGCCTTGACCAACGGGCTCCCCGCCAGTGAGGAGGCGCTGACGCGAGAGATCGAGCAGCTCCAGCGGCTCATCGGCAAGCAGGCCGTGGCCATCGAGCTGTAAAAAAACGGACGAGCTGGTCGGGAGGCGGTGAGGCTGGTGGAGAGCTTGCAGCAGGCGGGCTGGACGGTGGCGGCGGCCTGCCGGCTGGTGGGGGTCAGCCGGAGCGGGCAGTACGCCGCGCAGCGGGCGTGCCCGGTCACGAAGGTGGAGCCGGAGTCCACGGATCCGGCGCTGCTAGCGCGCATTCGTGCGGTCACCGAGGCTCATCTCTTCTGGGGCTACCGGCGGGTCTGGGCCTGGCTCCGCTACCGCGAGGGGCTTGTGGTCAATAAGAAGCGGGTGGACTCGGCTGATGCGGGAGGCCGGCTTGACGGTCAAGCGGGTGCGGCATCCGGCGACGCGGACGCCCAGGGCGAAGCCGAGGGCCACGTGCCCCCGGCAATACTGGTAGATTGACATGACGACGTTGCTGATCCCCGCCCTGGGCTGGGCGTATCTGGTCATCGTGC
>RFGF01000023.1 GCA_003695915.1 Nitrospirota bacterium
CGCCAGGGCTTTGCGCACGTTCTGCTCCGTTTGCCCCACGAGTGAGCCCTTGCAGGCGCCGAGATCGAGGCGAATCACCGGCCACTGGAGCCAGGCTCCGGCGGTGCGGGCGCAGAGACTTTTTCCCGTTCCGGGGATCCCGACCAAGAGCATCCCGCGCACGGCCAGATCGGGATCGTCTTTGGCTGGGATCACTTCGGTTTCGAAATAGTCCTTGATGCCCAAAAGCCCTCCGATAGCGTCTGGCGGATTCGGGGGCGACACCTGCATGTAGCCGGTCTGTTTGATGATCTTGAGTTTTTCCTGCTCAATCGGCGTCCGGTCGAAGGCCGATTGCGCGGCCAGGGCGAAGACGTTTTCGGCTTGGACGAGGGTGAGACCGCGGGCAGCTTGCAGCGCGGCCTGACGGCGCTCGGGTGTGAGCACGCGGTCGATCTCCGGATTGAGCGGGCGGAGATCGTTCACGCACACGTCCAGAGCACGGCTCAATTCCTCGGGTGTGGGGAGTTTGAAGTCGAGGACCGGAATGTCGTGTTCGAGTTCAGGCGGCAATTGCCAGCTTGGAGCGATGAGGATCACGAAGTTGCCATTGGCTTTGAGCCGGGGGATCGCTAGCTTCAAGCTCCGGTAGGCAGAGGGGTTTTTGATGACATGGTGGAAATCCAGGACCAGAAGGATCTGGTCTTTTTTGTTGCTGATCTCGAAGAACGCTTTGGGATACGTACAGCTTGGATCGATGGTCCGCTGCTGTCGGAGATCGAAGATTCCTCCGGTGGCGGCGATGGAGAAGATCTGGAAGGTATCGTCCTGGTTTGCGGTGAGCGCATCGAGTAAAACCGTAGCGAGTCGGTCTTCTTCGACGGTTTGCACAGCGACTGCTGGATAACCGGCGTTGCGATACGTGAGGATCTCCATAGTGGATTCTCCTTAGCGGTGAGAGGTGGGCGTGGTTGTTCTAGAAGAGCAATACGGGATGGATAAGCGAAGCGACTTTTTCTCAAGCGGGTTTCGAGTTATTCACAGTCGCCGTCCTAACAACTATCGGTAAAACATATCGGAATACATATCGGTATTATATTTGTAGGACCTACCAAAGTGATCGAAAAATTCCTACCAAAGTGATCGTGGATAACTTGCTATATTCACGCAGATTTGTGGATAACTGTGTCTGGCCAGATTACCCTACCAAAGTGATCGAAAAAGGCTCACCCTACCAAAGTGATCGAAAAGTTCGTCCTGCCAAAGTGATCGGAAAAACGTGGTTTTACGCGCCGCATGATAACAAACTTAACAATAACTTGAGGTATTTTAACCATGCCAAGGAAGCATCATGGTTGAATGGGAAAAGAAGGGTTGACGATGGCTACGCGGCCCTTGACGGGCGGTGGGCTCTGGAAAAGCTGAAGTCCGTTTTGACCGACCTCGATTATGGCATCACGATATTGGCTGAGAACGGTCTGGAGGGTGTGGAGAAAGACCTGGCGGAATTTGAAGCGTTCCTGATAATGCCAGCCAAACTGGGCCTTGAGTGCCTCCCAGGAAACCTCGAGAGGCTGTGTGGGCGCGATCCGATGCAGGCGTTGAGCAAGCCAGGCATAGAGATCGAGGGCCATGGCGGAATGAGAAAGGGCGGCGATGGCGCGTTCATCGAGCGGAACGGCATGATGGGTGAGAGATTCGAAATACTCGCGGCTCAGTTGAACCTGGGTGGGCCAGAGCAGGCGAGGGGAGTCAATCGAGTACCAGAGATCGAAGGCCGAGACGATCTGCGTGTGAATCGTGATGGCTTTAGTGTCACTAGCAAAGATCCCGAGCGTGATATGGGCGGCGGAGAGCCGTGCAATTTGTGTTTTGATACATGAGAGGTTGCGGCCATGCGTATCTAGTCCGAGTCGCTGGAGAAATGTTGAGAGATTGCGTCCGACATCGATGACTGGCGAACCAGTTCGAAGAGCCTCGCGATTCAAATAGGCAAGAATCAGACGAGGCTTGGGGCCGTAGGGGAGCCCGAGCGGGATCACGGCTTTGGTGCGGGGATCGGCAGCCTCGCCGGCGTGGATTTTGATGAGCGCCCCGCCGTTTCGCTGTTCCCAGGTTCGGACCTGATCACCGGGATTGCGGTAGGGCAGGCTGGTTTGGCAGAGCACGGTGTGCTGAAAGGTGATGGCGTCATTGGGTGCCAGGTCGATGGTCGCATGGCTGTTGGCAAGCCGTTGTACAATCCGGCTTGGTGGTGACGCCAGCCGCGCATGGCCAGATCGATAAGATGCAGGCATGGTTCCCCTCCCGTGTGAAAGTGGGTTTCACGGGATTCATACGGGATGGGGGAAGGGAATGTGGGATGCAAATCGCAGGAGAATGGCAATCCAATATCGATCGGCTAAGCGTTTTCTTGAGGTGGACAGGCTTGTGTCAGCAGAAAATTTGGCGTATTTTTGTTCCGGTTTTAGACACGGTTCAACATGAAATAATCCGGTTTATGGTACGGTTACAGAATATTATAAAACGACCTAAAAAGTCATAAAAAACACCAAAAACATTTGATTTTATAATGACTTATCGTGTGCCTATGATTGTGGATGTAAACTTTTGATGCGTACATTTACCTACTTTGGGAGCAGGATGTCGGAGGTTCAAATCCTCTCGCCCCGACCAATCTTCCGACAAGCTCTCAACGTGTCCGGGGCCCCTGCTATTTAGGTCGTCGTTCATAGGCCGAACTGGAATTGGCTGCTGCATGCTGCCTCGACCTCCTTGTCTGCATCCAGAGATAAAGAAATGGTGCAAGGGTATGGCCTCCTTCAACTTGAAGGAAGCGATGTTGTGTAGATTGAGGTTCATAGCAAAGCCAAGCCTTTTTCTTGTTTTCTTATTCTCATGGTTTATGATCATGCCCACGCTATCGCCGGGATCGCTATGGCAGCGATGAACAGCGAGGGTTGAGATGTGAGTTAGGTCGATGTCAATGATCAATCCATCTTCCACATGCTTCATCGGATAACACATAGCCGCTTGTTACCCGGGCAAGTGGCGGCGTTAGCCGGCGTATTCGTGATTCTTGTGGGGACGTTTCTTGTACTGTTGCCTTGGTCCACGCCGGTAGAGCATCCGCTCTCTCTACTCGATGCGCTCTTCATGGCGGTTTCGGCTACCTGTGTCACGGGGCTGATCGTCGCGGATCCATCAACAGATTTCCCGCTATTTGGACAGCTGGTGATTCTGGCGCTTATCCAGATTGGAGGATTAGGGTATGCACTGATCGCGACGCTCTTTTTCTTGGCGGCCGGTCGCCGCATCAGCTTGTGGCATCGCATGCTGTTGGCTGAGTCCTTAAGCACGCTCGATCTGGCAGGGCTTGTGAAATCGGCCAAATTCATGGTGGCTGGTACACTGTTGATCGAGGCCGTGGGAGCGACAATTTTAGCTTGGCGGTTTATCGCACATGACGAAGTGTCAGGTTTTCATGCGTTATACCAAGGGATCTTTCATGCGGTGTCCGCCGTGAATAACGCCGGATTTTCGCTCTTTTCCAGCAACCTGTTGGGCTATAAGGATGATCCCATCCTTCTTGTCATACTTGCCGTTCTTATTGTCATGGGTGGGATTGGGTTTCCAGCTATCCAAGACATCGTTGAAAGGCTCTGTGGCCAAAGGATGAGACTGCAAGTGGCATAGTAAACTGGTCCTCTTTATGACAGGGACATTGATTGTGGGTGGAACAGCAGCCTTTCTCTCCCTAGAAAGTGAAAACCCACGTACCCTCGGAACGCTTCCGCTAAGCGAACGCCTTGTTAATGCGGGGTTCCAGGCTATTTCAGCAAGAACCGCTGGATTCAATACCCTTCCTCTAGCCGATTGTCATCTCACGACACGCTTCATGCTTATTTTGCTGATGTTCGTCGGCGGTTCACCGGGCGGAACAGCCCGGTGGGATCAAGACGACGACACTCGGAATTATGGGGCTGACAGTCGCGAGTCTATTACGCCGCCAACCAGATGTTTGTTGCTTTCATCGTCGGTTGGCTCAGCATGTCGTGGTCTTAGCGTTCACCTTAGGTTTTTGGCTCTGTTTCTCCCTGACGCTCATTCTCACCTTCACTGACGAAGCACACCATTTTCTCGACCTCTTGTTCGAGGTCGCTTCGGCTCTGGGCACGGTAGGTTTTTCTATGGGCGATGGTGGAACGTTGAGCCTCTCCGCCGCTTTGTCGGACGCTGGAAAGATTGTGGTCATTGTGGCGATGCTCCTCGGTCGATTCGGTCCTCTTGCTTTGGGCCTTCTTGCGATCAGGCCCGTAACGCGTCCACTCTACAAAATGCCTTTAGCCAAAGTCGCGATCGGCTGAGCGTGGCATCGCAGTTCAGCGAAGAGGCTCTGCTCTGTTAAAGTTGGTAGCGCTTAGATACATCTGTGGTAAATAGGTTTCGCCCAACGAATATCAAAGCCTCATTGGGCGCGATCTTCTTGATCAGGCTTGGCGGCGCTTCGTGGGCTGAGCAGGGACAAGATTGAAGGATGTGATCTTTTTCCTCCGTATCAAGATGGAAGGGGATGACAGAGGCATCGAGACCTTACCCTTGTTTCAAAGCGGTGCGGGCCAGAATTCCTCATGATCATGGAATGAGTCATAAAGAAACTCGGCCCATGATAGAGTCTTTCCGACAGGACGGGCTCAAAACAATCGTGTTGGCGAAGCCTGAGAGAAAGAGTCTGTCGACATTCAGTGGTACCAGGCGAGAAAGCCAAGAGATTCAATGCCCGATTCCGCCTGACAATCCGACATGATGGGTAAGAATCCCCTGGGCGTAATAATATGCCGTGAGCGGTTCGAGAACATAATACACGCAGACATAGCCTAAGCCGGTCATCACCAGCGTGTAAGGCAACGCCATCCAAACCATACGACCATACGAAAGTCGAATTAAGGGAGCGAGGCTAGACGTCAAGAGAAACAAAAACGCCGCTTGTCCGTTTGGCGTCGCCACGCTCGGGATATTGGTTCCGGTATTGATGGCCACGGCGAGCAAATCGAATTGATCGCGATCGATAATCCCCTCCTGTAAGGCTCGGAGGACTTCATTGATATAGACCGTGGCCACGAAAACATTGTCACTGATTGAGGAAAGAATTCCGTTCATCAAATAAAACATCCCGATTTGATGGTGGCCTTCGAGACGTAATCCGAAATGAATGATATCCGTAAATAAATTTTGTTCTTGGATCACGGCTACAATCGAAAAGAACACAACCAGCAGAGCTGTAAAAGGCAGCGCTTCTTTAAAGGCTTCCCCTAGTTGATGTTCTTCAATGATCCCGTTGAAAGCGGTGGTGAAGACGATCACTGATAGTCCAATAATGCCGACCTCTGCTAAATGAAAGGCTAAGGCAATAATCAACCAGAGTGCAGCAAGAGCCTGGATCAGTAATCTGGCATGATCGCGAGGGGTCCGTTGAGCGGCCTGTTGATGCTCGTAGGTCAGCAACACGTCACGAATGGCAGGTGGAAGGTGATGGCCATAATCAAACCAGCGGAATCGTTCGAGCAAGACGCAGGTCGCGAGCCCAGCCAGCAACACCGGGATAGTAACAGCAGACATTCGGAAGAAAAACTCCATGAACTGCCACCCAGCCTTATCGCCGATGAGCAAATTTTGCGGTTCACCGACCAGTGTGCAGACCCCACCTAGAGCCGTTCCGACCGCTCCGTGCATCAGCAGGTTGCGAAGAAATCCCCGAAATTCTTCTAAATTGTGCCGATGGGTCGGCTGAATGAGATGGTCGCTCGTATAGTCATGCTCTCCATGGATGGCTTTTCCGGAGGCGACCCGATGATAAATGCCGTAAAAGCCCACGGCTACAGCGATCATCACGGCAGTGACGGTGAGTGCATCGAGAAACGCAGAGAGAAAGGCCCCAGCAAAAGAAAACATGAGCCCAAGGAGGATTTTTGAGCGTATGCCCAGCAAGATTTTTGTGAAGATATACAACAGGAGATCTTTGAGAAAATAAATGCCGGCAACCATGAAAATCAGGAGCAGAATGACTTGAAAATTGTTCAAGGCTTCGTGATACACCGTCTCGGGGCGTGCCATCCCGATCACGACCGCTTCCATGGCTAATAACCCTCCAGGCTGAAGGGGGTAGCTTTTCAAGGCCATGGCGAGGGTAAAGATAAACTCGATAATGAGGAGCCAGCCGGTAAGAAATGGGCCAATTGTCCACACCAAGAGCGGATTCAAAATCAAGCAGGCAACGATGACGATCTTGTACCAGAGGGGTGCATGGTTCAAGAAGTTGATAGTGAACGCGTGTAACAAATTCATTGGGGAAGTTGCCGAAGCGGTTCCCATATTAGAACTATGGGCGATGGTGTGATCGGACAAGGAGTCAGTCCTTATGCCCACGAGAGCCTGCGGTCGCAGTGATGAAAGGGTGTGGATTCATGAACCCGTGGAGTTGGAATAATCCCCTTGGAAGGGGAAAAACCATGTCGAGCTGTCACGAACTCACAGGTGAATGTGGTGCCTGTTGTGGCTCAACCGGCGGCAAGGCCTCGTGTCCATTCCCTTTCATGCCTTTCCTTAACGCGTCTTCGATCTTACGTTCCATGATCGCGATGGCCTCCTCCAGCGCACTGGGAAAGTTTGGATAGATATGATCCTCACCTAGGCGTTGGAGTTCATGGAGGTCTTGTAACACTGCACGAATTCGGGACGACATCCCGGTCGCCAACACTGTCACGTTTTGGCGGTTGGCAGCTTCGATGAGGTCGCCCAGCGCATACGCGCCTGAAAGATCCAATTCATCCAACCACGCACACCGAATTATGAGGACGTCCTTGCCTTTGAGCCGTTCGACGGTTTCGTTGAGCCAATCGATGGCCCCGAAAAAGAGTGGTCCATGAGGGCGAACGATGAGGATCCGGTCGCGGATTTGTTGTTCGAGGTTTCCGATCTCGTCCAATGGCCGGGCGCCTTGCGCTAACAATTTTCGCAATCGTTCTCGAGCGAGGGTAAAGATAAGGTCGTCTTCTTCCTGACGCACCATTGCGTCCCGTTCTTCCAATTCTTTCTTATAGCGATCCGCGCTGTCTTTGACGAAGCGGAAATACGCTAAGGCCAATCCCAACGCCATAGCTGAGAGCAGATTCCAGAACACCGTCATAAAGACCACAATGACAAAGACGATCTTGTCGGACTTCGGTAATTCACGCACGACCGGGAGTACGCGCATATCCAAAATATCGTAACCCGCTTTGAGGAGGATGCCAGCCAAGGCTGAGAGGGGGATCGCAGAAGCCAACGGTCCGAGGCCCAGCACCAAGGACAACAAAATTATGCCCATCGTGATCGCGGCCAACCGTGTTTTCGCACCGCTTTGAATACTGACCACACATGGCATCGTATTGGTGGCTCCTCCTAAGCCCCCAACGAAACCGGAAAACAAATTAGCTGTACCCTGGGCTACCAATTCTCGATTGCTGTTATGATGAGTGCCGGTCATGTTATCGACGATTAAACAGGTGAGCAAGCTATCGAAGATACAAAGGCCAGCAAGCACCGATGCCGGAACAAACGCGTCTTTGATGAGGTCAATATGCGGGACATGAAAATCAGGCAAGCCCGTCGGCACTTCACCGATTTTGGGAATATCGAGCCCCAACAGCCATGCAAGCAGGGTGCTCGTCACCAAGGCAATCAGCGGGCCTGGCAACCATGGAACCGGCGAAATTTTTGGCCAAATGAGGACGAGGGCCAAGGTCACAATGCCGATGGCAAGAGCCGCTACATTGATTTGGGGGATCGCTGAGGGAATGCCAGTCACTGCGGCCATGATGCTTTTGGCTCCAGGAAGCCCCCAAAAAGGATTCAACTGTAACAACATATACAGCAATCCTAATCCCGTCATAAACCCAGCGATCACAGAGTAGGGAGTAAACTTGATGAATTCCCCCAGCTTAAAAAATCCAATGGCTATTAAAATAACTCCAGCCAGAGCAATAGTCGTAAAGACAAAGATCACATCGGGCGATCCGTCGGGGAGTTGGTGAGTTTGGAGAATCGTCAGAACCTGGATTGTCATGGGACCTGTGGGACCGCCGACCGACCATGGGGAGCCACTCAGGGGACCTGCAAAGAGGCCCGCAGCAATGGCCGACCACATGCCAGCAATAGCCCCGAGTCCGGATGCCACCCCAAAGGCTAAGGCCATGGGGAGAACCACCATGGCTACCGTTATCCCAGCAAGCACGTCACCGCGGACATTCGTATGAAGATCTTGAAAATTTTCCCAAAAATTAAAATCTTTGAAATAGTGGAATTTCATAAATCGTCGTCGTTGCAGCTTGTTGGCATGATCGCGATGATATTCCTCTGCACGCGAGTTTAGGTTCACATCAAATTACCAAGTTGATGAATGCAAAGACTTTGCCATTTTTGTCCTTGGTTGTTGCTCAGTAAAATTCGCAAAACGCCGTGAAAATCGGTACCGCAGAAAAAAACAGACGCGCACCTATTTCAGGAAAGTGCGAAATGGCACGGCACGAGATGAGCGAAAAAGAACAAGGACAATAATGGTAAATTGCTCTTCTATAAAAATAAAAAATAAAAAGTGAACGATCTTTAGTGCTGTCCCCTTACTTCAGTGGGTATGTGCATCAAAGACCTGTCTAGCGGATCGGACGGCTATGCAAGCATTGACGAAGTCCATCCTGCGACCAAGACAAATACGGGCGAGCTCGTAATCCGATTGGGTTCTAGCAGCTGGAAAATCGCAGAGACCAGCAGTTTCTCCGGGTAACTTCTTGTCGGTTGGGTGAGATCGACGGCAACTCGGGCAGAATACTAAGCTCCCTTGAACTAGAGCCGAACCCTTCAGGATCCGCACACTATGGACTTTACCTATCCCTTAATGCTTCATGTTTTAGTGGGCTCAAAAAACATGTCGACCTGATCGAAGGGTGTTGAGCGTTTTCGCACAATTTGCACATTCTCATATAATAAATTTGCTTGTTTTACAGGGAGGCGAAGCTTGCAAGCCATTGATTTTATAGGATTATTTAAATACTTATCCATGGCATGTTGTTTGCTAATTACTTAATCGAGCAAACAAGAAAAGCTTTAATCAAAGTTAGGAAAAGGAGGTATCGCAATGGAAACTTTTACATTGATTCTTCTCCTCACTTGGGCTGCCGTTTCTCGTTTGTAAAAAACCTCTTGCGAAGGCATGCTTGCTTGTGAATGTCTCATAAATGTCTCAATGGTTTCTCCGAGCAAAGGCTCCCTCGCCGAGGGAGCATAAGAATGACGATGAGCGCGCTTGCTTTATCTCGCGTAAACGAATACAGGCTTTGTAAGCCGTTAAGGGTTAAAACCTCTTGAGTCGTGTAAAACCAGCTACCATTCGAGTCTATCCCTAGATGAAGGCGCAGAAGGCTTATCTGATCGCCAAGGACAAACGACCCGCTCGTCTGTTCCAACAGGGTGCCCCGTTGTTTCATTCAGTTCGCGCTCTTGTGCGTGATGCTGCCCACCATCATAACTAGATAACTGACCATACCTCACCATAACTGCGATCAGTATTCCGTGGCCTGCGCAGAACCTCTATCGATCATGTCGATATCGGTCGAACTTTTCCTACATTTTCTTCCCATTGCTTCAGTAGTGAATCGACCAAAATCTAGGCTCCCCTAGTGCGAGCGTGCTCGCGGAAAGCGAGATTCCAAGGGCATAGAATGACCGATCCATGGTTCCTCTTTTTTGAGAAGGAAAACGGTAACATCTGCGTTATCGATAAGAGGGGAGGCCTTGCAGGCGAGAACGGCACGATGGAAGCAAGAAATTGGAAGGCGAATTGCAACTCCCGATTCTCGGAGACAGGGCGAGCAGATTTCGAGTCCATAGGAAATCGACGGCTTCGATATGTGCGAAAGCGCTTGTGTTGATTTGTGCAAAAGTGCTCAATGATGAGAAAGGCCATCCAATACGCCTTGTTCAAGTTCAGCAATTTCAACAGGAAGGATCACTTCTCGACTTGGCAAGCGTTTTGCTGTTTGATTTTTGTGTATAAGCTCAGCTTAAGTTTATTATCAGAGCCGTTTGATAATGAGAGCCCTCTTGTATGGTGTGATTCAGAAAAACCATGGCAATGAAGGCGGTTATGAAGATCTTGACCAATTTTTCTGATGTGCCAATCGAGCGGAAACTCTTTTTAATCTCCGCTATTCCTATGTTGGCCTTACTTCTTGTGAGCCTGGTGACTTTTCGTAGCGTGAATACCTTTTCGTATGACGAAGATCGGCTCAATCATATTTACCACGTTCAAACGGCCGCGGCGGAATATATGAAGCTTATCGTTGACTTGGAAACTGGATTCCGTGGCTTTGTCTTGACTAGAGAACCACAATTCCTGCAGCCCTATCATGCAGCCAAAGCTCGGGTGCTGTCAGTGGGATCCATGCTGAGGCGAATGGTTCTTGATGTCGAGGCGCAAAAGATCTTGGTCGATCGCGTGCAGCGTCTGGTGGAGACCTTGATTCGCGAAAAAGATGAGCTGATCGAAAGCGTCAAAGCCGGCAATCCACAAAAGGCGCTCCATTACATTGAGCAAGGTCGCGGTCGGAATCTCATGTCTCGAATCCGCGAAGAAATGGCCAACTTTGATCGACGGGAGATGGAGCTTTTACGGAATGCCATGGAAAGCAGCGCGCACGATCGCACGCTGCTCATGAGCGTGGTCATCGGCGGCGGAGCTGTGGCGCTGGTTCTCATGATGGTTCCGCTGCATTTTATTGCGCGGTCTATTACCGGTCCGCTCACGGCTTTAGCGCAAGCATTTAGCCATGCTGATCAAGGAGTGATCCCCACTGTCCCGATCTTTCATCGACGAGACGAAATCGGTGAACTGACGCGGGTCATGGATGCCATGAATCAACAGCTCCGCGCTTATGTCCAACAGATTCAGCGTTCGGAACAGGAATTGCGAATCGCCAATGCAAATTTGGCAGCTTCGGAAGCAAAGTACCGGGCCATTGTCGATCATGCACCCATTGGAATTTTTACGACCGAAGGCATGCGCCTGGTTTTTTGTAATGGTCAAAACTGGAGACTGGCAGGATGGAACCCTGAGGAACAGCGGGATCCAGAGCGGTTTTGGGAGGCAATTCATCCCGATGATCGATCCGCTGTTTGTGAAGCGTTTCGAGCTGCATACGAACGCAGCGAAACATTTGAACGAGTATTTCGGCTCCTCACGCCCAATGGAACAATTCGCCAAATACTCTGTAAGGCCGTTCCGCTCAAAGGAGAAGATGGTCAAACGATTTGTTATCAGGGATTCAATGTCGATATCACCGCATTGGAGCAGATGCGAGCGCAATTAAGTCGGGCAGAGCGGCTGGTGACGCTTGGACAAGTTGCGGCCGGCATTGCTCATGAAATTCGGAATCCATTGGTCGGCATCGGATCGACCGCTTCTCTTCTGATCGAAGACATGCCTGAGAACGATCCACGCCTCCCTGATTTACAAATCATTCTCAGGGAAACACAACGATTGGATCGCATTGTCAGTCAAATCGTCGAATACGCCCGACCGCGAGAGCTGACATGCACGCCGATTTCCCTTTCCGAGCTCATTGAAGAAACCATTGCTATTCTTAAGGACCTGATTGTGCAGAAAGTTCTGCACATGGAATTGACCGTCGACCCCCATAGTCCACCGATTCAGGCTGATCGCGATCAGCTGAAACAAGTGTTGCTGAATGCCATTCATAATGCGATCGATGCCGTGCCCGATGGCGGACGCATTGCCATTCGGGTGAAAGGTGAATCTCACGGGGAACGAGAAGGGGCGCTCATTGAGATCGAAGATACAGGCAAGGGTATTTCCCCAGCGGATCTGCCTAGAATTTTCGAGCCATTTTTTACATCCGGCAAGAGAAGGGGAACAGGCTTAGGTTTGGCGATAAGCCGCAATATCATTGAAGCCCATGGTGGAGAAATCCATATTCGCAGCGAGATAGGAGTTGGCACCATCATGACCGTTTGGTTGCCATTGGTCCCTCAACCCCAATTGGTTCCGGTGTAGCGATGCGAGCAATCATATTTGTCACCGACGACGACGCTGTTCGGACTTCGATTGCGCGACGTCTTGGGCGGTCTCAACATACTGTTCGGACATTCGATTCAGGTGAAGCACTCTTAGAAGCTCTGGATCACGAGATCCCCGATATCATCTTTCTCGATTTGAAGATGCCCGGGATGGATGGTCTCGAAACCCTCAAGCGCCTGTGCCCGAAAGCGCCTCAGGCCTTAACGATCATGCTCACGGCATATGGAACGGTCGAGGTGGCGGTCGAAGCGATGAAACTGGGAGCGTATGACTTTCTCATCAAAAGCGTGGATTTGTCATCTCTCGATCCGGTCGTGAATCGGGCCATGGAGTTTTTGAAGCTGCAACGAAGGGTCCAGCTCGAGACACAGCAGGCAGCCGGCCAATATGCCTTGAGCGCTCTTGTCGCTGAAAGCCCCAAAATGCGCATGCTTGTTGCTCACATTCAAGAACTCGCCCGCAATGCAAAAACCACGGTTTTGCTGCAAGGCGAAACGGGCACAGGCAAAGAATTTATTGCCCGTGTGCTGCATCATAATAGTCCTCGGCAAGGGAGTCCCTTTGTGGGGGTCAATTGTACCGCAATTCCTCAAGAGTTGTTTGAAAGTGAATTATTTGGCTATGAACGGGGGGCCTTTACCGGAGCCTATGAGCGCAAACCCGGACTGTGTGAACAAGCAGAAGGAGGCACCTTATTCCTGGATGAAATCGGCGATCTCAATCTCGCGATGCAGGCCAAGTTGCTCCGGGTCTTGCAAGAACGGTCTTTGAAACGGTTAGGAGGGCGCGATGAAATCGAGGTGGAATTCCGGCTTATTGCCGCCACCAATCGCGATCTCCGACGGGAAGTCGCGCAGGGTCGTTTTCGGGAAGATTTGTTTTACCGCCTCAACGTGGTCACATTAGAATTACCCCCGCTTCGAGAACGCGCTGAAGATATCCTGCCTCTTGCGATACAAGCGTTGATTCGGCACAGCACAGAGTTTCGCAAAGACGTTCGAGATATCGATGCAGAAGCCCGTGCCTTGCTCGAACGTTATTCCTATCCTGGTAACATTCGTGAATTGCACAATATCATCGAACGCGGGGTCATTTTTTGCAAAGGAAAAGTCCTGACGGCCAGTGATTTGCCGCACGAGCTTCATGAGGCACAACAATTACCCGTTACAGCCTTGACCAGCGAACAGCATCCGCGTTTACGCATAGAAATGGTTCTAGGGAAGCACACATTGGAAGATATTGAACAGGCCATTATTGAAGAAACAGTCCGACTCGCTGATTTCAATAAAAGCCGGGCAGCAAAATTGTTGAATATCACGCGCTTCGCTCTAGATCGTCGGTTGAAGAAAGCGGCCGAAATAGATCATGGTGGCTGAATTCTCGGTTTGGGCGATCTGAATCCACAATGTGATGAAAAGGCACGCAACGATATTGCGCCTCTGTGAATGAGGAATATCCCTCTCTCGATATCCCGTCTTGAACTCTACACTTTCTTGTTATCCCTTCGATTCTCGATACTTCTAATCCAGCTCTAATCCAGCCAAGATCCTCGGAGGATAGGCAAGAGTGTTGAGATTCGAGTCGATTGCGTAGACCGTTTGCGACCCAGGTTTTGATTGAAAATGCACAATTTCGCGCAGACCACTCAATAAAGGTTGCACATTTTTGCGTCTACTGCCAAATACGGTTCAGACGGATGTTCCAAACTCAGCAAAATCCTTGATTTTCTTTTGTCGAGCTTGAACCAGCTTGTGGTATTAATTTTGCTCAATATGCTCAATAGGAGAAAGGCAATGAAAACAAAATGACAATTCAATCGTTTATTCGTTGCAACGTGACGGAGGTGCTTCTTATGGAAATTCCCTTACTTCTCTTGGGTTGGCTTGTAGCTTACGCACTAGCACAGTAAGCCGAGCCGAACGAAAGCCGTCAGTAAAATTTGTCGAGTATTTCGCCATAGATCACAATCCTTGCTCAGAATCGTTGTTACGAGCAAGATAAGTTCGGTCGTCTTTTTTCAAGATCTTTGGCATTTTCTTGCCATAGCTGCTACATGCAAAACACGTTCGGTGTGTGCAAGGATTGCTAGTGCTAGAATGAAATTTTCTCAAATTCTCACGCGCAATATTCGAGCAACGGAAACCCCTAAACAGTAGCTCTCTTACAAGATTAATCCTCGCTTCTCTTTCACTAACCGACCTTTTTTCGGTAGAGTACAGGGTCAGCTAGCACTCATTCGCGTGTTCAATCATTTGGAACCGGGAGGTCACTATGATCATCGGCATCTCGCAATTTGAAAAACTGTTTCGCTTGACTGCGAATTTAGATGTCGACAAAGCCGATTTGAAACGCCTGAGCGAATTTGTCAATGCCAAACTGCATGATCTTCTGCTTATGGGCGAAGCATCGGCCAAAGCCAATCAACGGGATATAATTCAGGTCTTCGACTTGCCGATCACCAAAGGGTTGCAGGAATCCATGCACGCCTTTAAGGCGCTGGATGTGGAACTAGAATTATCGCCGATCTTGGAAACACTTGCTCAGCTTCCTCCTTTGGATTTGGCTTACAGCGAGGAGGTTAAGGAGCGCCTTCCGCGCATTGTCGGGGCCATTACGATCAGTCTTGCCAAAACCTTTAAGGTAATCGATCCCGATCTCAAAAACCCCCAAAGCGTGCACTGGGAGCGAGCTATCGAGATTTTTAATATGCTTCTTTGATCGAGTAAGAAGCGCGGAGATAAGCGCTAGAGGTATGGACGACAAAAGAAAGGCTCGATTGATCGACAAGCGAATTTTGGCTGCCTCAGAAGCTCAGTGGCATCCAGCCATCGTCTGACCTTTCCCAACAAGAGAAGGCTGCTTCTCCTATTCTGACTCGAGTGTGGGTTGGCAAGCGGAGATCGCGCGTCCGTCTGCCATGGCAGCGGCATTTATCCTGCTTGTAGTTCCTATAGCTAAAATCGATCAGACTGGACTGCCGAACATCAAGATAAACCAGATCGAATCAGCCATGATGGTTCTTTGAAGGCGACGGAATCGGCAAAGTTCGGGGCGCTCGGATAGATTGTGGTGGCCGATTGTCAACTCCGCTCACTTTCAATCACTGCATGCAGAACTACGGCACGGCGACGGGGGCGGCCTCTAATTCTCTTTTTTGCTTGGCGGCAGTCTGGTCCTGGTAAACCACGTGAATAACGAGATTGCCATATTTTCGGCGGGTCACGGTCAACAGCACTTGACCTTGTGCATAACTGGTCACGATTTCTGGAATTTTTTCATTGGCAAAGGCATTCCATGTAGCCTCGTCGAAATCGCGTGTGAGCTGGTATGCTTGCCCGAGCATTCTTCGTAGATCGTTGTACCAATCATCCGTGTATCGGCCGAATTCAATAATGATTCTCGAGACCCGCTCGCGTTGCTCTGCAGATGTATCCGAGCCGTTGGATGCCCTAGCGGTCTCTCGTCGGTACTGAGGATAGATATAGCGATTCTTTCCAACTAGTTCATACAAGCATTCCATTGAGGAAGAACAAAAATCCAAAGCCTCGACCTCTGCTCTCGTCATGCCGAATTTTAGTCCCCGAAATCCATCGATTGGCTCTTCAGCCCACGCGGGCAACGCCTGGAAAACGAGAAGGATTCCCAAGAACACAAAGCTAAAGTGGAATTGTTCTGTTTGTGGAAATTTGTGTGGCATCATGGCATCTCTCTATGTGTGAAAGATTGAACTGTGTGGCAATTGTTCATCATCAATTCGATGTTTTGTCAGCGTATGATTTCAGCATCATGCCTGCTCATCACACCTTATCAAAATTTATGGAAAAATGCGAATAGGATTCCGGCCTTTGTCCTGTTCGATTATCTAAAATCTATCAAAACCTTGGTGCATTAAAAACCTTGGCCCATATACAAGACAAAAATTTCAATATTTAGTGTTTACTTGTTCCCTAAATTTTGCCTAGAATGCAGCTTCATTGATTTCTTGTTTTGATTTATTGCTTTAATTTTATTTGTCCAACCATCTCTTTTAATCCGCTTATCCTCGTGTTTTCATATCCCTTTTAGTATTCCTCTTTTTTGATCGGCAGCCCTTATTCAGTCGTTGCGTAATGCCTCTCTCGTTTTTCTAGGCAAAGAACGCAATCAAATTCATGCTGGACTCGATCATGCCCAAAACTGAAAGGGCGAAGGGGTGGCCTATAATGACTCATGGTCAAAACAAGGAGGGAGCTATGCGCCGAGCAATGATAGGTGGAGCGATGCTTTTTGCGCTATTAGAATGGGGAACCGTTGCCTGGGCCGATCCGATTGTCTCCATCGATGTCGATCCTCTAACAGCCGGCATTCAAAGTGCTTTGACAGTCAACCAAGGCGATACTTTTACGGTCGATGTGGTTATAAGCAATCTCGATCCGTCTGGACCGACGATCCAACGGGTGGAATTCGACCTGGATTACGACTCGTCAATGCTTTCCGCGATAATCGTCAGCCTAGGGGGATTTTTTACTGGCGGAACCGTCACGATTGTAGAAAACGATATCTTGTCCCCGGATGTCAATTTTACAGCATTAGGAGACGGCGTCGGGAATGATAGCACACAGCCCTTTGCTTCCGTAACCTTTACGGCTATAGATTCCGGTCATACCGTTCTTGATCTTAACGACGTTGCTCTCTCGGATAAGGATGGTCTATTCGTCTTTTCTCAGGATCCCTCCTCCCCGGTTGATGGAGCACTTACCGTCAGCGCGATACCTGAACCGTCGAGCCTGGTATTGTTAGGATCCGGATTGATCGGCTTTGGCCTCTATCGCTGGTGGAGAACCGATCCTTAAAAAAGGAGTCGAGCAGTAATTCTTCGAGAAAGGCGCCCAATAATGGTGCCGAAGGCGGGAGTCGAACCCGCACACCCCCGAGGGGCGCCAGACCCTGAATCTGGTGCGTCTGCCAATTCCGCCACTTCGGCACGCTTAATTATCAACAAGTTATGATTCTGTATCATGATGTGCGATTTGAGTGTTGTGAAAACATGTTGGGATAACGAATCTCACTTATTGATCGCCGTTATACAGGCTTTGGGCTTAAGTGACTCTATCGTCGAACCATAGAAACATCTTTCTTCCCACCTTATTCCATCACAGTTCGAAGATCAATGCCGGACATGACTAATCGTGATGCGAACGTATGACATAAGATGTGAAATCCAAGGTCCAAGATCTGTCAGTCCAGCGCGCTTGGTTGTGAGCTCCAGAGTTTTGCCAATGGACCGCCAATGCTCATTATCTCGTCGTCGGAAGACCCGCATGCTATGTGAGTTCCGCTAACTGTGCAAGCGTTTCAGCATTTCTAAGGTAACGCTGTCGAGCAGTATGGTCCAACTTCTAACGTTCTTAGTAGTATATCCGGCGTAAACTGTCAGGATGACACGTTGGAAATCAGTAGCTGTCTTTTGTAGCGTAAACATTTCTGATTTCACGCGCAACTCGGTGTGACTGATGGGAAGAATGACACTTTTCGACGGTTCTCCCGCTGCTTCGAGCAATCGGTGTTCCTCCTCTGGCTCAAGTTATCAAAGGTGACCAGAAGATTCTTCGAACATTTTATTGTGACTTACTGGTTTCTTACCTTCGTAGAGTTCCCAATGTCCTGGTCTTCCCCTGATTTTACGGACACATCGCCAAAGTTGCCTATGTGGCTAGAAGATGTGGCATGCAGAAACGTATATTGCTCCACTGAGAGAGTGGACACTTTTGAGAGTGGGTGGTAAGGAGTCACCACACTCAACGAGGGAGGTGTCCAGATGAAGGGGCGCACCTGGACGGCAGAGGAAAAACTGGCCATTGTCTTGGAAGGGATCAAGGGGACCAAGCCGGTCGCTGAGATCTGTCGGGAGCATCAGATTGCCCAGACCCAGTACGACCAGTGGCGGGATCGCTTCCTGGAAGGGGGCAAGCGGGCTTTGACCAACGGGCTCCCCGCCAGTGAGGAGGCGCTGACGCGAGAGATCGAGCAGCTCCAGCGGTCATCGGCAAGCAGGCTGTGGCCATCGAGCTGTTAAAAAAACGGACGAGCTGGTCGGGAGGCCGTGAGGCTGGTGGACGCGTTGCGCGAGGCGGGGTGGTCGGTCGCGGGTGCCTGCCGACTGGTCGGGCTCAGTCGCAGTGGCTACTATGCGGTGCGGCAGGAGCGCCCGGCTCTGGCGGCGGGGCCGAATCCCTCCGATGAGGCGCTCCTGGCGCGGATCCGCCCGATCACGGGGGTTCATCCCTTCTGGGGCTACCGGCGGGTCTGGGCCTGGCTGCGGTATCGGGAACGCCTCCAGGTCAATACGAAGCGGGTGGACTCGGCTGATGCGGGAGGCCGCCTTGACCGTGAAGCGGGCGCACCATGCGGCGACGCGGACGCCGCGGGCGAAGCCGAGGGCCACGTGCCCCCGGCAATACTGGTAGATTGACATGAC
This sequence comes from Nitrospirota bacterium, assembly GCA_003695915.1. GTDB lineage: Bacteria > Nitrospirota > Nitrospiria > Nitrospirales > UBA8639 > J017. Next base: position 18,567 of record RFGF01000023.1, read on the forward strand.
GACGTTGCTGATCCCCGCCCTGGGCTGGGCGTATCTGGTCATCGTGC